>CADAYE010000013.1 GCA_902792085.1 uncultured bacterium | reverse complement strand
AATATCCGCTACATTTGATGCTTGATAATAAGAATTATTTAGGATTTTTCTATCAGATAAATCACCTGCGCGTTTGCCGCCTGATATAACAACCTCTCTGCCTTCAGAATCAACCGCTAGCATACGGCCGTGACCATCAACAGATTGATTCGTTATTACGACATCTCTTCCGCCAACATTGACTTTTTTACCTGTACGGAAAGTTTCTGTATTAACAACATGTTCTGTTTTCAAAACCAAACGAGGTCCTTTCCATCCGTTCTTATGGTGCTCGGTAGAAAGAACTACAATTTCACCTTTTTTATTGCGAGCAATAACTCTGTCATAAGAAGCCTGACCAATAACGGTAAATTCTTCTTCTCTATAGCCTTTACCACGTCCAAGGTCGTAAGCACCCTTTATCTTTTGACCTGCTCCTTTACGGTTGATTAAACCGAGTTTTTTAAGTTGTGCTGCTTCTGCTCTTTGTCTTGCAAGTTTTCTTTGGCGCGCAACTTCTTGTTCGTGCTTAATTTCAGCCTGAATTTTATCAGCCGGTTTTCTGTTTTGTAATCTTTCATCATCAGCTTCAAGCTCAGTCGGAACCTTGATTGTTTGCCCGGGCTTAAAAGTTACCCCTTCATTTAAATTTTTTAAATCTTCAACACTGCAATTAAACTTTTCTGCAAGACTTTTTAATGTTTCATCTCGTTGAATGACAATACCTGTTGTATTGCCTTGACCATCGTACTCAACATTATAAGTAGCACCATCAATTTCTTTTGTTTGAGTTAATCTGTGATTTTCACTATTTAAAGTATTCACGGTATGAAGATTTTGCCCCTGGCAGGTTATATCCTCCGTAACAGTATTATCATCATTATATTTCCAAGTAGTGAGAGTTTCTTTTGCATCTATTCCTTTATTTTCAATCATTGAAGTTCTTACTTCATTATCCCCGTCGATTGTATATAATGTTTCCGTAGTCCCTCGAACAACCTTCTTACCTTTTTTGATACCGTTTTCATAATTATAAGTCGTTACTTCATTAGTAGCATTGTTTGTGATAACTTCACTTTCAATTTTTTGACCCGTAGCATCGTATGTAATAACAGTCGTGGTATTGTCACCTTTATTTTCTTTAACAACACTTTTTACAGCATCTCTGTTACCGTTTAAAAATGTTGTAGTAACAACTTCATTTCCGTTTTCAATAACTTCACTTTGCAAAACATCATCGGCATTAAATAATGTTGCGGTAGTAGCAGATGTATTAGCATCTTGTTTTATAATTTTGTATTCCCTTGTTTCAGGATTAATAATTTTTTTTGAGCCGTCATTATAATTAACAACAATACCTTCCTCTGTAATATCGGCAGAAGCCGTATTTTGCGAGTATTCCCCATATTTTTTTAAGAAATCAATCACATCCTGATTTTTAATATCAAGATTTTTAAGACCTTTTGCCTTAATAAATTTCTTTGCTTCACTTTTGGTAATCACACCGTCACCATCAGCATCAAAACCTTCAGTACCATTCGCACTATTACCTTTTCTGAAGTCTTTTATTTCTGCATCGGTTAGAATTCCATTATGATCTGTATCCATGGCATCAAAAATAGAACGTTCCTGGTCAGTTTTAAGATTTTTTCTTTCCAAGCCGCCTGTAATTCGTGTTATGTCAACTTTTTTTCTCCCGACACCATCTATTGCCATGGAATACCTCAAATCATTGCTACTATAAAATCATGTCGGAATTTTACGTAAAAACTTTAAATATCAATCAGAAATTTTTTACAATTATTTACAATATAAAATAGGGTGAATTCTTCTATTAAACACAACACTTAAGAAAATTGTGTTAATTCCAGATATTTTTCGTATGGTGTTTTAAATCCTAATACTTTCATTGGTCTGTTATTTATCCAATCTTCAACACGTTTAATCTCTTCTGCTCTTATTGTATTAAAATCTGTTCCTTTTGGAAAGAACCTTATTATTATTCCATTCATATTTTCTACCGTTCCTTTCTCCCAACTATGGTACTTATTATGCTTAGTCCTTCGCTTTTTAATATTGTGATTTTATCTCTTTCTATTTGAGATAAATGACCTTTTTTCTTCTTTAATTTATCCTGCTTTATTAGCGCAATTTAGTATTTTATACATTCTTTCTTTTCTGTTTTCGTCAACATTTTACTTAACTCCTTTCGTTTTTAATTATACCTTTGAGTTAAGTGTTGTGTTTTGTAACAGAATTCAATTATTTCTATAAAAATTTTAAATAATATTAGCGAAACTCAAAAAATACTGTTCTATTACATTCATAAACATAGGCAAAATCCAAACCATAATCGCTGCACCCAATACAGGTTTGAATAAGAAACTTAATTGAAATACATTTACCTGAGGTGCAGTTCTTGAAATTACCCCTAAAATAATATCCTGT
Source organism: uncultured bacterium (assembly GCA_902792085.1). Lineage (GTDB taxonomy): Bacteria > Cyanobacteriota > Vampirovibrionia > Gastranaerophilales > Gastranaerophilaceae > Zag111. The sequence goes on along the minus strand of CADAYE010000013.1, from coordinate 72,113 downwards.
GCCAAAGTAGCAAGTAATATCGGAGATGCAATCTGTAAGCCCATATATAAAGTATTTGAAGATAACTTAATCAGCAAATCCATATTTGCGATTTTTAAAAGCGGTATGTGAATTGCATATAAAGGAAAAATATCAAAACTTCGCATTATCGCTTTAAAAAGCCAATAAATTCCGCCGACATTGATAAAAATTAAAATACCCATCAATGCAATAATATTTGATAAAATTGATACCTGCCCCGAACTTGACGGATCAAGCGTTGTTGCGGAAGTCAAACCCATTTGCATATTTATCATTTCCGCCCCGCAATCAACTGCAATAATAATCAGTCTTGCCATATAACCTATCATTGCGCCGACTACAAAATTTAAAAATACCGAAAGAATAAAAGAATCCGTATTTTCCATAACCTGCTCAGGAGATAATAATGGAGCAAAAATAAATGTCAGTAAAATTGCGAAAGATATTTTTACCATTCCGGGAATTTCTTTTCTGCAAAATATCGGTGCAAATCTAAAAAATCCTAACAGACGACAAAAAATTAAAAAACCTGTCATAAAATAGGCATTTATTTGCGGAAAAAGTTTCATTAATTCATTGAGCAAATTATCCATTCAGACTACTGCCCCATAATTCTTTTTGTTTCAACAAAATTTGTTTTCGGCATTGGAGTTTTTTGTGCCGGCAGATATCTTTCTCGTTTATATTTATCAATATAAGGTAATTTACCCGGATGTTTCATTATATAATCAACGGAATCAACATCTTTGAATCTGTCACGCATCTCTTTGGCAAATGGTGTTGTATATTGATGATAATTTGAATCAAGTACAAATTTTTCATTATGAGGAACAGTATTGAATGCAAGAACAACACCTTCCTGAAATAAATTTGTTAAAAGTTTAATAAACCCGACTCCGCCAATACAAATTACAAGAAATACACCCAATATTTTTGGAGCAGCAGCAATAGTTTGTTCCTGAACCTGAGTTACAGCCTGTAAAATACCGACAACAAGACCAATTCCTGCCGCACACAATACGCAAGGCATTGATATTGCAAGCATAATCAAAAATCCTTTTGCCATATATTCAAGTAAAACTTCTAACATTTTTTATCCTTTTTAATTGTAACTTGACACTAATCCCTGTACTATTAAAGCCCAACCATCAACGGCAATAAATATCAACAGTTTAAAAGGCATTGAAATAATTGTCGGTGATAACATAAACATACCCAGAGCCAGCAATATATTTGCAACTACAAGGTCTAAAATTATGAATGGTACAAAGATTACAAAACTGATTTCAAATGAGGTTTTCAGTTCGCTTATGATATAAGCAGGTGCAACTTCCCAAATTGATAAATCGTCAGGAGATTTCGGGCGAACTTTATGCGTCATATTGACAAAAAACTCCAAATCTCCCTCTCTTGTTTGTTTTAGCATAAATTCTTTCAGTGGTTTTGAACCCTCATTGAGCGCAAGAACCATATCATGTTTTTCCTGATATGGCACAGAACCCATATCATACATCTTTTGAAAAGTTGAGCCCATTGTATAGAAAGTCAAAATCATAGAAAGACCTATAATTACCATTGCAGGCGGGACCTGTTGAGTACCCATTGCAGTTTTGAGCATTGAAAATACAATTACAAATCTCAAAAAACTTGTCATTGCACAAAACATGAACGGTAATAGTGAAAACACCGTCATTACTATCAATATTTGTATTATAGGATTTAATGCGTTAGACTGATCCATTTATTTTACCCGTACTATATTTCATTTACCTTATGTACCAATTCTTTTATGGTAGAAAAACCGTGATTTTTTATTTCCCCGACTTCAATTGTTACATTTCTTCTTCGTGTTTGCATATATGAACGTTGTTTGCGAAGTTCCGCCCCTTTAGGATTTTTATTTGAAATAACTTCAAGATGAACTTGCCCTTTTGTATCAGTATCAGTTTGTACGACTTTTTTAGGCTCTTCCTGCTTTGGTTGTAAAGATTTTTTTTCTTCTTTTTTTAATTTCTTAGGAAATAAAATATTCATATTTTCTTTTTCAATAGATTTTTTAACTTTTTCCAAATCTACGACCGGATTTTCAGACCCTTGTTCAGTTTTTATTTCCTGTTTAGTAACAGTCTGAATAATATTTTCTGTTTCGTTAAGTTTTGAAATGAGAGTAGTTTTATCGACATCTGATGCTATTAAAAATCTTTCATTATTTGCTTTTACAATCATCAGAGTTTTCCTTGGTCCAATACTCATAGTTTCTTCAATAGTCAGACTTTTTGTTTTTTTGTTGGTGGTGCTTATATTGGTAACTTTTTTATAAACAAACAACGCAAGAGCAATCAATCCTGACATTGAAAGAGTATAAACCGTAAAACTAATTATATAATGTGCTATATTCATCTGCTCTATTCCCCTTATAAGTTATCATCATCAAGGTCAAAGTCGCTGTAATCAAAATCATCTTCCTCATCTTCGCCCTCGCCTGAAGATGTCTGAGAAGATTCTGTTTCTTCTTCGTAATTATCATTTTCGGCAAAAGATTGTTCATTTTCTTCAGAACTTTCTTCACCTTCAACCGGTGTTGGCGTACCTTTAGCAATTACATTATTGATTTTGACACCATAACGATCGTTTACAATCACAAGACTACCGCTTGCAATAGGTTTACCCTCAACTTTGAGGGTTACATTATTGTCATATAGAGAAGTCAAATCTACGACAAGACCATCTTCTATGTTTTTTAATTCTGCCAGAGTGATTTTTACGGAATCAAATTCCGCATTCATCTCAACTTCTATACTGTCCCATATATTACGAGCAGCCATATTTTCTCCTTCCGTATCATCTTCTTGAGGTATAAGTAAATCCATATTTGGATTAAGATTTATTTCTATGAGTTCATCCTGAATAGATAGTGTCATTTTATGAATATCACTGTTTTCAAATACAACAACATCATCCTGTTCAAGACTTTTTATATCAAATAAAGGGAATCTCATTTTTCCCATAATAACTTTGGCAAAAATTTCGCTTTCGGGGAAATCAGTATTTGCAAAAGTATTGCCCTTTGATTCAACTTTTTCGGGAGACAAAAGCGCAAGCGGTAAAGTTACTACAACTTTGCCTGCCGATTTATTTTCAGGAACTATATCTTTCAATATGAAAGTAAGATTTATCATATCAAAATTTGTTCTTTTAAGCAGAGTCGGGTCCGGCATATTCATTTTGGGTTTTATAGAATCAAACATAAAACTGTTAAATGCAGTGATAATCTTTGCTTCAAGTTCGGAAATTTTGTTTATATTAAATTTATTTTTAGGTTTACCCAAAACTTTTTCAAGAATTATATCAATAGTTTTTTCGGTTAAACGGAAAAACATATCGTGTTCATCATCAATTTTTATTTTGGTAACAAAACACGGTTCATTATTCAAAAGACAGTTAATATTTTTGCTCAGTCCGATAAATTCTATTCTGAAATTTTTGGTAAAAAAATTGTCACTTGCCTCCTGAAGCAGAGAAGAAAACGAATCTTTATACCAACTATACTCTCTGTATAGTTCTTTTGTAGATATAGAATCTTGTATATCGTTCGTATTTACAGCCATACCACCCTTTAAGACTACACTTTTCACCCTGCCGTTATATTTTAATGATTTTAGGCAAAAAGTCACATTCCTCCATCAAAATTTTAGCAGATTAATTACAAAGAGGAAAATTCGTAATATATCGCAACTTTTTAAAACAATGTCAGTTGCTTTTCAAAATGTTTTTTCAAAAAAGAAGGTCGATGATATTTACAAAGTCCGTATTTATCGATCGCATCAAGGTGTTCTTTTGTTAAATATCCTGCATTATGCGCCCATCCATACATTGGGAACTCTTTATCAAGTTCTTCCATATATCTGTCACGGGTAACTTTTGCAAGAACACTTGCACCTGCGATTGATGCGGATTTCCCGTCTCCTTTTATAATGAATTTTTGCGGGTAAGTATAATCTTTTATCAGCCTGTTCCCGTCGATTATTGTCAAAAAATCCCTTAATTTTGCCTGTTTTATAACATTTTCACAGGCAAGTTTCATTGCTTTGAGTGAACTGTTTAAAATATTTATTTTTTCTATTTCGTCAACCTCTACGCAAACAGTAGAATTTACGGAATTATTTAAAATTATTTCATAAAGTTCTTCTCTTGCTTTTTTAGATAATTTTTTTGAATCATTTAATTTTTCAAGTTCTTTTTTTAATTTTGGTTTAATTTCAGGAAAATATACACAAGAAGCAAACACTCCACCTGCTGCAGGCCCTCTGCCGGCCTCATCCGTACCGATTACCACTCCGTGTCTTTTATCAAAATTAAACAAAGTATTCATAGTAAAATTATAATACAAATTCTTATTTACAAAAAAATATATTTTATTTTTATGCAAAATATGCTACGCTTTAAAAAGCATATAAAGAAAGATAATTGTATGGAAAAAACATATATAATAACGGGCTCAACATCAGGAATCGGCAAGGCTGTTTTGGAAAAGTTGTCCTCAAATAGCGAAAATTTGATTTTTGCGGGTTACCGAAACGAAAAAAAATTACCTGCTGAAATTCCTGAAAATGTGAAATATTTTTATATTGATATGACAAATAAAAAATCCGTTATTGATGCTTGTAATTATATAAAAGAGCGAACAAATCATATCAATACTTTGATAAATGTTGCCGGGAATGTTGTTGCAGGTCCGATAGAAAAAATAGATACAGACAGGCTTAGAGAACAATTTGATGTTAATACTTTTTCTCATATAGAATTTACTCAACATCTTATGGATATTTTGCAAAATTCCAAAATCATTAATATAAGTTCAATGTCAAGTTTTGGGAATTTCCCGTTTATAAGCCCTTATTGCGCATCAAAACGAGCATTAGACATATTTTTTAACGCTCTTGAACTTGAAAATCATAAAAATATAAAGGTTGTTTCTGTAAAACCCGGAGTTATTGCAACACCTATATGGGAAAAATCTGTTAATGCAAACCTTGAATATCTTGAAAATTGTAAAGGTTACGAAAAAGAACTTGATTTTGTAAAAAATAATGCGTTAAAAAATACTAAAAAAGGTTTGCCGGTTTCAAGAGTAGCTGATTTAATTGTAAAAATTGACAGGTTAAATAATCCGAAATCTTCCTATACGGTCGGGATTGATGCAAAATTTGCCCAAATTATGTCTATTTTACCTCAGGAACTTATTAATAAAATTATAAAATTAGGAATGAAATACCGAATGAACTTGTGATATAATATTTTTGTTATGGAAGAAAAAGAAATTGATAAAATATACAACCTTATAGAAAAAGGTGAATACGCAAGAGCAAAAGAACTTTTATCGGATATAATTACCGAAAATGAAAAGGATGTTGATGCTTTAAAATTAGTTGCGCTATGTGAAGTAAATGTAGAAAATTATGAAGACGCAAGAAAAATACTTGAAGATATTATCAAGTATAAACAGGATGATGCAATATGCTGGTATTATTTAGGTTGCTGTTACGATAATTTAGGGCAACTTATTGAAGCAAAACATGCGTATAATACAGTAATAAAACTTCGCCCCGAATATGTGGACGTGTATAAAAGTATGGCAATAGTTCAGATTAAAGCGCAAGAGCCTAAAAAAGCTATAGAATATGTTGAAGAAGGACTTAAATATGCAGATAAAGATGATTATGCCTTTTATTATATTGCAGGAACAGCCTGTATGGCTGCACAGGATTTTGAAGGCAGTATAAAATATATCGAAAAAGCAATAGAATTGGACCCACAAAATGTCCAGTTGTATAACAATTTGGGTACGGCATATCTTACCACGGGTAAACTTGACCTTGCCAAAGAAACTTATGAAAAATCAATTGAACTTGAACCGACAGATTCACTTGCATATTTTAATATTGCATCAATTTTACAAATGCAGGATGAACATAAAAAAGCATGTGAATATTTTGAAAAAGCACACAAACTTGAACCTGATGATGACAGTTATATTATAGCGTGGGCAATATCTGAGGTTAAAGCAAATAAAATACACGAAGCGATTGAACACTATAAATATCTTTCTGCTGCGTATCCGCAAAAAACAACCTACAAATTCAATCTTGCGAGTTGTTTGCAAATTATCGGAGAGTATGAGGCATCAATTTCTATACTTATTCAGTTAAGTATGATGAACCCCAAATCTGTTAATATTCTGAAAAAACTTGCATCAACTTATATTTTGACAGGACAAATTTCTAAAGCCAAAGAAATTTATGAAAGAATTATAAAACATGGCGGTACGGATTTTATGCCGTATTATGAACTTGCAATGCTTTGTATAAAAACAGGAGATACAGACAGGGCAGAAAATATGCTCAAAAAAGTATGCAAACTAAAACCCGATTTTGCAAAAGCGCATAAGGATTTGGCAGTAATTTATCTGAATAAAAGGCTTTTTGATTATGCAAAAGACGAATTTGAAAAGGCTTATGAGATAGCAAGTGATGATTTCTCAATAGTTATTGAGTATGCAAATTATTTCCATGCAACTTCTGATTTTGAAAAAGCAGATGAAATGTATCAAAAAGCACTTGAACTAAAACCTGAAGATGCAAATGCTCTTGCATTTTCCGCATTAAATAAAACTCATTTAAAACAAATTGATACTGCATTAGAACAGATAGTCAGCGCAATTAAAAAATCTCCTGCATCAGCATTTTTATTTTTTATTGCAGGCAGAATTTATTTTCTTTCTGAAGATTTTGAGCGTGCCAAAGATTACCTTATTAAATCTTTTGAGATGGAGCAAATGCCTGAAACTCAAAATTTGCTTGCACTCTGCTATTTCAACCTGAAAGATTTTAAACAGGCAAAAATAATTTTCAATAATATGTTAGAAAAATCCCCGCTCAATATCAATACTTTGTTAAATATTGCAAAATGCTGCATTGAACTTAAAGAAATTGATAATGCTCTTGGATATCTTGACAAAATTGTGGATACTTTCCCTGAGTGTGAAGAAGCACAGGAACTTATAAGAGAGATTTCTTAAATATGATTACAAAAACAGAACTTGACAGTCTTGTTTTAAAATATGAAAACAAAGATTTTATAAAAAATGATCCTGTTCAGTTTATTCACAAATTTAAAAATAAAAAAGATGTGGAACTTGCGGGTTTTATAGCATCGTTACTCGCTTATGGGAGCCGAGCTCAGTTTATAAAAAAACTTGATGATTTGTTTTTAAATATAGCCAAAAATGAACCGCTGAATTTTATATTAAATTTTGAACCGGAATTGATAGATGATTTCAATTATCGTTTTGGGAAACCTGTCGATTTTATTTCAATATTTAAAATTTTAAAAGAATTATACCGCACGACAGATGGTCTTGAAGAACTTTTCAGATACGGACACGAACAGGGTAAAATGTTTGAAACTGTCGTTGATTATTTTTATGCAAGAGCAGATAAATGTGTCGGACAAGGATTTTACCACATGATACCTAATCCTCGGAATAATGGTGCAATGAAGCGAATGTGTATGTATTTAAGGTGGATGGTCAGGAAATCAAGTGTTGATGTTGGTATATGGAAGTTTATGAAACCGTCGGAACTTTTTATTCCGTTAGATGTCCATGTAGGGAGAATTTCACGACAAATGGGGCTTTTAACCCGTAAGTCTAATGATTTTAAAGCAGTCGAAGAATTAACCTACAAATTGAAAGAGTTTTGTCCTGATGACCCTGTCAAATATGATTTTGCAATGTTTGGTTACGGTGTGAACCATAAATAACATTATATGAAGTTCATTTCTTTTCTTTTGTTTGCGATGCAAAAGAAAAGAAATGAACCAAAGAAAAGAAAACTTCGCTGATTACAATACCGCCTGCGGCGGCATGAGACTGCTGACGCAGTAATATGTGTTTTTGCCTTTCAGGCAAAAATCTCTTAGCGCGCCTAAAACTACGGCGCGCGCTTAACACCTCACCCTACCCCTCTCCCGATGGGAGAGGGTAGTTTTTCAATGCGAAGTATGAGCATTTGAAAAACGGGTGAGGGTATATACGAGACATTACAAAGTGAGTAATAATTCTTTGCGCCCCGTTTCTTTGCGGTCAAAGAAATGGGGCAGGGTAGTTTTGATAAAACAAAAACTACCGATAATGTTATTTATGAGAAGTAATAAAATTGCTCTATTTGAAATTTTGTTGTGTTTTTATTAAAATTTGTTTATAGAGAGGATGTTATGAAATATATTTTATTCGTTCTGTATATATATTTAATAATTTACACCCTTTACATGTTTGTTCTTGCTTGCAGAAATCTTAAAGACAAACTGTTTGTTCTTGAGAAAAAATATTCTCTTTATGATTCTGTAAAAAATAATCTTGCGGTTATTATTTATGCACATAATAACAAAGCAGGTTTGGAAGAATTGATAAGTGAATTAAAGATGCAGGATTATCCTTTGGGAAGTTTTAAAGTTTATGCAGTTCTTGACAACTGCAATGATGGCTCGGAAAAAATGTTTGAAAATGACAGATTTGTCCATGTTCTAAATATTCAGGATGTAGGAACTTTAGGCAAATCTCAGGCAATAACAATGCTTATAAATAATATAAAAGATGACAAAGATATTGACGCTTATATTTTTATTGATGCCATAAGGCGTGTAGATTCAAATTTTTTGACACTTGCAAATGTAGCCATCAACAGAAATGATGCAGTAACCGGCGAAGTCAGTATAAGCAGGGTAAATCTTGATATAGTTGATAAAATAAAAGCGGTTTATAAAAAATATATTGCAAACTTTTTTAAACAGGCAAGAACTTTGTGCGGACTTGCAACAGTTGTTGATTCAGGATTATTTGTTGTAAAAAAAGAAGTTATTGATGAGTTTGAACAAATCAATTTTAAAGATATAAACAGTGAACTTGAGTTTAGTCTTGAACTTACCAAAACAGGTCACAAATGTGTGTATAACCCGAATATTCAGTCCTATGTTTACGGTCAGGACTGCACATTTAAAAATCCTCGTCTTACAAAGAAATTTTCACTAATCAAGGATAATTACAAAAATCTTCTAAGCCCGAATTTTCCGCTTATTGAACAAGTTTGTTCTTTACTTAATCCGAATTTTTGGCTTATAACATTATCCTATCTTGCGATAATTTTGTATGCTGTTCATCATAAGTTTATTGTAAGTCTGAATACGGTAATAATTTCTGCTGTGGTTTTATTGGGCGTTTTCATTTTAAGTCTTGTAAATGCCAAAATGACTAAAAAAGAAATTGTTATGCTGATATTTCATCCGTTGTACTCAATTTGCCATATTATAAAGAATTTTCCGCCGGTGAGATATGTTCTCAAAAAGATTTGGTCAGGTTCGGATAAAGATGCCGATAAATTGACAATAGATGTTGCAGTAATAACTAAACTTGGCGAAAGACCATGTAAACTTGAATTTATTTCAACAGAATCGGGACTTGCAAAAATAAGATTTATTTATAAAAACAAAAAATATACAACTGACTCTCATTTGGGAATGATTTATGCGCTCCAGCAGTTAAAATCAAAAATGGATGATTACGGTTTAACATTAAAAATCTGCAGTTGTTGTGCAAAATTCCGCTCTCAGGTTGACGGTTCTGCTAACATGCTAAAGGGGAAATGTCATAATGAATATCCGAGTCCTTTAATGTCAGAACCTCCTACAACACTTATTTGGAACACCTGTAACTGTTTTGAACCGGCACAAATTAATAGTTTTATTGAACAACTTGCACAGGAAGTCGCTGAAAATCAGGAACAAAACTAATATTTGCCCGAAGTGAATTTATAGGATATAATCGCTGTATGAGAAGATTTTTGAGCGCATTTTTAATAGTTGCAATTTTGGGTTTTAATACTGCATTAGCACAAGAGCCTTTAAAGGGTTCAGTCAGCGAAACGGGGAATTATCAGGAAGATTATTCAAAATTGTTTACCGGCAAAATTGAAACGCTTGACCGTCATGATGTTATAAATATGACGGTTTCACAGGTGCTTGATTCTTCGGTTTCAATGGAAGGTGATGAATTTTTTGCGGAAGTAACATCAGATGTATACGGCGATAAGGGAATTATTATCCCAAAAGGAACAAAGGCGCATGGGAAAATAGATTTGATAAAAGGTAACAAGCGTCTTGGCAGAATGGCATCTTTGGATTTGTCGTTTGATTATCTTATAACTCCTGACGGACGCGAAATTGAGATAGAAGGCAAAATGAGTACAAAACTCCATCCGGTTGCGGAAGCAGGAAAAATTGTTGCGCAGGATGTCGGTTATACGGTTGCAGGCGGTGCGGTAGGCAGTATGCTTGCTCTGCAATGGCTGGGGCTGGAGGCTGCAATTGCTTCTCAAGGTTATACAATTGCAGGCGGAGCGGCTATTGGCGGAGCGGTTGGGCTTGGTGCTGCGTTAATAAGAAAAGGCGGAGAAGTTCTTATTGCTCCCGGTGACCAGATAAAAGTAAAAATAAATACCTCTGTTGATTTGCCTGTGTATAAGGAAGAAGCCCTGAAAAAAGAAGAAATTATTTATAAGGGTATAAATATAAATATAAACAATGTTAAACACGAAAAAGACCCATTTGGAAATGCTAATACAATAACTTTGTCTTTGTTGATATCAAATATGTCAACAGACAAGACTTTGTCAGGTTTTGATATGGCGCTTGAAAATGATTACGGTGTAAAATTCAGCCCGTCAATTTTTGGCAATACTAAATTGATGTTCAGACAAATAAAGCCCGGTGACAGGGTTATTGCAGATGTTTCTTTCTCTGTTGATAATTTAAACAGAGATTTTTGGCTTGTATTTTTTGACCGCAGAACAGGTAACCCGATTACAAAAATATCGGTTGATAATGCGTACAAAAAAGTTTCAAAACGCACAAAAAAGAAAAACGAAAGAGTTCGCAACTCAAAAGCCAAAAAGAATTATAAAAAAGAAGATGATTTTATGCAGATGGATTTTTAGTATTAGATTTTATTGTAAAAATTATCCCGAGAATACCAATTACAAAAAGTATAACAGATACGACCTGTGCAACAGGAACAGATCCGATATTTAATGCGCTGTCAATTCTTATTTTTTCTATAAAAAATCTTATTACCGCATAGATTGTCAGATAAGCGTAAAATACAAGTCCTTTGTACTCTTTGCTGATTTTTTTGTATAAAATTACAAGAATAATAAATGCAACAAAATCTAAAATACTTTCATATAGAAAAGTCGGATGGAACAGTTCGTACTGTGAAAATTGTGCAATTCTTTTTCCCTGCGGAATATATAATCCCCAATTTTGACCTGCAACGGGAAATCCGTAAGCTTCTGAGTTAAAATAATTACCCCATCTGCCAATAGCCTGACCTAAAAATGTCGAACACGCAACAGGGTCTATTACGCTAAAAAAATTCAGTTGATATTTTTTTACAATAAAAAGCATACTCAAAATTCCGCCTATAATACCGCCGTGAATAGATAATCCGCCTTCTCTTATATCAAGAATTTCAAAAGGGTGTGCAAAATAGTATTGAGAATTTAAAATACAAAAATATAATCTTGCGCATACAATTCCACAAATAATTATTATCGGTGCAAATTCAAGAATAATATCTTTTTTTAATTCCGGATGTTTAATATTAAAAAGTTTGTTTGCGCAAACAAGAGCAAAAAACATTCCGATTGCCATAATTATTCCGTACCAATAAACCGATATGCCGAATAAATTAAATGCGATATCGTGTTGTGCAGGTATAATCACGCTTTTACTCCTGAGTTTTGGTGTTTTCTTTTGTGCCTGACAAATATTCTATTTGTTTTTCAACTTCGTCTTTATCGTCTGCTTTGGGGTTAAGTTCCAGATATTTTTCATAGTTTATAACTGCGGCTTTTTTGTATTCGGCTACAAATTCCTGTTCTTTATCGTTCATTTCATATTTTTCACTGAAATCAACTTCATCCGCTTTTGGTTTATAAAGATTTCCGTCTACATTCAATCTTACTCTGCCCTGTTCAATATCTGATGCAAGATTATTTTGTGCGGTAGCAAGTGAATAAAACACATCAGGTTCATTCGGTTTAATTTCAAGTGCTTTTTCATATTCATCGGAGGCATTGAGATAATCTTCCGCCTTTGTATAAGCAATAGCAAGATTGTAGTGTGTTTCAAATACTGTCGGGTCTAAATCAAGACTTGATTTTAAACGCTCAATTGCCTGCGAATAGTCCCCTTTTTGCATGTATGACTGCGCTTTATTATTCAAATCTCTTACCGCAAAATTATTAATACAAGCCGTTGAAATTACGGCAACAAGTAATACGCTCACAATTAGTAGTGTCTTTTTCATAAATTCCCTCTTAAAAATAATAAGGTTGTAAATTTATTATAATTTAATTATGAATTTATGGCAAATTTGATTAATTTAAGTTACAATAAAAAAGTGAAAAGTGAAAAGACTTTTACAGATTTTGCCGTTTGTAAAATATGCGATAGCAACTATAAAGACAACTCACGATTCACTTATTAAAGGAGTTTAAAATGTCAGATGATAAAGTAGTAAGTCTTGGTTCAAAAAAGAGCAAAGTAAAGGAACATAAAGAAGAAGAACAAAAGCAGGAACTTGTATATTGCAGTTTTTGCGGACGACCAAATACACAGGTTATAAAAATGATTGAGGGTCCTGGGGTTAATATTTGTTCAGAGTGTACTATGATTGCTTTGCAGTATTTTGTGCTTGAAGACAGAATACCTTGCAAAGAGGCACAGCAAATTCTGAAAGCATTTTGGGGAAAGGCTAAATAGATTTGAGTAGTTTGAAACAACTTAACCCGTTTGAATTAAAGACAACATTGACGAAATTACTTGCCAAAATAAATTCCGTCAGTGATATAAAAGATTGTCTTGATGATATTGAACTGCTTGATGCACAGGAAGATAAACCGCTTATAACAAAACTTTTGTTTAAGGAGCTTCCAAATTCTGCAAAAGAAAAAATTCCTATTACTTGTTTTCTGTTAGAACATTTTGCCCCCAAAGAAGAACTTGTTGCAGGTTTGTGGGAATTGATGAAAAATAAAAATCTCAACGCGGATATTCGGGTAATGATTTTAAATATGTTGAGAGAACTTGATGCTGACTGGTCTTATGCAGATTGTTCGGATTATATTGACGATGCCGACCAAATTCTTGATGAAAATACAAAACAGATGCTTAAAAGCGCAATAATAAATCCTGAAATTCAAATAGATTTTATGGATTTTCTTACGACTATAAATACCGAAGATAAAATCACCCTGCTAAATTCCTTTGAAAAAGATTTTGAATCAGATGCTCTTGCAAATATTCTTATTCCTGTTTTTGAGTCTAAACCAAACAGTCCTGAGGGGCGTGAGGCATTAAATTTGCTTGGTAATACAAAATCGCAACTTGCGCTGAATCTTCTTGAAAGGATGAATAAGCATACCACAGGTGAACTTAACCAAAAAATCAGAAAAAGTCTTGCAACTCTGAAAATGTCAGGCATGAGAACAGATAATTCAAAAGAGTTTTATAAAAAAATATTATCTGAAACAAAACCTGACAAGTTTTATCTTACGTACCCTGATGGGCGAGGCGATTGTGCTATGATTTGTACAAGAATTACCCAAGATGAAAGACTGCGCTTTATATCAATAGTTATAAATCTCGATACGGGAATAAGAGATTGTTTCGGGTTTTATGATATTTCAAAATTTGAATGTGATAAAATTCTTGAAAAATTTTTGAAAAATGAAAAAGTTGTATCGATTGCACCTGAGTATTTCAAAAATATTCTATATAATGCTGAAATAAAAACTATTGAATATTCAAAATCGGATTGGGAACTTCCTTATGAATATATTTGCTGGAGAAATTTGCTTGTTGATATTGACTGCGAGGAAGAAGAAATTAAATCTGCCGTAAAAAATCAGATTTTACCTTCAAAAGTTGATTCGGGTATTATAAAAAAACTTGATGAAATGAAAGTTTCTTCTCATTGGTTTTTAGATGCTGATTACAGTGATGAATTTGATGAACTCTTGTCGGATTTGAAAGATGCAAAAGATTTAGATAAATTAGTCGCTGATTATAAAGATAAAATTTTTTATGAAGAAGAAAAAAAATCCTGGGCAGATAAACTCATTTTTTGCGCTTACATAAAATACGTAATAGGGAAAGATGATGAAGCCGGAGAAATATACGGTTTAACTTTCAATGATGAACTTTTTGATAAATTTTTAACCGAACTTTTAAAACGAAGCATTTATGAATATCTTATACTAATAAAATATAATAAAGATTTGAATGTTGAAATGTTTACAGATGAAAATATTTCGGCTAAAATAGAATACATAGAAAAGAATTGGGTGAAATCCTGATGTATAAAGTAATGGCTCTTGACATAGGAACAAAAAGAATCGGAATAGCATTGAGCGATTTCCTTTTGGTTACGGCAACGGGACATTCTTATATTTCAAGAGAACCCGAAGACAAAGCCATTGAAACAATTTTAAATATTGCCAAAGAAAATCATGTTGAAAAAATCGTAGCGGGATTACCAATCAATATGGACGGGACAAAGGGTTTTCAGGCGCAAAATTGTGAAGAATTTGTTTCAAAAATAAAGGACTATGAAATCGTTTTTGAAGACGAAAGATTGACTTCTGATGCCGCAGAAGAAAATTTACGCCAAAGGAAAATAGATTTCAGAAAAGATAAAGGACTTGTAGATGTAGAAAGCGCTTGTATAATACTTGAACAGTATTTATCAAAAATAAATTAATAAAGGAGTAAAAAATGACTGAAGAAGAAAACAATTTGATTGAACTGACAGATGACGAAGGTAATGTTATCAAATGCGCACTGTATGACATTATTGAATTTGAGGACAAACAATACGCAATCCTTGCAGATATGTCAAATGCAGAAGATGAAGAATACGATACAATAATCGTTACTTACAAAGAAGAAGACGGTATGAGTTATTTTGAAACTATCGAAGATGACGATGAATTTGACAGAGTATCCGATTATGTTGACAAAATATTAGAAGAAGAATACGAAGACGACGAAGACGAAGAATAATTATGTTTGAAAAATTTACCGAAAAAGCGCTTAATGTAATAGCAGAAGCGCAAAATATTGCTATATATGATCATTCCTCTAAAGTTCTATCCGAACATTTGCTTCTTGCTGTTGTAAAAGAGGCAAAAGGCTTTTGTGCAAGAATTTTTAATTCTTATGATATTACTTATGAAAGGCTTGCACAGGAAATTTATCTGAGTCTGAATATTGAAGAATCTGATATGAATTCTGCAATACCTTTCAGTGATGATTTTAAGCGCATTTTATTGAGAACAATGGAACTTGTAAATGAATCGGGCAATGCAACTGTTCACTATGAACATCTTGTGCTTGCGGTAATAAATGACAAACATTCAAAAATTTCTTCTTACCTTGAAACTTTGGGATTTGATATTGATAAATCAATACCTTTGATTGAAAAACTCGTTCAGAGAAAAGTCAAAAAAGATTTTCATCCGGAGGTTGAGGAAAATAAAGAACCGGAAATTGACCTTACAAAGGAAACAGATACACTCTTTGATAATAATGAGTCTTCAAAAGTGCTTGAACGCGCAGTATCAAAACTTTCAACTTCCGGCTATGAAATTTTGGGAACAGAACAAATAATCAGTTCAATTCTTGAGGATAAGAACTCTAATTTATCAAAAATTCTTGCACAGTTTGGGATTACGGACAGTGCTTTTGAAGATAAACTGTCTAAAATTCAATCCCGAAGTGCCGAATACGAAGGCAGACAAATTGTTTTTACTCCTAATGCCTTTATAGCAATGACATTGGCCCAGCAAACCGCAAAAGAACTCGGTTCCTCCGAAGTTTTGCCCGAGCACATGATTTTAGGACTTTTAAAATCCAAAAAAGGAGTTGCTTATAATATATTGAAAGAATTTAGAATAAATGATGATGATTTGGCGCATACAATTATTAAACCAATAGAAAAAGAGATGCCCGAAACCCTTACAATTTTGCGTCTTGCAAAACAAGAAGCAAGAACTATGGGCAAAAGTGTAGTTGGGACAGAGATGTTTTTGCTTGGGATAATTGGTGAAGCAACAGGAATTGGTGCAGTTGTATTAAATGAACTTGAAATCAATATAAAAGATGCAAGAATAGTTGTCGGTCAAATGGTCGGATCTGACAGTAATTATTTTGATAAAGAAATATCATTTACAAAGCGGGCGAAGCGTGTACTTGAAATTGCATGGGAAATTGCCAAAAAATCGAATAAAACAAAAATTGAATCCTGCGATTTGTTATGGGCTATTACGACTGAACCTGAATCAACTGCTATGCAAGTTTTGGAACAACTTGGAACAGATGTTTTGGAAATTCGAGAAGGAATAAAAAAACATTTGATTAAATAATAATGAATAAAATTGAACAAACTGTCAAAAATTTTTTAAAACATTTTAATATAGATAAATCGGATAATATTTATCTTGTTGCATTTTCAGGCGGTTTTGACTCAATGTGTTTGCTTGATTGTCTGTATAAAATATGCACAAACAAAATTATCGCAATACATTTAAATCACAATTGGCGCGGAGAAGAAAGTGACGCTGAAGAACAAAACTGTAAAAATTTCTGCAAAAAAATCGGAGTAGAATTTTATAGTGAAAAACTTTCTGATTTTACTTCCCAAACAGAAACAGAAGCAAGAAATGCCCGTTATGATTTTTTTGAAAGATGCGCAAAAAAATTTGGTTCAAAAATAATTTTTACTGCTCATAACAAAAATGATAATGCGGAAACTTTGATTTATAGAATTGCAAAAGGTACGGGTATCAACGGTTTGCAGGGAATTGCAGGCCAAAGAGATATTTATTACCGCCCTTTGCTTGAAATTCCAAGATGCGAAATTGAAAAATACTGTAAAGATTACAGATTAAATCCGAATAATGACAGTTCGAATGCAGATAAAATTCACAAAAGAAACCTCATAAGAAGTGATATTTTGCCTTTGTTATCAGAAATTAATACCAATATAGCAGATTGTCTGAATACTTTAAGTAAAAGTGCAAAAGAAGAAGAACAAATAGTCAATGAATATATTGAATTGATTGAAAATAAAATTTGTAATGAGAATAAATTTAATACAAAAGAGTTTTTAAATTTATCCAAAGCATTGCAAATGCGTCTTGTCTATAATCTTGTTACACCAACTGTTCCACAGGATTATGACAGACAAAGAATTTTAACGCTTTTGGATTTTATTCAAAAAAATTGTAATTCAAAATCAGGCAAAATTTGTTCAGTAACAACAGGCTACAATCTTTATGTCTGCGAAAAATATTTTGAACTCATAAAAGAAAAAAAATCAGAAAGTATTTCAATAAAAATAAATAAAACCGGAGAGTATAAAAATGGAAGAATTACTGTCAATATTCGGGAATGTGACGACATTCCTGACAAAACTTATAAGCCTTCTGGCAGGGTTGTTTTCGTGGATTTGTCCACCGTAAATTTTGATTTTGAATTAAGAAACAGAAAAGATGGTGATATTATCCAACCTTTCGGCATGGACGGTCATCAAAAACTTAAAAAATATCTTAATTCCAAAAAAATCCCTAATCACAAAAAAGATGAACTTCTTTTTCTTGCGCATGGTAATGAAATTCTTTGGGCAGTTGATTTGGGATTAAGTGATAAAATTAAGGTTACAACAAAGCCGACACATAAAATTGAGGTAAAAATAAATGGAAATTAAATTAGAAGATTTGAAAATTTTATATAGTGAAGAACAATTGCAAACAAGAATAAAAGAACTCGGGCAGGAATTGAACAGTTTTTATAAAGGTGAAGAAGTAATTGCGATATGCGTATTGAAAGGAGCTGTTGTTTTTGCGGTTGATTTGGTAAGACATTTAGATATGCCGTTAAAAATGGAATTTATCAGGCTTTCGAGTTACGGTTCATCAACTACAACATCAGGCAAAGTTAATGCGGTGGATATAAAACTTCCTGATTTAAACGGGAAAAATGTTCTCATTATAGAAGATATTGTTGATACCGGTCTTACGGCTAAATTTTTGGTTGATTTTATAAATATGAATTTTCATGTAAAAACTTTAAAATTTTGTTCACTTTTGGATAAAAAAATTACAAGAAAAGTCGATATTGAACCGGATTATTACTGTTTTGAGGTGGATGACAAGTTTGTCGTCGGCTATGGTCTTGATTATGACGGATTGTACCGAAACTTATCTTATATAGGTTACAAAGAATAAAATAAACTTTACAAAAGTATGTCAAATATTGTATTATTACATTGATAACAACTATTGAGGTATTTATGAAATTACTAAATAAAACAGGTTTTACTTTGGCAGAAATTCTTATTACGATTGGAATAATCGGTGTTGTCGCTGCCCTTACAATTCCTGTATTGATACAGAATTCTAATTCAAAAAAGTTTGTAACTCAGTATAAAAAATCTTTATCTACATTAAATCAGGCTGCAATAGGTGCTCAGGCTCAATACGATATGGATTATTCAACATTGACCGCAATAAGTGAGGACTCCTCTTGTAAAAGTGATAAATTATCGGGCGGACAGTATTCCCTCTGCGGATTATTTAATAACACACTTTCAGCGCAAACATATTTGGGGAAATACGGAAATGTAAAAGGTGCAAATGAATCTACTCCGTATGCGGTAACTACAAAAACGCTAAACCCCGCAAATTATTTATTCTTTTCATTTGCAGATGGGGCATTTGTAGCGTTTGATGCAAACGCAAAAGGATGTGGAGTAGGTGTCGGACAGGTAATTACAACCGATATGCTTACAAACGGAAAATTGAAAAATTGTTTGGGTTTTGTGGATGTAAACGGTCCTAATCCTCCTAATAGGGAAGTAAGTTGTGCAGATGGAGATACAGTAATCAGTGCAAATACGACATGCAAAGTTACCAACGGCAGTATGGGGGATGTATTCCCGATAGTATTTCATGATGGTAGTGTAGGGCCTGCAACTAATGCATCATTGGCGGCATTTTTGGGCGGTAACGGGAAAGAAGAAGCGGCTCCGCAGCCAAAATACGATTTATCTACTCCTGAAGGTCGTAAGCGAGCCGATGTTGATAATATGGAAAATATAGCAAATGCATTTAAAAAAGCATTTGTAGATAATGAACTTCCTATATTACAGGATAAAAATATTCAATCTGTTCAGTTTACCGTTTATGGTAAAGATAATGGGGGTGATACCAAACTTGCAATCAACTCAAAATATCCGGGAAGTAAGGCTTATAACGAAATACAAAGTGGCTTGCCGGAATTGATAAAAAGTTATGGTATTGACTTAGACAGTTTAGGAGTAAATTCAGCTGATGATAAATGGAAGTATGGTTACACCATTAATTATGACGTCGGTAAAAAACAACTTTCTATATGGGCAAGAGGAAAAAATGACAATTCTTCAGACGGTTTCTATTGGTGGGCACAAACTGATATCACAGAAGCAGACAGACAATAGTTTAATAAATAATTATTTAATTAAACCCAAACTCTGATAAGGCTGTTGACGCCCCAAATGTTATCATTATTTTCTAATTCTTCAATAAGTTTAAGCATAGATTTTTCTTTGCAAATTTCAGTGATAACCGTTATTTGCGCATAATTTTCTTTGAGTTCTTTTTGAACAATACTTTCTACGCTTATATGATTATTCCCACAGGCAGTACCGATTAAACCGATTACCCCCATTCTGTTTTTTGCTTTTATGGATAAATAGTATTTATTTTTTGTTTCTGTTATATCAATCATTTGTGCATCTTCATTGTGATTGCAACGCATCATAGGAAGAATATAATCACTTTTGCCAAGTTCAGAGCATATTGCAAGAATATCTCCTACAACCGAACTTGCAGTCGGGAATTCGCCCGCACCCGGACCGGACAGAGTAACTTCACCGACAGGATATCCGCTTAAAGTCACAGCATTTGTTACATAATCAATGTGAGCAAGTGTCTTTGACTTTGGTACAAGCATAGGATGAACTCTTACATCAGCCTGTCCGTCATCATTCAACTCAGCCGACGCTATAAGTTTAATTTTATATCCCATTTCATTTGCGGCTTTCATATCTTCGGGCAGAATTTTTGTTATACCTTCACGATATACATTTTCAAATTTAATTCTTTTTTTAAATGAAATTGTTGCAAGTGTTGTAATTTTATATGCGGCGTCAAACCCTTCAACATCGCCCGTCGGATTAGTTTCAGCGTAACCCAAATCTTGTGCTTCTGCCAAAACATCATTATAAGATGCGCCCAAAACATCCATTTTTGTAAGAATATAATTTGTAGTACCGTTTAAAATTGCTTTAATTTTATTTATTTTATTTCCTGCAAGAATTGTTTTGACAGGCATAATCAATGGAATACCGCCAGCTATTGCGGCTTCATAAAGTATGACTTTATTATTTGCCTGCGCAAAACTAAAAAGTTCTTCTCCATGTTTTGCAAGAAGTTCTTTGTTTGCGGTAACAATATGTTTGCCATTTTTAATTGCCGTTTTTATAAGGTCAAAAGCCGGTTCAGTTCCGCCTATCAGTTCTGCAACAATCTGAATTTGCGGATCGTTAACGATTTCATAGGCATCATCAGTTATAATATTTTCATCAAGATTTTCAATATTTCTTTTTTTCTTTTTATTATGAACAGCGATTTTGACAATTTCAATATTATCAAAATTTTGCAAAGTCTTATAAACTCCGCTTCCTACCGTACCTAAACCAATTAACCCGACTTTAATTTTATTCTCCATAGGTTTAGTATAGCATAATTATTAAAAATTAGGCAAAAAAAAATATTTTAATGTTTTAATACGCTTGCATGCAAATAAATAATTATAAAAATTCAATAAGTTTTTCATCGCTTAATTGCCCGATAAAACCTTTTAAAATAAGGACATCAAAGGGAAATTTGTATTGCAGTGAAATAGATTATTCAAAATCGTATAAGAAATGTTTTTACAAAAATATCGGAGAGTTTTTCCTTGATATATTCGCAAATACATCCTCTCATCCGTTTTGGAAAAAGTGCCGTAAACCAACCTTGGAAAAAGATGTTTATGATGATTATATTGAATCAAGTATAAAAGATTACAAAAAGTATTTCAAAGACAGAGATACAACGGTAATTCTTATAAAAAACAGTTCTCAAAAATTGGTTGGTGCAATATATTCAAGAGTTATGGATTTAGGCAAACACCTGAGAGATAAAGATACTCTATACATTGATGGACTTGCTGTAAGTCAGGAATATAGGGGGATGAATGTAGGCAAAAAACTTTTGTTAAAAGTTTTGGATTCATCAAAGGAAAGATTTTCTGATGTATTTCTTGTTGCGTATAAAGAATCTACACCGTTTTATGAAAAACTTAAATTCAAAAAAATGGACACAAATGACTCTGCTCAAAAATACGCAATAAAGAAACTTGCGGATGAAAGAATAGACTATCCTCAATATGTGGATTTTATGCAGAAAGATTTTAATCAAAAACGCACTAAAAAGTGGTATGAGAGAATTGATAAAAAATACATTAATAAACAGTTCTATAAATAAAAAATATGGTAACTATATAGGAGTTACCACAAAAATAGGTTAAAATCAGCACCCACCCCAACCCTCCCTCGTGAGGGAGGGAGAAATTTCAAATTGAACAGAATTGAACAGAATGTGAAATTTAGAAATTTGGGTGGGTGATTATCCGTTAGGGATAACCATTTTGCCAAAATTTTGTGGTAAATAATATATAATTGCCAGAAATATTTTTATTTTTGATTGATAAATATTCTTAATACCTTTAAAATTTTGCTATTTAAACTTAAAAATTAACCTTTTCCATACTGTTCAAGTTGGAACATTCTAAACTGAAGTGCGTGGGTGAGATGTATTGCCGTAATATTTTCGCTTTCGTCAAGGTCTGCTATGGTTCGTGCAAGTTTTAAAATCCTGTCGTAGCGCCTGCCTGAGAGTTGATATTTTACTATTGCTGTTTTTAAAATTTCTTTTGATTGTTCATCTAAAACACAGTATTTTTTTATAAGCTTTGGTGTTAATTCTGAGTTTGTCAGAATATTTTCGTTTTTGTAGCGTACGCCTTGGATTTGTCTTGCTTTTATTACTCTTTTTCTTATGTCTGCCGAACTTTCTTTTGGCGGTTCTGCGTTTAAAAGTTCAGTCGGAGTAAGTCTTGGTACATCTATTTGCAAGTCAATTCTGTCTAACAATGGACCTGAGAGTTTTGACAGATATCTGCTGATTTGAAAATCAGAGCAGGTGCATTGTTTTTCTTTATCACCCAAAAATCCGCACGGGCATGGGTTCATAGCGCCTAAAAGCATGAATTTTGCAGGATATTTAACAGAATGAGTCGCTCTGGAAATAACAATCTCACCGTCTTCAAGCGGTTGTCTTAATACTTCCAACACTTGTCGGGGAAATTCCACCATTTCGTCTAAAAATAAAACTCCTCTGTGAGCAAGTGTTATTTCTCCCGGTTTTGGGTTGCTTCCGCCGCCTATTATTCCGTTTGCCGAAGCGGTATGGTGAACAGGTCTGTACGGACGCTTTACAACAAGCGGTTCGTCAGAAGATAAAAGACCTGAAACACTGTAAATTTTGGTAAGTTCAAGAGCTTCTTCAAGTTCAAGAGGCGGAAGAATTGACGGAAAACATTTTGCCATCATTGTTTTGCCTGACCCCGGAGAACCTGTCATAAGAACATTATGCCCGCCAGCCGCCGCAATCTCAAGTGCTTTTTTGGCTTTTTGCTGACCTTTTACTTCTTTAAAATCAAATATATATTCTTCATTAGATTTTTTAACAAGATAATCTTTGACATTAATTTTGGTAACAGGAATTTGAGTATCAGTAAAATGCGCAACAATTTCACATAAATTCTGCGCTCCGTAAATATTTATTCCCTCAATCAGTGCCGCTTCTTTTGCGTTTTCTTTCGGGACAATAACATTTGTTACTCCCTGTTCTTTTAATCCTAAAACAAGTGGTAAAACGCCTGTAATAGGACGAATTAAACCATCTAACGCAAGTTCCCCGATGAAGGCATAATTTTCAACTTTTTCAGAGGTTAAAACTTCTTCTTCAATTAAAATTCCTATTGCAATAGGCAAATCAAAGCCTGTTCCGTTCTTTTTTACATCAGCAGGAGCAAGGTTCACAACTACTTTTTGTGAAGGGAAAGTATATCCTGAATTTTTTATGGCAGATTTTACTCTGTCACGCGCCTCATTTACCGCTGCATCAGGCAATCCTACAACTGACATACCGGGAAGCGAGTTTATAACATCCGTTTCTACCCATACTTTATAGGCATTTAAACCTATTACCGTACCTGATTGAACCCTGTTTACCATAGGTTTAGTATAGCATAAAACTTAAAAATCTATACTAAAATTATCAATGATATTTTTTAAATTTTCATTGTCAATTGTTTTGTAATCTAAAATATCAAATTTGTATGGTGTAGGGAGTTCATCAAGCTCTGTTGCAATATGCAAAATGATTTTCTCATTTAAGTCTTTTCCAAACAAAACTAAATCGATGTCTGAGTTTGGTTTATAATTCCCCCTTGCTCTTGAGCCAAAAATCTTTATATTATCAATTTCTTTTACTGTAGATAAATAATTTTTAATAAGTTCATAAGTTTTTTCAGGTAAACCAAACTTATCCATTGATTTCGCCTTCTAATTTCTTTTCTAAATCTGAAAGTATTCGAGTATATATATTTAAAATTTCCTGTGCAGTTTGATTTGCAAATTCTTCCTTATATGTATGCGAAGTTTTATTTCTTGCTTCCATCATGTCAATCCACTGTTGACCTTCAACTATCAAATTTGCACTAAAAGCCTCTTTTATGGCGTTTCTTGGAGTGTCAGTTTTTGTTCCATTGTATTCAAGATAATCTTTTATTGTTTTCCATGCAAGTTCAAAAGCCATTTCAAAAGCCTGTATCAGAGCCATTGTGTAAATTTTATCTATTCCGTTATTTTTTATACATTCAGCAACCTGATTCAAATTTTCATTTGCTTTTTTAAAATTTTCAAACCTCTGAATCCAACGAATTTCTACCATACTTACCTCTATGACAAATTATATCATATTATAAATAATATATTTGTAACGAAATGTAAAGCACATTTTAAAATTTTGTCAATTTTATCAACCAAAAATTTTTTATAGAAGTATAGGGAAAAGGTTAATTTAGGTTAGTATTTTTATTACGGAAAGGAAAAGGGTTAGTTATGGTTAATGTTAGTGGTATTCAGGGAAATTATGACAGTAAAAAGTACATTCACACAGAAAATGGTGATATTTACAAAAAACCGGGTGTAGCAGCAACAACAGGTGCAGTAATAGCTGCAAATATGGCAGGTAGTCTTGCAATGAAACCAATTCAAAATGCTTTCAGAAAACCTGTTTTAGGTGCTTTGAAAGAAATGGAGAGATTAAATTATATTCAGCAATACAACCCAATTTTTGATAAATTTGTAAGCAAGGAACTAAGTGCAACAGGAAAAGAATTTATTAAAGCATCAAAAGAAGCTTTTGGTAAATCAGGTCTCGCTCAAAAATATGGTACAGAATTTGTAAATGTGAAAAATATTACGGATGTTAAAGATATAAATAAGGCAATACCAAAATGGATTAAGAAATTCCCACAATTGGAAAAAATAGTAAAGAGTAAAATAGAAACTGCAAAAAGTGCCATTGTAGAGGGAAAAAATGCTTGTTTTGTGCCTAATACAAATAAAATATATGTTAATACCGATAAAATGTCTTACGCATCATTCCACGAAATGGGACATGCATTGAATAAACATGCAAGTAAAATTGGTAAAATTCTTCAAAAATCCCGTCAACCGGGAATGCTATTGGCCGGGGTAGCAATGTTAACGGCAATATTCAAACGTAAAAAAGCAGAAGGAGAACAACCAACAGGTGTTGTTGATAAAGTTACAACATTTATAAAAGACAATTGTGGGAAATTGGCATTTTTAGGAACATTACCAACAATCTTGGAAGAAGGTCTTGCAAGTGTTAAAGGTGCAAAATTGGCAAAAGGAGTTTTATCACCCAAAAATTATAAATTGCTAAACAAATTCAATGGTGCCGCTTGGTTGACATATCTTGGAATGGGTGTTGGAATTACTGCTGCAACTGTATTAGCATCAAAAGTTCGTGATGCCATTGCAAAACCGGAAAAAGTTGCACAAGAGGTAAAACCGGAACAAGAAGTACCAAAAGAAGAAAAAACTTATAAAGCACAGGTTAATGACCTTTTTGAAACAATTGAAGTGTAGAATATAGTCGAAATAAATAAAAAACGAGAATTTTTAAATTCTCGTTTTTATTATTTGTATTATTTGTCTTTTGTATGTCGTTATGCTAAACTCAAACTATAAGAGAGGCGATTATGACTGAAGTTTTAAAATTACAAAATAATGTCCAATTTATATATAAACAAAATAAAAATACTCCAAGAATGGCTTTATGTCTGAATTTTTCAATAAATCAGCCGGAGCAGATCGCAGGAATTTATACCCTGATGGCAAGACTTTTATTACAGGGAACTAAAAAATATAATTCAGAACAACTTGCAAACGAATTTGAAAAATATGCAATAGATTTTTCAAGCGAATTGTTCCCAAACTATCTGAGAGTAAAGTTTGTTTGTCTGAATGAAGATTTTTCAAAAGCGCTCGAACTTATGGATGATATTTTGAAAAATTCTACATTTGAAGAATTTGAAAAAGAAAGAACAAAACTTGTCGGAGAAATTTCGGCAGAACTCGATTCTCCCCGTACAACTGCAATGGATGCTTATTATCGTGAGATGTTTGAAAATCACTATTACGGTAATTCGCTTGTTCGTATTTTAGACAATATCGGCAAGGTTACAAAAGAAGATGTTATAAATGCTTTTAAATATATTTTGAATAACAGTAAAAAAAGTTTGGCGGTTGTAGGAACACTTGATAAAAACAAAATATTTGACCAAATCAATGAAACTGTCGGGAAGTTGCCTATATCTACCGCAGGTAACTTTATGATACCGAAGCCTGAACTTGAAACTGTGAAAACTGCGCAAAATACCCGTGCTGATTTGAATCAGGCACATATTATCAAA
This sequence comes from uncultured bacterium, assembly GCA_902792085.1. Taxonomy (GTDB): domain Bacteria; phylum Cyanobacteriota; class Vampirovibrionia; order Gastranaerophilales; family Gastranaerophilaceae; genus Zag111. Next base: position 45,761 of record CADAYE010000013.1, on the reverse strand, counting down.
GGCTGGCTCTTGCCGACTTATGGAGAAGCAGATTACCCTGCCATTGTACTTCTGAATATAATTTTGGGTTCCTGTGGTTTGAGTTCAAGATTATTTTTAGAACTTCGTGATAAAAAAGGACTTGCTTATGTCGTTCGCAGTTCTTATGAAACCTACAAACTTGCAGGGAATTTTATGATTTATATTGCAACTGCTCCGACAAATATTGAAACTTGTCTGAAAGGGTTTAATGAAGAAATAGAAAAAATTAAATCTGCTCCTGTCAGTCAAGAGGAACTTGAAAATGCAAAAACTAATATTGTCGGCAAGTATGAATTTCTTGAAGAAACAAATATTCAGCAGGCATGTTCTTATGCCAAGTTTGATGTTTTGGGTTTAGGTTACAATTATTCCAATAACATTAAGCAACAGGTTCAGTCTGTCACTGCTGATGAAATTCTAAAATGCGCACAAAAATATTTTGTTGATGACAAGTATGTTTTGTCTGTGATTAAGCCTGAATAAAAAATAGTTTATGTATAGTTTTGTAAACATTATTTTTAAATTAATCAATTTCAAAAATTGAGGGTTCTTTTTGTTGGTACAGAAGTAAAGAAAGCAGGTTAAAAAATGTGTGCTAATGAAATGTTGATGCCAATTGAAGAAATTGATGAGAATATTGTTGAAAAATACAATGACGAAGTTCAACTGGAGCGTATCGAGTCTTCAATGGCAGATATTATTGAAAATTTAGAAAAATTGTATTTTATCGATTAAGTAATACCTTTTACAAAAAAAAATATTTGGTCTAAAATATTGTTGTGTATTGAATAAATACGGATATTATTTAGAGTAGGTCGGCTTTACCAAGCCGACAAAGATAATTAAGGAGATAGTTTTATGAAAAAGGTATTATTAAGTCTTTTTGTTGCAATAGCGGTCGGAATACCATCTGTTGCTGCAACAACTTACAATCCTGCATCTAAAGTACAGGAAGTCGGGGAAAAATTGCTTACCAAAAGCGGTATTCCTGCAACAAATGTAAAATTTATGGTTGTTTCGGATACTCCAAACAATTCTGAATTTATCTCAACAAAAATTGTTAATGTTTCAAGTGCGGAACTTGCTTTTGCGGGTAACGACAACGAAACTGCAGCAGTTGTTGCAAATCAGTTAGGTCACATCATTTTTGGTCATGCTTCAAAAAATAAGGTTATGAATTTGCTTCAATCTACAACAAACACAAATATTACAACATCTGCAACGGTTCAGACCTTCGCATCTAACTATCAGACTACAAAAGAAGATAAAGAAGCAGATTTGGTTGCGGTTAATTTGATGGTGACTGCAGGTTACAATCCGCTTGCTGCAATCGTTGTTTATACAAAACAAACAGGTACATATTGGGATACAATCATAGGTCGTCCTGCAAATGCTGAAAAAGCATTGAATATCTATGATTACATTGCCTATGTATATCCTGAAAAATTGAAAGTCGGTTATGGCTGCAACGAATACAGAAACTTTTTAACCTACGCTAAAAGCGCAACCGAAACAAGAAATGCTAACAAAAAATTGGTTAAAAAACACGACAAAACATACAAAAAAGCACAAAAAACAACCGCTGATAAGATTGCAAAATTCAAAATCAGAGGTGGTATAAGCGGTTGGGATGCAGTTTACGGATTGTTAAACGCTCCTCAACAATAGAATTTAGTTTTAATAATTAACAAAAGCGAGAATTTTGTCATTCTGAATGCCAATAATACTGTCATCCTGAACTTGTTTCAGGATCTCGCCCCGACCATACAATATGGTAATTTTAACGGAGTATTTCAGAATCTTAAAATTCTCGCTTTTTTATTGCCTGCATAATTTTATTTAAGCAAATCTTACACCTTTTCCGCCGTTTTCGTAAAATTCTTTAACGGATTTATCCATTTGATAATTAAAACTTCCGTCATTGTTTCTGTTTACAATATAAGAACCGCCATTAGGAAGATTAATGCTTATATTTCTGATTTTACCGTCTTGGTCCTTATTCAATGAGCCGACTATTTTACCTTTAGAATTTGTATAAAATTCTATTCTTCCGCCGTCGTCGGCATCTATCACTTTACTTAGATTGTTATTGTAAATCACATAAGTAGCAAGTCTTGTAACTTTATCTTTAGTCATGTCAGATTCATTTTGATATTTTTGTTTGTTATTTTCAACAAAATACCTGACTAAAGACATATCCAAATTATTTGTATCATTATCACTTGGATTTATAATATGCCTGATACACCCTGTCGGATTTAAGACAGGATTAATTAACAAAGAATGATTTACAAAGTCAGCTGCTTTATCTTGTTTCATAGTTAAGGCTTTGCTCAAAATTAATCCTCCAATACCAGCTGCACCTGAAACTAAGGCGATTTCAGGATTTTTCTTTACAAAATTAACGACTTTTTTGGCTCCTGAAAATAATACTTTTCCAATTCCCATAATAATTCCCCTTTCTGATTACTTATTTCCCCTTACTTTTATATAAAAATTTTTGGGCAAATAAATTTGCTTAAAAATAAGAAATTAAATTGCATTAAATTGTAAAAAGTAATATCATCAATAATTTATCCACTTAATAAAACTTAATAAGCATGTAATTTAGTTATTTATTTTTAGTAATAAAGATAATTTAATCACATTTAAAATTGTAAAAATATATGTAGTATAGTGATATGAGCATTAAAAAAGAACTTAAAAAAGTTTATAAAGTTGTCAAAGCGTTAGTTACAATATAAAAGCGAGAACCTCGTATGAACCTGATCAGTAAGATATCCTGAAACGAGTTCAGGATGACAGCACTACTGTCAGTTAAAATAACAAAATTCTCGCTTTTTATCTGAATTAATTAAATCAAATTAATCGAAAACATAACTGATAATTGCGGCTTCTCTTGCTTGTTTGATAGCCTTTGCAATCATTCTTTGATGTTTTGCACAGTTGCCTGTTATTCTTCTTGGAATGATTTTGCCTGCTTCAGTTAAGTATCTTCTTAATTTTGAAGCATCTTTGTAATCGATTGATTCGATTTTGTCAGCACATAATGAACAATTTTTGTGCTTTTTCTTATCTTCTACTTTTGCCATGTTTTTAATTGCCTTTCTAGCCCTATTACTTTTGTCGGACATGTGAGCCCAACCTACATACTATATATTTATACCCTGCAGCCCTTATGGGGAAGTGACAATAAGTGTCATAGGAGTTATAAATTTTGGTTTCAGGAAATTCCCTCACCCGAATTTCTAAATTCGCTTCGCTTATTAAGAAATTCATCCCCCTCCCACTTTATTGATGCTGTGGGCGAGGGGAAAGTTTATTTAGAACGGAATTTCACCATCATCCATCAAAACTTCGGTTTCTGATGAGCCTGATGAATCCATATCGCCAAAACTAAGGATATCACCGTCCTGATGAACTTCTGAACCTGCTGAACTTCCGCCCATCAGTTCAATAGATGATGCTTCAATCTCAAAAACTTTTTTCTCTGTTCCGTCATCAAGTTTGCTGACTCCGGTTTGTAATCTTCCACCGACCAAAACTTTTTGGTTTTTAGACAATGTTTCGATTACATCAGATAATGCCTGTCTTTTTGAAATTATTCTGACAAGTGTTTCTTCTCCGCCTTCGCCAATATTCATTACAAACGACGATACTGCAACATTGTTTTGAGTATATCCTGTTTTTGGTTCTCTGTATACTATGCCTGTTACGGCTGCTTTTGCTAAAGTCATAAATACTTCCTTTTATCGTTGTCGGCATAGCAATACCGACCTGCTGCTTTATTACACACCAACTGTTTCCATAAACATTGTTCTTAAGATGTTATCGTTTAATCTTAATTGTCTTTTGAATTCAGCAACTTTGTCAGCAGGTAAAGATAAAATTGTTGTAGCAAAATATCCGTCTCTGAAATTTTGGATATCATAAGCAAGTTTTTTTCTTCCTGCTTTATCTACTGATTCAACGCTTCCGCCGAATTCAGTAATAACAGAGTTGATTTTTTCAATTAATTTATCAACTTCTTCAGCGTCAAGATTTGGCTTGAAAACGCTCATCAATTCGTATTTTCTCATTTTATATTTCTCCTTTTACTATTTATATTGAGTATAATCTAATCTTATCATGAAAAAAAATTTAATTACAACATGAAATCTGCATTAAAAGTATATTGAGCAGGTCCGATTAAAAATATATCGTGATTCGGATTATCTTTAGAGCCTTGCCATTCAATATTTACAACTCCTCCGGGTAAGTTAACCTTGACATTATTATCTGTTAAGTTATTTAAAACGCTTGCAACAACGCTTGCACACGCACCTGTTCCGCAGGCAAGAGTTATTCCGCAGCCTCTTTCAAATACTGCCATCTCAATTTCATTATTTGAAATCACTTTTACAAATTCAACATTGGTTTTTTGCGGGAAATACGGATGCTTTTCAAGTTCTGGTCCGTATTTTTTCGCCATCTCAAGCGGTGTATTATCCGTAAATATTATACAATGCGGATTCCCCATTGATACAGGGGTAATTTTAAAAGTCCGGTCTTTGGTTGTAATTGTGTATTTACCCTCACCCGCATTTGCAGTGCTCGTTACCTCGCATGCAAGTGCCCCCTCTCCCAAAGGGCGAGGGGAAAGGTAGCAAAAAGGAATTTCTTCATCTTTCAAAATAGGTTTGCCCATATTGACTTTAATCAGACCATTATCAAGAATTTCAGGCTTTTTAATTCCTGCAAGTGTTTTTACGGAAAATGATTTTTTATTAACTAAACCCTTATCATAAACATATTTTGCAAAACATCTCATTCCGTTTCCGCACATCTGAGCAGTCGTACCATCTGAATTGTAATAGTGCCATTCAATATCGGCATCATCTCCGTCATAAGGGACAGGAATAATAAGTCCGTCTGCACCAATTCCAAAATGTCTGTCACAGAGGCATTTTGACAATTCTTCAAGTGTCATTCCCGTTTTTATGTATTCCTCGTAATCCATAAAAACAAAGTCGTTGCCGCATCCGTGCATTTTGGTTATCTTAATATCAGTCATAATTTACCTCTCAATAAAGTAAATTATAACATAAATACTTTCTTACGCATTATAAACAAGACTTTTTGAGACTAAATCGCTTTGATGATTTTGATTTTGGAATAAATGAACAATACTTTCGTGTTGTTGTTTTTCTTCCATTTCTGCTTTTTCGTTTGCGACTTTTAATTTTGCTGCAAATGTTTTTGCAATTTTATAACCGATAGTTGAAGCCCCGATAGAGCCTATAACAAATACTATTCCTCTCACAATAGGCATCCATTTTTTGTTTATAGGTAAATTTTTCAAAACATTGTCTAAATTCTTTTTCATCCAGCCTTCCATTGCAAACATAGCCGCTAAATTTCCTGCTTCTGCAATGACTGTTGATTGTTTATCTTCTGAAGTTAAAACATTAATCCCACTTGATACAACGATTAACGGGTTCACATTTTCACTTGCAAATTTTACACCTTTAGAAATTCCGTTGAAAACTTTATCGTTCTGCGCAACTGTTTTGAGAGCGTTTACAGCGCTTTTTGCACTCTTACCTAAGATATTATCGTATTCACAGATTTGTTCAACAACTTTTGCTCCTTGACCGATTGCAACAAAACCGCGTCCACCTTCACCGTTTTGAGCACGATTTCCGTTTCTTAAAAAGAATAACACTGTTGAAAAATCAATCATGAATACACAAAACCTTTCACACTACTTACATTTATATAAAGTATTTTTTTATTTGCGAATTGCATATATTAACAATTTTGTTACATTTGTTTATGAAATATGAAAAATCATACAAATGCTTTATTATTATTTTAGATTACTTTGGTATAATTGTTTTATGTTTGATTTATCATCACCAACTACATATATTCCAACGATATTTCTGATACTTGTCGGAGCGTTTGTATCTTATTTGTGGAGAGATGCAAGAAAAAATACGCATGAACACACTTGGGGATTGCCGTATTTTGATGAAATTGCTCTGTCTATGAATTATATAAACAGAAATATTCTCCCTGACGGGAGATTTCAGTACAGACAAAATGTTGATCCTGAAATTACATACAAAAATGACATATACAATTCTTTGCGTCATGCAGGAACTTTGTATGCAATGTATGAATATGAAAAAGTCGGACTTGAAACAAAATTTAAAGAAAACAGATTGCTTTCTTCCAAATACTTTATTGACAGGTATGTGAGAAGTCTTGACGATAACAGATATGTTGTAGTTTCTTTTCCTGAAGAAGAAGGCATAAAATTTCATATTGCAAAATCAGGTGCGGCAGGTGTTGCATTATGCGCTTTATGTAACCTGTACGAAGAAAAAGAAATTGAACTTCCTGTTTTAAGAGGTCTGGGTGAATTTATACTTTCTATGACGGATGAAGAAGGTAATGTCTGGGCTTATTACAACCTTGAAACAAATACTATTGATAAGGAAGCAGAAGCGATATTTTACCCTGGCGAAGCCGCAGCAGGTTTATTCCATTTATACGAAATTGACCCTCAGCAAAAATGGCTTGATGCAATTATGAAAATCATAATGAATATTGTGCATACAAGAAAAGGTATGGATTTAGATATCCCATTTGACCATTGGTCTGTTATGGTAATTAAGAATTTACTGTTCAAATTGCTTGTAAAAGACCCTGCTGATGCTGATGAAATGCGTGCTTATGCAGAACAAATGGCAATTCCTGTGCTGAGCAATCAGATTACGAATCCTAAAAACAGTTATTACGGCGCTTTTATTGATAATATTCGCCCTTGCAGTTTGGGTACTGTTATGGAAGGACTTGCATATATTTATTATTGTACCGAAAATGACCAGCTAAAAATGATTATAAACAAGGCTTTGTCTATCGGAAATTATTTTCTTGCAAGAGTTCAGGTCAAAACCGGTGTCCATGCAGGCGGTCTGCCTAATTCTGCTAACTGGGTTAAACCGGGAGTTACTCCAAATGCAAGCATCATAAGAATTGATAATGTTCAGCATGTAGTTTTAGGCTGGCTTAGATATCAGAGTATTTTAAAAATTACAGGCAAGTATTAAGAACTGTTTGATTTCTTCCTGAATTTTTTGCCTTATAAAGCGCACAGTCTGTTTTTTCTATGAGTTCTTCTTTTGTTTTGATTTTGGGAGAATACTGGCATGCGCCGATACTGACCGTTATATTTATGTTTTGATTATTAAATTCAAGTAACATTGTTTCTATTGTTTTTCTAAATCTTTCAAGCGGTATGATACATTGGTTAATGTCTGTTTCAGTCAGAATTACCATAAATTCTTCTCCACCTGTACGATAAATCGTATCAGTCTGACGAAAGGTTTGTAATGCGGCTTTTGATACCTGTTTTAAGATATAATCTCCGCATTGATGCCCGTAAGTATCATTGACATGTTTAAAATGGTCAATATCAAACATTACAAGGGTTAAATTGTTTTTATATCTTTGCGCCCTTAAAAATTCTTTATTAAATTCATTGTCAAAACAGCGTCTGTTAGGAAGTTCAGTAAGTTCGTCAGTCAAAGAAAGATATTTTGTTCTCGAATACATATAATTTATCTGCTTAATGACTTCCATTTTGTTTTCTTCGGGAACATCAAAAGTTTTTATTATATTTTCAATATTATGCTGAATACTGTCTAATAAATCGTCAGGGATATTAAACGAGTCTTGTTCCAAATCTTCAACCATAACGCTCCTCTTATTCTTATTTTAACATAAATTCTAATCTTCTAACAATGATGTAATCGTCATGAAAAAGAAAAACTTTAATATATTTATTAAATAATTTACAAATCTACATGAAATTTATTATTCTTAGACAATAGTAATTCTGCCGTCGTCAACGATTTGTACAGGTTCATTTGTGGTTTTAAGCACATTTGCAACGCATATTGCGGAATCTATGCCTGTTTTTTCTATAATCTGCTGCGGTTTATCAAGCATTTTGAACTTATCATTTCCCTTTGCGCAATAATCATTTATTACTGTGGTGTAGAATTTGTCATATCTTGGGTTATTGACATCTATCGGGTTTTCTTTTCCGTTTTTGTCAACAAAAGTCAGAGATAACAGTTTGCCCTTACCGTTAAGTGTATATTTCAAACCTGATGCGTAAAACATTCCCGGTTTATGTGAGTGAGAATTAAAAGAATTTTCGCAGGCAAATTTCAACGCATCAACAATATCTTTTTCGCTGTATCTCATCTTGTATAATTCGTTTTTAAACGGTAAAATATCATTTAAAATTCTGTCATCCACCTCGCCTTTTTCAAAATATCCTCTTATATTTGCAGACTGAATAAGCGCAATGTCGCAGTCAGAGTCTTTTCTCATGCAGTCTGCAATAAAATATCCGTGAGGATTTGGGCTGATTAAAAGGTCTTTTGGTTCCGGCGGGGCAGATTTTATTTCTCCGTAAACTTTGTTGTTTTTAAACAACTTGTTGAAAAGATATTCAACTGCCATATTACGGTGAAAATCTTTTGTGTATCCGATATTATTCTGAACTTTTTTAATTATTCCGTTTTTGTCAAATTCGAGGTTCAAAATTCCGAAACTTTTACCGTCTTTGCCTGCCTGAGTAATTATAACAGGATCTCCGTCCTTGTTGTATAAAAGATTTTCACCCTCTTTTACACTTTGTATAAGGTCATGCGAATGACCGCCTAAAATTACATCCAATCCTGATGTTTGAGTTGCAACAAATTTTTCAAAGGTATTGCCAAGATGGGACAATAGTATAATTTTATTTACGCCCTGTGCTTTAAGTTTATCTATCTCAAGTTGAATATCTTTAACCGTTTGTTCAGCATTATCAACGGTAAAATCGCGGTGAAGGGGACCGCATTTTGTTCGGGTAAATAAATCAACCGGCGTTGAACCGATTATGCCGTATTTGTGACCGTTTACTTCTTCTACAACAGAAGATTTTAAAATACTACTCCACGGATTGCGTGGATTAACTTTTACATTATTAGAAAGCAGATTGAATTTTACATATTGCAAAACTTGGTTCTGATTACTTTGCATATCGTGTTCATGATTACCTACAGCACTTGCTCTTATACCGATAAAATTTTGAAATAGTACTGCGGCTTTATTTATGGTAATATCTTCACCTATCATAATGTCGCCTGAAGATAGTTTCAAAGTATCGGTATCTTTTTTATTTTTATTATTGGCATCAAAAGTATTGGAAGCACTTATTGTACGCTCCATATTTATAGATTTTCCGTGGTAATCGTTTATATAAAATATACTTGTTTTAATATTTCCTGCTGAAATCGGACTAATCATAAATTTGCCTTTTTAATATAAAATCACATCAAGCAAAAATTTGTCCGGTTATATATATCTTTTTTTACATATTTTAAAATTTCATAGTTTGAACCTGCCAATATTTTGACAGTTCATCATAAATTTCATTAACTTTAGAAATAACCTCAATGAGTATAATTCCGTAGTTGTTACATTTGTATTCCCCAATGGGGTGCAAGCCGATACGGGTTTGAATTTCACATCCGTAAAGGGTTAAAATTTCCTGTAATTTAATTGCATCAGAGGCCCTGTTTTCAAGTTTTATACCAATAATAGTTGTCATAATATAATTATTACTTCAATGCCGTAGAATTAAAACTATACAGTCGGGTAAAAACTTGGCAAAATACAGAAAAAATTATGTATAGTATGCTTTTGTTTTATTGTAACAATTTGCAATAAAAAGGGCTATTTTGGTGTTTTTTTTGTAAAATTTATACATAAGGAATAGTTATAAGTAAGGAGAGATATATATGAAATCATTTACGGTAGATGAAATTACACAAATCGTAGGCGGTATGCTGACTAAAGTTGCGAGTCCTGAAATTACTCAGATAGCGCCTCCGCTATTAAGTGATGAACACACTTTGGCTCTTGCATTGGGAGAAGATGAAATTGCAAACCTTGCAAAATCTTCCGCTAAAGCCGCTCTTGTTCCGTTGGGGGTTCAGATTGACGGACTAACAACAATTGAAGTTGAAAGACCAAGACTTGCAATGATGAAGTTGTTAAACCTTTTCTATGTTCCGCCGGTTGTAAATAAAGATATTCATCCTACTGCAGTTGTTGATCCGAGTGCAAAACTCGGCGCAAATGTCTGCATAGGACCAAATGTTGTAATTTCTCCAAATGCCGTTATCGGTGATAATACAAAAATTGTTGCTAATTCTTATATCGGAAGCGGTGTAAAAATAGGTAACAACTGCTTCTTCCATCCGGGAGTAAATATCGGCGACAGAGTTCAAATCGGAAATGATGTAATTTTGAACCACGGTGTTTCATTAGGTGCTGACGGTTTCAGTTTCGTAACCGAAAATCCAAATAACATTGAAAACGCAAGACAAGATGGCGAAATTAAAAAAGATAATTCAAATCAGGTTATCTTCAAAATTCCGTCAATCGGTTCAGTTGTAATCGGAAACAATGTTGAAATAGGAGCAAATACCGCTATTGACAGAGGTACTATTGAAAATACCGTAATCGGTGATAATACAAAAATTGATGACCTTGTTATGATTGGTCATAACTGCAAAGTTGGTCAGGGATGCCTGATTGTTTCACAAGTTGGTATTGCAGGCAGTTGTGTAATCGGTGACAGAGTTGTCATCGCTGGGCAAGCAGGTCTTGCAGACCACATTGAAATCGGTTCGGATACAATTATTACAGCAAAAGCAGGAGTTACAAAATCATTCCCTGAAAAATCAATTATTGTAGGTATTCCTGCCGTTCCGAGAAAAGATTTTATCAAACAACTAAAAACAATGAAAGATGCGCAGGAAATTTTTGCAAAATTCCGCAAATTCGAACCGTTGTTGAAAGAATTTGAAGAATCGCAGCAAGAGGCTAAATAATAATAATGACAATAACTTTAAAAAAAGAAGTTAAAATAAGCGGAAACGGTTTGATGAAAAATAAACCGTGCGAAGTGACCTTGTTTCCGTCAAATTCAGGTGAAATAAGGTACTATGTCAAAGGTCAGGATGCTTTTAAAGCAAATGTTGATAATGTTCTTGCAACAGATCATTGTGTTGTTTTAGGTAACAAGAAAGCAAAAGCGATGCTGACAGAACACCTGACAGCTGCTCTTGCTTTTTGCCATATAGATTCGGTTGATATTTGTATGAATGAGGAAGAAGTTCCCATTTTAGACGGGAGTTCAAAACAATGGGTGGAAGCCTTTAAAAAGGCAGGAATTGACAAACCGCTTTTTGCTAAAGAGAAAAAATATACGGTATCTGAACCTGTGTATTATTTAAACGGCAAAACAAGTCTTGTAATCTTGCCTGACAAAGAACTTTTTATGTCTTATGCGATTAATTACGACCACAACGGACTTCAAAGACGATTTGTAAATTATAATCCAAAAAATCAGGACGAAATCATTGAAGCAAGAACATTTGGTTTCTATCGTGATTTAAAAAAATATCAGATGCTTGGATTTGCCCAAGGCGCAAATATTGATAACACTCTGGGATTTATGGATGATGGCAGTTATTCTGTTGATTTGCGTTCTGATTGTGAACCGATAAAACATAAAATGCTTGATTTGGTTGGAGATTTATATTTAACTGGCATCAATCCGCTTGATTTAAAATGTCAGATTCTTGCCAAAGAAGCAGGGCATGCTGTCCATGTCAAGACAGCGAAAATGATGAGAGATAAAATTGTAGAAATTAAATAAGCACGAAAGGATAAATTAAAATGACAGAAGAAATTAATCAAGAATCGTTTAGTATGGATATTCAGCAAATTATGGATATGCTGCCTCACAGATATCCGTTTTTGTTGGTGGACAGAATTACTGAGTGTGTACCGGGAAAATACTGTAAAGGTTACAAAAATCTTACAATGAATGAAGAGTTTTTCCAAGGACATTTCCCAGGGAATCCTGTAATGCCGGGGGTTTTACAACTTGAAGCAATGGCTCAATGTTCTGCTCCGATTTTACTAAAATTACCTCAATTCCAGGGTAAATTGGCACTTTATGCAGGAGTTGAAAATGCAAGATTCAAAAGTATTGTAAGACCGGGTGACAGATTTGAAATGTCAATCGAACTTACAAAACTCAAAGGACCTATCTGCAAAGCTCACGGTGTTGGTTCCGTTGACGGTAAAGTTTGCGTTGAAGCTGATATGACTTTTGCTTTGACTTAAAATTGTTTATTAACATATTCGGAATTGTTCAGAATGAACAATTCCGGATATGTTATATTTTTAATATGATTTTCTTTAGGTTATCAGTTACATCATTATAAAAATTTTTTGCATCAGGAAAAGCATCTTTCCTTTTTAGTGCCTCTGCCCAATTTGTATTATTTGCACGAAGCATTTTATCAAATTTTTCGTCAGTTTCATTTATTATATATACATTTTTATCATTGATTTTGTATGGATGAGAACATTGATTGATAACTATTATGCTGTAACTGTTTTTACTTCTGTACCTGTTTATAATATTTTTAAGTCTGTTAATTTGCGATTGTTTTAGCTCACTAAAAGATGCGATTAAAAAATATAATTCATATTTTTCATCTTTTATATATTCATAAAAGTTCTCAATTCTTTTATCATAACGGCTTTTAAATTCGTTTATGTTTGTCATCATATATTCATGGTTAAAAACGGCAGTCAATTTTTCACTAACCCAATGTTTAGCGTTCGGGTTAAAATCAAATAGCACCTCTAAATCTCTTGTTTTATCATGGTTCAAATGACCAAGTTCTATATCATCATAAAAAGTTTTAAATTCATTATCCAGAGTATCAATAATACCGTCAATATTCCAAAAAAATCCCAAATCAAACGGCAGGGTCTTTTCGCCTGATGCTTTTCTGGGTTTTAGCATGCTCAATGTTGAAATAACTCTTGGCAGGCAATAGGTGCCAAGAGGAATAATTCTGAACCCAAGATTGTGTTCTGTCGGTCTTTTATTTGAAAATTTTTGTATTAAGTTAAACATCTTTTTTCAATATTTTATAAAACTCTGAAAAAATTTTTTTGCCACTATATTTGGATTTTGACTTTATGTTAAGACATGTTAACAAACATGAAAGAAAAAAGGCAATTCTTTCAAAAAAAAATACTTTATATAAATGTATATAGGAATAAAGAGGATACTCGGTTATTATGAAAGAACAAGAATTAAACGCAATGATGTCTGTGGTTTCAGATCCAATTGAAAATGTATATAAAATTGATTCATATAAAGATTTGGCAGAAATTCAAAGAATTATCAGAATTTTTGATATTTCAGAAGAACAACACAATCGCCATGTTATGTTTTCAATTGAAAGTTTGGCAACATTGAGATTAGTTTTGAGTAATAACTAAGTTTAAGCCGAAATATAAAAGTTTAACCCTTACTTTGTTTAAAGTAAGGGTTTATTGTAGTTTTAACCAATCTGAGAATAAATTAAGTGCTTGATTTAATTTAACCACATTATTGCCGTAACCGATTCGCAAATAGCCGTCAAGTTCCATTGTTTCACCGGGTAATAGCATTACTCCTGTATCGTTTTGCAGTTTTTTGCACAAATCAACCGAACTGATTTTTATATCGTACCCGACAAATGCTGTCGTTCCGCCGCTCGGAATAACACAATGACAGTGACTTTCAGAATTTAGCCAATCCGTTAAAATCTTTTTTCCTTCTAAAATTTTACTAAGATTTCTTTTTATAATTTTGTTTTTATTTTCTATCGCAACTGATGCAAAATAATCGTCTAATATTCCCACACTTATTGTGTTATATTCTCTTTGATGATTAACTTCTTCTATAACCTCAACAGGTGCAACTATCCAGCCAAGACGCAGTCCCGCAAGAGAAAAAACCTTTGATACGCTCCCTGTTGAAATCCCTTTTTCATAAATATCTGCAACAGATTTTGAAATCTGACCGTTATGCTCAAGACCTCTGTAAACCTCGTCACAAAGTATGTAAGCATCCGATTTTTTGGCTATTTGTATAATTTGTTTCAATATTTTTTCGGGAATAACTGCACCTGTGGGGTTATTGGGATTATTCATGCAGATAATTTTTGTATTTGTCCCGACAAGCATTTCAAGTTCATTCAAATCAGGAATCCAATTATTTTCTTCTTTTAGAAATAAAGTTTTTACCTCTGCACCGATAGATTTTGGGATGGAATAATGTTGTTGATATGTCGGAATAATTGATACAACCTTGTCGCCTTGCTCTATTAAAGACAACATTACAAGTTGATTAGCCCCAATTGCGCCGTGAGCGATTGTAATGTTATCAGGAGTTTGGTTTTCGTATAGCGTACAAATTGCATCTTTTAATCTTTTTGAACCGTGAATATCTCCATAATTTAGTTTTCGTGAATAAAGTTCGGACGGATTTTCATTTGTAATTTCAAGAAGTTCATTTATTGATAAAGATTCAACGCAGGTATCAGCAAGGTCATATAAAGCCTTGTGTTCATACATGTTAAACCATTCTTCTACTTTGAATTTATCAATTTTCATTTTATTCTTCCTTTGCAGGTTGTTCTCTATCATTTACATTTGTTGTTTCTTGTCTGGTCTCTAACTGAGTTGTAGGGGCAACCTGAGTTTGCTCTTTTTGGGGGGTAATTTCCATTTTTTTATTAGCATTTGATGCGGCATTTTGAAGCAATTTGCCTAAATTAACTGCACTTTTGCCTGCATTTTGTTTTATGTTTTGAATATCTGTTTTTGCCTGTTCAACTGCTTTTTTCTCTGCCTGAACCTGTTGTTTTTGGGTTTCAACAATTTTATTTACATTATTTTTAATATTTTCTACTTGTGTTTTTGTTGCCTCAACCTGATTTTTTACATTTTCTTTTACCGCAGTAACGGCATTTTTTGCCTCTTGTTTCAAATCCATTTGGGTTGTATCACAAGTCGAAAGCCATTTGAAACTTTTTACGGAAGTTGCCTTTTCTATAGAACCGTTATAAATAACTTTAAAATCCTTATATGATGTGCTGCCTGAACTCAAAGCAGGTATAAGTTCTGTTTTTTCATTTTGAGGGTCTTGAGTTAATAAGTTTAAAAATTTCGCAGTTGAAGCCCCGAATTTCGGAATGTATGATAATAATTTTTCTGCCGATAACTGTCCTATCGGACCTAAATAAGAAACAACTTTTGAATCTAATCTGCCTAATATAACAAGGTTTGCACTATTTTGAAGTATGTTATAAATTCCTTTTACATAATAAGACATCAATGGTCCTGAAATATTGATATAACTAATATTTGCACTCCCGTTTGACATTGTCATTTTACCATCTATAAGTGTAAATTTATCCGTCTGCTGAAGATTTGATGCTGTTGTAAGTGCTGAAAGCGCAGATTTTAGAAGTGAAATTGTTGTTATATTTTGTGCGGCAACGAGATTTTCAAGTTTTCCGATACTTACAAATCTGCCGTTTTCAATGCTGAAATCAATATCGCCTTTCATGTTTTTAATAATTTCAGTATCAGTAACCCCTTTTGAAGTTAATTTTGCCCCAAAATTCATTGTCCCTGTTAGCGCCTTTGGTATTCCGACAGCGCCATAAACCGCGTCAGTTGAATTTAATCCTTTGCCTGTCAAATCCGCACCAAAAGCAAATGTCGGAATATGATAAGTTACTTTACCCGTCACTTTACCATTAAATGCTTCCGCTTTAATATCATTTAGATTAAATACGGTAAAATCATTAAGAGCAAAATTTGCAGATAAATTTGTTCCGACTATACCGCCAAATTTCATTTTATCGGCAGTACCATCACCACTGATGCCTTTTCCGTTTAGATTCGCCACAAGATTAGTCAATGCAAAATCCATATCTTTTATTGAAAGGTCCATTATATTAACCTTACCTTTCAGTTTTGGACTCATAGGATTTCCGCCGAGATTAACCAAACCGTTAGCCGTTATATTTGAATGTTCGCCCATCCCCGGGATTGGGAATGATATATTCTGTGGTACCGAAATATCTATATTTAAATTTGGATTAGAAAGATTTTTTACCCCGCCGTCAAATGTTGCAATACGCTGTGTATTGGCAAAAATACCTGAATTTTCAAGATGTGCGGAATTATTTTCAATTTTTATATCCGTATGAATTTTTGTATTTTTAGCTTTTAATTTATCTACATCAAGAATTTTTACATAACCGCTTGGTGTTGCATTCAAATCAAAAGTAACATGCTGAACTTTATCATTACCCTTTGCGGTTAAATTCAATGGCATTAATCCTTTTCCTGTAAACATCCATTTTAATTCTTTTGGTACAAACGCAATGACATCTGCGGATGCCAAATTTCCTTTTGCCGTTATATTCATATTTAGGTTGGGATTTGAATAATCTTTGACATTTCCGTTCACATTAACTTTTGAATTGTTTATCATAACAACCGAATTTTTGATATTTATATCTTTAGGATTAACAGAAATCTGCGCATTCGGAACAGAAACAGATGCCAAATCATTTTTTAATTTTAGTGTATTTACATCAATATCACCGTTCAGATTGTCTTTTGACAATAACAGTTTCACAATGGCTTTATTCAACATAAGCCTTACCTGCATTGGTTTATTATAAATATCTATATTATTTACACTCAAAGTAACATCAGGTTTTATTTCAGTTAAAAGCCCTTTAATAACTGCATTTAGAGATAAAGTACCTGAATTAAAATTATTTTCTTTTAAAAGTCCGACTTGTCCTGTAACTCCGACAAGCCCTTTAACCGATAATTTATTAGCAATTATTTTCAAATCTGCGATTGCATCAGAAGATATTGTTCCGACCGCTTTTAAATGATGCCCCATAACTGAAAATCCAAGATTTTTAATATTTATATTGTTATCATTCATATCAACATCTGCGTTGATATTATTGACTGAAACATTATAAAGTCCATATAATAATGATGCTGACGGAACTTTTAAATGACCTGTTGAAGTTATGTTTTTGAGATCGGATTTCAAATTGAAATCAGCATCAATTCCACCTGTTGCCGTAATTGTTTTTAAATCATTCTTCCCAAACGACTGAGCGATACTGTCAATCAGCCTTATTATATTATTAAATTTGGCATTTGAACGCAAAGTAATATCAAGTGAACGATTTTCTCCCGACTTTATATTCCCGGTAATTTGAGTCTTTTCATTTTTGTCAGAGGAGGTATAAAAAACAGAATCAATATCTGTTTTATTTCCCTTAAAAATGAGTTTGGCATGGCTATTTGGAAGTTGTTTCCCCTGCGATAAAACAGTCATATTATTAATTTCAAAAAATCCGTTTTGGACAGGTTTTTTTAATGTTCCGGAAGTTTTTATATCACAATTCAAATCTGCCTTTAAACCATTTTTATTTATTGTTTCAAAAATTTCCGTAATATTGATTTTGAAATCATTTATATCACTTTTTCCCTGCTCAATTTTTACTTCTTTGGGAAATACCAAATCGTCTAACTGAATATCAGGCATAATTTTATTAAAAATTTTTATATCATAGTTTGAAACAATTTTTTTATCAAAAACAATCTGACCGTCAGCAGCAATTTTTACTTTTTTATTCAAAATAAAATCAGAAATTTTTAAGTTGTCACCGTCTATAAAATATGTTTTTTTTGTTCCTTTATCAATAAAATTGAGTTTATATTCGTCAAAATATATATTTGGCAAATGATTTGAAAGTTTTAAACCAAAAGGAAGCGATTCCATAGGTTGAGAATCCTGATTTTGTTTTGGCAAATAATCAATTATTTCAGGCATACCATCTTTTTTTAAAACGATATTTGCATTAATTTCTTCTGCTGATATATTACCGAGTTGAACTTTTTTTATAATAAGAGGTAACAATCTTAAATCTGCTTTTGCATCTTCAATTTCTACAATAGGAGTTTTGTCATTTGGCGTAAAGAGGTATAACTCTTTTATTTTGATACCGAAAGCAAGTTTTGGAGATGTTGTTACTCCAATTCCGTCAATCTTGGCATCAAGCCCTGAGGTTGTTTTAATAATATTTTCTGCCTGTTTGCAGTAGGAATTTGCTATTGGTGAAAGAATGAGAGGTAATGCAAGAAATAATACATACAAAACCACAACAACAGAAAATAATCCAATCCCTGTCTTTTTCCAATTTATATTAATCTTCATAAAGCACCTCTAAAATGTATTATACAAACATTTTAGCATAAAGCGTACATAATAACTATTTTTCTCTTGCAGTGCCGGTTTCATATCCCGGAACCAACAGAGCAAGCGGAATAATTCTGCCTAATTTTGTCCCAAATTCAGAACCGCTGTTTACCATAGAAATTGACAAACACAAATCATCAACATGAGGTGCAAAATCTGTTGCCTTTATTCCTCTTTCAACTTTTTTATGGTAAATTTTTTCGTTTATTTCATTAGAAACTTTATTCCCTGCTATAATTCCGACTGCAAGTGAACTCAATGTCGCAACAGCATTTGGAATGTTTTCGCTTATTTTATTTACAATTTTTGCAAATGTGTTTTCTTTGCCAATCTTGGGCATAAGTTTTTGCAAAGTCTTTTCATAATGTTTAAATGCCTTTGCTCCTGCCCAAACACAAGTAATCGGAACTATTACATCTCCCAACAACTGACTCAATACTTCACGCTTTTTGGCTTTTATATTATCTTTATCCACCAAAACCCCGCCTGCAAAACCACCTGCAACAGAACCGGTTGCGATAGAGATTATTTTTGCGGCATCATCATATTCCAAAACTTTACCAGTTTGTTTGAATTTTAATAATGCCCAATCCTTTATCGGAGTTTTTAATATTTTTGCAGGATTTAAACTAAAGCCTGCTCTCTTACTCCAAAACGCAAGCGGCAATGCCATTCCCAAAGCAGAAGTTGCCAAAACAGTAGCCTTTTGTTTTGGGGTCAAATCCGAATGTTCAAGATACGAATGTGTAAAACTTGACGACCCTGAATTAACACTTAAAGGGACATTATTCAGGTAATACTTTTTGTTGTCTGCAAACGAAATTTTATTAATCATTACACATTCTACCTTTACGCTTTCATTATAACAAAAAACAAAAAAATTAAAAATTGCCTGAAATTTGTATTAAGTAAATATTTGTAAAGTAATTTAATGAATTGCCATTAATACTTTGTTTATTATTTCATAAGAGTGAGAGTTTTTAGTATTTTTCGCGGGGTTCTTGACGAATAAATCATAATCCGGATCAAGTTTCGGAAAAATTTCACCCAAAATATCTCTTACATTACGCATAAATTTGGTTTTTGGCGGAAAAGATTCACCACGGTTAATCACAGGGATGAACGACTTAGCGCTAATTTTTGCGCTTCCAAATTGAGGAGCATATGTATTTATTTTATCAATTTTCATGTTTTCACCTTATTTGTTTAAGCCTTACAATGAAGTTCTTTCAATTTCTTCGGTTGTTGAAACCTGAATTATATCACCTTCCTGCAAGTCATTAAATTTACCGAAAGAAATGCCGCATTCAAAGCCTTGTGCAACCTCTTTAACATCATCTTTGAATCGTTTGAGTTGTTCAATTGCGCCTTTGTAAATTTCTGTTCCGTCACGAATAATAATCGCATCCTTATCACGAACAATTTTACCTTCAAGAACATAACAACCGGCGATTTTTCCTGTTTTGCCGATATTAAATACCTGTCGGACTTCTGCCTTCCCAAGTTCAACTTCTTTAATTTCAGGATCAAGAAGTGACAACAATGTCTTTTCAATATCTTCAAGCAACTGATAAATAATATCATATTTTTTAATTGTAACTTTTTCTCTTTCAGCCGCAGCAAGCGCGTTTGAATCTTCTTTTACCGTAAAGCCCAAAATTAAAGCATTTGACGCTGCTGCAAGCATAACATCGGCTTCTGAAATATCGCCGACACCTACATGAATAATTTTTGTTGAAATCTCTTTTGATTCAACCTGTGCAATAGCCTGCGATACAGCTTCGGCAGACCCGTTTGTGTTAGCCTTGATAATAAGATTAAGTTGTGGAATTGCATCATCACCTGCAACGGCTTCCTTTCTGATATGAGCAGGGAGCATTGCTTCTAATCTCTTATCTCTTGCTTTTTCTTGTCTTTCAGCAGTTATGGCTTTCATTTCCTTTTCGTTTTTAACAACCATAAATCTGTCACCCGCCTGAGGTACTTCAGATAAACCTAAAATTTCAACAGGAGTAGATGGTTCCGCTTTTTGAATTCTTTCACCGCTATCTGATAACAACGCACGAACACGACCGCACGCCGTACCAACGACAATGCAGTTGCCTGCTCTTAATGTCCCGTTTTGAACCAAAAGTGTTGCAACAGGACCTTTGCCTTTATCTAAATTCGCTTCAATTACAACACCTGTTGCCTCTGCTTTCGGGTTGGCTTTAAGGTCTTGAACATCAGCTACAAGTAAAATGTATTCTAAAAGTTCATCAATACCGGTACCTTGTAATGCAGAAACTTTAACAACGATTGTATCTCCTCCCCAATCTTCAGGAACAAGTCCATGTTCAGTTAATTGCTGCAATACTCTGTCAGGATTTGCTCCCGGTTTATCGATTTTATTTACCGCAACAATTACAGGAATTTCTGCCGCTTTGGCATGGTTAATTGCTTCAATGGTTTGAGGCATTATACCATCATCAGCCGCAACAACAAGAATTGCAATATCTGTTGCCTGCGCACCTCTTGCACGCATTTCGGTAAACGCTTCGTGCCCCGGAGTATCCAAAAATACGATTTTTTTATCGTTGTTATTACCCAAGTATACCGTGTAAGCACCGATAGATTGCGTAATTCCGCCGACTTCAGTTGCGACAATTTTGTGTTTTGATGCACGAATACTATCTAACAAGGTTGTTTTACCGTGGTCAACATGCCCCATAATACTGATTACGGGAGCGCGTTTTTTAAGTAATTTTTTATCAACATTTGCAAGAGCATTCTTTTCTTCTTCTTTTTTGAGTTCTTCTTCTACATAAGCATCCAAATCTTCATCAAGAACCTCAAGTTCGTATTCGGCACAAACTTTTTTAATAACATCAACATCAATAAGTTGGTTAACAGTTGCCATAACCCCGTTCATCATAAGAAATTTGACAATATCAGCGGGAGTTTTTTTAATTTTTTCTGACAGTTCCGCAATTGTCATTGCCTGATTAACAACAATTTGTCTGACTTCTTCTATTTCTTCTGTTTTTTGAGTTCTTTTTTTGTGATGCTGAGCGGCAGCCTTTTCAAGAGAAATCATCTCCTGTTCTTCTTTTTTAGAGTTAAAGCCTTTGTCTTTTTTCTTACCTGAATTTTTACTTCCGCCGAATTTACCGTTTCCGCCACTTTTATTTTCATAAATATCCTGTGATATAATTCTGCGTTCTATCGGCTTTTTAGTCCCAAAATCTTTACCCGTAGGCTTTTCTCCGTCACGCTTTGACTGAAATTTGCCGTCTTTGCCAAATTTTTTCGGCTTGTCACCATCAGATTTATTTGTTTTTCCAACAACCTGAACAGCAGGTTTTGGTGCAGAGCGTCTGACTATCTCAATTTTCGGACGCTGCACTTTTTCTACGACAGGTTTTTCAATAGCTTTTTTTAATTCTTCTTTGCGTTCTTTCGCTTCTTCTTTAGCAGCCTCTTTTGCGGCTTCTTTTTCTTCAACTTTTGCTTTTTTTACAACAAAAGCTTTTGGCTTCGCCTTTACTGCGCCGTTTTCAATAAAATCTTTCAGGCGTTTAATCTGTTCCTGAGTAACAGTACTTGAGTGAGTTTTCCCTTTAATACCTAAGGCTTCTAACTTTTCAAGAACTTCTTTGCTTGTTTTACCAAGTTCTTTTGCTAATTCACTTATTCTCTTTGTTTCGTAACTCATTCAGTACTTGTCCTTTCAATTCCTCGGGTATAGCGGTTTTCAGGAACTTTGCCAATTTATTTTTCTTAAAAGCCGATTCTATACAAGAATTATTATAGCAAAGATATGCAGATCTGCCAAATGTAAACGAACTTGGATTTACAACAACCCCTTGCACAGAGTTTGTAATCTTTATCAAATCTTTTCTGTCTTTAGTTTGCCAGCAACCGGCACATCGTCTTTCTGTCATAATTTGTTCTATGGGAGATTCTTCGCTTTTGTCATTTCTGAGGCACTAAGCCGAAGAATCTCCTTATTTTTGCTCAGAATGACATTATTTTTAATTTTGTTGTGCAAGTTTTTCCAATTTTAATTTTTGGTCGTATTCAATGAGCATATTGATAAGTTCATCCAAATCACCGTCAATAACAGTCCAGACATTAAGATTGTGGTTTAATCTATGGTCTGTCAGACGCCCTTGGGGAAAATTATATGTTCTTATACGCTCGGAGCGGTCACCTGTTCCGACTTGACTGCGACGCAAATCAGTAATTTCCTGCATCTGCTTTTGGACTTCCATATCATAAAGTTTTGAACGCAAAATCTGCATTGCACGTTCTTTATTTTGAAGTTGTGAACGTTCTTCGGTACAGAAAATCATTATTCCTGTCGGTTTGTGAAAAAGTCTTGCAGCGGTTTCAACTTTGTTTACATTTTGTCCGCCTGCGCCGCCTGAACGGGCAGTTGACATTTCAATATCTTCAGGTCTGATTTCGATTTCTACATCATCAACTTCAGGCATAACGGCAACAGTTGCCGTTGAAGTGTGAACTCTGCCTTGAGATTCGGTTTCCGGAACTCTTTGTACTCTGTGAACACCTGATTCATATTTAAGTTTTGAATAAACCGCATCACCCTGAATTGAAATAATAATTTCCGAATATCCGCCTGCTTCACATTCGGTTTTTGACAAAATTTGAGTTTTCCAACCCTGTTTATCTGCAAATTTTAAATACATTCTTGCCAAATCTCCCGCAAAAATGTTTGCCTCATCTCCGCCTGCTCCGCCTCTGATTTCAAGCATAATGTCTTTATCATCCATAGGGTCTTTCGGAAGTAATAAGCATTTCATCTTTTCTTCATACTCAGGAAGTTTTGCTTCATTTTCTTCAATATCCGCTTTCAACATTGCGCGCATATCTTCGTCTTTTTCTTCCTGTAAAAGTTGTTTGTCATCTTCAATGGCATCTGTTGCTTTTTTCCATTCATAATAAAGTTCAACAGTTTCTTCCATTGATTTTCTTTGCTTTGACAAATCCCTGAATTTATTATAATCCTGAATAACCTCAGGATCAGACAAAGTTTCGCCTAATTCTTTATATCTTTGCTCTATTTGCAATATTTTATCTAACATATCTTTCATAATTCAAAGATAGCAAGAACATAGAAGAATGTAAACCTAAATTAATGAATATTCACTCCGTCTTTAGACAAAATTTTGTTTTTCAGATTTTTCATACCTGCGCCATAAAAATATTTTAACTGTTCGGGGAAGTTCTGTCCGACATCGAGAAGATACATATCATGTACAATAAAATTCAAAAGTAAATAAACAACATCAATATTTTTTGTCCAGGTTGCACTACATTCAATTTTTCCAAATAAACATTCCTGAATATCCGACAAAATATAAATCAGACGACTGCCTGAGTTGTGGACTATTTCTTTTGCACCTGCATGCTGATATACAAGTCCGAAATTTGTTGTAAATTCGCCAAGCGCAACAATTTTTACATCAACATCTCTGTCGTAAGCCGCCCTTAACTCTTTTTCAACATGCTTAAAATCTTCTTTCCAGATTTCTATATAAATAGATTTTTTTGAATTTTTAATAATTTCTTTGAGTTTTGCCAAAATATTTTCGTACCCAGAAATGTTGTGCAAAGGCTCGTTATAATCCTCTTTTACATCAGGAAGTTTTTTTTCAAGATACTCTATTGTTGAATTAATTTTGCGTTTAAACCTTTGAGTCAGTTCCTTTGGGGCAATGGGTGAATACTTTTGCGGTTTGTCATCACTTGCAATAACAATTTTTTCACTTGCAAGCGATTTTAAGGCATCATAGGCTCTTGACTGCGGAATATCAGCAAGTTGAGAAACCTCATAGCCGGTTGATGGGTATTTTTTTAACAGTGCAATATAAGTTTTTGCCTCGTAAGAATTAAATCCTAAACTTTTCAATTTCTCAACAACATTATCCATAATGCGATTTTATCAAATTTATCTGCATGTTTCAAGTGAATTTCAGATATATAAAACCTATCTTCCCTGTTTTTTCATGTCATAGCAAGCGAGTAAAATATGCGTAGCAATCACATTATTTCATAGCCGTTCAATTGATGGTTTTATAAAACAAGTACTGAAATAAAAAAAGGTTGAACAGTTATTAAACAGTTCAACCTTTTTAAATTAGAAGTTAGACTTTTAGTCCGACTTACAATTTATATTATTTAGCCCTTTTTTGTCGGGATTCTCATTCCGTAGAATGAGCGTACAACAAAGATTAAGGCAATTATTAAAAATACGATTCCGACATAAGGTGCTATTTGACGGAAGTTTTCGTTAATGGCAATTTCCATCGCCAACAAACCAAACAAAGTTGTAAATTTAATAATCGGATTCATTGCAACTGAAGATGTGTCTTTGAACGGATCACCCACAGTATCACCAACAACCGTTGCTTCGTGTAAAGGTGTTCCCTTTTCAGCCAAATCTACTTCAACGATTTTCTTTGCATTATCCCAGCAGCCGCCGGCATTTGCCATAAATACGGCCTGGAACAATCCAAAAATAGCAATTGCAATCAGATAACTTACAAAGAATGAAACCGCAAGTTGCGATTTTTCGCCCGGCGCCGATAAGCAAGCCAAAGCCAAAGCAAATGTAAACAATGCGATAAAGATATTTACCATACCTTTTTGAGCATATTGAGTACAAATTTTTACAACTTCTTTTGAATTTGCAACATTTGCGCTCTTTTCATCTGCTTCGCCAAGTTTAATATTGTCTTTAATGTATTCAACGGCTCTATATGCACCTGTTGTGACTGCCTGCATAGAAGCACCGCTGAACCAATATATTACCGCACCACCCATCAACAATCCGAGCAATGTGTATGGGTTAAGTAAATTCAAAATCATTTCAGGTTTGATACCCAAAGTATTTTGAATAACCAAAATAAGTGAGAAAATCATTGTAGTAGCACCAACAACCGCTGTCCCGATTAAAACAGGTTTTGAAGTTGCTTTGAAAGTGTTACCTGCACCGTCATTTTCTTCCAAATATTTTTTAGCATTCTCAAAATCAGGGGTAAATGAATATTGTTTTTCAATTTCATTTGCCACATCAGGTATATCTTCAATTAAAGATAACTCGTAAACGGATTGAGCATTATCTGTAACAGGTCCGTAAGAATCGACTGCTATTGTTACAGGTCCCATTCCCAAGAACCCGAAAGCAACAAGCCCAAATGCGAATACCGAAGAATAACTCATCAGGCTTGACGGAATAAATGTACTTGCAACATAAGCAAGTGCCATTAAAAATACGATAACAGAGCCAATCCAAAAGCCTGAGAAGTTACCGGAAACAATACCTGACAAAATTGTCAAAGATGCACCGCCTTCTCTTGATGCCGTTACTACTTCTTCTGTGTGTTTAGCCTTTGGAGAAGTAAAGATTTTTGTAAATTCCGGAATCAATGCCGCGCCTAATGTTCCGCAGGAAATTATTGATGCCAAAATGAACCAAATTCCGTGTCCTAACGGATTTAATAACCAGCAACTGACACCGTAAGTCATACCGATAGAAAGAATTGATGTAATCCATACAAGTCTTGTCAAAGGTACTTCAAAATCAAATTTTTCCGCCTTTTTAGAATAAATAAATTTATCCCACAAAGCGTTTATTCCGTATGCCACAACTGATGTGACAATCATTAAAAATCTCATTACAAAAATCCAGGCTAAAAGTTGAACCTGATTTTTACCTCCCAAAACTGCGAGCAAAATAAAACTGACAAGCGCAACACCTGTTACACCGTAAGTTTCAAACCCGTCAGCCGTAGGACCGATTGAATCGCCTGCATTGTCACCTGTGCAATCAGCGATAACACCCGGATTACGAGGGTCATCTTCTTTGATACCAAACTGAATCTTCATCAAATCAGAACCGATATCAGCAATTTTTGTAAAAATACCGCCTGCAACACGCAGCGCAGATGCGCCCAGAGATTCACCGATAGCAAACCCGATAAAGCAAGCCCCTGCAATTTTGCCGGGAACAAAAAGTAAAATTATTAGCATCATAATGAGTTCAACAGATACAAGCAAAACACCGATACTCATACCTGCTTTTAAAGGAATATTGAGAATATTCAAAGGATTACCTTTTAATGATGCAAAAGCAGTTCTTGCGTTTGCCAAAGTGTTCATTCTGATACCAAACCAGGCAACCGCATAAGAGCCTAATATACCGATTACAGACCAGCCAAGGATTGTTAATACACCGCTCCAGCCCATTTCCTGTAAATAGCCGAAATAAAACGCAATACATGCACCGATTATTATTTCAAGTGCAAGTAAAAATTTGCCCTGCTGAACAAGATATGTTTTGCAAGTTTCAAAAATTGTGTTACCTACTGCTGCCATTGCAGAGTGAACTTCGAGTTTTTTGACTTCCAAAAATTTCCATAACCCGAAACAAAGTCCGATAACGGAAATTCCACGGAACAACCAAATCCGCTTCACTTGCAAAAGCAGGAGCAACTGATGTCATAAATAATGCCATTAAAGCAGTAATTTTTTTAATCATATATCTCTCCTTTTTTCTTTTTTATTATCTGTACCGGCATAATAATACCGACCTATATTAGAATACACCCATGTCATTGCGAGCCCGATAGGGCGCGGTAATCCAACAGATTTGCCATTAACGATAAAATATCTGGATTGTTTCGTCGTCAATCCATTGACTCCTCGCAATGACAATAAAATTAGCCATAAGAGTTGTGTAAGTTTATTATAAATTACTCAGGTCATATTAACAATTATTTTACATTTATTCATGAAATTGATAAAATTTTCTTATGAAAATTCATCAAAAAATCATACTTATTTTTATTCTTATATTTATTTTTATTTCTGCGTGTTTTACATTTATTCCAATAAAAAAATATCAAAGTAATTATTTTAAATTTATAAAAGACTTCAGAAATAAACCTCAGGAACATTTTGATAAGCAAATTGAATATGCAAATTATATTGAACAAAACGACGAACTTCCGGCTGACTTGGAGTTTAAAAAAACACATTTGCCGTCTTCAAAAAAAACTTCTCCAACCGCAGAGAAAAAAATGAAACCTAAATATATCAGAGATAAAAATAATCCGAATATACTGCATCCTTATAAAGAGCGCAAATTTTTATTTTTTCGGTTTTATTACAATTAATTAAAATGTCATTCTGAGGCGTTATAATTTGAGATTCTTCGCCTAAAGGCTCAGAATGACAAGCCGAAGAATCTACTGTTTTATAAATTAAGCATGACCGAAATCTCTTTTACATCAAAAATAGTGCCAATGCATTGGCAAAATTTTAATAAAATTACTTCCTCATTTAGCCGTGATAATCTTGTTGATTACCCGTGGGCAATCAGTTCAAGTCGAATTGGCAAAGATGTTTTCACCCAAAGAGTCTGCGATTGTACTTCCTGCCTTATCACAAACGGGGATAAAGCAGTTTTGATGCACCTTATTCCGCTTAATAAAGATAATCATATTTTTTCTAATGTTCTGAATTTTTTGAGAAATAACATTGATTTGAAAGATAAAAACTTGCAGGCTGTACTTGTCGGTTCAAAAAATTCAAAACAAAGTCAGGATATTTGGAACAAATTTGTGGATTTACTAGATTATTTAAAAATTCCGACAACATTTTTGAAAGACGGGAAAAGCCCAACACATCTTGCATATAGAACATACACCGATGAAGTTTTGGTTTCTAATCTTCAAATAAGCGATGCGGTATTGGCTAAAAAATCGCCTTTAGATGCTCTCAACGACGGCTTCAGAGAAGTAAAAATTTCACCGTTTGATGAACTTTAAACCCTGCCATAAATATCTGAATATCTTGTAATATCATCTTCCGATATAATTTCACCCATCTGAAGTTCAATAATTTCAAGTTCTTCTTCATAAGGGTTTGCAAGAGAATGTATGGTTTTTATCGGAATATCAACACTCTGCCCGACTTCTAAAGTAAATTCTTTGTCATTTAACAAAACTTTTGCTCTGCCACAAGCGACAACCCAGTGTTCTGCCCTGTGATTATGCGACTGAACTGAAAGCCTTTGCCCGATATTGACATGAATAACTTTTGACGCATAATTTTTACCCTGCGCAATTACCCTGTAAAATCCCCAAGGTCTTGTTATATTTTCACCAATTGTACTGTTTTTATCCAAAATTTTCTCCTGCGTTTTTTTTGCATGAATTATTAATATTGTAACAATTTTTTTTAAAAGCGCAAAAAGTTTAATAAAAATGTTTTAGTAAATTTACAGTGAAGTGGAAAAATGGTTTTTGTGTTTCAGAAAGATAGGTCTTATTATGTCTATTAGTGTTTCTCCGGTTAAAGCAGCAATGTCAGCGGTCAGTTCAATTGCTCCGCAATCAAAAGTTGCAAAAGCAATTTCTTTAGGCGAAAGTATTATGCCAAGAAAAGACGAAAGAGTAAATCGTGCAAAAAATATTATTTTTACACTAATTGAAACATTTGCCGAAAAATCAAAAGCAAAACCCGATGCAGAAAGAACAGTCATAGATTATGTCATTATCCTTGCGGATAAACTCAAAAACATAAATCCTGCAAAATATGCAGCATAACTTATTACAAAACAAACAAAATAAATATATAAAAAACGAGAATTCCAAAATCCTGAAATTCTCGTTTTTATTTATTGTATGTTGGGTTTAACCCAACATAATTTTATATACTAAACCAATTCTTTTACTTCAGCAGCAAAGGTTTTTGGGTCTAATTTAATCCCTGGTCCCATTGTTGTTGACAAGTAAACTGATTTAACATAAGTTCCTTTTGCTGAAGATGGTTTTGATTTCAAAATTGCATCTGCCAAAGTTGCATAGTTTTTAACCAAATCTTCTTCGCTAAATTGAACTTTACCGATAGGGCAATGAATCATACCTTGTTTATCGGCTCTGTATTCAACTTTACCTGCTTTAGCATCTTTTACTGCTTTTGCAATATCCATTGTTACAGTACCTGTTTTTGGGTTTGGCATCAAGCCTTTTGGACCTAAAACTCTACCGAGTTTACCAAGCATACCCATACAGTCAGGTGTAGCAATCAATGTATCAAATTCAAACCATCCGTCTGAAATTTTATCAATGATTTCTTCTGCTCCATAAAAATCTGCGCCTGCATCTTTTGCTTCAGAAGCTTTTGCACCTTTTGCAATAACGCAAACTCTGACTGTTTTACCCAAACCTGCAGGTAATACAACTGTTGAACGAATCTGTTGATCAGCCTGACGAACATCAATACCTAATCTCATGTGACATTCAACCGTTTCATTGAATTTTGAAACCTCTTTAGAAATTTCCTGTAACTTTTTTATTGCATCAACAGCAGTTGCCGGCTGATTAAAGCCTTCAAGCATTTGTTGAGTTTTTTGTTGTTTTTTAGTTAATCTTGACATTTTATTTTTCCTTTCGTGGTGTTAACGGACAAACTGTCCTTCCATGCTGTTTTACTTTTAAATGTCATGCCGAATCTATTTCGGCATCTCCTTATAATACATATTCAATAATGTTCTATGTGAGATCCTGAAACAAGTTCAGGATGACATAATTGATTTTGTACTAATCTTCCTTAACCGTTACGCCCATTGCTCTGCAAGAACCTGCAATCATTTTAACTGCTGCTTCCATTGTTGTAGCGTTTAAGTCATCCATTTTGGTTTTTGCAATTTCTTCCAATTGCGCTCTTGTGATTTCGCCTACTTTATCTTTGTTAGGAACTGATGAACCTTTTGGAAGATTTAAGGCTTTTTTAATCAACACAGGAGCAGGTGGTGATTTGATTACAAAAGTGAAACTTCTGTCTTCATATACATCAATAATTACAGGAATGATATATCCTGCTTTGTCTTGTGTTTTCGCATTGAATTGCTTACAAAAATCCATAATGTTAACACCATGCTGACCTAATGCAGGACCAACAGGTGGTGACGGATTTGCTTTTCCGGCTTCAATTTGAAGTTTGATTTTTCCTACTACTTTTTTTGCCATTTTTTTCTCCTTTTGTGGTAATAACGAGGTCAGACCTCTTCCACAGTTTGTGTGTACCTATGGTGTGAAATGACCACACCTTACTTATTATAATTTATTTATTTGATTATACTCGAGTTCAACCGGCGTTTCACGACCAAAGATTGAAACATTTGCACGAAGTTTTGATTTATCAGGATAAACTTCGATAATATCAGCATCAAAGTCTGCAAACGGACCTGATACAATTCTGATTTTATCTCCGACTTTAACATCAAGTTCAACTTTTTCCACTTGAGATGATGTTCTGTGCAATATTCTTTTGATTTCGCTTTCTCTGACAGGTATTGGTTTTTTGACAGAGCCGACAAATTTTGTAACACCTGAAGTGTGTCTTACAACATACCAACTGTCCTCGTCCATAATCATTTCAACAAGAACATACCCAGGGAAAATCTTTTCTTCTTTTTCCTGTTTTTTACCGCTTTTTACCTGAACAACAGTTTTTTGAGGCACTTCAACTCTAAAAATCTTATCACCCATATTCATATATTCAATACGCTTTTCAAGGTTTACTTTTACCTTATTTTCGTACCCTGAATAAGTGTGAACGATATACCATCTTTTCTTGTTTTTCTTTGCTTCCTGCGCTTCAACTTCTTCTTGCTCCAACGCTTTTTCTGCAGCGATGTCTTCGTTTAGTTGTTCTTCCATTGTTTTTTCTTTTTTAGTCATAAGCCACCTTTATTATAAGTTTTTTGTTTATATTTTATTTACAAGACTCAAAAGCCCTTTGAAAATTAAATCCATACAATATATCGCAACGGTAAATACAAAAACAATAACTATAACCGACAATGTTTCTGCAACTATTTGCCTGCGTTCAGGCCAACTTATTCTGCCCCATTCAGTTTTTACGCCTTTGAAATAAGCCTTAATTGATTCAATTGTTTCGTTTTGTTTTTTATCTGAACCGTTCATCATATTTGAATTTCCTTATATTTATAAACCGCGCCCTGAAGGACTCGAACCCTCGACATCCGGTTTTGGAGACCGACGTTCTACCAACTGAACTAAGGACGCATATTAGTGAACGTGAGTTGTGAATAGTGAATAGTATTTTTCAAATTTGTAGATTAAAAATGTGAAAAAAACTTGATAATCTCAATTCACGACTCACAATTCACTTTTACTTAGTTTCCTTATGTGCAGTGTGTTTTTTGCACTTTGGACAATATTTGTTCAATTCCATTCTTTCTTTTAATGTCTTTTTGTTTTTTGTTGTTGTGTAGTTTCTTTCTTTACATTCTTCACATGCAAGAACTACCATTTTGTCTAATTTTCCTTTGATACCCATTGTTTTATTTCCTTTATTTTGCTTACTTTTTTGACCTTTAAAAAAGAATGTGGTTTCCTCACATTCTCTTTTAATTCGGCTTATAGTGCTATAATATATCAAACATGAAAAAAATCAAACTATTTGTAAACAAATAATAATAAAATTGACATTAATAGCAAAATTATTTTTTAGAGTTTTTATAAACAAAAAAGGAGATACTTATGCAAATAAACAACAATCAATCACCAAATTTCGGTATGGCTATGATTATACGCAAAGATGCACAAAAACTTTTGGCTAAAAAAATTAAATCTGATGCTGATATTCAATTGTTAGATTCACTTGTTGAAACTCAGAAAAAGAATCCGTTTGAAATAGATATAAGAGAAGAATTAGGGAAACTTACTGCTTATATTGGAGATGCTACTGTAGGAGTTACAAATCATCAACTAACAGTTCTTAAACAAGGCTTTTTTGAAAAGCATTTCAAAAGCCCGTTAGCATTTATTGAAAGATGCTGCAAAGTTGCCGATAAAAAGAATGAAGAAACTTATGCGCCTAATATGAATAGCAAACTTAAAAATATTTTTGAAAAAACAAAATTTGCACAATAGGATTAATTATAAAAAAGACCGAAACAAATGCTTCGGTCTTTTTTTTGTATCAAATCCATTAATTATATTTTTTTTGCATCTTTGTTATTTGCCCAACCTCTGTTATTTTGCTGGTTAGGTTGTGGAGCATATCTTGCATTGTCATTTTTGATTTGCTCCATATATATCTGACCGTTTTTAACAACCTGCTGCAATTGGGTCAAATTATCTTCAAGACTTGTTAGAACTTGTTTTGCATAAAGTTCTGCGCCTTCTCGAATTTTCATTGATTCTTCTGTTGCCTGAAGCCTAACTTGTTCTGCATCCTGCATTGAAACATGTTTGATGTTTTCCATTTCTGCGACAACTTCATTTTTCAATCTTATACCATCTCTTTCGATGGCTTTTCTTATTTCTGATTCACTAATCAAACGATTTGCTTCGTTTTGAGCATCCTGAA
Source organism: uncultured bacterium (assembly GCA_902792085.1). GTDB lineage: Bacteria > Cyanobacteriota > Vampirovibrionia > Gastranaerophilales > Gastranaerophilaceae > Zag111. The sequence goes on along the minus strand of CADAYE010000013.1, from coordinate 13,057 downwards.
CAATTTTTGCAGCCTGAGCCTGTGCTTCATTCAACAATTCTTCTTTGCGTTTCATAAACACTCTTGCTTCCTGAACTTCAGGTGGCAAAGCCGCATATATTCTGTCGATTAATGTTTCTATTTCTCTTTTATTGACTACTGCATACTTTGAAATTGAAAATCCATCATCTAAAGTCATTTCAAGTATCTTGAGTAAATCATACACTTCATTTTGAGGCATGTTAATATCCCTTATCCCTTTCGCATTTATTTACAATAATATATTACATAAGCAATTTTTAATTGTCAAATAATTTTATACTGCCAAATTACATATTTTAACATGGTTTTGCAATTTTTTCGTTTAAATATTTATCTACTGCTTCCGGTACAAATTTTGAAATATCACCACCGTTTGCATAAATTTCTTTTATGGTTGAAGACGAAATAAAGTTGTATTTTGGTTTTGTTGTTAAAAATACTGTTTTTATTTCATCACAAAGCGCACTGTTAGTTTGTGAAAGTTGCATTTCAAATTCAAAATCCGAAACCGCACGCAAACCTCGTATCAAAACATTTGCATCATGTTTTTTTGCATATTCGACAGTCAAACCCTCAAAAGAATCAACTTCAACATTTTCAATGTCTTTTACGCTTTTTTTTATCAATTCAACTCTTTCTTCAACACTTAAAAAACCTGTTTTTGCACCATTATGAGCAACTGCAATAATTACTTTGTCAAATATTTCAGATGCATTTTTTAAAATATCCAAATGCCCGTATGTTATAGGATCAAAACTCCCCGGATATATCGCGATTTTCATGTCAATACTCCTTTTGTTATAATTATAACATGAGAAATTAGCAAGTAAGTAGTTAAGTAAATAAGTACATATCGGTAAATTTAATATTGATTATATCAGTATATTTAAATAATTAATCTCTGAAAATTCTTCGTGCCCACTGCCTTATGCCTAATTCAAAAAAAAAGCCTCTTTAAAAAAGAAGCTTCCTTGGAATCTGTTACAATTCCTCGTGTAAAAGGTTAGTAGGTAGAAAGTAGAAGGTAGTAGTTATATAATTTGAAATAAATTATATACTTCTTATATACTTAATAAGTATTTTCAAATTTAAAAATTGCACAACTTAAAACATGTTGTTACAAAAATTCACAAATAATTCATGAAAAAGCGAGATTTGAAAGAATTTTCAAATCCCGCTTTGTAGGGTTAGTTATTTTAAGGTAAGTTATATCAATCTTTTATTTATGCATTCGCCGTATATTTAGGAGCCATCATTTTTACGTCTTCATCTCTTGCTTTTTTGGCTTCTTGTAATTCTGCGGTTATTTCATCAAGAAGAGTTTTCAAAGTTTCTTGCTCCTGTGCAAGTTTGCCTTCTTCAACTTTCAAATTCTTTTGTTCTTCTTGCGCTGCTTGTTCCCGCCCTTGAATATACAATGTTCGCATAATGTAATTTTGCATTTGCTGCATTTGCTGCGGATTTTGCATTGCACCACCCATTTGCTGCTGGTACATCATTTGCATCATCGGAGCATTTTGCTGCATATATTGCAGTGCCATATTGTGTGCATATCCAATGTATGCCATTGACCTGCCCATCATTGAACCCGGAGAGCTTAAAATATCTCCGATTGAGATGTTGCCATTTCCTACCATAGCGGCGTACTGCTGCAAATCTCGTAATTTTCGCGAGATTTTCAATAACTTGTACTGCGTGTCAGATTTCTGACGAGCCAAGTCATGAACTCTTGCGGTAAACATTAGAAATCCCATAACTAACCTACCTTTTTAATTTTTTTTAAACTAACCTATTTTTTTAACCTACACATATATAAAAACATGCAACTTCAAGTAATTGCATGTTTTTAGCCTTTTATTAAGTTTTGTAAAGTTAGATGCAAATTATTTGCTTGATGGAACCTTTTCCACAACCTTATCAATTAAGCCATAATCTTTTGCTTCGTATGCAGATAAATAGTGGTCGCGTTCGCAATCTTCACGAACTTTTTTCGGGTCTTGTCCTGAGTTTTTGGAAATTATATCAATTAACATATCTTTCATACGCATAATTTCTTTTGCTTCAAGTTCAATATCCGTTGCCTGACCTTTAGCACCGCCTAACGGCTGGTGAATCATGATTCTTGAACTCGGAAGGGACATTCTTTTGCCTTTTGCACCGGAGCATAGCAAAAATGCACCCATTGATGCCGCTTCACCAAGACAAATTGTCGCTACATCTGCCTTAATAAGGTTCATCGTGTCATAGATTGCCATACCGGCAGTAATTACACCACCGGGGCTATTAATATATAACATGATATCTTTATCAGGGTTTTCACTGTCTAATAACAATAATTGTGCAACAACAGAGTTTGCAACATCGTCATCAATTTCAGTCCCTAAAAATATAATCCTTTCTCTTAAAAGCCTTGAAAAAATATCAAAAGAGCGTTCGCCTCTTGAAGATGCTTCAATAACAGTCGGGACATAGCCCATTATTTTCATATAAGTTTCCTGATCCATTACTCTCTCCTTTATAACAAGATTTTATCCCAAATATCATATTTACGCAAATTAATTATAACTATACATAAATTATATTATCTGAATATCTTGCTAAGATATTCTTATTATGTTCATTCTTTCTCTTTTCTTGCAATGAAAAGAGAAAGAATGAACCAAGAAAGAGAAAATACGCTATTTAACTGCAATGCTTGACGGCATCGCTCCGCGCATAAGATATAAGTATAAAATGTTCATACATTTTTGTCCTTATGGACAAAAATCAATCAGGCGCCTAAAACTACGGCGCCTTTGATATTACCCTCACCCGCAGTTGTACGGCTCATAAATTCGCCTACCACTGCTCCCTCTCCCAAAGGGATACAAAGCGAACCAACGAACTTGTGAGTTGCGTGAGCCTGTATGCCGTATGGCTGAGGGGTAGGGTGAGGGGTTAAGCGCACGGCGTAGTTTTAGCCGTGCTAAGAGATTTTTGCCTGAAAGGCAAAAACACATATTACTGCGTTAGCAGTCTTATGCCGCCGTAGGCGGTATTGTAATCAGCGAAGTTTTCTTTTCTTTGGTTCATTTCTTTTCTTTTGCATCGCAAACAAAAGAAAAGAAATGAACAGGTAGAAATTATCAATCTCTCAATTACTACCGATAATATAATTTATGTATATTACGAATTATTAACAAATACTAATTTTGTGAAATTTTACAAAATAATTTTACTTTATATAAGAGTTGAAGTTTAAAGATGAAGTTTAATAAGGAGACCAGAATTATGCCTGAAATTTATTTTTGCTTTCAAAATATGGCTTACGGATTCAAATTATTTACAAAAGACGAAGATAAAAATTTTGCACAAAGATTAAAAGATTTTGAATTGAGTTTTGAAATCAACATGGAACAAAACAGAATAAGACTGTTTGGATATTAATAATAAAAAGGCAGGTCCTTTGAACCTGTCATAATCAATTACTAATAAATGGTTTTTATATTCTCTGTCTTAATTTTTTACATCTGTTTTTAAAACATTATGTAATAATGCTACCGCTGCACCTGCGACGGCACCGGTTGTTACGAAAAATTCCGTTGGTCTGAAATGTTTTGTTGCAAGTTTGTATGACTCAACCGCTTTTTTTGCTACTTTTTCGGCTTGTAATCTTGCATCATAGAAAAGAGATTTGAGTTCATTCATGCTTTCAGGGTCTTTTTCGCTGATTGTGCGGAATGCTTTAAGGATTCTTACTTTTCCTATTTTTTCTCCGCCTTTTAAACCGTCATAGGCGCTCACAAATACATCTTCGGCTAATGATTTATTCTTTTTTGCATTAATTTCGTCTATGTAAGATCTTGTCCAAGGGCTAAATGTTTCCTTTGTTCTTTTGATTTCATTCTGAGCATGCAAATACTCTTTTGTAGTTTTTTCGTCTTCATTTAACGGATAGCCGTATTTTAATGCCCATCCGATAGCAGCACCCACTCCTGCTCCTTTTACCATCGGAACAAGACAGGTATTTTGTGTGTTATAATTGTTTACTGCATCTACTGCCATTGTTTTTATTTCCTTTTCTGAATTGAAATGAAGACAATTACACTAACTTTAGTAAATTGAAATCTGGGAGAATCTGCACTTAAATATTCCATATAGAATTACAAAATTCAAATGAAACTGAGTAATCAGAAACTCATTTTTTGACATTATATTACAATTTTATTTTTTTGTCAACACCCTTGCCAAATTTAACAGTAACATAATAATTACAAGGGCAAGAGTAAGGTAAAAATAGTATATTATGGCATTGTGGCTTGCAAATAAACATGCAAGTCCGCCTGAAATTATTGCAACAGATGTTAAAATCACAACGGTTTTTTTCTGTGAAAATCCGGCATGCAAAAGTTTGTGATGTATATGTTCGGCATCTGCAACAAATGGCGATGTGCCTTTAAAAATTCTTCTCAATGATGAAAAAGTAATATCAATAATTGGAACTGCCAAAACAATAAACGGTAATAATATTGCAATAGTCGCAACTTTCATAACTCCTGTTATTGAAATTGCGGCAAGCAAAAAACCTGAAAACAGAGAACCGCTGTCCCCCATAAATATTTTTGCCGGATTAAAGTTGAAAGTTAAAAACGCAAGCATAGAGCCGGCAAGAATAAACCCGATTAGCGCACTAATCGGACTTGCAGGTGAAACCGTAACCGCCAACAAGCCTAAAGTTATTGAATTTACAGTAATAACCGAACCTGCCAAACCGTCAACACCGTCAATGAAATTGATTGCATTAGAAATCCCGACTATCCACAACAGCGTAATCGGATACGATAACCAGCCAAGTTCAAATCCGCCAAAAAACGGCACACTGTCTATTTGTACTCCTAACAGATAAACAATCGTCGCGATTGACAACTGCATTAAAAGTTTAAATTTTGCACCCAAGCCGTAAACATCATCAATAAATCCAAGCAAAAACATCAAAGAACCGCCAAGCAAAATTCCTGATAATAATTTTCCGTAAGGATAATAACTCATTAACACCAAACACAAAAAAGTCAACATTGTACTGCCCCAAATTGCAACACCGCCTATTCGTGAAATAGGTTTTGTGTGAATTTTCCTTGCATTAGGCAAGTCAACAAGCCCCTCTTTTTTGGAGAAACTTATAACCATAGGAACTAAAAATACCCCGATTATATAGGCTATTATTGTTCCGATTATATGAGCATGTGTTAATTTGATAATAATTTTAATTTACTCCTTAATTGTATAGTGGGTGCTTTGCGCATAATTTCATGCTTCTTGCACGAAGATTATCAAGTGCAATTTCATTATCTGACGAATATATTGCAGATGCAATAATTTTTGCAACTTCTGTCATATCGTCTTCTTTGAATCCTCTTGTGGTAACTGCAGGTGTGCCAAGCCTTATACCTGATGTTACAAACGGACTTTGAGGGTCATTCGGTACGGTATTTTTGTTTGCCGTAATACCTACTCTTTCAAGTACATTTGCCATGTCTTTACCTGTTTTACCTGTTTTTCTCAAATCTAAAGTCATAAGATGATTTTCTGTCATGCCGCCGACAATATCAAGACCTTCGTCCATCAAACCTTGCGCAAGCGCCTTTGCATTTTTAATAATTTGGCTTGCATATTCTTTAAATTCAGGTTTTGATGCTTCAAGTAAAGCAACGGCTTTACCTGCAATAATGTGTTCCAAAGGTCCGCCCTGCATACCCGGAAATACCGCTTTGTCTATCGCCTGAGCATATTGTTCATCGCACATAATAATTCCGCCTCTTGGACCACGCAAAGATTTGTGAGTTGTAGTTGTTACAAACTGTGCATAACCGGCAGGTGACGGATGCAATCCTGCCGCAACAAGTCCTGCAATATGAGCGATATCTGCAAGTAAAAGTGCGCCAACCTCGTCTGCGATTTCTCGGAACTTTTTAAAATCTATAATTTTTGAATAGTTACTTGCACCGCAAATAATCAGTTTCGGTTTATGTTCAAGTGCCATTTTTCTGACATCTTCATAGTCAATTTCGCCGTATTCGTTAATTCCGTAGGATTTTACATCAAAATACAAGCCTGAAAAATTGACAGGTGAACCGTGAGATAAGTGACCGCCGTTAGACAAATCCATTGATAGAACTCTGTCCCCCGGTTTCATAGTTGCCATAAATACAGCCATATTAGCCTGTGCGCCTGAATGTGGTTGAACATTGGCATGATCCATTCCAAAAAGTTCGCATGCTCTTTTTTGTGCAAGTTCTTCTACAACATCAATATGCTCACAACCGTTGTAATAGCGCTTGTGAGGTTTCCCTTCCGCATATTTGTTTGTCAAAACACTTCCGCATGCTTCCATTACCGCTAATGAGGTGCAGTTTTCGCTTGCGATAAGTTCTATTGTATTTTGCTGTCTGTCTAATTCTGCCTCAATCGCTTGTGCAATCTGAGGGTCAGTTTGTTTTATATGCTCAAGATTCATAATTATACACTCTCCCTTTTTTCTTATTTATTATAGAGTGATAAAGAAAAATTGGCAAATAAGTAAATAAGTTGAATAGTTAAAAGGTTGAAAGATTTTTGGGTTTAATTAAAATATCTCCCTCTCCTAATTTCAGGAAAGGGGGTAACATTTAAGTCATGATTTCTACCAAAACCCATTATTGTTGGGCTGAAAGCCCAACTTACAAATTTCTCCCTCCCTCACGAGGGAGGGTTGGGGTGGGTGCTGATTTTAACCTATTTTTGTGGTAACTCCTATATAGTTACCTAAATTTATTATAGAACAATTAAAAGATGAAGAATTTCAAAAAGAATATATGAACGAAAGTCTTGCCGAATATATTAATGACGGCGATTTTAATGCGTTCTTTCGCTCTTTGGAGTTAGTGATAAAATCTCGAGATAGTATATCTGGCTTTTGCGAAAAGGCAGGGATAGACAGAGCAATGCTTTATCAAATATTTAACGGTGAAAGAGTGCCAAGATTAGATACACTTGCTAAAATACTTAAAACTCTCGGCTATAATTTGAAAGTTGCTTAATTGTACCAATTCTCTGAGTCCGCATTTATCCGACAATATACAAATGGTAACAATATGCAAAGACAAGACCGTAAGCCGCACCAACCCAAACTTCAAGCGGAGTATGCCCCAAAAGTTCTTTCAGTTTTCCGCCGACTGCTTCCAAATCGTGATTATACATCTCTTCCATAACTTTATTCAGGCAGGCTGCGGTTTTACCTGCTGCGCGCCTTAATCCTGCGGCATCATACATAATAATCAACGAAAAGCCCAAAGACAATGCAAAAATTAATGAATCAAATCCCTCAAGTATTCCGACTATTGTAGATAACGCAATAACTGCCGCAGAGTGCGTACTTGGCATTCCGCCTGTCGTTGTAAATATTTTAAAATTGATTTTTTTTGTTCTTATCGTAAAAATTATAAATTTAATTATTTGTCCTGTAAGTGCAGCCAACATTCCACAACTCAATGCTTCATATCCGTTATTTGCAACTATTTGCCTAAAAGTTTCTAACATTAAATCCCTGCCCTTTGTGATATTTGTTCAATAATTTCATTGAATATTTCTGAATTAAAACTATGTTTTTGCATTATATCACGGCATTTGTCCAATTGGCAAGAAAGTTTACATTTTGCCTGCTCAAGTCCGTAAAGCGAAACATAGGTAAGTTTATTCTCCTGTTTATCTTTGCCCATAGTTTTGCCCATTTCCTCAAAAGTTGAAATTTCGTCTAAAATGTCGTCTGCTATCTGAAAAGCAAGTCCGAAATTCTTTGCAAACTCGGTCACCGCATCAAGTTTTTCATCATCAGCATTTGCAATTATCGCACCTGTGCGCATCGCAAGTTGAAATAAATCAGAGGTTTTGTGAAGATGCAAATATTCCAAAGTTTTTTCTTTATCAATAATATCGGGATTATTTTCGCTTTCAATATCTACAACCTGCCCTGCAATGACCCCTCTTGCACCAGCGTAGTTGAAATATTCGTTAAGAACACGAATTTTTGTGGACGGTGGAAGGTTATCGGAAAATCTTGAAATAACTTGCGGAGCGAAAGTCAAAAGAGCATCTCCTGCCAAAACGGCTATCGCTTCACCAAATACCTTATGATTTGTAAGTTTTCCTCGCCTGTAATCATCATTATCCATGCATGGCAAATCATCATGAATCAATGTTTGAGCATGTAGCATTTCTATTGCGCAGGCTGTCGGGATTGCATCTTCGATTTCTCCGCCAAGCATTTTACAGGTTTCAAGACACATAACAGGTCTTAATCTTTTCCCGGGCAAAGTTACCGTGTATTTCATTGATTTAAAAAGTGTTTGCGGTGTTTCTATCTGGATAAATTCGTCAAGTTTGTCATTGACAAGTTTTATATAATCATTCATCTTCATGTTCGTCTAATTCCCTGTATATTCTTTGTTTTTGCGTATTTCTTGCACCGTGGCGTTTTTTTTCGCTGATTTTGACGATAGATTTATCATTGTGAAATTTGTTGTGAGTTTCTGTTTTTCTGCCGTTATATTTAATTTTTTCTTTGTATTCAAATGCCTCTTTTACAAATTCAAGGTAACTTTCATATCTTGAATGATCAATTGTATCAATATTTTTCAGTACTTCACATCCCGTTTCATTAATATGTAAACAGTCTGAATATTTACATTTATGCTTATATTTATATATTTCATCAAACAAATAATCCACATCTTTTGGCAATATAAAATCAAATTTCAGGTTACTAAATCCCGGAGTATCTATAATTCTTGTAAAAGTCGAAATTTCAATGATTTCGCAATGTCTTGTGGTATGAGTTCCTCTGTTTAATTTTTCGCTTACATTTTGAGTTCTTAAATTTATATCCGGATTAAGAGCATTGATTAAACTTGATTTCCCAACACCTGAATTTCCGCACAAAGCAGATAATTTATCTTTCATAAGTTTTGCAAAATGGTCAATCCCTGCTTTTTCTTTTGCAGATGTGAATACAATTTTGTACCCCAAACTGCCGTAAACTTCTTCTATTTTATCCTGCAGGTTGTTTTCATATTCCAAATCTTCTTTGTTAAAACATAAAATAACAGGGAGTTTGTAGTACTTTGCAAGTGAGATATAGCGATTTAACTGCCCGAAATCGAGTTCGGGTTCTTTAAGTGCGCTTACAACAACAATCTGATCAACATTTGCAACAGCAGGGCGTTTTATAAAACTTTTACGAGGCAAAACTTTTGTTATTACATCTTTATCAACTTCAACAAAATCGCCGGTAACAATCGATGTTTTTTGTTTTTTTAAGACATCTCTTATTTTGCATGGGATAATATTTCCGTTTAAATTAACGAAATATGAGTCTGAATATATTTTATAAATTTGCCCTTGCATAGATAAATTTTACTAAAAAAATATATGATGTTCATGAAACATGTTGCGTTTTGTAAACTAATATTTTAGTAAAATAGCAATTATTTTGAATAAATTTACTTTATATATGTGTAGAATTAGGTAGGGTAATATAGTATGCAAATTACAGGACAAAATCAGCAACCTATAAATCCGCAATATAATGCGGCATACAACTGTGCAAGCATGCCTGTTGCGCCTGTGCAGACCGCTCCTGTTGCACAGACTTCTCAACCTTATAATCCGCCTTACTATCCTCCGCAGGTTACAACATCTCCGGGGGCAACAGGTGTTAATATTCAGATATTTAATCCGTCTGTTACTCCACCCGGAGCGCAGGCACCGACTTATAATGTAAATGCTCCGAATTATTATCCGGCAGGAGCATATCCGTCAAATTATTACACAACACAGATGGGACAAACTTGTCCATGCTGTCAAAATCACGGCGGAATAAATCAGGCAAATAATCCGTACAGACCGGGTGGTTTATTAGACCCGAACGATAAGAATAATCCGTACGGGGCAGACCCTCAAAATCCGAACAATCCGTACAGACCGGGCGGAGCATTTGACTCAACAAATCCAAACAATCCGTACAGAACAGACTCAGGATACAATCCTCAAGACCCAAAAAGTCCGAACAATCCGTACAGAGCAGGTGGTCCGTTAGACCCAAACGATAAGAATAATCCTTACGGAGCAAATCCTAACGACCCGAATAACCCATACAGACCAAACGGACCATTAGACCCAAATAATAAGGATAATATTTACGGAGCAGGAGGTTTGTTAGACCCTAATAACCCTATAAGTCCGTATAATATGGGTAATGCAAATAATACCAATACAACAAACAGTAATATTTCATCAACAGGTGATAAAACAGAGAAAAAGCGTGTTGTATTATTAAATGATAATTACATAAAAAATCTTGAAAATATGTTGAACAGTCAGGACAAATCTCAGCGTATAACTGCTGCTAAAGCGGTATTTGAAAGACTTGACGAAGACACAACAAGGAAAGATGACAAAGCATTAACGGCTTTAATTAACAAGATGTTACAGGATCCTGTTCAGGAAATCAGACTTCTTGCCCTGAGTGCATTGGAAGGCAGAATTTGTAACGGTGATGATTTTACGGTAGCATTATTACAACAAATGCAATCCAATCCGCAGGGACAGGGATTTGACGCAGCGGATGCTTCCCGTATATTATTAGATATGTCGGCACAAAGAGTGGACAAAGATGTTCCTGTTGACCCAGACAAGCGTACAAAAATAAAGACGGAAGAAAAGAAAGACGACAAGAAAAAAAGTCAGATAAAATCGAACAACAAGTAAACAGAAAATAGTGAATTATGAATTAAACAAATAAGGAAAATACAATGGCTATACTAACAAGAATCAGAAGTGTGTTACCGAGTGTATCAAGTGTCCTGACAAAAGGTGCAGGACTTGCTGCGCTGGGGATTGTTGCTTATGATGCGAATTATGTGGGTAAAATTCAGTCTGATTTATATGCAAGTTCAAAAGATGCGCAATCAACTGCATATTATCTCAATAACTCTATGTATATGCCTAATATGAGCAAATTTACCGAAAAGATTAAGAATTGGTCGTTTACGACAGAACTTGACCAAACCTATAAGAGATTTTTCAATGAAGGAATAGGCTATATCAAAGGATTTACCGGCTCTTTGGTTAACTCTGTTATACCATTAGGGTTAGGTGCAGGTGCATTGTTCGGTGGTAAAATCATTGGCAAAGCTTCTGCTGTCGGTTTAGCCGTTTACGGGGCATATAAATTTATCAAAAATTTCTTTGGTATAGGTACTCCAAATACTTTGAAAATTAATTAAAAGATATACTTGATTATATTGATATTCTTGCTCTCATTTAGAATAAATATTTCAGTATATATTTTAATCCCAAAGATTTAAGTGCTGTTTTTATTGTTTCTTTATCTATTCCCAAATCAAAAAGTTGTTCTTTTGTATAATTTTGCTCTGATATAAGATATTTTACAGTTTTAAAATTGTATTTACATACCGCTTTTTTATTCATTTCTTTAAGGTATTTGTGAATATCTTCTATCGTATAAGACAAATTCTCATTTTTTAATGCAGAAGAAATGATATAAGAAGTTGTATCTGAATTGTCTTTTTCAAAATATTTCAGGCTGTTACCCAAAATAAAATCCAAATCAGGCTGATTTGAGATGCCAAGACATTTCATTGCTTCTTTAGGTATTCTATTGGTATTATTCTCATAAACATTCCAAATCTCTTTGCATTTTTTGTTGAGAAATTCTTTTGCACTTTTAAATTCTTTTTTATCACCGTATTTGTTTTTCAAATACTTTATTCTTTCAACCGAATTGTCATCTATTGCCAGAGCAAGTTCGGTTGTAATTTTTCTTTCAAGATTATTGTATAAATTTTCGTCATCAAAAAATGCTTGATAAGGGTTATTTTTTATGGGATTAGAACAACAAACACAGGAAGCCAGAGTTTTCTTTTGTGTTTTTTCAGCCAAAGAAAAATCTACTTCAAAGTTTTTGGAGTGTTTTGAGATTAAAATATTACAAATTTCTTCTACTGTTTTTCCCATATATAACTAACCTTTAACCTTTTTTTGCAATAATATGCAAAAATATATTTTACCTACATATATATAAAGTATTTTCAGCAGAAAAAATTGCCCCTAAAATAAAAAATTTTAGGTAACTATATAGGAGTTACCACAAAAATAGGTTAAAAATTGAACAGAATGTGAAATTTAGAAATTTGGGTGGGTGATTATCCGTTAGGGATAACCATTTTGCCAAAATTTTGTGGTAAATAATATATAATTGCCAAACTTTATTATAAATATTTACATTCGCCGATTCCGACAGATTCTTTTTCGCCAAAATCGGGGTTATCGTACTCAATACGGGAAGAAACCGTAATTTTCATTTCTTTTCTGTCAATTTCAACATGAGTTGAAACTATTGAAAAATCTGTCATGGTTTGTTCATTATATATAATTTTGTCGTCGCCATAATATGCAAGACCGTTTATAAAATCTTTTTCAAGATAAATGTTTTGATACTCATCATCAAGTCTGTATGTCCTGTGGTAACCGTTTACGGCTTTTTCTTTATCGTTTTCAAAAACTGTTTCCACAACTTCACAGCGCATAACAAACGCTTAAAGCAAATAAACTTAATAATACTTTTTTCATAACTGTATTTTACCATAAAAACAGGACAGACATTACAATCTGTCCTGTTTCATATTTATTTTATTTCTACCAATTACTGTTACCATAATTTGCTAACCATTGATAATCTTCTTCCCAAGCACGACCTCCATTGTTAACAACAACTTTTGAATCTTCCGGAGAGTATTCTACAGGTTTGAATTCTACATTTGTATAATCTTTATTCTTTTTTACTTTTTCAATACCTTTTGGGATTCCGTCATGGTATTTTACAATACGGTCTAATCTTTCATCAAGTTGTTTAGATAAAGCTCCAACTGATTCATTTGAATATCTTTCATCTGCCATTGGGGTTAAAATTGCCATAGCATTTTCTTTTACCTGTTTTTTAATT
>CADAYE010000012.1 GCA_902792085.1 uncultured bacterium | reverse complement strand
TATATTAAGTTTTTAGATCCTTCGTTTCACTCAGGACGATGTTTTTCTATAATTCGTAAACTCATTATGAAAAACTATCGCTTGACGACACCCGCCATAATTGTTGAGTGTATATTTATATTAACAAATAAATATTCAAAATCAAGCACTACATTTAATACAAAAAAAGAGAACCACTATATCGGTTCTCTTTTTGTATATATGAATTATCCCTTTTACTAATTTATTCTCTGAAACATATAACCAATACCACGAGCCGTTAATATTAACTCAGGATTTGCAGGGTCAGTTTCAAGTTTCGAACGCAATCTTGAAATATGAACATCAACAACTCTTGTATCAATTCTGTGATCAGGCGGATATGCCCAAACATGTTGCAAAATTTCGTTTCTTGAAAATGCCTGACCAGAATTATTTACCAGCAATTCTAACAAGCTGAATTCCATACCAGTCAATCTGATTCTGTCATTTTTCCTGTAAACTTGACGACGAGCAGTATCAATCTTAATATTGCCTGTTGTTATTACATTTTTAGTCACTTTGCCTGAAGATGTAGTCATTTCCCTGTTATTTGTTCTTCTTAAAACAGCCTTAACTCTTGCTTCAAGTTCTTTAGGACTGAAAGGTTTAATGACATAATCATCGGCACCAAGCTCCAAACCGGTAATTCTTTCGGATACATCGCCCAAAGCGGTCAAAATAATAATAGGAACATCAGAAGTTCTTCTGATTTCTCTTGTTACACCATAACCATCCATTTTTGGCATCATAACATCCAAAACTACCAAATCTGGATTGTTTTTGTTAAATGATGCTACTGCTTCTTCACCATCCTGAGCAGTATATACATCATATCCTGCCATTTTTAATCTTGTTTCCAAAATTCTTCTGATACTTGACTCATCATCAGCCAACAAAATTCTCTGACGATTATCGCCTTCATTGTTAGGCATTTCAACATTTTCTGACATAGTGACTTCCTTATATTTTTTAAAATGCTACCTATTATATAAAAATATATATAAATATTACGATTTGTTTCTTTTTCTATACTTTTATAACATTATGTTACACTAAGTAACGAAAAATTGCAATAGGGAAAAAGAACAATTTTGAAAAATTAATTTTCTAATTATATTCGTCAAAACATTAAATATGGCTTAATTTTTCGCTTACAATCTGTCTGAATTTTTCTAAATCTTCTTTTGTATCTATTCCGACAGGGACAAAATCAACAACAGAAGTTTTAATTTTCATTCCGTTTTCCAACGCCCTTAATTGTTCTAAACTCTCTGTTTTTTCAAGCATAGTTTGACTCAATGAAGTCATAGATTCAAGAGCATGTCTTTTATAGCCGTAAATTCCAAGATGCCCGTAAAATTTTGCAATACCTGTGTTTCTTTCATAAGGAATTTTAGAGCGTGAAAAATACAGTGCAAAGCTGTTTTTGTCAGTTACGCACTTGACAAGATTTGGGTTCTCGACTTCATCTTGTCCTATTTCTCTGATAAGCGTAGAAATATCTGCCCTGTCATCTTCTATTACATTTTTTATAACCGCATCTATACTTTCAGGTTCAATAAGCGGTTCATCTCCCTGTAAATTGCAGATATAATCAATTTCAGGATGTCTTGAAACAACTTCCATAATTCTGTCAGAACCAGATTTATGTTCGGTTGAGGTCATTTCAACATTTCCGCCAAAACTTTTTACACAGTCATAAATTCTTTGGTCATCAGTTGCAACAATAATCAAATCCGCAAGTTTTGCCTGATTAGCCTTTTCATAAACCCACTGAATAACAGGCTTATCCAAAACTTTTAATAACGGTTTCCCTTCCAAGCGGCTTGAGCCGTATCTTGCCGGTATAATTATTGCACATTTGCCCATGATTACCTCCTTAAATATCTTAAAATATACTACCACTTAAAAAAAACTTATCAAAATGGCAATTTTTTTATTTTTATTACTTAATAAGTATATGGTTAACGTAAGTAGAATAGTAAAAGGTTTAACAAATATAGACAGTGATGCTTTTTCGCATATCCATATAAAAGCCCCCGTCCAAAATCCTGAAGGTGATAATAAACTTGCTGGCGAAATTCCAAAACAGGCATCTGATGCAATATCAAGTTATGGTAAGGCTGCTGTAAAAAAAACAAACAAGCATCTTAAAAACTTCTAAAGATTATGAAGAAGAAATGAAAATTCTTCAGAAAAAAGCATCAAAAACAAGAGAAGCGCCCCCACAGGACATAGAAAAATACGGACAGGTAAAATATGTTTTCTATGATGCAGCAAAAACTCATTAATTTACTTTGTTACAACAAATGATGTCCATTGATCCTGATGTATTTCTTCTACAATTTTGAGATTTTCTCTGTCTATAGCATCAAGAACCATTTGTTTTTTTTCATCTAAAATTCCGCTTAATGAAAGATACGCACCATCTTTCATAATATTTTTTAAATCTCCCATGATTTCTGCCAAAACAAAATGCAAAATATTTGCACAAACAAAATCAAATTTCTCTGTAATTTTATCCGCACTACCGAGTTCAAATTCACACTTTTCACCATTTTTTACTGCATTTTCTTTTGCTACATCAATTACAGTTTCATCCGTATCACATCCGTAAACATAAGAGGCTCCGAGTTTTTTCGCTAAAATAGACAAAATACCTGACCCCATACCAATATCAGCAACTCTGTCTCCACATTTCATGTACTTTTCGAGTGCCTTCATACAAAGTTGAGTTGTCTGATGTGTTCCTGTGCCAAACGCACACCCCGGCTCAAGTTTTATCACAACTTCATTTTCTTTTGGCTGATATTCAATCCAATCGGGAACTACTGCAATTTTGTCCGTAACATGAGTTACATCCCATTTTTCTTTCCATTTTTGTGACCAATCTTGCGCTTGCTTTTCTTCAAGAGTAAACTCCCACGAGCCAAGTTCAAACACCGTTAAACCACGGCTTTTAAATTCTTCACGATAAAGGTCAAGGACATTTTCAATGTCGTAGAGCATATCTTCATAATCCTGATGATTATTTTTCAGAAAAACTCTCAAAGTGCCTTGAGTTGTATCAATCATTTCAAGATCTTTATATGTTTCTTCGGCTAATATTACCCCTTCGCAGTCAAAATTTTCAAAGAAGATTTCACTAATCAAATCTTCCATCGCAGGATTAATTTTTAATTGCAGTTCGTAATAAGTATTATCCATTTTATTACTCTAAAAATGCGCCCATCGCACGGTATTTGTCATAGCGCTGATTTCTTAAATCTTCACCTGACATTCCGTCAAGTTCACTTAGCGCTTCCAAAATAGTTGTTTTTAAATTATTTGCAGTTTCTTCGTAATCAGTATGTGCCCCGCCTGTAGGCTCTTTTACCATTCCGTCTATAATACCGAATTTCATCAAATCGGGAGCGGTAATTTTTAATGCAGTTGCTGCTTCAAGGTTTTTATTTGCATCACGCCAAAGAATTGACGCACAACCTTCAGGTGAAATAACAGTATAATAAGCATGCTCAAGCAAATAAACCTTATTTGCTACCGCTAAACCAAGCGCACCACCTGAGCAACCCTCGCCTGAGATAATTGCAATAACAGGTACTCTTAATTTTTGCATTTCCTTCAGGTTATATGCAATCGCAGCACCTTGTGCATGTTTTTCAGCACTAATACCCGGATACGCACCAGGGGTATCTATTATTGTTACAATTGGTATATTAAATTTATTTGCATGATAGAAAAGTCTTAAAGCTTTACGATAACCTTCAGGCTGAGGCATGCCAAAGTTATATTCCAAATTTTCTTTGGTTGATTTGCCTTTCATTGTGCCGATAATGATAACAGGCCGACCGTCGATTTTGGCAAGTCCTCCGACAATTGCTCTGTCATCTGTTCCGACTCTGTCGCCGTGAAGTTCAACAAAATCTGTCGTCATAAGATTTACATAATCAAGAAATTTTGGTCTTTCCTGATGGCGTGCTATCTGCATTTTTTGAGCAGGGTTAAGATTTTCATACAATTCTTTTTTGAAATCTTCTGCTTCTCTTTCTAATGTTTCTATCACTTTATTCAAATCCTTACCTGAGTCTATACTCATTTCTTTAAGTTCTTCTATTTTCTTTTGAATTTCTAATATAGGTTTTTCAAAATCTAACGATGTACTCATTTTATATATCGGCTCCTTTATTCGTGCATTGACAAAATATTTGCCAGTACACTTTTCAAATCTTTTCTTGAAGATACGACATCAACCTGACCGTATTTCATCAAATATTCAGCAGTCTGGAAATCGGCAGGAAGTTTTTGTCTGATTGTCTGTTCTATTACTCTGCGTCCTGCAAACCCGACTCTTGCGCCCTGTTCTGCAACAATAATGTCGCCTAAAGTGCCGAAACTTGCAGTTACACCGCCAAATGTCGGATCAGTAATAACATTTATATATAACAAACCTGCGTCATCAAGTCTTGCACATGCACAAGAGGTTTTTGCCATCTGCATAAGACTCAGTGCGCTTTCCTGCATTCTTGCACCGCCTGAAGATGTAACAGCAATAACAGGAAGTCTTAATTCAATGGCTTTTTCAATAATTCGCGTAACTTTTTCACCAACGACACTTCCCATTGAACCACCCATAAAATCAAAATCCATAACGGCACAGGCTACTTTGTGTCCGTCAATGTTGCCAATACCAGTGATAACAGCATCATTCAAGCCTGTTTTTTCCTGCGCTTTTGATATACGGTCTTTATAACTTTCGGTATCAACAAAATTAAGCGGATCTGTCGGTTTAATTTGTTCAAACATTTCTTCAAAAGTATTTTCATCAAAAAGTTGTTCAACTCTTGCTCTTGCACCAACTCTGAAGTGATAGTCGCAAGCAGGACAAACCATCAAATTATCTTCTATATCTTTTTTAAGTAATTGAGCACCGCAATGAACGCATTTTGTCCACAAATCAGGGTTTGCTTCAATTTCGACTCTTGCTTCCAGCGCACGGCGCTGAATCTGTGCTTCCTTACGCTTTTCAAACCAATCTTGAACTGTCATATTAAATAATCCCTTTTTCTATATCCATAAAGGTAAATTTTATTCTTACCGATACATTTTATAACAAACATTTTCAGTTGGCAAAATCTTAATATATTCCTTACAAAAAAAATCCTGTCAAAAGGAGTAATGACAGGATTAGGTTTTATTATGCGTTTTGTGTAGAGCGCATATTTAAAAGAGACATCTGTCTGACATTATTACCCGATTTTTTTAACAGTCAAATTTATTTGGCTGAAAAAAAATTTTTGTCATATAATTTCAATTATGAAGAAGGGATTTTTAATTTCGTTATTAATAGCAAGTTTAATTTTGCCTGCAGCAAATTGCTACGGATTTTCACTAAAGAAAGAGCAACCATCTCAAGAGCAGACGCAGGATAATACACATAGTCAGCAGGCAAGAGTTTTTTATGCCCAAAACGACATTGATAAAGCACTTGAAATGTTGGAGCAAATCCCAGAAGAGCAAAGGAGCGCGGAAGATTGGCTATTAATGGGCAATATTATGCAGGATAAAGAAAATATTGAACAGGCACTATATATGTTCAACAAATCCGCACAAAAAAATCCAAAATTTTATAAACCGCACTACAACATGGGTTATATTTATTTAACAAAAAATCAACCTAACATGGCACTTACAGAATTTAAACTTGCGGTAAAGTACAAACCTGATTTTTCATACGGATACTACAATATCGGTTGTGCATATTTGCAACTGAAAAAATACTCACAGGCAAGATACAATTTTTTCCGTTCGGTTGATTTAAGAGCAAACGAACCTAATGTATATTACAATCTTGCTTATACTTATAAAATGCAGGGAAAAGAAAAACAAGCGCAGACTTACCTTGATATGTATAACAAAATGATGGAAGAACATGAATTTTAAAGGTATAATTTTTGATTTTAACGGAACACTTTATTGGGACAGCGCAATGCATAAGCAAGCATGGCGTGAATTTTCAAAAATTTTGAGAGGAACAGAATTTAGTGATGAAGAAATGGTTCTGCACATGTTTGGCAGAACTAATGAAGAAATCATAGAGTACGCAATCGGGAGAAAACCTGAACCTGAAATGGTTGAAAAATACGGACAGGAAAAAGAAGCCTTGTATCGTCAAAGAGCGTTAAAAGACAAAGAAAATTTTCATTTGGCAAAAGGCGCAGTTGAGTTTTTAGATTTTTTAAAAGATAACGAAATACCACGAACTATCGCAACAATGTCAGACAAAATTAATGTCGATTTTTATTTTGAACATTTTGGATTAGCAAAATGGTTTGATATAGATAATGTTGTATATGCAGACGGAATCGTTCCGAGCAAACCTGCACCTGATATTTATCAAATTGCATCAAAGAACTTGGGATTAGAGCCAAAAGACTGCATAGTTGTAGAAGATGCAATATCAGGAATTAAATCTGCTCATAGCGCTGGTATAGGCAAAATTATTGCTATATGTTCTGAAGAACCTTATGAATTTTATACCTCAATGCCTGAAGTCAGCGAAATTATAAGAAATTTTTGTGAATTTGACAGAAATTTATTTATACTAAAAACCGAATGCTCAAAATAGTTTGCGCATCCGGTTTATTATTGCCAAACAAAACAGGTATTATGATTTTGGCAGTAGTGCTTTCAACGTTTCGATAATTTTTCTGCCGGCATCATCAATAGGCGCATAGGCTTTCAGGAAATAATCTCCCGGAATAGGATACGGTTTTCCTTCCGCATCAATAGCTTCCATTGCCTGAATACCGTTAACTTTAGTTTTTTCAACACCTTCTCGGGAGACAATTTTATCACCTTTAGGCAAATCTGCCTCAATATAAACAGGTTTATCCATACGGGTTTGGAAAATGTCACCTTCAAGATGTTCATACTTATCTGCTAAGGCTTTTGGACCAATAGGATACTGTTCACCGTTTAGCAGATTTGTAACTAAGGAATCGCCTGCTTTGCCATCAAGCATCCCTTCTCCCCATGGTTTTTTTGAACGGTTCTGTCATTTTTTTTGCAGAGATTTTCCCGGGCAATTTCTGAAAAGTTGCGCCAAATGAAACTGAGTTTACCATAATTTTACCTCCTACTACTAAAAACTACGCATTGGACTTAGGCCCTAACTACGCANCTACTACTAAAAACTACGCATTGGACTTAGGCCCTAACTACGCATTGCAATAGGGGTTTAGAGCATCCATCCAATCTTCACTAATTTATAAAGTTTTTTGGGGGGAAGGGAATTTCAGTAAATAAAAAAAATGTTTACAAAAATTAATATTTATAGAAATAGTTAATGTTTGAATAATATTGCAAAATAAAATTTAGGTGATAGTATGAATATATCAAAGTAAATGGACTTGTAGCTCAGTTGGTAGAGCAGTTGACTCTTAATCAATTGGTCGTGGGTTCGAGTCCCACCGGGTCCATTTTTTGTATATTGACAAATAAATAGATTTTGTGGGATGAGAACCCAACAATGCGAAAGCATTGTCTGAGGTTCGAGCGCAAGCCGAGCAGAGGCTGGAGCAGATTTTGTCTGAGCCTGTAAGGCTCTGAAGACAAAATGCGAAATGCCGTTTATTGCGAGGCGAAGCAAGACAGTCCCACCGGGTCCATTTTTTATGCGCCAGCCGGTGTGAGTGCCGGTATTGGCTTGCCGACTGGCAAGACAAACAGGGCACGAAACATAATATGACCGCCGTTGCGAACGAAACGAAAGTAAAGAGAGCGAAGCAATCTTTGATTGCACAGGCGGAATTGACAAATAAATAGATTTTGTGGGATGAGAACCCAACAATGCGAAATAAAAGAGTTATGTTTTAGTTTATATAAGGGGTATTTTATGGGTTTTATGAATGACAAAAAGGCTAAAAAGATTATAAGAAAAGCCTTAAAAGCGTTAGATAAAAAGAATTTTGTATTCATTATGCACGGGGGAAGTTTTCCTGCTGTTGAGGGCGAAAATACAGGTTTCGGGACAATAAATTCTAACGGAGGAAAAAAGTTTATAGAATATGCTCAAGATTTATTTGATGCTATTCAGATGGGGCCCGCCGGCAAAACAAAATTTTCGGATGCATCACCTTATACGGGAACTATATTCTCTAATAACCCATTATTTATTGATTTAAAAGAACTTACAACAAAAAAATGGGGTAAAATTCTTTCAGAAACTACTTTTAAAGAAATTGTCGAAAATAACCCGAATAAAAACAAAAATAAGACAAGTTATTCATATATCACGAACAAACAAGAAGAAGCACTTTCAGAAGCGTATGATAATTTTATAAAACTAAATGATAAGAAATTAAATAAAGAATTTGAATCGTATAAAATTCAAAATAAAATATGGCTTGATAATGACAGTTTGTATGAAGCTTTGGCTATTGAACACGGATGTGACTACTGGCACAATTGGAAGTCTGAAACAGATAAAAATTTATTAAATCCAAAATCTAATGAAGAAAAAATAGAATTTTCAAAAAGAATAGATGAAATTTCAAAAAAATATTCAAAAGAAATTGACAGATACAAATTCATTCAATTTGTATTAAATAAGCAAAACGAAGAAACAAGAAAGTTTGCAAAAGACAGAGATATAAAAATGATTGCAGACAGGCAGGTTGCATTCTCTGACAGAGATGAATGGGCTTATCAGTCTCTATTTTTAGAAGGTTGGTGTTTAGGCTGCCCTCCTGATTATTTTTCAAAAGACGGTCAGGCTTGGGGATTTCCGGTCATAAACCCCGATAAACTTTATAATACAGATGGTACATTGGGTGAAGCAGGTATTTTGATGAAGAATCTTTATAAAAAGATGTTCAGAGAAAATCCCGGAGGAGTAAGAATTGACCACATTGTAGGGTTAATTGACCCATGGGTTTATAAAAAAGGTTCAAAACCAATGCCTGAAATGGGCGCTGGAAGATTATTTTCATCTCCAGAACACGGATTTTTGAAAAAATTTGCTATTCCGTCAATAGAAGATTTGAACATGGAATATACTGCAGATAACGAAAAGAGAGTAAAAAATCTTACTCCGGAACAAATAAAAAAATACGGCAGACTAATAGAAAGAATCGTTATTGCTGCGGCAAAAGAAGAAGGTTTAACAAAAGATTCAATCGTATGCGAAGATTTGGGGACTTTGACAAACCCTGTTGCAGCAGTAATGAAAGAATATGATCTTTTAGGAATGCGATTAACACAGTTTACCGTTCCGACAGAACCACTCGACCCGTACAGATGCAAGAACATTACACCACACTGCTGGGCAATGGTTGGAACTCACGACAATAAACCGATAAACGAATGGGCAAAATCATTGATTAATACCCACGAAGGTTATTTGCATGTAAAGAATTTGGTTGAAGATTTGTACAAAGAAGAACAAAATCCTGACGATATTATTGTACGAATGACCAAGGATAAGGATTTTCTAAAAGAAACAAAACTTGTAGAACTTTTTGCCTGCAAAGCAGAAAATATACAAATTTTCTTTACTGACTTTTTTGATATGTCTGAGACATATAATACTCCTGGAACATCAGGAGATAAAAACTGGAGTTTAAGATTGCCTGATAATTTTGAACAAATGAGCGTAATAAACTTGCCACAGATTTTGAAAAAGGCTATAATTTCAAGAGGCAAGGATTTTGCGGATAAAAACAAAAAAATTATCGAGGAACTTGATGAAATTAAATAAAATTTTGAAGTTGGCAATCGCTTTGACAATTGTGACAGGAACATTTATTCCTGTTAATGCGGATTTGGCAAGTGAAGCAAAACTTCAGTATAATAAAGGTATAGAGTATTATCAGGTTGGTTCATACGAGCAGGCCGCGGAATGTTTTAAGAAGGCAACAGAACTTGATCCGAATTATATTGATGCCTATTTTAATTTGGGTTCTTTAATGGAATATTTAAAGCAAGATGATCAGGCGCTTAACGCTTTCAAACAAATTATTTTAAGGAAGCCTGATGATTATGAAGCAGTTTACAAAGCCGCAGAATTGAGTAAAAAACTTGGCAACATTGATAAAGCAAAGATGTATCTCACGCTGATTCCGACAGATTCACTGATAGGTTCAAGAGCAAAAGAACTTGCAGATACTTTGGACATGGATATACCGACTGCACAGGCAGAACAGAATAAGCCAAAATCATTTACTGATGCTAACCCTATGAATAACTCAAACGGTGTTTATAATGATATATCAAGCCCAACAGGAATTACAACCGACTCAGTTGGGAATCTCTATGTTGCAGGATTTTCAGATAATACTATCTATAAAATATCTCCGGACAATCAAAAAATGGTATATATAAAAAGCCCTAAAATTGACGGTCCGATAGGTTTGGAAAGAGATAATCAGGGAAATTTATACATAGCAAATTACAATAAAAACAATGTGCTGAAAGTTGATACAGGCGGAGAAGTTTCAGAAATTATAACAAACATTCAAAGTCCATACTGCATGCACATAACAGGCGATTTGCTTTTTGTTTCCGCGCAAGGCAGCAATCAGGTTATAAGATATAAATTAAATAATCACTAATTAAAAATTTACTTTTTGAGTTTTTTCTGCTTCTATTAAATCAAATACATAATCGTAGTATGCACTTTTGCCTTTAAAGCGTTCTAATTTGTTTTCAAGTTCATCAGGAGTAATAAATCCTTTATAAAGTGCAATTTCTTCAAGACAGGAAATCAATTGACCTTTATTTGCTTCCATTGCACGAACAAAATTTGCCGCTTCGAGCATAGAATCCTGAGTCCCTGTATCAAGCCAAGTAAAACCTCTGCCTAAAATTTCAACATTAAGTTTACCGTTTTCAAGGTAAACCTTATTCAAATCTGTAATTTCAAGTTCTCCTCTTGCAGAAGGTGTAAGAGTTCTTGCATACTGACAAACATGCTTGTCATAGAAATACAAACCTGTAACCGCATAATTTGATTTCGGTTTAGAGGGTTTTTCTTCTAACGATAACGCTTTACCGTTTCTGTCAAACTCAACAACCCCAAACCTTTCAGGGTCTTTTACTCTGTACCCAAAAACAGTTGCTCCGTCTTTATTTTTCAATACTTGTTTTAAGAAAGTAGAAAAACCAAAACCATGATAAATATTATCACCTAAAATTAATGCAACATTATCACCCTCAATAAAATCTTCGGCAATTAAAAATGCATCAGCAATCCCTCTTTGAACATACTGAATTTTATACTGAATATTTAAGCCAAACTGAGAACCATCACCGAGCAATTTTTGAAAATTATCATTATCAGCCTCATTTGTAATAATAAGTATATCTCTGATTCCTGCTAACATTAAAGTTGATAAAGGATAATAAATCATAGGCTTATCATAAATCGGCAATAAAATTTTTGATATCGGCTGAGAAGCCGGATATAACCTTGTACCTGCACCTGCTGCTAATATAATACCTTTCATTTAAAACAACTCCATCAATATATGCTATTGTTTCTATATTATAATTAAAACATTAAAAATAAATAATACCATGTTACAATTTTATAAATAATAAACCTTAAACTTGCATTATTCTAAAAAAAGTGTAAAATAAGACTTGAATAGTCGGTCTTAAAAAGACCAAAAGTACACAAATCAGGAGAAAAACAATGTACGAAGATGAAAAGTTAGTCTGCGAAGACTGTGGTCAGGAGTTTGTATTTAGCGCGGGAGAACAAGAGTTTTACGCAGAAAAAGGGCTTGTAAACAAACCTAAAAGATGCCCGGAATGTCGCAAAGCAAGAAGAAAACAACACCGTAAATCAAGAAAAATGTTTGATGCTGTATGCTCGAAATGCGGAGTTCAAACTCAGGTCCCTTTTAAACCTGTTCCGGGTAGAGAAGTTTACTGCAAAGACTGTTTTAAAGAAATTGGAGAAACCGCTCCTGCGACTGAATCAGCAGAATAGAATAAAATTTATAAAAGCCCTCTTCATTGAGGGCTTTTTTGATGCTTAAATCATTACACAATTATTCAGATATTCAATTGTACTAACCTTTTCATCATATAGATATTTGACAAAATTCAGATGCGCACAGTCTTTTGCGGTTATTAAAAGATTAATTTCAAACCCGTCTGTGCAAAACGGCTCATAATCATATACAACATAACTGTTATACTTGCTTTTCCACTCTTTTCGTTCAATTTTACAATTATTTTCATCAATTATATCTTCAAACCAAGGCAGTAAATTTTTATCAATATTTTTCATTTCCAGGCGATTAAACACGCACTCATTTAAACTGTTCCCTGTAAACATAATAATTTTCTCCATACACAAAATCTCTATAAAAAAATTATAAACTCTCACAAATATAAAATAATTGCCGTAAGGATTAAATTTGACTGCCCGAATTATTTATATAAAAAGTATATACTTAATATATCTTTACATTTAAATTAAAAATACGCAATTTTTACAACAATAATAACTTTATATTAATAAGTAATAACAAATTTAAGGAGAGGCACTTGGGCTACGCAGAGAATATGAGAACATTAAGCGGTATAAATTGCGGTTTGCAGTCGCTTGTAAGTTATATTGATGCACGAAATAACGGAATACCTACGCAAATTGCAACTGCAAATTTTGCAGGGAACATTTTTAATGGACTTGCAAGAAACGAAGTTGCTTATGAAATGCAGAGATTCGGCAATCCTGTCGGAAACACAATAAATTTATATACAGGATACGGTAATCCTGTTTCAAATACAATAGGGACATTGGGACTAATGAGTGCCTGCACCCCTTGGATGTTTTTTAATAGTCCGTGTTGTTACAGTTATTCAATGAACTATGGCTACGGAATGATGCCTTACGGTATGGGTTGGGGGATGGGCGGTTTTTGCTGTTAAGCATCCGCATTATCAGAAAGAATTGAGTATATAACAGCCACAAAAGTCCAAAATATAAACTGAAGTTGAGGTCTGAAATAAATCGTATCTACAAGACCGTGAAAAAGCGCTGAACATATTGAAATTACACACGCACATACAAAAATTACATTAACGATATTTTTTGATGTTAAAACATATTTTACTGCGTCATGTATAAGTTTACCTAAAAATGCAACAAATGAAATAAGAGCAAAAATTCCGCTTTCTACTGCGGTTTCGAGATAAATATTATAAGCACTCAAAGCATCAAAGCCTGTTTTCATATATAAACCGTAAATTTCTCTGAAATTTTTGTTTCCGACACCTATTCCCAAAAGCCAATTATCCTTAAACATTTCTAATGATGAATGATAGACATTAAACCTGAAGGAATTTGAGGAATCATTTCTCATTGCAAAGATAGACAAAAATCGTAATCTCAAAGAATTTACAAATGTCAAAGCAAAAATCATTAATAATGTTGCCCCGCTTATTAAAGAAATATAGATTTTTTTATAAGTATTCCAGAAAAATTTTGCACTCAACAAAAATACAAGTCCAAAAACAAGTATCATAGATAAATACGCACCTCTGCAACCTGTTTGCAGTATTGAATAACAAACGCATAAGCAGGACAAAGTCGAAAATAACAAAAGTTTATAAGATTTTTTATACAAAAAATAAAATACACTGCCAATTACAACAGGCAAACCGCATACCAAATATCCGCCGTAAAGATTTGGATTTAATGGCTTTAATGTACCATAAACCCTTGAGATTACATCTTCCGGATTAAGATTTGATGTATCCTGCCAGGTCGAAATTTGTTCAAGATGCAAAGTGCTTTGGAATATTCCGATTAAAGCCTCAAAGGTAATACACCCCGCTATTGTACCCAAAATTAAAGGAATATGTTTTTTATTATCCTTTAAATACCTGCTTACTGAAAAATAAAATCCGATATAAACAAAAGTCTTAAAAAATCCTTTTAAACTCAAAGAAAAAAGAGTTGAGCCAAAAAGACTGACAATAACAATCATAAAATATATCAGCAAAAATAGTTCAAATGATTTTAGTTCAAATTTTTGCCCTTTACAAAAAATAAATTTGATAAAAGTCAAAAACATTACTATCAATGCAATAAACCCTATATAATCAGAGTTCATAAACATTGATGATATAAAAGTCAGCAATATAAACGGCAAAATAATTTTATCAATATTTTGCAAAATTAAACTGTTGCTGTAAAAATAATTTAGTTTATCTTGTGAAAATTTTAAAATACTATTGAACATCATCGGTTGTATTCATATCTCTGTTTACTTTTTCATCATCAACGGCATCAATAACTTTCAAATCAGACACCGAACCGGTAAATTTATAATCCGCCCCCTCTAAAGTAATAGGTAAACCCATTTTAATTTTATTACCGCCGACTACTGCACCGTCTTTTGTGATTTTTGCAGTATCTGTCAGTGTTACAACAACATCATACAAATCCGGTTGTGCGGCATCTGTTACAGTCAAAACCTTTTGTCCTGTCGGAGTCGGAATAACAATCTTTCTTCTGTCAGCATTTACATCAACCACATCAAGATTTGAGTAAGGGACATTTCTTATACTGATAAAAGTCTTTTCTCCTTTTTTAATTGGAATTTGTTCTCCTGAGAAAGTAACCCCTCTCATAAATACCTTAAAAACAATCTTTGATGTTGCTTCAATTTGTTTATCTGCAGTCTGCCTGAATCCTTTATAAGTGTAGAACCCAACGCATAACGCAACAATACAAAAAGCAATTATTATAAAATCAACAAGTCTGATTTTTTTCATAATTTCTTTAAATTTTTCCATATAATTCTCCTTATATACTACAATTTTTCAACGGCATTAAGTAAATCCTGAATTGTTGTTGTTGCACAGCCAAACTGTCTTACAACAATACTTGCAGCGACATTACCGATTATTGCCGAATATACAGGGTCAATTCCTGAAGCCAAAGCAAGAGAATAAACCGCTGTAACAGTATCACCGGCACCAGTAACATCAAACACTTCCGACTTATTAAATACCGGAATTTTTTGATATTTTTTATTTGGCTCAGTTACAAACATCCCATCAGCACCGCAGGTTATCAAAATTGATTTTGCATTTGTCTGTGCAAGCAACAAATCACCTGCCCGTTTCAAATCTTCTTCACTATGGATTTCAAACCCGACTGATTTTTCAGTATCAGGTAAATTCGGGGTCATTGAAGTTACATTTTTATATGAACCCAAATCCATTTGAGCATCAACAACAACAATTTTACCAAGTTTATTTGCAAGTTCTGTTGTATAACTGATAATTTTATCAGTAAGCGTTCCGATATGATAATTTGACAATATAACAGCATCATATTCAGGCAAAAGTTTTTCAATTTTTTCAATAATTTTATTTTCTGTTTCTTCCGAAATAAAACCTTTTGATTGTCTGTCAATTCTCACTATCTGTTGAGTTATTGATGTTGTAATAGAACCTGAAATTCTTGTTTTTACAATAGTTTTACGATCTTTATCAATTACGATTCCGTCACAATTTATTTTGGCATCTTTAAAAGTATCAAACAAAAAACCTCGGTGGTAATCTTCCCCTGCAACACCGACAACTCCAACATTACCGTCGTTCAATGTTGCAACGTTGTGCGCAGCATTTGAGGCTCCGCCTAATATATGCTTTGTTTTTGTATGCTGTAATATTAAAACAGGTGCTTCTCTTGAAATTCTTTCCGCATCCCCGTATATCATTTCATCAAGCGCCAAATCGCCAACCACAAGAACTTTTGCTTTTGCAAGTCTTTTTATGGACGAAACAAGTTTATCTTTATCAAAATTCATAATCTATCCTTCTTACCTCTAAGATTATAACACAAACCAATAAATTCTGTTTTTATTTTCATGCTACTGCATTAAAAAGGATAAATTTCTGTGAAAAGTATTTAAAATTATTAAAACGCGAAAATGTCTTCTGCCAACTAATCATGTAAATTTATAAATCTCGTATCACCGTTGGAATTAAAAGTGAAGATATATACATCTGGATCTTTCAGTTTTTCAAGACCTCTTCTTCCAAACATATTTTCAATGTCTTTTACAAATCCTATTTTTTTATTCCTTATATATTTATTAATGATATCAGTAAGAGTATCTACTTCTTTATAATCAAATAACTCTTGCTCTGTAATTGAATTTACAATTTTTGTTATAAAACTTTTCGATTTTTTAAATTCTTTATCAGTGAGTATAGTCAAATGCTCTTTACCTTGAAATATATCCAATCCAAAAGTACCGTACATATCTTGTACCATTTCCTTTGTCGGATTTTTTAATTTAGCAATTTCGTTTTTTAATGTTAAACTCGAAAAAGTGAAATTTGTTTTGTAGTTATTATTTTGGACTCTTTGTACTTGCATTTTAATATCCCTTTCGTCGTGAAATTGCAATACCAAACTTGTTTCGGAATCTAACCAATTGGCAGATGCTGAAACAAGTTCTGCATGACATTGATATCATATTACAAAATCCGTAAAAAGAAAATTGCTAATCGTATAACATCCACATAAAAATTCATATTTATTAAAGTTTTTTACAAATTATACCGATAAAAGATGTAGTGGTACAATGTAGAGAACATTTATGAGAATTTCGGCAATCAGTCTCAACGGTGTAAACGGGTATAATCCGATCCCTGCTGTCCAAACAAAGAGCAAAAGGGACAGTATTATACTTGATAATTACAGAAATATTAGCGATTTATCTCTGATGCCGACATATCAAATTCCTTTTACCTCTATCCAAAATTCATCAAAACTTAGAGCCTTATTTAAATACAATTTACCCTGTATTTACAGTGGTGTACCAATGATAGATCCTAAACAAGTATCAAAACTCATTAAAAGCGGTGTTTTTGAAAAACCGTCAAAAGAATCCGTGGCAATACTTTCAAGATACAAAGACAGTTATTCAGGTATGGAAGAACGAATAATGGGTATAATTTCTGCCCGTTCAAAAGTTCATCCCGATATGAATTTAAAGCAACTTTTATGTGAAATTGAACCTGTTTACAGACGGGATTTGCGTAAAAAACAAAGCGGAGTATTTCGCAATTTGCAGGCAACTTTCATCCAACTGCCTCAAGAGTACCGCCAAAAATTTTCACTTTTAATGAAAGAAACAGATAAAAGGTTGAACGAACGACCTGTCCTGATACCGTTTTCATCTTACGAATTTAAGTATAAACTTGCAAAAATTAAAGACAATATTGTAAACGAAAACGATTTGAAATCAAAAAAAGTAATGAATAAACTTATGAAAGAATCAAAGCGCCTTTCAAATACCACAAACCCTGCAACAATAGACAAACAAATTAAAGTAATGGGAATGTTAGACTGGATTCTGAAAAAATCCGTTCTGAAAAATAATGCCGAACTAAAAGAACTTATCGGAACATCAAAAGCCAGATTGACAAACAAAGAAATCATTGCACCGTTTTCAAGAAAATCTTTCATATACGATTTAGGCAGAATAATAGACGATTTACCCGATAAAAAAATGCGCGAAAAAATTATGCAGGAAGCGTTTAAACTTCCGACATCAAACGAGGATTTTTCTGCGTATATGGTAAAAATATCAGGCGAAAATTCTGACAAAATTGCATCAAGAATTCTTTGGCCGTATCTTGCATCTGTTGAACATATTTTCCCAAAATCGGAAGGCGGACCTGATATTATGGCAAACTTCGCAGGGGCAACAACAAGAGAAAATTCCATAAGAAAAAGTATTGATTTTACAGAGCAAATGAAACTTCGTCCGAATACTCCATACTACTGCCAAAAATATGTAAATAAACTTATTGATCTTTACCACGAGGGCGTTTTTGAAAAAAACAGAATTAATCCAAAATATATAGAAGAATTTAAGGATACAATTTATAAGGTTTCCAAAGGACAAATAGACCTTGATATATCAAAATACTATGAAACCCCAATTGCCTGAAATTAAATTTGGTATATTGTAGGTAAGTATAAAAATCATAACTATTTTATTATTACAACAATGAAAGAGATGAAACTATAAATTTGCGGTTCAATAAGCATTTGTAAGTAATGAAAATTTAATGTTAATAGTTTGACAAGCTGGCGACTTCACTTCATAATAGAATAGATATATCATACTTGGGATAGTACATGTTTATAAAAAAGTTGGAAATAGATAACTTTAAATCTTTTGCCAATAAGACCGAAATCCCGTTACTTGAAGGCTTTACCTCAATAACAGGTCCGAACGGTTCAGGTAAAAGTAATATTATAGACAGCATAATGTTTGCGTTAGGACTGCGCAACGGCAGTGCTCTGCGTATTGAAAATGCAGCCGATTATATTACTGCCTTTAATAATCGTAACGAAGCATATGTAAAAGTAACTTTTGGTGGGATTAAAGATTTTGACGAACTTACTATTTCAAGACGCATCAAAAAAGGTTCGCAAGGCTATAATTCAACATACTATCTCAATGACAAAGTTGAAACATTAACAAATATCAAGGCGCTTTTGGAAGAATACAATGTAACCCCAAACAGTTACAATGTCGTTATGCAGTATGATATAAATTCTATTATCGGTGCAACTTCTAAAAACCGCCGTGCAATGATAGACGAAATAGCAGGTGTTGCGGATTTTGATCGTCGTATAGATCAGGCAAAAGGTGAACTTGAAAAGGTTGAACAAAGAGTTCAGGCTGCAAGTTTAATTTTATCTGAAGTTGCATCTCAACTTGAACAACTTAAAGAAGAACGAGAAATTGCTATAAAGTATAAAAAACTTCAGGACGAAAAACAGGGACTTGAAGCACAAATTGGGACGGTAAGATTTTTTGACCTGAAACGCAGTCTTGAAATTGCTCATGAAAATATTCTTAAGGCAAATAAAGAAAGACAGCAAAAAGTTTCGTTATCCAAAGATTTGGAAGAACGCATAGCCTTAATAACGGAAAAGTACGAAGAACTTGACAAAAAACTCAAAGAACAGGGACAGGATGAAAGAGATAAATTAAAAAATGAAGAAAGTAATCTTTCTGCTCAAATTCAGTCTAAAAAAAGTGCTATCGATTATTCCGAAAAGCAAATTCAAAAAAATCTTCAGTCAATAGAGAATGCCAAAAACGGGATAGAACAATTCAAGAAAAAGATTGAAGAAGAAAAACTTAATATAAAACTTGCAAATGATAAATCTGAAATTATAAAAGGTCAAATTAAAGCAAAAGAAGAAGAACTTGCGCAAAAATTAAAAGATTTGTCAGGTTTAAGTTCTACAGCAGATAAGTATATTCAGGAAAGAAACGAAACATCAAAAAATTTAGATAATCTGAAAGATAAAGATAACGAACTGCTAAAAATTTCTTTACCAAAAGAAAACGAACTAAAAAACCTTAAGCAGGATATTGAAGATGCTAAAGAATTTATAAAAAATGCTCTTCAAAGCAAAGAAGAATTTGCAGGAAAAAAATCCGATAAAGAACTTGAAGTTGAAACTCTGAAAAAAGATATGGAAGATTTGAAAAGCGCACAAACTTCCACATACAAAAAATATGATGATATAAAAACCGAAATAGATGATTATGAATATGATGTTCGTGCCGCATACAGAAAATTGACAGAATTAGAGGCGCAAAAATCTGCAGGCGGAGGCTCCGGAACAACAGTTGCAATATCGACGGTTATGAATGCAAAATTAGAGGGTGTTCATGCTCCTATTATGCAGTTAGGTAAAGTTGATGATGAATATTCTACCGCATTAAATATTGCATTTGGTGGTAGATTGGCAAATATTGTTGTTGACGATACCCATGCGGCTAATGTTGCAATAGAAATATTGCGTTCATCTCATGCAGGAACTGCGACATTTATTCCTATGAACAAAATCCGCAAAGCACCATCGAGCCTGCATCTGCCAAAAGACAAAGGAGTAATTGATTTTGCGATAAATCTTGTTGATTTTGACGATATATATATTGATGCTTTTTTCCACGCAGTAGGCGAAACGCTCATTGTTGAAGATTCTGAAACAGCGGAAAAATTAATCGGCAAATACAGAATGGTAACTTTAGACGGCAAATTGTATGAAAAATCTGCCGCAATCACAGGTGGTTATATTAAACAAGGAATGTTAGGATTTGGTAAAAACGAAGACAAAGACCTTGAAAATGCAAAGAAAAAAGTAGAAGAACTTCAAAAGAAATATCAGGAAGCAAAAATTAAACGCAAGGAATTAGAGGATAAATTAGAACAAATCAGGGTATCTTATTCAAATGCTTCAACCGAATATTCAAAGGCGAAAATTGAACTTAATAACATGGTTTCGCAATTTGAAAACAGTCAGGGGCTAATTGATACAAAACAAAAATTTATTGAGGAAAATGAACCAAATATTGAAAAATTAAACAAAGAACTTGACAAAATTGAGAGCCAAAGAATTGAATTATCAGATAAAATTCAAACGGCGCAAGACAGGTTAAACGAACTTGATGAACTTCTTGGTGATAAGAATTTGACCGAACTCAAAGAGAAAACACAAGGCATAGAAGATGAAATTCGTAATCTTAAGGACAATCATATGAATGTAAAAAATGAGATTAATGGTTTTGAAACTCAAATTACATTTAACGAAACCTTGATTGAAGCAAGAAATACCGATATTACGAATAATAATCAAACTAATGAAAACCTTAAAAATGACATTGAAACTTACAAGAAGGAAATCAGTCAGTTAGAGGAACAATTAAGCGCCCTGTCTGATAAAATAAAGGTTATTGATACAAAAATCGGTGCGTTGGTGAAAGAAAAAGAAGAAATAAATACAAATCTGGTTCAGTTAAAATCCGATAAAGCAGTTAACCTAAAAGACATTGAAAGCGTAGAAGAACAGATTGAATCATTCAAAACAAGACGCAAAGAACTTGAACCGCAACTTGAGGATGCCCGTCAGATTCTTAAAGACGGCGGAATTGATATTGAAAAATTAGAGCCGGTTGAAATTTCTATAGACGAACTGAATACAAAAATTCAGCGTCTTGAAAAGCGTATGCAAGATTTAGGGGATGTTAATATGCGTGCAATCACAAGTTATGAAGAAAAATCCGCACGTAAAACTGAACTTGATGAACAAATCAGTACGCTTACAACAGAAAGAACCGCTATTTTAGAAAAAATGAACGGTTTTGAAAAAGAGAAAAAAGAAGCATTTATGACGACATATACAGCCATAAATGAAAACTTTAAAGATATTTATCATGAGTTATCTGAAGGAGAAGGCAAACTTATTCTTGAAAATGAGAAAGACCCATTATCCGGCGGTATGACAATAGAAGCTAAACCGAGAGATAAAATTACAAATAATAAACTTGGCGCTCTTTCCGGTGGAGAAAAAGCGCTTACGGCACTTGCACTTGTATTTTCTATTCAAAGATATCTGCCTGCGCCTTTTTATGCTCTTGATGAAGTTGATGCAAGTTTAGATGCAATGAATGTTGAACGAATAGCAGATATGATTAAAAAACAATCTAATGATACACAATTTTTAGTTGTAACCCACAAACCATTGATGGTAGGAGCGGCACATAGAGTAGTAGGTGTTACCCAAAAGGAAAAAGGTAAAACAAAAGTAACAGGTATTCAGAATAATGGATAATGCAATAGTAAACGGAGAAGATATAGAAATATACGCTGGACTGAGTTCCAAAGACAGCCATGACGGAATTGGAATTCTTGTTGAAATGGCCAAGTCAGGGAAAATCGACCCTTGGAATATAGATATTGTTGATGTAACAGAAAAATATCTTCAAAAGATGATGGAATTAAAATCGCTCAACCTTAAAGTTGCAAGCAGAACATTTTTATTTGCATCAATTTTGGTTCGTTTGCAGTCTAATGTTCTTGCGGATTTGACATTAGAAGAATTCCAGGACAATGAAGAACCTGAAATGATATATGATGAAGACGGATTGCCGATTAATGACTATATGCCTGAAGATGATTTTATCCCGACAAATAACATTGTCAGATGGGATGAAGCCCTGAAGCGCAGAACAAGTGTAAGATTAAACCGTAACAGAGTTGTAACTTTGAAAGACCTCATTAAACAACTTGAATTTTATGAAAAAATTGAGGCAAGAGCAAATCTTAAAGATGCACAACAAAGAGCAAGACGTAGAGTTCGTGATTTCTCAAGAATGACTACCCACGATATTATCAACAACATGTCTAATGATGTGATGATTGAAGAAGCGGTTTTGAAATTAAAAGATAATATTGAGCAAATTTTCCAAAATAAAGAAAAAATTGAACTTTCGGATTTGTATATTTTAGGGATGGACAGAGTTACATCATATATGGCGTTACTATTTTTAAGTCGTGATACTGATTATCAACTTGAACAAAAAGAATTTTATTCTGATTTATTTGTTGTAAAAGGAGGCACTTATGCAACAACTTAAGTCAAGAATTGAAGCTATTTTGTTTGTAACCGCAAGAGCGCTGACACTTGATGAAATTTGTGTTTTTGTTGATAAAGAACCTGAAGAGGTTGAGCAAGCACTGCTTGAGCTTATTATGGACTATTCTTCCCGTGACGGCGCATTAGAAATTGATGATGAAGATGGTTATATTTTACAGGTAAAGGAAGATTATTCGGATATTGTTGAACGAATTTGTCCAATTGACTTGTCTGCGGCTGTATTAAGGACTTTATCAATTATTGCTCTTAAAAAAACTATAAGGCAATCAGATCTTGTGAAACTTCGCTCTAATGCGTATGAACATATTGCAGAACTTGTTGAAAAAGGTCTTGTTTCAAAACAAAAAGACAAAAACGGAAGAAGTATTAATCTTAAAACAACTGCAAAATTCAAAGAATATTTCAAAATTACCGGCGATATAGATCAACTTGCCGCTCAAATGGAAAGAGAAATTAATGATAAAAAAGATAATTAATACCATACTCCTGACAGGTATAGTAATTTTTTTAGGTTCGTATGTGTGGAATCATACAGGTTTATGTAGCCCTTATTATTTTAGTAAAGGAAAAACCTTATATAATGCCGGTCAATATGATGCTTCAATAAAGTTTTTTGAACGTTCGCTTCAGGCAAATCCCGATAATTCTGCCTCAAGATATTTTCTTACACTTGCTCTGACAAAAGGAACTCCGACATACTCAAATCAGCAGGCTCTATATCTAATTGCTAATTCAAAAAATAAAGATATTGCTCAAAGTTATGCAAAATCACAACTTTTCGGACTTAAAGAACGATTAATTGAAGGAATGGAAGATAATTATATATACAGTGCAGTTCTAAACAAGGATATTTTGCGTTGGAATATAGAGTCATTTCCTTTAAAAGTTTATTTTGAACAAACAACACCCGCATACAGGGTAAACATTAAGAAAGCCTTTGAACAATGGGCTAAAGCAAGCGGTTTTTTGCAGTTTCAGGAAGTTTATAAACCTGAAGATGCAAATATTGAAATAAAATTTTCAAATTATGCCGGTCCAAAATGCACAAGCGCAAACTGCAACTATGTTATTGCAACAACAACAAATTCGACAGACAGATACAACAGACTTGATAAAATGATTATAAATTTTTATAAGACTAATCCTTTTGGAGAAGAATTTTCACCGTCAGAAATTTATAATACCGCTCTGCACGAAATAGGTCACACTCTTGGTATATCAGGGCACAGTGATAATCCGCATGATGTTATGTATGCAAGTAATCATAAAATTTCAGGAGTATTTTCGCCTTATTCTCACAAAATAATTTATCTGTCAAAAAGGGATTTGAATACCCTTGCACTTCTATATAGACTCGCACCATCAATAACAAATTCAAAAGGCTGGTACTACGAGAACCTGTATTATCCGCCTTTGATATTGGGTAATGATGAAGAAGTTTTAAAGAAAAAACTTGACGAATACCAAAACTATATTGACAAATACCCTAATTACTGCGGAGGTTATATAAATATTGCAACCGTTTATTCAAGTATGGGGAATAATAAAAAAGCACAAAACGCACTTGACAAGGCAAACGAACTTGCAACAAATAATGATGAAAAATATTTAATCAATTATAACAGAGCTATTCTTTATTACAACAATCAGGATTTTAAATCTGCGCTAAACAGTGCCAAAGATGCTTTGGCAATAAAAAATGACGAGAGAACTAATGCTTTGGTAAATGATATAGAAGAAACAATAGAAAAAGTTAATCAATAGTTCTTTTTGAAATTACAACCGCATTAGAAATTGCTATTCCTCCGGGTTGAGGCGGTTTGTTTACTATTTCACCGTTTACATACATAACGGTTGAACCTCCTCCGTCTAAATTTATAGCATTAACGCAGCCTAAAGATTTCATAAGAGAGGCAAGTTCATTCAGAGTTAAACCGATAGAACTTCCCTCTCTTCCGTCAACTGCGACGATTATCAAATCGTTATCTCTTGTATATCCGATTGCACTACGGGGATTTCTGCCACCGATGGCAAGGAGTTTTTCTTCTGACAAGTCAACATAAACCTCCCCGTTTTTGACAAGATACGGACCTCCGCTGATTATATGTTTCACATTATCCCATTTTGGAGTAAATCCCAATTTCATTTCAACATAGGGGGCTCCAAAAAGTGCTTTCAATTTTTCTTTCGGTCCTACAAGAACATAGCCGTCACTTGGAATAGAAAGAGGATTGGCGGAAGCAGAAATAATTCTGTCACCTGAAATTTGGAGTTGAACTCCGCCTTTAGGAGATACAGGTGCATATTTCCCCCAATCCCGAGTATAAGCAATTACGTATGACGATAACATTCTTGGCTGATTTATATTATCAATTTTAATTTCTGCGTCATTACCTTTTATTACTCCGTCAAATGCAACTCTACTTACATCATATCCATCTTCAAAAATTCCAAGTGCGACCCTGTTATAAATAGGACCTGTGTAAATTTTGCCGTTTATAACAAGTGTACCTAAAGGTACCCCCGTTTGCGGTTTGAAAAAACCGCCATTTATTGCGACAATCGAATTAGTTCGCCCTGCAATATTTCTGACGGTTGATTTTGAATTGAGTGAATAATTTGAAGCCATTGCAGGCATAAGTTCATAATCCTTTGCGATTTTAGGATTCATCTCAACTACATTTATTCTGACAGGACGGCCTGCATAATATTTAACCATTTTTACATGTTTTATGCCGTCAGTAACATTATTAACCTTATAACCGGAATACTTTATATCTATTCTTTGATCAAAAAGATGTTTTTGATAATCAGTATCAAAATCTGCTCTCAATTTATCTCCGGCACTATATATTGATGGGTTTGAAATAACTGTATTCGCAATTAAATCATTGGCATAAATTGGAGGATGAAATGCAAATTGCGATAAAACCAATGCCAGCAATATCGCAATTGCGAGCAAAAATTCTCCTGCCTGTCCATAACGTTCAATCTGATGGTTAAAAAATAACGTATCCATAGTTGCGCCTTTAAGTTTAAGAGTAACCGGATACCTTTTTTATTAAAGAGTGGTGTGGGGTATAACACTCATCGAAGACCTATTTGGGTCTATAGGATTCTCCTACTACTATTGTAACATATTTTAACATTATTCTCAAGTATTCTCAATCCTGTTATATCAATAATTTTACAAAACTAAATAGTGGTAAATATACACTATAAAAGGATTGTAGGATTTACACTTTAAAAATTATCCGAAATAACTATTTAAAAGCGAAAAGTTTATGTTATAATAAAATTGCCGTGCTCCACGGGGTTGTTGCGAACTCTCGACCCGAAGCTAATGCGGGGTGCAGAGCCTGTTGTGAGGGCTTTATGAGTGCGTAAGAATTTAATGAAATTGTTGATATTAACACTTATGGCGGCGTAAAATTTCGAACCGTGTCAGGGGGGAAACTCAGCAGCACTAAGAAAACCTTTACGGGTGTCATATTTGTTAAAGTAGAGGACATTAAAAGATTTCGTATTTGTAAATTTCGATAGACAGTGGCACGGTTTTTATGCGTAAGCCGATGTGGAGAGCCGGTGTCGGCTTGCGGTAAGCAAGACGAGCAGGGCTCGAAACATAATACCACCGCCGTTGCGAACGGAACGAATGTGAAGTGAACGAAGCAATCTTTGATTGCACAGGCGGAAAATGCGTTAGCCGATATGGTGAGCCGGTGTCGGTTTGAGTTTAGCATGATATTAAGGTCTATTTTTAAGGAGTTTACATTATGACAAATCATTTAGAGTTTTACCGCTGCGAAATTTGCGGTAACATTGTTCAGGTTATGCATGCAGGAGCAGGAGAACTTGTTTGTTGTGGAAAGCCTATGTCACTTTTAAAACCTTTTTCACAAACTGACGAGAAAGGTGAAAAACATGTACCGGTTTTTATTGAAAACAAAATTCAGATCGGTTCAGAATTTCATCCAATGATAGAAGAACACCATATTGAATTTATTCAGGCAATAAGCGAAGATAAAAAATGTATAAAAACTAAATTTTTAAATATAAACCAAGAGCCTTCAATGACAATTAATGCTGATGATAATTTTAATTCGGCATTTGAATACTGTAATATTCACGGGCTTTGGTATGGTGAAAAATAAAAAGAAAGGGACAAATTGTCCCTTTAAATGTAAAGTTGTGGTTAAATAAAAATAAGATTTTATGTTAGGAATACCTGACTTTTCTTTAATAAAGTCTACTTGAGTTTTGAATCATGCGCTTTATTGTTGCGGTAACCTATACCGGCTCTGTAACCGGATATGGAATATAAAAGAGGTAAAGATGGTTCAATCCATTTCAGTCCTGAAAGAAGCGAAATAGTTGCTATATCGTCCGTATGAAGACTTAAATCAAGTAATTCCGGAGTTCTTACATCATTTTTATTATCTTTTGATACGAGCGGATTAATAATTTTTTTGCTGATATAATTTGCAATAACGCTTCCGCCAATGACACCTGTTGTAAGAATTCCGCCAAGCATACCAAGGCATCTCGCAGTCTTTGATTTTATGTTAAATTTTTCTAATATACCCAAAGCAGCGCCTGCACCTATGTTACAAAGAAATATATTTGCAAGATATTGATAAATGCCTTCTTTTAATTTATTCGGAACATTGTCTTTCCACTTTGATTCCGTAATTTTATCGCCAATAATTCCGCCTGCAATACCGCCTGCAACGGGAACAGCACCATAAATTGAAAGCCACCCGATTTCTCTGAAAATATCTTTTGAACTGATATTATCAGGCGGCGGAATAAGTTTATTTGCAATTTCCGAATGTTTTTTGTCTTTAAACAATTCTTTGATATCTTTGAGTGATAAGACATTTTTCTTAGCCTTTTGAAGAATATTTTTTAGATTATCACTTACTTCATTATTTTTGATATATTCATCAACAATTTCAGTATTATATTTCTTGATTTGTGAAAGTGATTTTGTTGCAGTTCTGCCAGTTATATAAGCAGCAATTTTTGGAGCCATGGCAGCAGAAATTGCGGTCGCAGTAAGTGTTGCCCCTATTTTTAGTGCATTTTTCTTTCGCTCATCCTTTGGGGAATTTTTAACAGTATCCGTAAACACTGCACCGGCACCTAAGGTAAGCATCGCAGGTACATTTTTGTTTATCTTTGCGGTTAATAACGGCTGATCTAAATATTTTCCTATAGCACTGATTTGGGGCATTATTTTTCACTTTCTTCTATGTATAAATCTAAAATCTTTTTGTGAGTTTTAAAAAATTTGGTAAATTTTTCCATTTTGTTTAATA
This sequence comes from uncultured bacterium, assembly GCA_902792085.1. Taxonomy (GTDB): domain Bacteria; phylum Cyanobacteriota; class Vampirovibrionia; order Gastranaerophilales; family Gastranaerophilaceae; genus Zag111. The sequence goes on along the minus strand of CADAYE010000012.1, from coordinate 44,371 downwards.
TATTTTCTGAAACTATATGTTCAATTTTGCAGGCATTTTCACTTGCTTCGGCTGGTGTTACATTCAAAACATTTTCAAAAAAATCTTTTAAGGCATGGTGTTTTGCATAAACTTTTTTTGCCTCTGTTAGTCCTTTTTTAGTCAGCGAAATAGTTTTATATGCGTTATATTGAACCAAATCTTTTGAAATTAGCCGTGACAATGCTTCAGAAACAGAAGCACGGGATATATTTAACTTTCTTGACAAATCAACAGCCTTCAAACCTTCCCCGTTTTCAGTTGAAACATAGATTGTTTCTATATAATCCTGCAATCCTGATGATAATGAATTTGTCACTCTACGTTCTCCTCAAACTGATTGTAAGGTAAACCTAACAAAATGTCAATAAAAAAATCTATGTTTATAGAAACACTTTAACAAAGTTTTGAAATTTTTAGGCTAAAAATCTCTTCTACATTAAGTCTGTTCAGAATATCAGCAATAAGTGTCTGGGGAGAAATATTGTCAAAATTTTCGTAGTGAGGCAAAGTCCCTAAAATTTTCGCTCCTGTATATTCTTTTATCAGTTGCGGATAATATTTAATTTCCAGATTCGGACTGTTATCATCAAAGTCATTAATCACTATACCCATAAGGGTAACATGCTTTGAATGAATATAATTTACGGCACTAATAACTTCATCAATTGTATTGATATTAGGATTAGCAACCAGAATAACCGGCAAACAAAAATGTTCTATAAGGTTTGTTTCCGTCTTTTTTACATCATAAGGAGAAGTTACTCCATTATTACCCTCTACAATATGACACTCTGTAAGCATAATATTTTGTTTATAATCATGCATAATTTTCATTGTATCTATTTGTCTAATCCCTTCAAGATATGATGCTATAAGGGGGTTAGAAGAACTTTGGAGTTTATAGGTTGAAGATGATTTTATGTGCTTGTCTATACGATTTATAAATTCGGTATCATCATTGAGCAAATTTGCACCTGTCTGAATCGGTTTATAATAACTCACGGCATAATTCAGGCTTTGCATTGTTCCTGCAAGCCCTGCGCACAAAAGGGTTTTACCCGTTCCTTTCTTTATTCCGGCAATATAGACGCTTAACATAGCAACATAATATCACGACTTATTATTGATTGCAAAGTAAACTTCTTTTAATCGCTTTTTAGTTATATGAGTATAAAGTTGGGTTGTTGATACATCACTGTGTCCCAAAAGTTCCTGAACAATTCTCAAATCCGCACCATTTTCAAGAAGATGAGTGGCAAAAGTATGGCGTAATGTATGCGGGGAAATATGTTTGTGAATTTTTTCACCGAGTTTACGCACAAAATTATATACATCCTGCCTTGTAATAAATCGACCGCTGTCATTTATTAAAAGACGCTTTGAGTCAAGATTATATTTTGCCAAAATAATTTCTCTTTCTTTATAATATTTATTAAACGATTCTTTTGCTTTTTTGCCAAACGGAACAAGTCTTTCTTTTGAGCCTTTGCCAAAACATTGAATATATCTTGACTTTAAATCAATATCACTTGTTTTAAGATTAACAAGTTCCGAGACTCTCAAACCACAGTCATAAAGAAGTTCAACTATCAAATTTTCTCTTGAATTCAGATTGGAATGGAAAACTTCTTTTATCTCTTGTAATGTCATAACCTTAGGCAACCTTTTGGGTAATTTGGGCTGTTCGATTGAAGATGCAGGATTATTTTGAATATAAGAATTCGCACAAAGCCATTTAAAAAAGCCTCTTAATGATGCTATTTTACGAACAACAGAACGGGGATTAAGACTGTCCTGCCTTAAATTCAAGATATATGAATTAAGATGATTTCTTGTGATATATTCAACCCCGAGAATACCTTTATTTGTGCAAAAGTCAAGAAAACCGCTCAAATCTCTGCGATAGGCATTGATTGTATTTTCACTCAATCCTTTCTCTATTTCAATAAATTCAAGATATTCACTTAAATATTGTATGTCCATTATTAAATCTTATCAGCCATATTGGCAAGTTTATACAGAAAATCATCTTTTGTACTGTTTTTAAAACCTTCAGGTATAAAGTTACGCTTAAATCTTTCTATCGCATAACGATCCGTCATGCCTGAAATATAATCAACAACCACTCTTTGCGCTTTTTCAGGCGGACAAATATCTTTTATCATATCCATATAGAGATAATAAAGTTCTTTTACAACATGTCTTGCCTTACTTTCTTCAAGTTTAGCAGGAGATTCGATATAAACATTATCAAACATCCAACTGCGCAGTTTTGTTGTATATTCCCAGCCTTCTTCACTCATTGATACATCAGGTTTTCCAATGGAATTATAAACTATTTCAGTTATCATTTTATTCAATCTTTCACTTGGATTTGACGAAAAATATTCGATGCAATCCTTGGGTAAATCACTTTCTGATATAACTCCTGCCCTAATAGAATCTTCAATATCGTGATTTATATATGCAATCTTATCAGCAAGTTGAACAGCTTTTGCTTCAAGCGTTAGTGGTTTAAAGCCCCAACTGTGAGTTCTTATACCATCAATGGTTTCCTGACAAAGATTAAGATTTTCTAAAACTTCTACTACCCTTACACTTTGAAGATTGTGGAAAAAGCCGCCTTCTACAAGTTCGTTTAAAACACCTTCTCCGCAATGCCCAAAAGGAGTATGTCCCAAATCGTGACCAAGTGCGATTGCTTCAGTTAAATCTTCATTTAAATTTAGGGAGCGAGCAAGTGTTCTTGCAATTTGAGAAACTTCAAGAGTATGGGTTAAACGAGTTCTGAAATGGTCATCAAACGGAGATAAAAACACTTGAGTTTTGTGTTTCAATCGCCTGAAAGCCTTTGAATGTAAAATTCTGTCCCTGTCACGCTGAAAATCAGTACGAAGTTCATCCTTTTGTTCAAACTCTTTTCGACCTTTTGACTGTGACACCTTTGTTGCATAAGGACTTAAAAATTCGTGTTCTCTTTTTTCCAATTGCTCTCTTATATTTTCTGACATAAAAACCTCACTTTACTACAGTTTAAAGTAATAAATCTGGTTTGTTATCATGTCTTTAATGTATTTTAGGCATTTTGAGATGATTTATCCGAGGGCTCAATAAATTTACCGGTGTTTTTTAAGTGCTTCTCATACAAATTATTTGCAAAAGTTCCGATTCTGTTTGCCAAAAACGAGGATATTGTTGCAAACATCAGTGATTTTGAACCTGCAAAGAGCCTTGCATTTCCGTATAATGATACCCCAATACCGACAAGGGCGGGTATTCCGTATTTTAAAGTAATAGCAGTTCGTTCCTGTTGATTGTCAGATTTTCCAAGATAATATGCCAGTGTTCCAAAACCTCCTAACACAGTCAAAATATCAGTCGGCGCACTACCCATAGTCAAATCTCTTGATTTGTTTATAAAATCCTCAGTTTCAAGTTTTATTGATTTATTTAGCGATTTTATTGCGCCCTTAAATTCTTTTTCAATTTTTACATATTGTTCTTTAGGTAATAAAACCTTATATACCTCTAAAATATCTTCAATTTTTCCTTGTTTATAATCCATATACAAAGATTTAAGATTTTGTACCATTTTTAAAACATTATCATTTAGCATCGCAGATGATTTATTGGATATCTGATATTCCATTACGGCTAAATCTTCTGTCATTTTATGAATATCTATTTTCCCTGTTTTTGAAAATGATTTAAAATCTTCACGCACTTTGTTCAATGATTTTAATGCATCATTATCCGTTACTTTCAGTGTAGATGATATTTTCATTATTATTTCATCTGCATCATTATATAAAGCACGCGGTGAATAAGAAATACTCTTTTTACTATCAAGAATTTGTTTCTGAATTTCAAGTTTTTTAGGAAGTATTTCTGCCTCGGCGACAAAATCCTTTAAAGTATCTTTTGATAAAAACCAAAATGTTCCCTTTTCTTCAAAACTCTGTTCAAGTTCTTTTGTAATTTTTTGAATATTCAGATATCTTGCTTTTCTGGTATCTTCACTAAAATTCTCTTTAATAAGTTTATCCGTTTCTTTATTGCGCCTTTTTAAAAATTCGACCAATTCTTTTTTGGTAATTGTTCCGCCATACATATGTACTGTTTCTGACAAATCAGTATTTTTTTCAAGTTCGGCAATTATTGATAAGTTGCGTTCAGAAAGATTATTAAATTTTGATATAGAATTCTTATAAGATTTTGCAACAGTTTTTAGTCCCAACTTTTCAAAAATATCAGTTATACCATTGTGGATTTTTCTTGTATATTTCCAATTCCAGTTTCCACCATACATCAATTTTTTAAATGTGAAATCTTTTATTGTTGTAAAATTATTAATTGCCTGCGCTTTGTTGAGCAAATAATCTGCTTTTCCCAAAAGATATTCATAACCGGATGCTCTGACACCATATAATTTTGATTTTTGAACTTTGCGTTCCAAAAAATTTCTTAATGACTGAAAGCCTTTAGCGACTCCTTTAGGTCCGCCTCTTAATACGAAAAATATTCCTGCTGCGACAAGAACTGTGGCACTTGCAATTGATACCCCGATAATTTTCAGATTGTTTGTTTTTCTCGCTTCTTCAGGATTTAAAATTATAGTTTCAGGCAAAATAGCACTAAGTGTATTTGAAATGTTATTATTTGGTTGCGAATTATTTTCAAGCCAATAATCCGCAACCGAATTGCGTTTTGAAACATTACCAAAGGGATTATTCTTTGGTTGAATTGTGCCATTTATTGAGTTTATCATTACACTTGCCTTCATTTATAATAAAACGAAAGTAATGAATAATTTGCTTCTGATTATGCTACAGTAAAGATATATTAAGGAAGAAGTTCCCTATCAATAACTTTTGCTGCTTCTAATGCAGAGTTTTTATCGGATAATAATTTACCTACATTAGACAACTCACTAACCATAATCAATCGTTTTGTACTGTCATACAAAACATCTTCAATTTTTTTAACAATAAGTTCTGATTTTGCATCTTTTACAATAAGTTCGGGTAATATGAATTTATTTGCGATAATATTTGGTAAAGACACTTTATCTATACATCTTACAAGTAAATAAATCCAATAGAAAAATCTTGGTGCATTATAAACAATAACCATTGGTGTTTTATATAAACATGCCTCTAATGCAACCGTACCGGAAGCTAAAATCAGCGCATCAGAAACACTTAAAAGTGCCTGATTATCACCTTTTATAACTTTCAAATCACTTCTACCTAAATATTTATCAAACAACGCATCCGAAATATTCGGAGCCTGAGAAATACATATCTGAATATCCGGGTGTTTCTTTTGCAAAATTTCAATAGATTTTTTAAATATATTCATCAAATACTTTAATTCAAAAACTCTTGAACCGGGAAAAACAGAAACAAGTTTCTTATTCATATCAAGATTATATTTTTCATAAAATCCTTTTTTATACGCCGGAGGATTTAGTCCATACACAAGCGGATGCCCGCAATAATGAACATCTATACCGTAACTTTTATATAAAGGTTCTTCAAACGGAAAAATACAAAGTACTTTATCAACATATTTTTTGATTTTTTTAATTCTATATTGTCTGCTTGCCCAAACTTGAGGAGGAATATAATAAAAAACTTTTATTCCTGATTCTTTTAAATATTTTGCTATTGATAGATTAAAACCGCCGTAATCTACAAGCAAAACCAAATCAGGTTTAAATGTTTCTTTCAGATACTTTACAAGTTTTTTGCCAAGCTTGAAATGATGCCAGATGATTTGAGGGGAAAGACCGACTGCGGACAAATTGCGAATATGCTCAAAAAGTTTTACTCCTTGCGCACTCATATTATCTCCGCCAATTCCTTCAATAACATAGTCTTTGCTTATCTGGCGAAGCATTTTGACTACATTTGCCGCATGCATTTCACCTGAATATTCCCCCGTAACAATAAAAATTTTCTTTTTCATTATACCGCCATTACAACTATATTGTGCTTATTCGCATACTCTATAACTTTTTCCTGGTCTACAATAATTGTTTCATTTGCTTCAACCGCAATTAAAGATGCCTTTTTCCTGTGCATACCTTTTAGAGTACGCATACCGATTGCAGGAATATCAAATCTTTTATCCTGTTTCGGCTTAGAAACTTTAACAACAACTGCGCCTGATTTTGCAAGTTTGGCACCTCTTTTTATACAGGCATCCGTACCTTCAAGTGCTTCAACTGCCATAATCATTTTATCTTTAATTACAACAGATTGACCAACATCCAATCTGCCCATTTCTTTTGCAAGCCAAAAGCCATAATTTACGTCATCCATCTGCTCTTTTGTTGGTTTAACTTTACCAAGTACACCTGCAGGAATCATTAAATTTTTAATAAAGATTGTCTGGTCAAGAACTTCAACACCGATTTTTTGCAATTCTTCAACAATCATAAGCATAACTTGATCATCATTTAAACGAACTGCAGCCTTTATAAATTCAACAGCCCTTTTATCAAATTTATTTAATTGCAACAAAACTTTTTTATGAACTTTTCCCAAAAATGTAAGTTGCTTTATCTCTTCATCTTTTAAAATATTTTCAATTTTGTCAACTTCTCCGGGGTGGCAAGAATAAATTTTTGAACAATATTTTTTTAACTCGGAATAATTATCCTGTGCAAGCGAAATACAAACAACCTCAAAACCGTTTTCTTTTGCATGCTGAGCCATCCTTATAGGCAAAATCCCGTCACCTGCAATTAATCCCTGCTTATTTTCTAATGTAATACTCACTTTATATTCCCTTTTATAACTTAGTTCTTTAACGAATAAATCTCTTTCACCTGTTCTTCTGATAACATTTTAGCACCTCCAAGAATTTTTGAAAGTAACAATGTTTGTGCATAAGTTTCGCATAATTCAATATTCAGATATGCTTCTTTTAAATCTTTTCCGCCTGCTATTGCACCATGATTTTGCATTAAAACAACACTATACTTGTCAAAATATTTTGCAGTTTCTTGAGCTAACAATTTTGATCCTGGAATTGCATAAGATGCAAGCGGAATTTCATCAAACATAAAAACAATTTCCGGTAAAACCTTTTCACTAATAGATATCCCGCTTGAAGCAAATGATGTAAGATACGGACTGTGAAAATGACATATTGCACAAATATCAGAGCGCTTTTTATAAAATTCTATATGGACAAACTTTTCGCTTGATGCTTTTCTTGTACCATCAATCAAATTACCGTCAAAATCTATTACACACATATCATCTCTTGTTAAAAAAGAGTTGGCGCTACCTGATGATGTGATAACGATTTTATCTCCGCATCTGACCGAAATATTCCCCGAAATTCCTGGAGTCAGATTTCTGTCTCCGGCAATTTTGCCATACTTTATTATTTCATCTTTTATTTCTTCAAACACTAATCAATCCTTTCCTTATCAGGATCCTCCAAGTCAATAACTTCGGCATATTTCAAAACTCGGGCTTCTTTTTCAGGTTTATCGAATAATGACAACATCTTATTTTCTGGTTCTATAGAAACAGGACGAATGTACGCAACTGATTTTTCATTATCAGAATCTTTACCTAATCTTTCAGGATTTTTAATGACCATTTTATCATATTTTATAGTTGTACCTTTGGGATTAAATGCCACATCAACTCCAAAATAGGTCCTTTCTCTTATAAAATCGTATCCTAATATAACTTTAAAATCATCAGGTCCTAAAGATACAAGAAATGCATTTTCTTGAAAAGTCTTTTTGTTTGGAGCATCGTGAGTTAAATTTATATTTGTCTGCCAAGCAACAGTTATATATTTGCTTAGCCTTAATGCTTCGGATATACGCAAACTACCGGACCCATATCGGTATGCATCATAGTGAGGCATTGGAGTACCATCTTGATACCCTGAAAGATAATATGTAATACTCTGAATCCAATTTTTGTATTGTGAGCGTATATTTGGTCCAACCCTACCAATAAACTGAGTATCGCCATTACCATAAATTGCTGCAGACCCTTGCATAGAAACACCAGCCCTAAACGCAATTCTTGTATTGGGGTTAGCATAATGATACAATGTTTGGTAAATCTGAGCCATGTATTTTGTTCTTGTAGTTGAGAAGTTTGTATCGTTTTTGAAATGTTCTCCATTAGAATTTTCATTATCATCTTTCATAAAGCCGAAACTTGCACGATGAGAAAATGTCATATCTCTATTACCACCCAAGAATCCTCTGTGCATAAAGCCTTTATTATAAACAATTTCAGCAATATATTTTGGCATTCTTGCCCCGGTAAACCATTCATCAACATAATTGTTATACGCATAATGCAAATACAAATCATCATCAAGTTGTTGACGACCTCTCAAAATAAAAGTACTTCTTCTTGTAGAGTAACCAAACTCAGTACGATTAAATTTATTGACATATTTTACAATACCGCCAAAACCAAAACCGTTTTTATAAGTTACCATAGGAATAACTTTTAACACAGAGCCGAACGGTCCACTAAATGCAAGTCCGGGACCGGCAAACATTCCAATTTTTCTCTGTGAACCAAACTCCGGATAATTACCTTCAAAATAATCACGTTCTTTATTTGTGTACATGGTTATTGATGGCCATTTGAAGAAATACTTATCATTGTGACCGATTTTTATACCTTTTGCCTTGATTACATCATGATTTTTTCGTGCATCAATTTCAAGACTCTTAACCTTTATATCTATAGTATGGTCGGGATGCCCGAAGAATAGAGCCTTTTCATCTTCATTAATAATCATATCTGATATTCGCGGACCAACCATTTGGGTTCTTAAACGATAAATTGTGTCGTTCTCTGAATACATCTTACCATTTTTAAATATCAAAAGACCGTCTTGCTGAGTACCATGTTCAGCTGTTATATTCAGGTTCGGAAATTCCGAAAAAATATTATCCGCATCAATTGTTTCTTCGTTTAAATTAACAACAAGATAATCAGAATGAGTTTCCTTACCGTCTCTTATTGTTACAACATTACCTTCGGCATTTAGAATATTGCCCTGATCATCATAAGTCATTTTATCTGCGATAATTTTAGTATTTTGCGGAGGTAAAAACAATATCGGACGACCTGTTGCAACCATCTGTCCTGTTTGGTTGTCATAATTGATATTAGATGCGTCAAGTAACAGTTGCTTTTCAACATTTTCTTCGCTTATACCTGCTTCAAGCGAAACATCAGAAGTCTCAATATTTGCTGCATTATCAATTGAATTTAACAATTCATTTGAAGAATTATCGGAATCATCTTCAATTTTTACAGGTTCTAATTTAACTTCGTTTCTTCTCCAGAAAGGTTTATGTTCGGAAGGTTGAGATTTATCTCTTGAAACAATTTGTCTGTATTTGTATGTACTTCTTAATCGAATTTGCTTAAAAAACGGCATTCGTGTCGGATCAGTATCTGAGGAATCGTAAGATTTTCCGCTAAAAGGTGCATGTATCGGGTCAAAATTAACATCACTATCCAATGCATCCATCAATTTGCTCGCTGAAGACTGAAATATAATATCTTCGGGTTCTTGTACTGATGCATCAATGCCTTCTTGCGCAATTGCAGGCATCATTGCCATAAACATAAATAAAATTATAAGAATTAAGTATTTTTTCAATTATCTGTTCCTTATCTAACGTAATTAAGCGGATTTACAGGTTTACCGTTTACACGAACCTCAAAGTGACAATGAGGGCCTGTACTGTACCCTGTTGAACCCTCTCTGCCAAGAGTTTGCCCTTTTTTAACCATCTGACCGTTTGAAACACCGATAGATGACATGTGAGCGTATAGAGTCGTTATTGGCTGACCGTTTACGACACCGTGGTCTAATATTACAACTTTACCGTAACCGCCGTACCAGCCTGAATATATTACCTTACCGTCATTTGAAGCCCTTATCGCACCGCCGTTAGGTCCTCCGATATCTATACCCGAATGAAATATTCTGCTTTTGAATATTGGGTGTATTCTGTAACCGAACGGAGATGTTATAGGTCCGGAAATCGGTCTGATAAATCCTGTTGATGTTATTTTAACCTGAGATGATGAACCTGCATTGTTTTTAGACAGTTTTGCTATCATGTTTTGAATGTTTGCAGACTGATTAGCAAGTTCTTTTTCGGTTTTTTCGTAATACGCTTTATCTTTTTTTAGTCTTTCAATCATTGATTTATTTGCTGCGATTGAATTTTGAATAGCCGTACGCTGATTATTGATATCTCTTATAGAAGATTCAATCATTCGTTTTTGACGCTCAACCTGAGATTTCAGAGCCGCAATATGCTGTGCTTTTGCTTTAAGTGCCTGAATACGCCTGTAATCTTCCATAATAACAATTTTTTCAAAATAGAATGTGTCTAAAAGCGAATTAACATCTCTCGCATTCAATATTGAATCAAACATTCCTGTTCTCTGGTGCATAAAAACTTGTCTAATACGCTGTTTCATAGCGGCATCAAGTTTTTGAAACTCGTCAAGAGCGTGATTTAATTGCACTTCCATAGACGAAAGATTTGTTACAAGATTGTTATAACGGATAGTATTTTTTTGTAATTTTTCGTGAGCAACTTCAAGTTTTTGCTGATTGCTGCTAAGTTTATTTTGTTCTCTGCGCAGACGTAAATCTGCTTTTTTCTTTTGTTGTTGCAAATAATTTCTTTTATTATTTGTCTGTCTTAATTTCTGTTTTAATTGAGCGGAAGATTGCGCAGGAGCACTCAAAACAGGCTCACCGACCAATCCGATGATACCGAATGCAATAATGCACACAAATACATATTTTAATATATTTTTAATCTTCATACTTCGATTATTTCATTAGAGATATAGCCATAAACAGCATAGACCCGAAAGTCCATAATAGAAAACAAGTTCCCATCACTATTATAAAGGCTTTTTGGTGTTTTCTGAAAAATTCCATAATTTCTCCCCTATAACAAATATTTTACTATCAAAATACTCATAGTGCAAGAAAATTACATAACTTTTGGTAACAAAATATGAATGGAATTTCAATTAAGGTAACTATATAGGAGTTACCACAAAAATAAGTTAAAATCAGCACCCACCCCAACCCTCCCTCGTGAGGGAGGGAGAAATTTCAAATGTATAAACGCACCTTGCATTCTATATAGGAATTACCACAAAAATAGGTTAAAATCAGCACCCACCCCAACCCTCCCTTGTGAGGGAGGGAGAAATTTCAAATGTATAAACGCACCCTGCATTCTATATAGGAATTACCACAAAAATAACAGAATGTGAAATTTAGAAATTTGGGTGGGTGATTCCCCGTTAGGGATAACCATTTTGCCAAAATTTTGTGGTAAATAATATATAATTGCCTTAATTAAAATTAGGGATTTATGTACAATGTTACAGTAAAAATCGATGGAGTAATTCGAATGAATAAAATAAAAGGCTGGATTGCCACGCCCTATCGGGCAGTTAACGGCTTCGCCGACACATACAGGCTCACAAGGCTCATTATTATTTCGCCTGTTCGCTTTGTATCGCAATGACATTCTACTGTAAAATAATATATTATTGCCTAAAATTATTTTAAATATTTATCTAAAATTGCTTGTTTTTGCTGTTTTGAATTGTCGATTACCTTTTGCGCTTCCGCAATTTGTTTTTCAAGTTCTTCAATTTGTGAAACAATTTTTTGTTGTTCTTTTAAATCTGGAATGTTAACTTCTACATTATAAGCGGTATTACGATTTAATCCTCCAGGTCCTAAACCTGTATTTAAATTTTCTAAGTTTGCATTTTTCAACATATAATAGCAATATTTGAAATCAATAATATTGCTATTAGCTTTTACATAAAAGCAAGTGTCTATAGGTGTACAATTTTTCTCTATCCAATTAACTTTACCGACGGAACCCTTTCTTCCAATAATAATATTTGGTGCCTTTAGCATATATTCATCATGGTAACCATCTATTCCATTTGAACCGACGACAGGATAATTTCCTTCTATTCTTTTTGATTTAGGTAATGCTTTACCATATTCTAGTGTTATTAACTGACCAATCCTGTATTTTTTTGTTTGCTTTGAGTTTAGTGTAGATTTAATATTACTTTTAAGTCTATTTATATTGTCTAAACTAATTGACTTTTCTTTTTCAACTTTTTCAATTTCATCAACAATTTTTTGCTGAATATCAAGTGGCGGTAATGGTATTTGAATGCTATTTAAGTTAGCTTGATTTAACTTTGGAACATTTTGTCCAGTTATATATGAAGACAAGTCATATTTATTCAAAATTTCAATTAGATATGTATCTAAAATTTTATTTCTTTTTGGTCTTAATACATGTGCATGGTTGTTGACCCAAGTCTTACCTTTTATTGAAAACGCTGAGTTTTCATTTGCACCCCACTTTGCACCATCTTCACCAATTAAGACAAGTTTTTCATTAAATATATATTCTGAAACATAATCTATGATACCTGTAGCACCATAATATGGTATTTCTCCTGATATTCGTTCATTTTTACTTAATGGAATTCTCTTATTGTCTAAATTTTCGACTAATTCACCTAAATTATAAAGTTCAAATTTACTCTCAATTTTTACTTTTTTTTTAGAATTTAAGTTGATGTTTTTCTCAAAATCAGTTCTGTCAAAAGTCATCATGTCGAGTAAATCAACTCTTGAAACATTATCTTTTAGTGTTTCATCAATAGCGAAATTAAAATCATTCTCAAATGCCTTATGAATATATGTGCTTGCTTTTTGTGGGTTATCAAAAGAGTTTATATCAAACAGTTTTGTACATTCATCAATTGATTTGTTTCTTTGAATTGCGTGAATACCTTCCGCACCTCTGCGGTTTGAAAATTCATAGCCCAAGAATTGTTTTTCTGCTTCTTTTTCTCCGGTTTTGACTATTACAAGCCTTTGAGGATAGCAAAGAATAAAATAATAAATCTTTTCTTTTTCAAGTTCTAAAACCTTTTTCCAAAAATCTTTATCTGTTTTGATTTTGTTTGAATATTCTTTAAACAAATCATGATTTTTTACTTTGTCATTTGGATTTTGGTCTAATAAAGTTAAATAATCTTCAAATGACAAGCCTTCCCAAACATAATTTACATATTTTGCAACAGGTGTTTCTATTGCGTTAATAGTAACATCTGTGTGATTTGAGAAAAATTTATCAACGGATTTTTCAAGATTTATACACTCATAATTATTTCTTCTGCGTAAGAATAGTACAACCGTATTTGTTCCCGTCGCCATGAATGTATTTGAACCAAGTTCTGTTATGCCTACAATTTCAAAATATTTTAGCAACAGTTCTCTTGTCTTTGTATATATACCTGTATTTGTAAGTATTGAACTCGGTAAAATTATACCTGCTACACCACCATCTTTAAGCAGTTGTTTTGTTCTTTCAACGAACAAACATTCAATTTCCGAACTGTTATCCGTTAATTTGTCATACAAATCAAAATCTTTATTCGTATAATAATCTCGCGTTGTTTGTCTGAATGCGGATACGGAATACGGAGGATTGCTTAAAATTATATCAAATTGCTGATTATCTTTTGAATTATCATCATTATCTTTATGCAATTTGCCTTTGTAATCTTTAGTATTTACAAAATTTCCAAGACCGTCGCTTAAAATAACATTTGCTAAACCATCGCCATGCAAATAACAACCGACTTTTCCGACTTTAACAAGTCTGTAATCTTTTTCTATACCGTAAACATAGTTTGTAGCCCATTCATATTTCGCAGTTTGCCAGTATTGAATATTATTTCTTGTGCTTGCTATATATTTTGCCGGAGATTTCTTTTCTATAATATTTTGAACTTCGTGCATATATTCAGTAATAAAATGCCCTGAACCTGCTGCATAATCTATCATATATGGCAAAATTTCACCATTTTGCTGTTTTAATTTTTCGTCAACAATACGCTCTAACGGCAAACTTTTAATTATAAATTGTGCAATAGGAACAGGGGTAAAAAACTGACCTGCCTCTTGCTTTAAACCTGTTGTAAGCAATAATTCAAAGAAATCAGATAAATACTGCTGTCTTTTGTTGTATCTAATGCGATAACCTTGCAAAAGTTCCACAACCTCTTTTACAATTTTTGCATTTTCAACAAATGAATCGTGATCATATACTTCTTTAAAAGCAAATTCATTATTTTTTTCAAGTCTTAATTTATTTACTTCATACAATAAATATTTTTTCGTTTCATCATTCAAGTCATTACATCTTTTTTGAAAATCGTTTTCGTTAAAATCGCTGACAATTCTTGATAAAAATACTTCCATGCCTTTTTTATACAAATCTGTTAAACGAAGCTGAAAATCTACATCATTATCAATGCCCTCTTTCCATTGAAAATCAAGTTCTTGTCCATCTCCTTCAATTTTTGTTGTTTCATCATACACTTTGCACAAAAATAATGTAAATATCTTATTAAATGCATTGCCTTTATCTGAAACTACATTATGCCTTAAGATTTCAAGAAAACGATTAAAAATAAAGCTTGAATCCTCTTGTGTAATTTTCTTTAAATCATCAATAGTTAAGGCTTTACTTTCAAAGCAATAAGGTTTAACCCAAGTTTCAAAAATACCATTATCTTTTGTTAATTTATTCCATTTGTCGTAAAAATCTTTAACATTCCCTGCCCTGTAATCATCTTCAATTTTTACAATTTCATTTCTATATATAAGTTTATCGCCTTGTAATTCTGAAGCATAAAGCATTAAGATATCTGCTTTATTACTGAATTTGAAATATGTGAATAATTGACCACCGTCTTTATTTAGTTTAGATACGGCTTTGTCAAATTCTTTGCCATATGTTTTGCATTCAATTAGCAGATATTCAGAGCCGTCGTCACGATTTACGCAAATATCAAGCCTGCCGGATGTACCGTGCCCCGCAGGCCATGTTTTCTCTAATATTATATTTTGTGGTTTATAACCTTTTTCAAGAAGTCTGTTAACACACTCTAAAACAACCCAATTTTCAGCCTGTGAAAAGTTTTGTGTAGTCTTACAATCAGCACCGATTAAATCCCCATAGCAAATTTTTTCTTTTGAAAAGTCAACTTCAATAGAATAATCGTGCTGTTTGTAATCTTTTTTATAAGTATTAAGTGCGCCATCTTTAGGTTTAAACCCCATTTGGCTCAATATTATCTTATAATCCAAGCATTTATCCCTTAATTTAAATACTACCAATTTAACTTAACATTATTTCAAAGTAAAGTCAATTTTTGATACATAATAATATTTAAAATTCAAACAAACTTTGAAAAATCTGAATAAAATCATTTGCGTTTATAACTTTGCAGGCACAGTCGTTTAAAATAATCTGCAAAAGTTTTATATCAGAAATCGACATATCTTTCATTTCGGGAAATTCAATCTGATTGGGGTCTTTGAGCATTTTGCGATCTTTACTCTTTTCTTGAAGAATATTATCTCCAACATATAAAAGTTGTTTTTTGGTAAATTCACAGCGAACTTTTGGTGCAAAACCAAAAACTTCAACACTGCCCGGTTCAAAACCGTAAGTATCTTCAAATGTCGTACCGGCATCAAGCATACTTGCATCAAAATTCAGGACGCATTTATTATTTATCCACCCTGCAATTTCAATGTTATACCTCATTTTCATCCCCATATATTCTGTTGTCATAGTTTCCTTATAAGGCTCACACATTGACAAATTATTTTCAAAATTTTTCTGGCGTTTTACAACGGGAACGTGTGGCAATACTGATACCCCTGCATCTCTGTCCCTGTTAGATAGGATATTTGGCTCTTTGAAAATTTGTGCATAATTTTGTTCCGGTTCGGCACGATAAGAACGGTTATAATTTTGCGGTTCGGATTTTGTAAAATATTTATCAGATGATAATTCTGACTGTTGATTATATTTATTTGAATTGTGTTCGTCATTTATTCTGAATTCAGGCACAAGCGGTGAAGGATTAGATTGAGTTTGGGGAGAATTTTCAATAAACGATTCTGGCTGTTCCAATGAAGTTTGAGGGGTAATTTGCGAAGTCTGTTCTGTTTTTCTTTGCGTAACAGGTGACGGATGAAAAATGATATATAAAAGAACTACAATTACTGCTATCAAAATACAAATAATTATATTTTGCTTCATTTAACCTCCAAAAACCTGTGCTTTGATTTTTAAACCTGTTTTTGTCGTTGCAAGTCCCGCTTGCGAACTTTCTTTTAACATCGGTGACATCAACGCACCTGTTTGAGCCATGGAATCAACTACCTCATCAAACGGAATTTTTGATTCTACACCTGAGAGCGCAAGTTCGACCGCAGTAATTGAATGAACTGCAAGAAACGGGTTGCGTTTAACACAAGGAACTTCAACCAGTCCGGCAACAGGGTCACAGGTTAACCCCAAAAGATTTTTTAGCGCAAGCGCAGAGGCATTGAGTATTTGTTTTACACTTCCGCCTCTCAACTGACATACAGCAGCCGCAGCCATCGCAGATGCCGTTCCGCATTCTGCCTGACAACCGGCAACCGCACCTGCAAGCGCAACTTTTATTGAAATAATTCTGCCGATTTCACCAGCGGTAATAAGCGCATTTAACTGCTCGGTTTCAGAATAATTATACTGTCTGCTCACCCCTACCAGTGCGGCGGGCAAAATTCCGCAAGAACCTGCAGTCGGACAGGCAACAATAGTTCCCATTCTAATATTTTCCTCACTTGTTGCAAGTGCATATTCAACTATTTTTTCAAATAAAGAACCAAACATTGAACTCTCTTTTTCAAATCTTTTTTGTAATTTATTACAGTCAGTTCCGCACATACCGCTAAAAGAAGGTTCACAACTGTTTAAACCGGAATTTATCGCTTCTTTCATCGCAAAAAGACTTTTATTTGCAAAGACACGAACTTCATCAACAGTTATATCCTGAGATGTAGCCATAACCTCTTGCGCTATTTCATAAATCTTTTTATCATTAGATATACAGACATTATAAAGTTGTTCAAATGTGCTTATATTTATATCCATTTTAATTTTCCAATTTTTTTACATAAGTTACAAAATAAATATCATCAGTTTTTTCAATACTTTGGACAATTTCGTCTTTTAGATTCCCGTCAATACAAATAATCATTGAAGCATCCTGTCCTTTTGCACTTCTGTCGCAATTTAGCGATGCAATATTTATGTTTGCATCCTGAAGTTGAGAGGTTACGCTTGAAATCATACCGGGTTTATCTTTATAAACAATAATCAATGTGTTATAGTTACCGGACAAAGCCACATTGAAATCATTGATTTTTGTAATAAGAATTTCTCCCGCGCCAACACTATCGCCTGAAATTTTCATATTATAATCCCCGTAAAGTTCAATATCTACGGCATTTGGATGTCTTCGAAAATTGTCAAAATACTCAAATTTATATTCAATATTTTTAGAAATCTCATCATTGAAAATATCTTTAATTCTTCTGTCTGAAACACTTAAACCTAAAATTCCTGCAAGCAGACCTTTATCTGTTCCATGACCTTTGCCTGTATGTGCGTAAGAATTATAAAGTTTAAACACAACTTTTTTAGGCACAGATTTATAAATATTTCTTGCAAGAAGACCGAGACGAACAGCACCAGCAGTATGAGAACTTGAAGGTCCCGCCATTACGGGCGAAATTATATCAAACAAAGTCGATTTTTTCATTAATAACTCCGCTCCAATTCTTGTTTTAATCGCTCATCCCGAAGATTTTTTGCTTTTTGCAGTTCATCAAGTTGATGGTTTACATATTCTTGTCTTGTTTTAATTTCTTTATGCTCTTTTATTACTGATTTAACAGGATTAGCACCTTTAAAAATAAAAAAGCAGGTAAGCAAAATAATAAGAACTATTATTATTTCTAATGCCGAAAAACCTTTTTTCACATCTACCTCAAACGATTTTTTGCAATAAACATCATAACCGCTTCATCTTTATCCGCAGGTGTACGCAATGAATCTTTTCTCAATTTAAAATCTTTAATCTGTTCTCCGACAAAAAACTTATTATATAAAGATAAACCAATATACAGAATCAGAGAAAATGCAACAACTCCGCCCATTGCAAGCCCGAACTTTGACATAACCGTTTTCATTTCAGGAGTCAATTTTGATGCAAATGACGGCATGGCCGTAAATAATACCGCCATAGCCATCATTATTATTCTGTAAAAATTATTCTTCATTTTCAGCCTTTTTCTTTGTAGTTTTTCTTTTTGAAGCACCTCTGTTTGGGCGTTTTTTAGGTTTTTCCTCTTTAACTTCTTCGACAGTTTTAGGTTCTTCAGTTACAGCAGGAGTTTCTTCCGCAACTGCTTTTTTAGAAGTTCTGCGTCTTGTTGGCTTTTTCTTTTCTTCTTTTGGAGTTTCCGTCGGAATCTCAGTTTGAACTTCAGCTTCTACTGTTTCAACAGGGATTTCTTCAGTTTGAGGTTTGTTATTTTTATTGAAACGATTTTTTCTGTTGCGTCTGTTATTTTCTTTTCTTGTTGTTTCTTCAGATGCTACAACTGCGGGTTCTGTATCAACTGTCGGTCTTTCAATTGTTTCGTCAATTGTTTCAACAGGTGTTTCCTCAGTTTGAGGTTTGTTATTTTTATTAAATTTATTATTCTTTTTGAACGCACCTGACGGGAGTTTAACTTTTGCTGCTTTTGCTCTGTACTCTCCTTCTGCAACAGGAGTTGCGAAATTGAAATCAATAACGGAACACCCTGAACCCTGACAGTGAGGACATTTTTTAGTAAATATTTCCGCTAAAGACTGACCTTGTCTGTGTCTTGTCAATTCTACAAGCCCTAAATCAGACAACTGTCCAACCTGAGGTTTGGCTTTATCCGCTTCAAGCGCGATTTCAAGTTCTTCGAGCATAGCAAGTTTGTCGGCTCTGCTTGTCATATCAATAAAGTCAACAATGACCATACCGCCGATATTTCTCAAACGAAGTTGTCTTGCAATTTCATGCACCGCTTCAATATTTGTTTTTAAAATTGTTTCATCCTGAGTAGCAGAACTGATAAATTTACCGCTGTTTACATCAATTACAGTTAATGCTTCAGTCTGCTGAATGAACAAATATCCGCCTGAAGGCATATTAACTTTTACATTCAAAGCAGCTTTAATTTCTTTGTGTATATCCATAGCAATCAATAACGGTTCATTTCCTTTATACAGGGTAACTTTTACCCCTTTATTGATGTGCCAGTTTTGCAATATGTTCTGAACTCTGTTCAGTGCAAAT
Organism: uncultured bacterium; assembly: GCA_902792085.1. Classification (GTDB taxonomy): domain Bacteria; phylum Cyanobacteriota; class Vampirovibrionia; order Gastranaerophilales; family Gastranaerophilaceae; genus Zag111. The sequence goes on along the minus strand of CADAYE010000012.1, from coordinate 25,013 downwards.
GGAGTATCAACAATAATTTCAGAAACATCTTCCGTGCAGGCTTCACGAATTACCTTATAGAGCAAATCCTGATCACGATAAATTAAACTTGGAGCATCAAGAGTTTCAGAAGATGTAATGATATTATTCCATTTTTCCAAAAGAATTTCCAAATCTTCCTGAATATCCGCTTCAGATTGTCCTTCTGCTTCTGTTCTGATAATAACACCGACCCCGACAGGCTTAATCAAATTGACAATAGCCTTTAATCTTGCTCTTTCCTTTGAATTTTCTATCTTTTTAGAAACGCTTATCCCCGGTTCATAAGGCATTAAAACCAAAAATCTTCCGGGAAGACTGATTTCTGTTGTAACTCTCGGACCTTTGTGCCCTGTCGGTTCTTTTACAACCTGAACTACAAGTTTTTGTTTCGGAGAAAGTTTTTCTTTTAATGAACCTTTGCCCATGACATCTTCTGCATGCAAAAATCCCATCTTGTCAGTTCCGACATTTACAAATGCCGCATCAATACTTGGCAAAATGTTATCTACACTTGCAAGATAAACATCACCTAATAAAACATCCCCTCTTTGAATAAAAAAGTCTGTAACCTTTTTGTTTTCTAACAATGCGGCGATATTATCACGCTCTGCTATCACAATTTTTTTGTCAATCTGTTGATTTTGTCTTTGATTGTTGTTTCTGTTGTTACCCATAAAAATCTTTCCTTCTTTATAACTCGTGCAGGTTTTCCGTTAAAAACTTCGTACGCTTTATGTCGAACATAACCTCAGGCGCTATGGCACTCATAAGTGCATCTGCTCTCAAAGGAGGTATTGCCGTACTCTTACCTGCTTTTAATACTATAAACAGACTTCCGCTCTCAAATCTGTACTCTCCGATTGAATGCTTATAGTCTATTGTTTTCTCTAAACCTTTTTTAGTTTTTTTGTCAATAAAAATATTTTCAGACTCCAAAACTCTGAGAGTATTATACACGAATTGACCAAAATCGTAAACACTTTCGTCAAAAATCTTAATCCGATATTCCGCCCAATATACTTCTTCCTCAATAGCAGGTGCGCTTACATCAATTTGTTTTACTTCAATAATTTCAGAACCCTGCGGAAGAACTTTTTGAATTTCATTTCTTACATAATTAATATCGGCATCTTCCCACAAACAAATATCCACAAGCTCCGCTTCGCTTTCACAGAATAAAGGTAACGCAATTCCCATTGATATTTTCATTTTCGGATTATAGCCGTAAGAATAAGCGACTTTAAGATTTGTTCTCTGCATTGCTTTAAGAAAAGTATTTTGCCAGTCTAAGTGTGAAAAATATCTTAAAATTCCGGTTTTTGAGAGTTTTATTCTGTATCTGTAAACAGGTTTAATATCTTTTTGGTGAATATCTTCTATATGTCTTTTTGGCGCAGACGCAAGCAGTTGTGCCTTATCGGATGCAACAAAATGTTCTGCCATAACTTTATGAGTATTAAAATTCTTACATACTCCGCAATTTACACACTGCGTCTGACATGTCGGAACAACATGAGATGAATTTTCATCAACCTCATACGCTTTTTTATACTCATCAATCAGCCATTGCTTATTCAGTCCGACATTTATAAAATCCCAAGGCAGGGGTAAATGTATATCATATTGTTTCTGAGCGAGTTGTACCAAATCCAACCCACATTCATGTGCAGTTTCATTCCACAGTTTCCAACTGAAATTTTCGCCCCATGATGCAAGATAAGAGCCTTTTTTATAAAGTGCCTCAATAAATTTGCAAAGAGACTCATCCCCTCTTGTTAAAACGGCTTCAAGTAAGGACAAATATTTATCGCTGTAATTTATTTTTACGCACTTTACTTTTTTAATGCGCTCCATAAGATAATCAATATGTGCCTTTACTTCGTCTAAAGGCATTTGCGGACACCATTGAAACGGAGTGAAAGGCTTGGGGACAAAAATTGACAGAGTGCATGTAAGTTCAAGTGTATGCTTTAGCCCTTTTTCTTTTTTTATAAGTTTTGATTTATACCTCAGTCCTGACAGAAGATTTGCCATCTCGTCCATATCTTCAATAGTTTCTGTCGGTAAACCGCATATAAAATAAAGCTTTACACGACTCCAGCCGTTTTCATACAAAGTCAGAACAGCATTTTCAATTTGCTCTTTTGTTATATTCTTCTTAATTACATCACGAAGTCTTTGGCTTCCTGCCTCAGGCGCAAGTGTCATGGTAGATTTGCGAACACTTTGAACAAGATTTGCAAGTTCAAGATTAAATCCGTCAATCCTTTGGCTTGGCAAAGTAACAGATACTTTTTTCTCATTAAAATCAAGGCTTAATTCTTTTATTACTTCATTGATATTTGCATAATCGTTTGAAGATAGGGACAAAAGCGAATATTCTTCGTACCCCGTATTTTTTACAAGTTCCTTTGAAATATTTATAATATCCTGCGCACTGCGTTCTCTGACTGGCAAAGTCACATGCCCGGGCTGACAAAAGCGACACATTCTTCCGCAGCCTCTGCGAATCTCAACCACCGCCCTGTCCTGAATTGATGATGAAAACGGTATAGGGTAAGATGTTAATGCCGTTTCTTTTTTTAGTTGTGCAATACGCTTATCAACCTTGTCATTTACCCCCTTTGACCAACGTCCGTTTGCAGGGTTTTCACATAGTTTTTTAATCCGCTCTTTTCTCGGCAGACCTTTTGTTTCCTCCAAAATTCTGCAAATTTCAATAATAGTATCTTCACCATCGCCTATCGTAAATACATCAATAAAATCAGACATCGGCAAAGGGTTAAATGTACAAGGACCACCTGCAATAATTATCGGATCATCATCAGTCCTATCTTCATTTCGATAAGGGATATCTGCCATTTCAAGCATTTTTAAAACTGTAGGATAACCCATTTCGTACTGCAAAGAGAATCCAATCGCATCAAAATCTTTTAATGACCTTTTTGATTCAAGCGCATACAAAGGCTCGGGAACAAAATCTTTTTCAGGTGCATAAACCCTGTCACACATATAATCAGGCTCTTTATTTATAAGTTCATATAGAACTCTGACACCTAAATTTGAAATACCTATTTCGTATTTATCTGGAAAAGCCATTGCAACACGAACTTTTGACTTTTCAAAATCTTTATTGTGCGACAAAAACTCGCCCCCTACATATTGGTAAGGTTTGAAACATTTATACAAACTCTCATTATATTTCGTAAAAAAACACATTTAAAACTTTCTGTGGGAGATTCTTCGGCTTTTGTCATTCTGAGCTTTTAGGCGAAGAATCTCATAATAGAACGCCTCAGAATGACATTACACTATTTCATTCGGAAAATATTTGTTTATCTCGATAATTGTACCGTCCAAAGTATTTTCCTCAAAAGATTTCATAAATTTAAACAAATCTTCATTCGGAACATCGTAAGAATAAAGTATGACTTCCCCATCTACTTCTCGCATAACGGTCACCATATAATGACAACCGGAAGCATATTTCAACAAAAAATCCTTACGGAACTTTTTGCCGTTAGAATCTTTTTTAACTTTGACATAACCAAAACCTGCATAATATTTTATCTGTTTTTGGTCTTTTTCAGGCAATTTATTCTTACTGTGACTTGAAAATAAATTTATAACCTTTTTATTAATTTCTTCAGACACAAATACCCCTCCAAAATATATTAAACAATATATTTGAATTAAAGTCTATTTGTTAAGATTTTTCATAAACTTCTGAACTTTTAATGCTGTATCACGTCTTATATCATCGGGGCAAAGCCTTAAATACTCAATGGCATGAGAGACTTTGATATTTTTATCATACCAACGACGCATGATGTAATTGTACTGATCTTCAAGGCTCATATTCGGCAATTCAACATCTTTTAACAAGTCGTCAATAATATATTCTGCGCATCTAATCTGATACTCTTCAGGCATCTTTTCCATATCATTGATTGTTTTACTAACGACTGCGTCAGCATCGTACCAGCGTTTGAACATGTTCATTATTAGTTCCTCGTGTTTTTGATAAGATTCTTCGCTCCCGTCATTCAGAGGCTTTAGCCGAAGAATCTTATATACATCGCTCGGAATGACGAAATAGAATAAATTGTTAAGTTTATTTAACCAAATTTTTGCAAAAAAGTAAATTATTTTACGAAAAAATACTTTATATAAATGTAAAGGTTATAAGTAGGTTATAAATTTTATGGACAATAGTATTTTATACGGATTAAGAAATCCTGCAATGACTGAAGATATCGGAATGTCTATGATAGAAAGACAATATCCGACAAATATTACACCGTTAGGTTATACTCCGGCAAATGTTACAAATAAATCCGCATATTTTGAACAGCCTTATGCTGATACATTCCAGACAAAGCGCGAAAAAGAATATTCAATAATAAAAAAAGTCCTTGTCGGTTTAGGTGTTGTTGCCCTTGGTATTCTCGGATTAAGAAAAGGGACAAAAGGAATTAAAAATGCATACAATTACGTCAAAAATTTGTTTAAAGGCGGAAAGACCACACCTGTTACACCAACACCGAGTACAGGTTCAGTAAAAAAAATTTTCACAAAATGTAAAAATATAGTAATTAATTTGTTCAACAAGGGTAAAAACTGCATTATAAATTTATTTAATAAAATTAAAACCAAAATTTCCCCGTAATAGAAAATAGTTAGTGTGATTTAGCAGGTAGGATTTTATAAAATTCTACCTTTCTTTTTGTTTATGATAAAATAAAATCGTCATTCTGAGCGAATGTTATGAGATTCTTCGGGAGATGCCCTCAGAATGACGAAAGCGAAGAATCTCCTTAATAATAAGAGGGTAATATTATGGCTAAAGATTGCAGTTTTGATATCGTATCTGAGTACGACAAACAGGAAGTTGTTAATGCGGTAGAGCAGGTAAAAAAAGAACTCGCTTCACGCTTTGATTTTAAAAACTCAAAATCAACAGTTGAACTCGAAGAAGGAAAAGCAATTACAATTACCACCGAAGATGAAATGAAACTGCGCAACATCAATGATATTTTGCAGTCAAAATTTTCAAAAAGAAATCTTAGTCTTAAAATATTAGACCCACAAAAAATTGAAAATGCCTTAGGTGGAAATGTTCGTCAGGTTGTAAATCTTAAAAAAGGTTTAACTCAAGAACTTGCAAAAAAGATTACAAATGATATTAAAAACACAAAACTAAAAGTTCAGGCATCTATTCAGGGCGAACAAATCAGAGTTTCAGGCAAAAGCAGAGATGATTTGCAGGCAGTAATTCAGGTTCTCAGACAGAACGAAGATAACTACAATACACCTTTGCAATTCACAAATTACAGATAAACAATAAAGGAAACATCAATGACAACAGGAATCAGACAAGAATTTATAGACCAAGCAATGTATATAGCAAGAAATGCAGAAGTATTACCGGGCGGAGTAGAAGAACTTGCAGCGAAATTGCAACACGCAAGCGATACAAATACTCCTTTGCGAGTAAAACTCGGTATGGACCCGACAAGACCCGATTTGCATTTAGGTCATACGGTAGTAATGAGGAAATTAAAAGAATTTCAGGCATTAGGGCATAAAATTGTACTTCTTGTCGGCGGAGCTACTGCTATGATAGGTGACCCGTCAGGCAAATCCGAAACAAGACCTGCACTTACAAAAGAACAGGTTGAAGAAAACGCAAAAACATACTTTGAGCAAATGGCTAAAGTTCTTGATGTTTCAAAGGCTGAGGTTGTTAATAATGCTGATTGGCTGCATCCGATGAAATTTACTGAACTTCTCGCTCTCGCAGGGAAAGTAACCGTTGCACAAATGATGACAAGAGATGATTTTGCAAAACGTTATGCCGAAGGCAAACCGATATCTATTGTTGAATTTTATTATCCTTTGATGCAGGCTTATGATTCTGTTGCGATTGATGCGGATATCGAATTGGGCGGGACAGACCAGAGATTCAATACTTTGTTAGGTCGTGATATTCAGAGTGCTTACGGCAAAAAATACCCTCAACTTGTTGTACTTTTACCGCTTTTGGAAGGGACAGACGGGGTTGTTAAGATGTCAAAAACTTATCCTGAACATTGCATATCTCTAACCGACAGCGCAAAGGATATGTTTGGCAAGTTGATGAGTATTCCTGACAATATGATTACAAGATACTTTAGTTTATTAACAGATACCTCAAAAGAAGATTTGGAACGCTATGACAAAGAAATTTCTGATGGTTCAATCAACCCTCGTAATTTGAAAATGCAACTTGCTCATACAATTACAGAAGAATATCATGGCAAAGACGGCGCAGACAAAGCGCAGGAAGATTTTATCAATGTTGTTTCAAATAAAGGTATTCCTGATGATATAGCGCAAGTCAAAGTTGAAAACGGCAAAGGGATTTTAGACTTAATTGTTGAACTTGGTTTTACATCAAGTAAAGGTGAAGCAAAGCGTTTAATTCAGGGCGGCGGAGTAAAAATTAACGGAGAAAAAATTGCCGATATGACCTATATCGTTGAGTTTGATGAAAGTGTAGTATTACAGGCAGGAAAACGCAAATTTGCAAAACTGGTGCACTAATGTTTGAAACAATAAAACGAGGCTTCTCAAAAGTTAAAGAGGATATACAGGTAATTTACGATAACGACCCTGCTGCAAGAAATTTAGCAGAAGTAATACTCTGTTATCCGGGTCTGCACGCAATTATTGCATACAGACTTGCGCATAAGTTCCACAAATGGGGTTTAAAACTGCTTGCCCGAATGATTTCGTATTTAACAAGAATTATAACGGGGATTGAAATTCATCCTGCGGCGCAAATCGGCAGAAGATTTTTTATCGACCATGGTGAAGGTGTTGTAATCGGAGAAACGACAATTATCGGCGATGATGTTTTGCTTTATCAACAGGTAACTCTTGGCGGAACAGGAAATGACAGTGGTAAGCGCCACCCAACAATAGGAAATCATGTCATTATCGGAGCAGGAGCAAAGGTTTTAGGTGATATTATTATTGCCGATCATGTCCGAATAGGTGCAGGCTCGGTTGTTATTGCTGATGTTCCGTCACATTCAACGGTCGTCGGTGTTCCGGGCAGAATTGTCCAGAGAGCAACTGTTGACGAGGACGGCAACCTTATGCACAACAAAATTCCTGACCCTGTCAAAACTGAAATTGATAATCTGAAAGCAGAAATTGAAGAATTAAAAAAAGTGCGTTAATACGCACCTTCAATATTGCCTGTTAAAATCATCTAAAACTGTCATGCTGAACTTGTTTCAGCATCTCATCCTAAAGGCGTTAAGCGGGAGATTCCGAAACGAGTTCGGAATGACAATATTATTATACATAGTATTATTAAGGATTTGTAACATTTTAAAATATGTTTGTGATAGAATGAACATGATTAATATACATTTATTACAAGAGAGAAGGATTTTATGGAATTTATTCATACTCACGGGATGTTGATATCAGGCTTGATACTTTTGATTGCTTATATTTTTATAGCAAGCGAAAAGATACAAAAATCTGTCGTTTCACTTGCAGGTGCTGCGCTTACAATGTTACTCGGGCTGATACCGTTTGAAACACATTTTGACAAAACGACAAATACTTTAATAAAAGGGGTATTTCAACATGTTGATTTTCAGGTAATATTTTTGCTTATCGGCATGATGATTATTGTTCATATCTCAAGCAGGAGCGGAGTATTCAAGTGGCTTGCGTTAGAACTTTTACATTTAACAAAAGGTCACCCGAAAACGGTTTTATTCTCTCTTGCAGCGTTTACCGCCATTGCTTCGGCATTTTTGGATAATGTTACAACCGTTGTTCTTATGATGCCTATTACATTTGTTATCGCAAAAGAATTTGATACCGACCCTGTACCGTTTTTGATAACAGAAGTTTTGGCATCAAATATCGGAGGAACGGCTACACTTATCGGTGATCCGCCCAATATTATTATCGGTACAAGAGCAGGATTAAGTTTTATGGATTTTGTTATGGAACTTACACCTATTGTTACAACAATATTTTTAGTTTCAATTGCAGTTTTAATTTTCTTATTCAGAAAAGGCTTAAAAGCAACACCTGAAACAATGCAAAGAATTGCAACCATTGATAACACAAAAACAATAACTGATAAAAGCCTTATGATTCGCTCAGTTGTGACAATATTACTTGTAATTTTAGGGTTTGTAACCCATGATATAACACACATTCCGGCATTTGTTTTTGCAGTGTCAGGGGCGGCATTTTTACTATTGTTTGAAAAACCGAAAGAAATTTACCGTGATGTTGAATGGCTTACAATCTTTTTCTTTGTCGGTTTATTCATAATAATCGGTGGTTTTGAAGCGAACGGCGGCATAAAATTCCTTGCTGACGGTTTAATTACTCTTACTCATGGCAGTCTGAATGCCGCAACATTTGTAATTCTGTGGGCTTCAGGTATTTTATCGGGAATTATTGATAACATCCCATACACAGCAACAATGGCGCCATTGATTTCGGAACTTATTAACCCTGCAAATCCGCATGCAATAACAGGACACACTCACGCACTATGGTGGGCTTTATCTTTAGGCGCATGTCTTGGCGGAAACCTCACAATAATCGGGGCGGCTGCAAATGTTTTGGTTAGTGAAACCGCAGCATCAAAAGGACATAAAATTTCATTTATGAGATTTATGAAATACGGAGCATTGGTAACATTTATTTCTTTAATATTGAGTTCCGTATATTTATATTTCAGATTTTTGCACTAAAAAATATAACAGATTTGTCATACTGAACCATTAGGCAAATTTTAGTACATTTTTCCGACAACATTATAATGTGCATCAAGTTCAAACTTATCATTTAGCGGAGATAATTCTATCTTTTCGCCGTAGCGTTTTTCAAGGGCAAGCGAGATTAAATAATCGGCAAAATGTGGGTTTTTAGGTAATAAAGAACCATGAAGATAAGTACCGAAAACATTTTTGTATCTGCCACCTTCAAACCCGTCTTTACCATTATTACCATTGCCAACTGATATTTTACCTAACGGCTTTGATTCTCCTTCAAGATAGGTTAAACCGCTGTGGTTTTCAAATCCGACAAGAGTTTTCGGGGTTAAAAATTCGGTTTCTACGGTGACATTACCAATAAATCTTTTGTTGCCCGCAACTGTAAAAGCATCCATCAGTGATAAGCCCTGCAATTTATCCTTACCATGCGGCTGATAATAGTGCCCAAAAAGTTGATAGCCGCCGCAAATACCCAAAAATACCGCACCATCATCTCTTTGCGAAAGTAGGTTATCTTTATGAGAATAGAGTTCTTCTACTACTTCTTCCTGTTGTCTATCTTGACCTCCGCCAATAAAATATAAGTCGTGAACTCCTATTTTATCGCCAATATTAATCTGTTCAAATTCAACCTCTATTCCGCGCCATTCACAGCGTTTTTTGAATGTAATAATATTACCCAAATCTCCGTATAGATTGAGTAATTTCGGATATAAATGCGCTATTGAAATTTTTAAATCTTCTCTCACAAAAAAAATTATACAACAAAATACATTTTTTAATAATATACATAACATATATTATAGATAGTTTGTTGTTTCTTTTCGTGGTAGAATATAACTTATTCATAAGGAGTATTTTGTATGCTTAGAGGACCGTTTTTAGACAGAAATTGGATGGCGCAAAATCCTGATTATAATTCGTCAGATATTGTTATGCTCGGTTTACCGTTTGACGGTACCGTTTCATATCGTTCAGGTTCAAGATTTGCGCCTGAACAAATCAGACTTGCAAGTTGGGGGTTAGAAGAATATTCTCCTGTTTTTGATAAAGAACTTGCTGATGTGAATTTTCATGATGCCGGAGATTTAGAATTTCCGCTCGGTAATACTTACAAAACCTTAGAACAAATCAGAGAAAATGTTGAAGATATTTATAAAGACGGTAAAAGAGTTTTTGGTATCGGCGGAGAACATCTTGTAACCTTACCTGAAATAGAGGCCGTTTCAAAGTATGTTGATAATCTTGCGATAGTACATTTTGATGCCCATACTGATTTACGGGAAGAATATTTAGGCGAAGAAATGTCGCATAGTGCGGTTATCAGACATTGCTCAAAAATTGTCGGGGCAGACAATATCAAACAAATTGGAATTCGCTCAGGTATGAAAGAAGAATGGGAGTTTATGAAAGAACATAATACGCTTTGTCATAAATTTTCTGACATAGATTGTTTTAAAGATAAAAACATTTTTGTAACGGTCGATTTAGACTGCCTTGATACTTCAATTATGCCCGGAACAGGTACTCCTGAAGCGGGAGGAATGACATTTAAGGAACTTAATGAATGGTTTTATTATCTGAAAGATTTTAATATCGTCGGTGCAGATGTTGTTGAACTTGCTCCCGATTATGATGCAAGCGGTGCTTCAACTGCTGTTGCAACCAAAGTTATCAGAGAACTTTTAATGGCTATGTAGGGGAAATTTTTATAAATGGATGTTTTAGAGCGTATAGATTATTTAAAAAATGAGATAAATAAGTCAAATTATGAGTATTATGTAAATGAAAACCCATATTTGACAGATTTTGAGTATGACAAACTTTTTGCAGAATTAAAAGAATTGGAAGAAAAATATCCGATGTTTAAAACTCCTGATTCTCCGACTCAAAGGGTTGGTTCTGTCAGTGAAAAGTTTTTCCCTCATAAACATAAATATCGTTTGTACAGTCTTGATAATTCTTACAATTCCGATGATTTAGAAAAATGGTACGAAAGAGTTTGCAAGGAGTATGACAGAGAACTTGAACTGGTATGCGAACTTAAAATTGACGGACTTGCAATTGCTTTGACTTATGAAAACGGAGTTTTCGTCAGAGGGGTAACAAGAGGGGACGGGGTAACAGGCGAAGATATTACTCAAAACCTAAAAACTATTAAAGCAATTCCTTTAAAGCTTTTTGAACCCAAAAATCTTGAGGTTCGTGGTGAAATTTATATGCCTAAATCTTCGTTTGAAAAGCTAAACGCTCAGGCACTTGAAACAGGTGAAAAAGTTTTTGCAAATCCCCGTAATGCAGCAAGCGGTTCGTTAAGGCAATTAGACAGTACAATTACTGCAAAGCGTGACTTGTCAATGTTTACATATACTGCAATATTTGAAGATGATGCGGATAAAACTTACAAAACTCATTATGATAGTATAGAACGTCTAAAACAACTCGGATTTAAAGTTAATCCAAACATAAGGCTTGTAAAAAATATTAAAGAGGTTATTGAGTACCTGCATGAGTGGGATTCAAAGCGGTTTGACCTTGATTATGCAACTGACGGGGTTGTAATAAAAGTCAATGATATTGCAATTCAAAAAGATTTAGGGTTTACCGCAAGAGCGCCAAAGTGGGCAACGGCATTCAAATTCCCCCCTGAAGAAGTTAAAACAAAACTTCTTGATATTGAACTTAATACCGGTAAAACAGGTGTAGTTACTCCGGTTGCGGTATTAGAGCCTGTTCAACTTGCAGGGTCAACTGTATCAAGAGCAAGTCTGCATAATTTTGATGAAATTAAAAGGCTTGATATTCGTATAGGTGACGAGGTTTTGATTATGAAAGCGGCAGAAATTATACCAAAGGTTATAAAAGTTGTTGAAACCTCTGAACATGAAAATTTACCTTTGTATTTGCCCCCGACAAAATGTCCTGCCTGCGGCAGCGATTTGATAGAAAAAGAGGGACAAGTTGGGTTATATTGTTCAAATCCTGACTGTGAAAGTCTTATGTGTGCAAAAATCGAATATTGGGCATCAAAAGAGGCTATGGATATTGATAAGGTCGGTCCGTCTTTAATCGGACAACTTTATGATAAAAAAATGATTTCTAATCCTGTTGATTTGTATAAATTACTGCCGCAAGATTTAATGATGCTTGATTTGGTTCAGGAAAAATCCGCATCAAATATTTACATGTCGATTCAAGAAAGCAAAACAAGACCTTTAAATCGTCTTGTTACCGCTCTTGGAATTCGTCATGTCGGTAAAGAAACTGCGGATATTTTGACAGGCGAATTTTTATCACTTGATGAACTAAAAAATGCAACTTTGGAACAGTTATCAGAAGTTGAAGGCATTGGTGAAATTATAGCAAAGTCAATTTATGATTATTTCCATAACGAAAATAATTTAAAATTGCTCGAAGAATTAAAAACATTGGGAATTAATCCGAGTGCAAAGGCTAAGCCTAAATCAGACAAATTGTCAGGTAAAACATTCGTTTTGACCGGTACTTTAGAAAATATGACAAGAGATGAAGCATCTGATATTATAAAATCACATGGCGGAAAAACATCTTCATCAGTGTCTAAAAAGACGGATTTTGTGCTTGCAGGATCAAACGCAGGTTCAAAATTGGACAAAGCACAAAATTTAGGTGTTATAATATTGACAGAAAATGATTTTCTTGAAATGATAAAGTAAAAGGACTAAGGTAGTATGAAAATTTTTCAGATAAACGGATTCAGAGGTTTAGTGATGACAGCATTTATTGTATGTTGTCTGTTTGCGGGATTTGTAGTTTTTCCAGGAGTTGTTGCGATGTATTTGTGGAACAAATATCTGGTGAATTTGCTTTCATTCCCGACATTAAGTCTTTTTCAGGGCGTTTTGTTGTGGGGAATTGTTGCGGTTTCATACTTTATAATTTCTAACGGTAAACTTCCCGTATCATTTGAAACACCTGATTCTTTGAGTGATGCGGAATTAAATATGATAATGAAACAGGCTCGTATAAGTTCTGATTTAAGAAAAATCAATTCCATAATGAAGCGTGGAGATACATTTAATAAAGCAACATTAAAATCTGATAACAAGAACGGGATGACTTCACCCATGTCTGAAAAACAAGATGATGAAGAAAATATAAAAATTGGTAATTTAAAATAGTTTATTAAGGAGAAAGTTATGAAAAAATTTATTGCAGTGTCTTTTATAACGGCATCATTGTTTGTATTACCTTTGGCATTACCTGTTGGTGCGGATTCTACTCCTGCATGTCAAAAAGGTACTTTGTCTGTATCTTATTCAACAGATAAAGAAGTTTCGCCTGATACGGTAGAATTTTCCGTGAGCGTTAAAACAACCGATAAAAAGGCGATGCAGGAAGCATCAAGAAAAAATAAGGAAATTTCAAACAAAATATATGAATACTTTAAGGCTAATATAAATACTGCTGGCGGAGATTACATTAAAACTTCAAATTTCAACGCTACTCCTGTTTATAATTATGTAAATAATAAGCGTGTATTTGACAGATATGAGGTTTCAAATAATATAATTGTTCATACAAAATCTTTAGACAAAGTTTCATCTTTGATTGATAAGGCAATTTCAATGGGTGCAACTGATGTGAACAGATTGAATTTCTCTTTGTCAAATAAAGATAAAGCATGTGCAGAACTTTTATCCACTGCCGCAAAACAGATTAAAGGCAGAGCGGATGCTGTTGCAGGTGCTTTAGGGACGAGCGTTGCAGGATATAAAAGCGTAAATACATCTTGTTCTCTAAATCAAAGAAATGTAAGTTTTGCTTATGCAAATATGAAATTGATGCGTGCGTCAGGGGCTTCAATGGATGCAGCCGTTCCTGAAGCAGCAACAAATATTGAAGTTGGCAATATGACTATTTATGCAAATGTCGATGCTACTTTGTATTTAAAATAGTGATAGTGCAGGTTCGGCAATTGCCTGATAAAATACAGTTAAGTTCATACACAATGGGGAAGGGTAAGGTTTGGAACAAACCTTACCCTTTCTCAGATTTATAACTTTCGGCAAAGCCTTGAGTTAAAATATTTTTATCAAAAATGGAGTTAGTGTATCCCCCCTCTTTTTATATAAAATTTAGTAATTATATACTATTGTACAGTCACATGTCATTGCGAACGAAGTGAAGCAATCCAGCCGTTTGTGTTTGGCTGTTGTATGTATTATGGATTGTCGCGCGTCGTTGACTTTGTCAACTCCTTGCAATGACAAACATATTTACTGTAACATTGTATATAGTTACCTAAAATTTTTATTAGCGGTTGACGCAGAAATTAGTTGCAATTTTTCTTTTCTGGTTAAGTTATGTTTAATTCGGTATTCTTCTTTTTGCGCTTCGGATTTTGAGGAATATTCCTTAGTATAAACAATTTTCAACGGTTTATGCGCTCTTGTATATTTTGCTCCTTTTCCGGACTTGTGAAGTTCAAAGCGTTTTTCAACATTGTCAGTGTATCCGCAATATAGGGTATTGTCTTGTGTCAAAAGCATATATACATAGAATTTTTCGCTCATTTTATTATTTTATTACTTTTTTTGTGTATTTGGTATAAACTGAATGTATGAAAAATTATTATGGTATTTGTTATAATTCTGAAATATCAGGTTATTTAAGTATAATTGAAACTTTAAAAAATTTGCTCAATCTTTACAATGCAAAATATAATGTTTTTAGTGTGGAGGATTTGCAATCTGATTGCGATTTTGTTTTTGTAATAGGCGGAGACGGTACAATTTTAAAAACGGCAAGGTTTTATTCAAAACTTAATGTCCCTGTGTTTGGTATAAATCTCGGGCATTTGGGGTTTCTTTCTCAGGCTTCGGTTCAAGATTTGGGAAATGCACTTGAAAAAATTATGAAAGAAGATTATAAAATTGAAACCCGCACAATGCTTGAATGTGGTGCCTATACTGCATTAAACGATTTTGTTATAAAAGGGGTTGAATCTTCTCGTGCTACAAATTTTTCTCTTGAAATAGATGACAAATTTGTTTGTGAATATTTTGCTGACGGGCTTATTGTATCTACTCCGACCGGTTCGACTGCCTATGGTATGGCATCTGGCGGACCTGTTTTGTCGCCTGATTCTGAGGTATTAGAGATTGTTCCTATTTGTCCTCATACATTTAGCGCAAGGCCTATTGTTGTGCCTTCATCATCAAAAATAAAAATAAAAGGTCAAAAATATTGCATAAGCGCTGACGGGCAGGAAGTATTTAATTCCAATGATGATATTTTGATAAATAAATCTGAATTTAGCGCAAAACTTGTACTGTTAAGCGGGAATGATTTTTATTCTGTTTTGCGGAACAAACTTCATTGGGGGATTAAGCCATCTAAGGAGTTATTAAATGATTAAATATGAAAAAGCCGTTAATATTGATAAACTTGTTACATTGTCATCTCAAATTTGGCATGAATATTGGAAAGAATACTTGTCTGATGCCCAAATTGACTATATGATTGAAAAATTTCAGTCAAGAGATGCGATAGAAAACCAAATTCAAAACGAAAACTATACATATTATTATATTTATTTAAATCGTCAAATGGTTGGATATATAGGGCTTTCCAATAAAGATGATTATTTATTTTTATCAAAATTCTACCTAAAAAAAGAAGTTCGACATCAGGGCATTGGCACAAAAACTTTCGCATTTATAAAAGAATGTGCAAGAATACAGAAATATAATAAAATTCTGTTAACAGTAAATAAAAGTAACGAAAGAAGTATAAATGCTTATAAAAAATGGGGATTTGAGATTGTAAACGCTGTAGTAACTGATATTGGTAACGGTTTTGTGATGGATGATTATATTATGGAATATAAACTAAGGTAATTTAACTGCCCGTTAGGGCGTGGCAATCCAGCCGTTTAATTTGTCGATAATGATGAAATAACTGGATTGCTTCGTCGGAAAGCCATTTCCTCCTCGCAATGTCAGACATATTTACTGTAACATTGTATATAGTTACCTAAACTAATATAGTTTATGTAAAATAAAAAGCGGTCTTTTGACCGCTTGTTTAATGTTTTTCCTATCCTTTTCCAAACTTTTTCTTTTCTCTTTTTCCTTATGATTATCCAACCATTTTTGAAATAAAATTCATTGTATCAAATATAGCATCTTCAACAAATTCTTTTGCCAACTTGCTTACAGGACGATTTTCGATACAATCGAAGATGTAATAAATCGGATCCTGAGCATTGTTGAATCTCATTCTTCTGTCTTTATGCTGCAAATATTGAAATTCCTTAACTGCACCTTTTCTGTGTGCTGATGGTTTAATAATTGTTCCGAATTGTCCTGTAGCCATAATGCTTAATCTCTCTCTTATCTCTTACATAGATATAAAGTATATATTTTTAAAATAATTGCCTTTTTTGTTAAAATTAAGTTTACATTTCTTAATATATTAGAGCAAAAGCATTAAAAATAAAGGCTATACGATTTCACCATTCAGGTACCAAGTTTTGCAGCCGATAATTTTTACATTAATAAATTCCCCTGTTAAATCTTTTTCGCATGGGATATGAACAATTTTGTTGTTTCTTGTCCTGCCTGAAATAACTTTTTTGCCCTTGTGTTCTTCAAAATTTTCTATCAGGACTTCCATTGTTCGCCCGACAAATTTTTTGTTTGAAGCAAGACAGCACTTGCGGTTTTGTTCGTTTAGTCTTTCAAGTCGCTCAAATTTTGTCTCCTCATCAATAAATTTATCAGTCCATTTTGCCGCAACAGTTTTTTCTCTTGGAGAATAGGCAGCGGTATTTGAATAATCAAGGCAGAGTTCTTCCATTGCAGAAAGGGTGTTTTGAAATTGTTCTTCCGTTTCTCCCGGAAAACCTGCTATAAAATCGCTTGTGATTGTTACATCAGGAACCATTTTTCTTATTTTGTTTGCTATCTCAAAGTATTTTTCTCTGTCATAGCGTCTGTTCATTGCTTTCAAAACCGTACTGTCACCTGACTGCATGGGAATATGGAAGTATTCACAAACTTTATCAAGTTCAAGTGTTGTCTGTATAAGTTCATCTGTGATATCTGTCGGGTAAGATGTTACAAAGCGGATTCTGAATTGACCCTCTATTGAGTTTACTTCACGCAGTAAATCCGCAAGTCTGTAATTCCTGTCTTTAAAATCCTTACCGTAACTGTCAACATTTTGCCCCAATAAAGTAATTTCTTTAAACCCTGAGCTTAGTGCATCCTTGACTTCTTTCAATATTGTTTCGGGTAGTCTTGAACGCTCGCGCCCCCTTGTGTACGGAACGATACAATATGTGCAGAAATTGTTACAGCCTTCAGTTATAGGTATCCATGCATTAACAGATTTTACACGATTAATATTATATTTTACAGCTTCATTATCCTCAGTTGAATGTGTTTCTTCACATTCACAAACTTTTTCACCCTGTTCTATTTTTTTTATTATATTTGGTAACGAATAAATTTTGTGTGTGCCGAGTACAAAATCTACATAGTGTGCTCGTTTGAATATCTGTTGTGCCTTTTGTTGTGCAACACATCCGCAAAATCCGATTTTCAATTCAGGTCTTTTCTTTTTCCATTTCCCCCACAAACCGATTAAACTGTATGCTTTATCTTCGCTTAACTGTCTTATTGAACAGGTATTTACCATCAATAAATCTGCTTGTTTGGGTTCTGTTGTTTCTTCATAGCCAAAATTGTATAACATGCCGAGCATGCGTTCTGTATCAGACTTATTCATTTGGCATCCCATTGTTTCTATATAAACTTTTTTCATAATCTTCCTTTTTTAGACTTCTTCCCCCTCTACCTTTGTGAAAGGGAGCAGTTGCAGGGAGAAGTATGAGCCGTACAAATGCTGGTGAGGGTTTGTACTCAATTTCATTTTACTATAAACATAGCCCTATTTCTTTTTTAAATCTCCAAAAACACTCATTCTCGGGTTTGATTTGTAATAATCTTTCGATTTTTGTTTTTTTTCGTGTTTTTCAAGATGTTTTAAGATTCGATACTGTGCTTTTTGTCTTTTATCCAATATATTCTCGTTTCCATTATCAAATTGCGAAATTTGCTCTTTATTCAGGTCTAATACATTATAATATAAAGGGGTAAAATCAATATTTTCTACATCCGCAATTGCTTTGATATATATTTGACTAAACAAAATTAAAATAATAAAAAAATATCTCATTAAAATAACTTCTCATAAATTTTTTACTTGTTAAATACTACAACAGGCTATTTTGTAGTAAAATTCATATATGCAGGAAATTAATTTAAGAAATTATGCGTATTTAGGCGATGCTGTGTGGGAATTGTTTATCCGTGAAAAGACAATTCTTATGACCAATAACGCAAAAAAGTTGCATCAATTAACAACTTCAATGGTCAAAACGCAGTTCCAATGTGAGTTATTGCATTACATAGAGCCGAATTTAACAGACGAAGAACTTGAACTTGCTAAAAGAGCAAGAAATTTGCCCATCCCTGTCGGCAGAAAAAATATTCAGCATGAGTACAGACAGGCAACAGCATTTGAAGCCCTAATCGGCTGGTGGTATTTAAACGATAAGCCAAGATATGACTTTATTTTATCTTTTGTCTCAAATAAAATTAGGTAACTATAAAGGAGTTACCACACCTCGTGAGGGAGGGAGAAATTTCAAATTGAACAGAATGTGAAATTTAGAAATTTGGGTGGGTGATTCCCCGTTAGGGATATCCGTTTTGCCAAAATTTAGTGATAAATAATATATAATTGCCTAAACTTAATGTTTAGTTATTGTAACAAATTGTAAACAATTTTCATTATATAAGCAATTATATACTCTTTATATACTTTATATATTTAATCGAAAGTAAATACAAGAGGAGACATGCTTATGAGTTTATATGGTTTGGGCAGAGCCTTTAATTTAAGATTTATGCCAAACGGTCCGTTGAGAACAAATTGTTATCACAGACCAATGCCACAGATTGGTATGTTTGGCGGCGGAAACTATTCTTACACCGAAAATGTTAATATTCAAAATGGCCCGTCAGGATTTTGGGGCTTTATGACCGGATTAAGTCAAGGTCTGTTTGGCGGCGGTATGTTTGGACTTGGTGGCGGATTAGGCATGGGCGGCGGAATTTTCGGTTTGCTAAATTCCCATCAGACAGCAGTTTCGCAAGGTACAGGCGACCAAAAGAATCCGGATTTAGATAATTTGAATGCCTTTTTTGGTTCAAAAGGTTATGTAATACGCCAAGAAAAAGATGGCACTTATACGGCAGCAAAGGATGGAAAAATTGTTGCAGCGGTAAATATGATGATGTAAAAACACAGTTAAGCGAACTTGCAGATGCAACAACAACTGATGAATCCGCAGACACTCCGGAAGCAAAGGCAAAAACTCACAAACCACCATTAACAAAGGATGATGATGGCAAGTGGAAAGATACAAATGGCAATGAATACACATGGGACGCAGACAACAAGTGTTTTGATAAAGTTGAAACACCTGCGGACCCAACAACACCAGCAGACGACACGCCAACAACGACGACTGACAATACCACTACAACTAACAATACCACTACAACTAACAATACCACTACACCGACATCAAGGCGTAGGCCTACAAGAGCACAAGGAAATAGTGCTGGTTCACCAGTCACAAGTACAAATAATCAACATATAACAAAACTTCCAATCAAGTGGAATATTAGGAAAAAGACTTCACCTATTGGCGGTACAATAGGTTTCTCAGGCGAAGCAGTAATTCAGTTTACAGATAGTAAAGGTAAATTCCATTCATTTAAGGCAGAGCAAAACGGTTGGCATGCAATAGTTGGTACAACTGAGGCTCGTTTTAAGGAAATACTTGCGGATAATTTACGAGCACAATTAGAAAGTGCAGGCTTAGCAGACCAATATACAATTTAAATAAAAGTCAGTGGTTAGGCAATTGTCTGACACAAGATACATATCTAAAAAGGCAGACATAAGTCTGCCTTTTTATTTGTAAACAAATATTACAAAATTTTCCATTATTGAAATAAGACATAATAAAAATACTTTATATATACAAAGAAGTAATATGGAGAGAGAACAATGTCTTATTTTAATTTTTTCAGAGCACATGATCAATTTATACCTCAGCATTTTCGTTTTCGAAGCGGCGGTTTTATGATGCCGCGAGGCGGAAATGTAAGCATTACTGAAAATATTAATATAAAAAATGGCCCATCAGGATTTTGGGGCTTTATGACCGGTTTAAATGAAAGTCTGTTCGGTTGTGGCAGGTTTGGACTTGGTGGTAGCATGTATGGTTTGAATAATTTCTTAGGTTGGAATAACAATGCTTATGCGTATTTGAATACTGCCCAAGTTGCGACTACTTCCCAAGGCACAAGTGAACAAAAGAACCCTGATTTAGACAACTTGAATGCCTTTTTTGGCGGAAAGGGTTATGTAATACGCCAAGAAAAAGATGGCACTTATACGGCAGCAAAGGATGGAAAAATTGTTGCTAACGGTAAATATGATGATGTAAAAACACAGTTAAGCGAACTTGCTGATGTAACGACCACTGAAACAGCGGATACTCCTGAAGCAAAGGCAAAAACTCACAAACCACCATTAACAAAAAGTGATGATGGTAAGTGGAAAGATGCAGATGGCAATGAATACACATGGGACGCAGACAACAAGTGTTTTGATAAACAAGAAAAGGCAAACACAGATTCAGATAGTTAGTGTGCCAAACAATTGCCTGAAACAAGATACATATCTAAAAAGGCGGACAGATGTCTGCCTTTTTATTTGACACTTATTTTGCATTTTGTTAAACTATTAGTATAGAAAAGCCGATATGGCTCAGTTGGTAGAGCAGCTCATTCGTAATGAGCAGGTCGCGAGTTCGAGTCTCGCTATCGGCTTTTTTGTTATCTGTCATTGCGAACGAAGTGAAGCAATCCAGCCGTTTAAATTATGTTCAACTATAGGTTTTCAGGACAGTTTAGATGCGTTTTTCTTGGCTATGATGCCGAATTGTCGGGGATTTGAGGCAGATTTATAGTGTAGAGATTTACCGGACTATTCTTGCACTTTTGTCCTATTTTTTGCACTATTTTGCACCAAAAACTTGTCACCCTGAACTTGTTTCAGGGTCTATTTAGCATGGAATTTAACTTTAAGCGGAGTGCAATAAATTGCAATATAGTGCAAAAATAAATTATCTTCCATTCTGATATGTGTCTAAATGTCTCTGATATTGAGATTTAGGACTTGATGTTTCTGCGAACAAGAGCGATTAATGTGAGAGCGAAGGAAAACTCACATGGCAGATTTTACTCCAGAAAAATGTAAACAAATAGCTTTAGCAAGATTAGACATTATTCATCAATGGCTTGAGTTTAGGAAGAAATCTCAAAATAAACTCCAAGCCGATTATGATTTTGTGAAATTGCATAATACTTCAAATTCTCACCTTTTTGAAATTTTAGGGGAAATATCTCGTGGAAGTTTGCACCGCTGGTATGCGATGCTAAACGGAACAGAAGATTATACAAAACTTTTGCCACAATATAAATACAGTAGTGTTAATGATTATAGAACTGTACTAAATGATGAAGAAATAAAAATATTTATGGGGTTGCTTTTGCACCCGAATAGAATTTCAATCGGAAAAGCAATCGCATTAACAAAATACAGATTAAAAGAGCAGGGACAAAGTTTTATTCCTGCTGATATTACATTCAGAAGATATGCAAAATGGTTTAAAGATAATAATTACGACAAATGGATTCTATCTCGTGACGGAGAAAAAGCATTATCGGATAAAGTCGAACCCTACATAAAACGTGATGCAAGTTTGCTAGAAGTCGGGGATATTCTCGTAGCCGACGGGCATAAATTAGCGTTTCAAGTAATAAATCCATTCACAGGTAAACCCTGCCGAGCAACATTAGTCGGATTTTTGGATTGGAAATCAACAGCGTTAGTCGGTTATGAAATTATGCTTGAAGAAAATACGCAGTGTATAGCATCGGCTCTCAGGAATGCAATTATAAATCTTGATATGATACCTAAAGTCGTATATCAGGATAACGGGAGAGCTTTCAGGGCAAAATATTTTACCGATGACAAAGGATTCACTGAATTAGGATTTCAGGGGTTGTATTCAAAACTCGGCATAGAAACAGTTTTTGCACAACCATATAACGCAAGAGCCAAAGTTATAGAAAGATTTTTCAAAGAATTTCAGGAAGGTTTTGAAAAACTTTTACCGAGTTATATTGGTTCATCAATAAATAATAAACCTGCTTTTATGATGCGGAATGAAAAATTCCATAAGAATCTTCATAATGATTTTATTCCAACTATTGAAGAAACTATAAAAATGATTGATATGTGGCTGAGTTTTAAGAATTCTCAACCTTGTCCAAATGCTCCGGATAAAACAATAGCAGAAGTATTATCCGAAAGAAAAAGACAAAATATTGATATTAGTATTCTTGATAATTTAATGCTTGCAACCAAAGTAAAAACAATTCAGCGGAATGGTATCAGGTTTTTGAATTGTGATTATTTTGATGAAAGATTATACGGTTTTAAGAGCAAAGTTCTTATAAAATACAACCTTTTTGACCTGACTAGCATTAAAGTTTACACCCCTAAAGGCGAATATTTATGCACCGCAGAAAGAGTATCAGAAACGCACCCGATGGCAAAATTACTTGGTGATGTCAAAGATTATGAAGATTACAAACAAAAAATTGTAAAGCAGCGCCAGCTAAAAAAGAAAACTGTAGAATCTGTCAAAAAATATCTTCAATGTGAGGATATAAAATTGCTTGAAACCCAAGTAGAACAAGCTATTTCTCATTTACCCCTTCAAACCCCGTTCAAAACGGATTCAAAAAGGGTTCAAATGCTGTTCAAAAATAATTCAGAAAAATATGAGTACCTGATAAAAAACGATCCGAATAATTCTTGGATAACGGAATTTAAAAATACAAAGGAGTATAAATTGCTTTATGAATAAGATTTTTGTGAAAACTCAGAACGTCAAAAACTTTATCGGACTTGTTGAAAATCTGATAAACAAACCAAAAAATATTCCAAAAATGGGATTGGTTTATGGTGAGCCGGGACTTGGAAAATCACAGACTGCTTTATGGCTTACGTGCAAATATGACGGGATTTATTTAAGAGCATCAAATCTTATGACAGGCAGATGGCTGCTTGAAGAAATGGTTAAAGAGCTTGATGAAATACCGAGATTTTTGACTTCGGATAACTTTAATATCGTTGTAAAAAAGCTGAAACAAAATCCGCAAGTCATTTTTATTGACGAGATTGACTACCTTATGAATAATTACAAAACCATTGAAACTTTGCGAGATATCCACGATGAAACCAACTGTCCGATAATTTTTATCGGAATGGGCTTGGCACACAGAAAGCTCGAAAGGTACAGACACCTTTATGACAGATTTTCAGAGATTTTAAAATTTGAAACTTTTGGAGTAAATGATATTAGACAAATTATAAGCCAATTATCCGAAATACCATTTACACCCGATACTGTTGAGTATATCCACTCAAAATTTAATAGATTTAGGCAAATTGTTCAGCTTATAAATCAAATGGAAACATTTGCCAAAGACAATAATTTAACCGAAATTACAAAAGAAATTATGGAGCAGATTATATGAACATAGAAAAGCTCGCCAAACACTTAAAAGAATTTACCTTAGATGAAATTGAAATGATAGCTGAATGTGATTGTAAAACACAACTTGAACGCCTTTTGAACGAGAATAAATTGGTATTTGAACAGGGTTTGTATAAATATCAGGAAGAAAAGCCAAGGCAAGAATATATTATTTGCACAAAACAAACCACAAATTATCAGATTATTACAATTGATGCTGCGATTGATTATTTTTTGGAAAATTATGTCAAAAACAATTGTAAATATAATACTTACAGGAGATATCGCAGAATGTTAAAATACTATATTTCTCCATTTTTCAAAAATAAAAATTTAAATGATATTACTTGTAACGATATTCATGAATTTTATTATTTTTGTAAAAGTAGAAATTTACCACCAAAAGTTTTGAAAAACACATTAGCACTTCTAAATCAGATGATTAAATATTTTCAAAATCTCGGAATAATTGATAGAACTTGTAATTTTCAGGTTCGGAGATTATCTGATAAGACAAATTTTACATTAGATAGAATTATTATGGAGGCATAACTATGACAAAATACAACCAACTGGCACAAGCCGAACGCATGTACATATACGATAAAAAATTTCTGGCGGAGATTGGAATGGAACTCGGACTTTCCCGCAGGATACTTTTTTATTGGAAAAAGGAATACAACTGGGATAAAAAGCGGTTTGATGCGGAACACAATAAAGATAAATTTAGTGAAGAACTTTTGGAATTTGCAAGAAAAATGATGAATAAAATTTCTGCGGATATTGATAACAATCAAAAAACACCACCACCGGAAATTTATTCATTGATAAATATTCTGAAAAACATTCCGCTTGTAAAACAATATACGGAATCTCTGCAATCGGAACAAAAAACTGAAAAGAAAGGCTTAACTCCGGATATTGTTAGACAAATTGAAAGAGAAATTTTGGGAATGGAATAACAAACAAATTATTAACATTAAGAAACGTAAAGAAGCTATAAAATTTGCAGAAATTTTATAAATTTTTGTCAAAATTTTCAAAATATATAAAAAAGACTAAAAATTTACCCAAAACAAATTAAATAAATTATATAATTCGAAAATTTTTATTAATTTTATAAAACTTTACAATTCGTGTAATTCCTATGGTTTTTGACTTTTAAAAATATATCAATATATAATTTAACTCATGATAAAGGAGAAAATATTATGAGTACAGCATGTATTATTGATTACAAAAAGACACTGACTAAAGAAGAAATTAAAAGAATTGTTGAAGAAAATAACATTGAATTTATAAAACTTGAATTTTGCGATATAAACGGAACAATGAAAAACTTATCAATTCCATCTGAGCAATTGGAAAGTGCAATGAATAATGAAATAATGCTTGATGGCTCTTCTATTAAAGGTTTTAGAAGTATTGAAACATCTGATATGTATTTTTATCCC
>CADAYE010000011.1 GCA_902792085.1 uncultured bacterium | reverse complement strand
TCAAATGCACATTTCTATAGTAAATGGCGATAAAGTCGTATATACCCGCGGCAATGACGGCAGACTTTGGGCATTCAAAATCGGTGAAAACGGTAAACTACTAAATCAAGGCGCAGTAAATCTTAATACCTATTTGGATGCAGATGCAAGAGCAATCAGATCTTATTTAGAAAAACCTCAAATGAGAGCAAATGATGTCCGAGATATCTACAATGATCCGCAAAAACGTGATCAGGCTATAAAAGATGGCAGAATGAAAGTAGTTGATAGAAACGGACAAAAATTTGTTCAAACACGCAGCGCTGATGGTAATTTATGGGAATTTAAAGTAGGCGCGAAAGGAACATTGATTAATGAGGGCATAGTTAATGAAGCAGGTGAAGAAGAAGGATATATTCGTTCTTTTGATAATACACCTGATATAAGTGGCGTAATCAGTCGAGTTTCATTCTCTGAAATGAAAGGAGCATTAGATAGAGTATATTCTGATGATTATTCTGATACAAGAGATAATTTTGTCACTTTATCTGACGGGAGAACAAAAGTTGCAAGAACCGGCTTATCTCCTTTTGAACAATATTTAATTGAAGGTAACGGTCCTCGTTCTAACGGTAGACAACTTACAAGAATAGTTGCAAATGCTGGAGGGTTTGGTACTCATGAAGCAACATCAGCGGCTATTGGTCGTATATGTGCACACGAAGTCAATTATGAACTTCACGGCAAAAATACAATGTTTGGTCTTATCAATACAACTCATGAAGATGACGTAATGGATGCATTAAAACTTTGTACAAGCCCGGCTGACAGATTAGCTGCTGAACGTTCAATTCATTCTATTCATCCTGAGATTGAAGCGGATGAAGGTTCTTATATGAGAGGTGTTATTGGGGATGAAACCGGTAAATTGGCTGGCTATCGTACGGCTGCAGTTGATAGAGTTATAGTTTCATGGATCGAATCAGGTGCTTACGCTCAGGCACAATATTTGCGTGATGAAAACGGGGAATTAAAACTTGATGCCAATGGCAAACCTATGCTTGATCCTAACAGTTTAGGCGATCAGGCAGAAATCAACAATCTCATTGATAGGATGATGTTTGCTCAGTATTATGGCAAAGATGGTGATAAAATAGCCGGTTATCGTAATTTTGATGATGAGGATTACAGATTGACTGCTCATAATTTGATGAGTTCTATTGGGAATTCCAAGGGTGTTGCCGATTATTATGTCGATGAACATGGGATAATAGTCAATCCGGCAATGGAATGTTTTAGAATACGTTGTGCCGATTATGTAAAAGCAAATAATCTTTCAGCTAATGTTACAGGTGAACCGCCTGAGGAAACATTTATTGTTAACATGTCAAGATCTGTGAATACAAGAAAATTGGATCTTGAACATGTTGAGGCAAGTAACAGGATGTTGTATCCTGAGTCTCCCGCATTCATAAATGCCGAAGAAGCTGTATTGAGAACAAGAGAAACAGGAAATACTTTAAATCTGTTCCAGAGTGATGACCCTGCAGTTTATGAAGAACTTTCAATCATTGCAGGGAGTGGAGATTTGGGTGGAAACGTGTTAACTCTTAACGATGCTCTGCATCAAATGAAGGGTAATCAAGAAGCGCAAGATATGGCTATAGCTCGTGCATATGTGTATGGTGGGCTTTCTATGGATGCTAATATGGCGTCTAATCTCGCTTTAAGATTGGCAGACAGAATTGATCGCCGTTCTCATGGCGGGGCGGCTTCAGGTGGTTTGGAAGGTCAAGAAATTCGTATTCAGGAAGAAATTTTGTTCAGGG
Organism: uncultured bacterium; assembly: GCA_902792085.1. GTDB lineage: Bacteria > Cyanobacteriota > Vampirovibrionia > Gastranaerophilales > Gastranaerophilaceae > Zag111. The sequence goes on along the minus strand of CADAYE010000011.1, from coordinate 64,636 downwards.
AATTAACTGCCAGAGTAGCGCAGAATGACCCTTCTCAAATTAAGGTATTGAGAACTGCAATTCAAAATAGAAATTATGCTAAAGGTAATACTGTTATAAGTTTTGAATCTATATTGAAAGAAGCAGAACAAATCGGAAATGCAACCCCTGAATTCTATGCTTATGATGAAACTTATGCTTATAACAGAAGGCCGGTAACAGATCCTGCCGAAATAGAAACATTAAGAGCAAAATATATGGAATCTTTAGGAGAATTTTCTGCACACGTAAATCAACTTGGGCGTGATTTTCAAATGAAAGTTGATGCAGAAGGTTCTTTTAGTTCTTTTGCGGATGGTGTTCGTGATGCCGGGAATTTTGGTAATACAAGGAGAGAATATAGAAATGTTTATAGACAAACCAGAGAAATGAATCGCAGATTAGAACTTGCGGCTCAAGGTTTGTTAAGAAACAGTAATGGTACAGTTATAACCTTTGAGCAAGAGGCTGCAAGATGTCAAGAGCAATTGAAAAAACTTGCAGCTGAAGCTGAAAGTTATGAAGAAGCACAAGAATATACTAAGATGGCGATAGTATTGGCTCCTGTTGTAGTAGCAACTGCTCCTGTGTCAACAACAGGTGTTGTAGCAACCGCAGTAGTAGCCGGAGGCTCAACTGCCGTTGTTGAAGGAACTGCAATGATGATTGAGCACGAAACTGCTGTTACTCCAACGTCAACAAGAGCTGAAGTAATGACAAATATTGCAGTTAGAGCTACAGAAGATGCGGCATTTGGTGCTGCAATTCCCGGAGCCGGCAAAGTTATAGCTGCTGCAGGAAGAGGTGTCGGTCGTGGAATTCAATATGTAAGTAAAGCCACACGTGCCAGAAGAATAAATAGAATTCGTGCAAACAGACTTGAAGCCGCAACACCAGTCCCAACAAGGACAACAGCATCTAATGTCGCTCGTGGAGGCGATGCAAGTATGCTTGATGCTAACAAAAGAAGACTTGTTGAAGAAGCTCGTGCAGATGTTCCGACAGAATCAGAAATTAGAGCATACACTGAAGAACACAGATATGTGGCACCAACTGAAGAACAACGGATTGCAATTGATCAAAACAACAGAATAGCTGCAGAAGAATATGCAGATGCTCACAGACTTGAAAATTTGGCAACTACTACTAAGGTTAAACCACAAGGTGCAGGAACAGAAATCAGAAACCTTGAAAATCAAATTGGCGGTTTGAATAAAAAAATCAGAAGCCTTGAAAACAGAATAAAAAATGCAAGAGCTGGTGAAGATACTTCAAAATTACAGGCTGACCTTAAAAAATTGCAAGATGTCCGCAGCAAAAAATTGGAAGAACTAAACGCTTTAAAAAATCCGACAGCAGCTCCGCATCCTGAACCAACTGTCCCGGCAGCTGAAACTCCTGTTATGACAAAAGCTGAATATGACAGAAGCATTATAAAAATACAAAAACAGGAAGATATTGCTCAATTCCGTACAAGAATTACAAATGATACTAATCTTTCAGCAACCGAAAAGAAACAATTGACCGAACTTTTAAATCAACAAGAAATGAAATTACATTCGACTACTTCAGAAGTTGTTAAACCAAAAACTCCAGAAGAAATACAGGAAGCAGTAAAAACAATCAATAAAAGATTTCAGGAATTAGATGGTGTAAGTGATATTCAAGTTGTCAAGTCTGGAATGAAACATTTACTTGATAATATAGAAGGTAATGTTGAAAATCTTGATTTAATTGTTGAAATTGCAAATGATCAGAATTTGATATCACGTACTGATCTTATAAGAATAGCGAAAGTAGTAAATAAAGATAATATAAAAGAAATTAAATCCCTTTTAATAAATGATGCGAATTTAGCCAATCTTGAAGCTATTTTGAATTCAAATGATGAACTCTTCAAATCAGTATTATCAAAATCATTGTGTTCATATGATAATGATGACCTTAAAGTTTTAGAATCTATGTGTCATAAAGTTAATCATATTGAAAATACTGAAATACAGCAATATGTCAAAAAAGATATAGCAAGAGAACTACGAGAAAGTGGTGGTATATATAATGGTTTTGAAACAGATATGAATAAATTTATTAATCACATAGAAAACAAAAAAGGACTGATATATAAGGCATATATTAATGGTAAAAATCCTAATATAGCACAAATAGACCTATATGAACAATTAGATGAAGTATATGGATTTATTGAAGATAAAAAGATTCAACAATTAATAGAGGAATCTTTATCACATAATATTAGGATAAATCATGATGAATTGATTGACTTAATGGATGCAATTAATGCTTATAATGGTCATTATGCAATTTATAAGAATAATGGCGCATGGGGATCTTTATCCTACAACGCTGAACTGCACAAATATATGAAAGCGAATGGCATTACTGATCCAAAAATGCTATTATCTCCAAAACATTCTAATTTTTTAAATCAACTTGATTCAAAATATAGAGCAAAAATTAATGGGTTAAGAATGGATGTTGCTATGGATGATAAAATTCATGGTATAAGACAATATTTAAAAAATCATCCGGATACAGAAATATCAAATTATTTATATGATAATTATTATGTAAAATTCTTGGAAGATATGCATGTATTCTCTCCTGATATAATTAATCAATGCCGTAATATAAACGAAAAATACGGAGTTAAAGTATTGTTATCTTTCAATAACAGTGAAGCGAAAGCAACTTTAAAATATGTTGATAACGAATTAAATGAATGGATGCAAGCAAGTAATGGTCAAGCAAAATTACCTCCTGTAATGGACTTTAGTGGAGCCAAAGTTGATTGGTATGATGTTACAAGGGCTTATGGTCAAGGAGTCGCAGCAGCATTTTCTGAGTCCGCAAGAAGTGGGGCAAATTCTTTTGCAGAAATGACGGAAAGAAATACACGTTATGCAATGCGTCATGAAATGACTCATACTAATGATTTAAAAAGAGGAATTTGGATTGACGAAAAATACAATTTAGATGAAATTTTCCCTATGAAGAAGATTATTAAGAATGGGGAAGAAGTAAAAGTTCCTGATACTGGATTATTTAATCAGAAATATGTGCAGGAATTTAGAAATGCTGGAATTTCTGATGAACATATTTCATATGCATTCAATAATACAAAAGAATTTATTGCTGTTGCATCAGAGGGTAATATGAGCAAATACTCTCCTGAATTTAAACAAATGCTGATTGATTTCGGCATGCCTGAATGGATGTTTAATATGCGCCCTGTCAGTGCATTATAATAAATATATCAATGTTCTGATATATTAATAATTTTATTTTAACGGCAGAGCCTTTAAAAGTAAATTCTTTAACGGAGATAAAAAGTTTGAGGAACTTGGATTTACAGGAGTTTACAAAAGGCTTGGAATAGAGCCTGTTTATGCCACTCCATATAACGCTCGTGTTGCATTAAGAGAAGTAACAGTTGTTGATTATCCTAGCATTGAAGCTGTTGATGATGTAATGCAGCGTGCAGCTTGGGGACATGCATTACAGGCAATGGGTGATGTTTTTGGACAAGGTTCTATTATGGATTTAGTTACCTTCAAAGTTAGAAAGAATAATCGCCTAGTCAATTCAAATTCATATTCAAGTTTATCTTTGAGAGATAGCATACCATATAGAAATCCGAAGACCGGTCAAATATTTATGTATCCATTAAGTCGTACTGATGGTAGAGGAAAAATGTTTTTATTAGATAAATATTTTTCGGATTTTTCTGATAAAGCATTGGCAATACGTGATGTTGATATTGAAAGTACTGAGTTTATTCTAAAACAGTATGCAAATGATCAAAATTATATTTTTGCTTTTGGCACAAAGCCAAAACCTGCATCTGCCGCTGAGAGTGCATTATTACCTGAATATAATTTAGTTTCTAGTCACGCTTATTCAATTTTAGGTTATAATGAAAGTACTAAAATGGTAAAAATTGGTAATCCTCATGCATATGCTGAAGTTACTGAAATACCAATAGAAAAATTACATCCATATATAAATCATATAGAATTTTTAAAGATTTAAAGGAGTTTTTATTATGAAATATTCACCAGAATTAGTGGCAAGAAGCCAAGAAATTGTTCGGCAAGTAAAAGAGGCGGAAAAAATGAATAAGCCAATAGAACATCTTGTACGTGAGCAAATTGATATAATGGAATGCCAAAAAGACGAATTTATTAAGAATGCCGATAATCTCGGTTTTGATGATTTGGGCAAGGCACGTGTTGAAATACAAATATATTCTAATATCAAGTATTGGGCAAAAAAAAATAGGATTGCCCGTTGATAAATACGATAAATTAATAAAACAGGTTCAAAGTCGTATTTTGGACTAAATTTCTTCCAAATTCTTAAAAAAAAAGTATAATATTCTCCATATTGTTATTATTCCCCTTTTTCTATAAACTTTGTTACATAAGAATAAAAAACAAAATTCTTATGATAAAATAAGCATATAGGTTTAAGGGAGAAAATGATGAAATCAATTATACTTGCAGGTGGTTCGGGAAGCAGATTATGGCCTTTGTCAAGAGATATGTATCCAAAACAGTTATTGAGTCTTGATAATGATTGCAGTTTATTACAGCAAACTTTCACAAGATTAAAAGAATTTTCAAAAGGTAAAGATATTGTTACCGTAACTAATGTCAAGCATTATTCTGATATCAAACTTCAACTGAATAAAATTGACAAAGACAATAAAGTTATAGCAGAACCTTTGGGTAAAAATACCGCACCTGCAATTGCGTGTACTCTTGAATACTTTAAACAAAACGATAACACTGATGATATAGTTCTTATTGTTCCGTCAGATCATTTAATAAGAGATATTGAGAAATTTAATAAAACAGTCGAAGCCGGAATTGAATTCGCTTCAAAAGGTTACATAGTTACATTTGGCATCAAACCGTCTTATCCGGAAACAGGTTACGGATACATTAAAGCAAACGGAAATATGGTAGATAAATTTGTTGAAAAACCTGATATTGATACTGCTAAAAAGTATTTAAGCGAGGGGAATTATTATTGGAACGGCGGAATTTTTATGGGTAAAATTTCCGTATTTATGGAAGAATTCCAAAAATATGCACCTGAAATTTATTTAAATTTGAAAGACCTTGATTTTACTGCGGATAAAATTAAATATGGTATTTATGAAAACATGCCGTCAATTTCAATAGACTATGCCATTATGGAAAAATCTGACAGGATTGCGCTTGTTGAATTGCAATCTGATTGGAATGATTTAGGTTCTTGGCAGTCTTTGTATAATGTAAAAACTAAAGATGAAAACGGAAATGTTTTGGAAGGGAAAGTAATAACCGAGAATGTGAAAAATTCATTTATTTATTCTCAAAAAGAACTTGTTGCGGTTGCAGATTTGGAAGATGTTGTAATCGTCGAAACAGAAGATGCGATTATGGCTTGCAAAATGGATAAAACACAGGATGTTAAAAAAATATACGAAAAATTAAAATCTCAGCAAAGTGATACAACACAATTGCATAAGACCGTATTTCGCCCATGGGGCTATTATACTTGTATGAATGGTGGAAAAGGATACCTGACAAAAACAATTTGTGTATTACCAAAACAAAAATTATCAATACAATCCCATAATCACCGTTCGGAACATTGGGTTGTATTAGAAGGTAAAGCACTTGTAATAAAGGACGGCAAAGAATTTCACCTGTATGCCGGTGACAGTATTGATATTCCGCTTCAGGCAAAACATTCTTTACAAAATCCTTATGATGAGGAATTAAAAATTATTGAAGTTCAAAAAGGGGATTATATATCAGAAGATGATATAATCCGCTATGAAGACTGCTACGGAAGAGTTTAGAAAAACTTCTTGTTATGGCGAAATTTTCTCATATTCTTCATCATTTACGGGCTCGAGCCATTCGTTTGAGGTTTCAATCCCGTCAATTTCTACTGCTAAATGTGAAAACCATGAATCTGGAGCAGCTCCGTGCCAGTGTTTTACATTCGCAGGAATATTTATAACATCTCCCGGTTTCATTTCAATGGGTTCTTTCCCCCATTCCTGATAATATCCTCTGCCTCCAACTGCAATCAGCATTTGACCGCCGCCTGATTTTGCTTTGTGAATATGCCAATTATTTCTGCATTTCGGTTCAAAAGTTACATTGTAAATTTTTACCTGCGAAGTTGAAACAGGGGCAATATAACTCTGTCCGATAAAATATTTTGCATAAGCATCATTTGGATTTCCTATCGGGAACATTATTGTCTGTGCATATTTATCTTTTTCTGTTAAGACAGGTGTATTGTCATTCCAAATGTCTTTTGCAAGATTAAAAACTGCCCACGCTTTTGGCCATCCTGCATAAAAGGCAGTATTTGTAATTATTGCGGAAATTTCTTCTTTTGTTACCCCGTTATTTTTTGCGTTTTGAAGATGATATTTTAAAGAAGAATCTGTTATACCCTGTGACATAAGGGCCACAACCGTTATAATACATCTTGTTTTTGTTGAAATATTCTGATTGTTCCAGTTTTCTCCAAATAAAATATCATCATTAAAATGTGCAAATTCAGGTGCAAAGTTTCCTAAATTATCTCTGCCTGCCGTTTGTACTATTTTAGTCATAATTTTTGTTTCTCCTTTATTTTTCTGTGCCAAAGCAAAACATGTGCTTTGTAATATAAAGGATAATATGATTATTAAAAATAATATTTTTTTCATATATTACCCCCTTATAAAATTAGTAAATACTATTTCTTCCTGTTTTGGCATCGGAACACCGGCTTTTTCACCTGCCTCTTTGCATTTTAAATGCCATGCCATATTACGAGCCAGTATTCTCATATTTTGCATACCTTCTAAATCCTGTTTAACATCATCAGGTGTATGACCATGTATCATATTCCAATATCTGCCTGAAATCATCGGCATTTCAGTAATAGCAAAATATTTATTCAATTGGTCTAAAGTAGCAGTTGTACCGGCACGTCTTGCACTTGCAATAGCAGCTCCGGGTTTATGTTCAAAAACTTTCTTTCCACCTGTAAAATTAACGAAAAATGCTCTGTCTAAAAATGCAGTTATTCCTCCGCATGCGCTTCCATAATGAACCGGTGAACCGAATATAAATCCGTCAAAATCTTTTGCTTTTTCAACAAAATTATTTACATCATCATCATTTATAACGCATTTACCGATTTTTGAACATGCACCGCAGCCTCGACAGGGTGTTATAGATTTGATTCCGATTTGATAAATTTCAGAGTCTATTCCTTCCTCTTTTAATGTTTTTGAGATTTCTTCCAATGCGGTATAAGTACATCCGTTTTTGTGTGGTGAACCGTTAAATAATAATACTTTCATTTATTTCTCCTTTTTATTGATTTACATATTTTATAATTTTTGCAGGAATTCCGACAACTACGGAATTTGGCGGAACATCTTTTGTTACAACGGCATTTGCACCAATTATTGCCCCGTCACCTATTGTCACCCCTGCCAAAATTGTTGCATTTGAACCAATCCAGACATTGTCCCCAATTTTTATGGGCTTTGGATAAATATTTTGTCGGAATTGCGGTCTTTGGTCATGGTTTAAAGTCGCAAGAGTGACATTATGCCCGATTAAAACACCGTTCCCGATTTCTATACCGCCTTGGTCCTGAAATTTGCAGCAGGCATTTATAAAAACATTTTTGCCTATTTTTATATTCTTACCGCAATCTGTGTGAAAAGGCGGAAAAAGTCTGAAAGATTTATCAACTTCTCTGCCTGTAAGTTGCGAAAACAATTCAATAATTTCTTCTTCGCTATGGTATTTGTTATTTAATTCCATTGTAATTTTCAGGGCTTCTTGTGATAATTTATGAAAAGTTTTAAGCATTTCACCTTCTACAAGTTCCCCTGTTGCCATTGTTTTGCGGAATTTCTCCAAATCAGTATAGTTCATTTTTTCTCCGAATTATTTTTTAAATTTTTCTGCATCAAGATATTTGATTACTCTTGCAGGATTGCCGACAACAACTGCATTATCAGGAACATCTTTTGTTACAACAGCACCTGCTCCTACGATAGCGTTTTCTCCTATCGTAACTCCGGGCAAAATAGTTACATTGACTCCAATCCATACATTGCGTTTAATATGAACAGGTTTGCAGGTAATTACATATCTGTCATAAAAATCGTGATTATTTGTTGCGATAGTGCAATTTAGCGAAATCATTGTATTATCTTCTATTGTCAAACCGCCTGCCGACATACATTGAAAATTATTTAAAATAGTAACATTTTTCCCTATTTTAACTTTATCTGCCAAAATCGTAAAAATCGGCGGATGAAGAACGGTATTTTCGCCCAATGTATGATTAAAAAGTTCGTCTATAAGTTTTTTACATTCAGATGTTGTAGGGTTTGTATGATTTATTCTGAAGCACAAGTCCGAACTTCTTTTTGCTTCTGCTATTCTTTCAGAACTTTGGGTCCTCACATCAATTCTTATTTCTTCCATTAATCGTCTCCTTCTTTTTATTAATATGCTCCCGTTTTGATGTGCGGGACATAAGGGGCTTCAAGCCTTTTGATAACTTCATCGGTTAATTTAATGTCAAGTGCTGAAACTGCTTCTTCAACGTGTTTAACATCCGTACACCCGACAATTGGTGATGTTATATAAGGTTTAGATAGCATCCAAGCCAAAGACACTTGTGCCATAGAGTAACCTAATTCTTTTGAGATTTTTTCTAAATTATCTACAACAACCTTATCTTGTTCATCTGTAGCACCCCATACCATTGGTGATACTTCATCAATAGAATTTCTTGCGGTTTTTGTACCCCAAGGATGAGCACATCTTCCGCCTGCTAATGGTGACCATGGTACAACCGCAACTTTTCTGTCCTGACATAATGGCATCATTTCTCTTTCTTCTTCACGATAAATCAAATTATACTGATTCTGCATAGAAACAAATTTTGTCCAGCCGTTTCTCTCTGCCATTTGATTTAATCTTTCAAATTCCCAAGCCCACATAACTGATGCTCCAATATATCTTGCTTTTCCTGATTTTACAACATCATGCAAAGCTTCCATAATTTCTTCCATCGGTGTTTCGTGGTCTAATCTATGAATTTGATACAAATCAACATAATCAAGTCCTAATCTTTTTAATGAATGGTCGATTTCTGCCATAATATTTTTTCTTGAAGAACCGGCGCCGTTTGGTCTGCCTTCACGCATAGCGAAATGTACTTTTGTTGCAACCACAATCTCATCTCTGTCTAACCCGTATTCTTTAATCAGGCGCCCTGTGATTTCTTCACTTGTACCTAATTGATAAACATTTGCCGTATCAAAATAATTGATACCTAAATCAATTGCTTTCTTAAATATTGGTTTAGCATCATCATAATCTTTTGCCCAAGGAAAAACACCGTTTTCTTTACCGGGTTTGCCAAAACTCATACAGCCTAAGCAAATTCTTGAAACATCCACGCCTGTCTTGCCTAATTTTACATATTGCATAATTTATCTCCTTTATATTAAATATTCACTCAATATCGCTGTTAATTGAAAATCTGCAAACTTTTTTGTCCAATCCTTTGGCTCAAATACACCGTCTGACATGCACCAGCAGGTCATCATTCCATACAGTTGGGAAATAATTAAATGTGTTAAAAGTTCAACCGGAGTATCTTTTTTTAATTCTCTATTCTCAATGGCATTATTTAAAATATTTGTAAGCATATTGATATCATATTGCCATTTGCTCATATCCGTATAATCAGGTGCAGTTTTGGGGTCGATCGTACTTCTTATCCACTCCCTGCAAATATTTATTCCATATAATTCAACCGCCTTCATAAAATTGTCAAAATAAACAGATAATTTTTCAATCAAATCAGAATCAGTCATTTCGTTTAATTTGTATTCTATCTGTTTGAAATATCCTCTGCATATTTCAGCAACAATATCCTCTTTATGCTCAAAATAGACATAAAAAGTCCCTTTTGCCACACCTGCAGATTTTGTAATATCCTCAACACACAACGCATTAAACCCATTTGTTTTTAAAAGGTCTTCAGTTGTATCAATCAGTTTTTGACGGGTTTTTAGTGCGTTTTCCTGTCTTTTTGTCATATAATTAACCCCTTACAAAATAATTATACAAAATTACTGACCGAAAGTCAATGACTCAAAGTATATCTTGCAAAAGTTGGTTATATTAATTATTTATGCCTTATTATTGCAAAATCCATTGCCAATAGTGCTTTTTGTTTTATATTCGGTGCTTATAAGTCTTTTATCATGAAGTTTATGAGTATGCTGTGCCGATTCTTCAAGCATTTGCAGTTCAACTTCCTTTATTTTAATGCTTTCAATAGGTCGTAAATTGTAATTTCTATTTACCATGTATTGAATATTTTGTTTATGAGTATCGAAAAGTTCCTGCGCTCTTTTTTCAGAATTAAATCTCAATGTATCAACGGCATTTAATGAAGTATTTTCCGGACCATAAATGATAGAATAAAATTTTATATCTTTCCCCTTTATATTATAAGGATATATCCCATCGGTAATAATATCTTTGTTACTTTTTTTATTTATAAAATGGAATTTTAATTCCTCAAATTCATTTCGGACACTTGATATTTTCATATCCCAAAATTTTGTTTTAGAAAATCTTTTTTTTAATTTTTTGTAATTCAAAAGTATCTTCTTTTGATAATTGTTTAAGAATGTTTAAAGCGGATTGGTCTATAATAAGACTTTTAAAACTGGTTGTATTATTATATTTATTATTAGTATAGTGATTGCTAACTGCATTAACCCGCATGAATTGTACTCCTCCCTGAGTATTTGTATATTCAATAAAATTGATATGGGGTATAACAAAATATATTTGTAAGATACTATAAATATTATTTTTTTTCAATACCTGTATTGATAGTAAATTATGTAAAAAAAAATTTGCTATACGTAAAATAACAATATGTTATAATAATTTTGGGAACTATATACAATGTTACAGTAAATATGTCTGTCATTGCTTGACATGTATAAAAAGAATTAAAATTCCTGCTTATACATCTCATCATCCCAATATTCAAGTTCAATTTTACCAACAACTACAGTGTCGCCGTTTTGAATACCTATGCGTTTGAGTTCATCAATAATTCCCATTGCACGCATTGTATTCTGAAGTCTGATAACCTGTTCTGTGTTTCTCGTATTTATAACCTGCGAAATTCTTATAATCTTTCCGCCATCAACTATATAAGTATTTTTATCGGCCTTATAAACTTCCCAATAACTGTCATCATTATTTGTGGCTTCCAAATCCTCTTCCACAATATAATCAAAAACAGGTTTTGGAATTGTATCAACTCGGTGTTCAAGTTCGTTTTTCAATTCGTCTAAATTTTCACCCGTTACAGCAGAAATCGTGTAAATATTATCAATCCCTTCATTTTTAAATTCGTTTTTAAGTTCGTTTAATCTGTCAGGGGCAATCGCATCAATTTTATTTATTGCAACGATCTGGAATAAATCCGCAAGTCTTTGGGAATATTTTTTCAGTTCGTTATTAATTATCCTGTAATTTCCAAGCGGATTTTCTTCCGTGCCATCAACAATATGCAATAAGAAACGGCATCTTTCGACATGACGCAAAAAGTCGTGTCCCAATCCAACCCCGTCAGATGCTCCTTCAATAAGTCCGGGAATATCTGCGATAACATAGGCATCATTATCGTGTTTTTTAACAACCCCAAGATTCGGTATAATCGTTGTAAACGGGTAGTCAGCAATTTTGGGTTTTGCAGAAGACACTCTGCTTATGAATGTTGATTTACCTGCATTTGGCATACCTAAAAGTCCGACATCTGCGATTAGTTTTAATTCCAACTGCAAATTTCTTTCAATCCCGGGTTCTCCGGGTTCGCAGTACTGCGGAGCACGATTTTGAGGGGTGCAAAAATGAATATTGCCTCTGCCTCCCCGACCGCCTTTTGCTACAAGAACTTTCTTTTCATGTTCATCTAAATCGGCAATTATATTCTCTGTTTTTAAATCTTTTACAACCGTTCCGACAGGAACTTTTATGAACAAATCTTTTGCGCTTTTACCGTGCATACTTTTTTTGAAGCCGTTTTCTCCAGCCTCGGCTTTAAAAACCGTTTTGTAAGTAAAATCCATCAAAGTTGACATGTTTTCATCCGCAATCAAGTAAACGCTTCCGCCGTTTCCGCCATCGCCGCCTGCAGGACCGCCTTTATCAACATATTTTTCACGACGCCAAGCGACAATCCCGTTACCGCCTTTACCCGAAACTATTCTTATTTTTACTTTGTCCATAAATTGCATAGTAAATTTACTTTACTATGAACAAAATGCGCTTTCAAGATAAATTTACTACTTTATAACTTTAAAAAACTCATTAGAAATTAACTGCGAATATTTTTCACCCTGATTTACGGACACAAGAATTTTATCGTTCCCTTTTTCATCTTCTACAACGGAAACTATACCTGATATTTCGCCGATTGGAAGTTTTTTGATTTTTGCCCTGAATTTTGCATAAGGAACTTCCTGTCCATAAGTAGTCATAGTACCTTTTTCTGTTACACGAAATTCTTCAATCGCTGCAGATTGATATTTAACTTTGGAAATAGCCTTTTTTAGTCTGTCTTCAACATCATTCGCTTTAATATCCTGCGGAGTAAGAATTTTTTTCTTTGCGGTATCAACAACAACCATCTTTTGACCTGAGGCTTTGTGCTCCGCAACAACAGCGTTATAGCCCATTATTCCTGCGGCTTTTTCTATCTCAAATTCTTTGTCTATTTTTGAAAAATCACCGACTTTTTGCGCTCTTTCTAATATTACATCATGAGTGGGATGTAAAAAATTGTTTATTCCTTCATTTATCCATTTTTGTCCGCCAAAGGCTATAAACCCAACAGCAACAACAGTTAGAAATATTGACCTTGTAACATTTTTAAGACAACCCATGTTGAAATCCTCTTGTTTTTATATCAGTATTATATTATGAGCAAAGGAGAAATCAATCATGTTAATAGTTGGGATGTGAACATTGAGGACACTACCCCTGCCATGCAGCAGTATTTGCAGATTAAAAAAGAGCATCCTGGAATATTACTTTGGTATCGAATGGGTGATTTTTTTGAAACCTTCTTTGAAGATGCCGTTATTATGGCAAAAGAACTTGAACTTACCCTAACAGGAAGAGATTCCGGCGCAAAACTCGGCAGAGTACCTTTAGCAGGAATCCCTGTCAAAGCTGCTGATGCGTATTTACAAAAACTTGTGCAAAAAAATTACAAAGTTGTAATCTGCGACCAACTTGAAGACCCAAAATTTGTAAAAGCAGGTCAGGTTGTAAAACGAGGGGTTACAAGAGTTTTAACCCCAGGAACACTGACAGAAAGCAATCTGCTGAAACAAAATTCAAACAATTACATCTGCGCAATTTATAAAGACGATAAAAAAGATTTGTTCGGGTTTTCATATACCGATATTTCTACAGGAGAATTTAAAACCACACAAGCACCTTTAAACCTTATTATGGCTGAACTTGCAAGACTAAATCCGTCTGAAATTGTTGCGCCAAGTCTAAAACAAGACATAAAACCTTTTCAGATTGTGGCTGACGAAGTCGTGGATCTGCCTGAAGAAATTACTAAAAAATACAATTGTTCAAAAATTCCGCCATCTGTTTTTGAGGAAAATTTTGCGTCAAATAATTTAAAAACCGTATTTAAAACAACAAGTTTGGAAAGTTTTGGATATTCAAAATACAAACTCGGATTTCAGGCGGCAGGCGCTTTGCTTGCATATATCTGGGAAACTTCAAAAGACAATATGCCAAAATTTGACCGCATAGAATCTTATGAACTATCTGAATATATGATTCTTGACGCTTCTACAAGAAAAAATCTTGAACTTGTGGAAACTTTAAGGGAGAAGAACAAATATGGTTCCCTACTTTGGGCAATTGACAAAACCAAAACTAATATGGGCGCAAGACTTTTGAAAAACTGGATTTGTCAGCCGTTAAAAAATGTAGATGACATTATGGCAAGACAAAATTCAGTTTCCGAACTCGTCAAAAAAAGCAATGTAAGGCTGAATTTATCTGAACTGCTTGATAAAATTTATGACATTCAAAGACTTGCAACAAGAATGAGTAACGCTTCTGCAAGCCCAAAAGATTTTATAAGCCTGAAACTTTCGCTCTCAATTTTGCCGGAAGTTTTGGAAGCAACAAAAGATTTGGATTACGATATGTTTGCAAAAATCAGAGATTATGCCGATGAGATTTCTGATTATGTTCAAATGATTGAAAATACTATCGTTGACAACCCTCCAATGCTCTTAAAAGAAGGCGGAATAATCAAACCACAGGTAAGCGGAGAACTTGATTATTTCAGAGATTTACTGACAGGCGGAGAAGAATGGCTAAAAAGTTTTGAAGAAAAAGAAAAAGAAAGAACAGAAATCAAAAACCTGAAAATCGGTTATAACAAAGTTTTTGGCTACTTTATTGAGGTAACAAATTCAAATCTCAACATGATTCCTGATGATTACATCAGAAAACAAACCCTTGTAAATGCGGAAAGATTTATTACAGAAGAACTTAAAAAACACGAAGATGATGTTTTGAGTGCAAAATTCAAATCAACCGAACTTGAATATAAATTGTTTAATGATTTCAGAGAATATTCAAAAGAATATGTTTCAAAAATTCGTGAAATCGCAGACGCTATTGCAACTGCGGATGTTTTGACATCACTTTCAACGGTTGCGGTTGAAAATAATTATTGTTGTCCTGTTATTGATGAATCAAACGATTTTCTTGTTAAAAACGGCCGGCATGCAGTTTTAGAATGTATATTGCCGTTAGGAGAGTATGTCGCAAATGATTTGGAAATAAAATCAAATGTTACAAAAGGTGATGATACTCAATTTATGATTTTAACAGGACCTAACATGGCAGGGAAATCTACATATATGCGTCAGAATGCATTGATTGCAATTCTTGCACAAATCGGTTCGTGGGTCCCTGCAGATAGCGCAAAAATCGGGGTTGTAGATAAAGTTTTCACAAGAGTCGGCGCAAGTGATGATTTGACACTCGGTCAATCTACATTTATGGTAGAAATGATTGAAACATCATTTATTCTAAACTCCGCAACCGAAAAAAGTTTTATACTTTTAGACGAAATCGGAAGAGGAACAAGCACCTATGACGGTGTTGCAATCGCCTGGTCTGTTGCGGAATTTATTGCAACAAAAATCAAGGCAAGATGTATTTTTGCAACTCACTATCACGAATTGAATGTTATGACTAAAAAATATCCGCAAATTAAAAATTACAGGATTACAATATCTGAAAACAACGGTGAAATTGAATTTTTGCGTAAAGTTGTGTCAGGTGGTGCAAGCAGGAGTTATGGTATTCAGGTTGCGAAAATGGCAGGATTACCAAACGAAGTTATTACCCGTTCTCAGGAACTTATGACAAAAATGCAAAAAGATTTTTCAAAAAATCTTGCATCAGGGAAAAAAATGGTACATAATGAGGACGGAGTCCCTCAATTATCTTTGTTTGGAATGTAAAGAAATTTTAATAAAAGCGCAAAAATTTAGGTTTATATGTTTTATAAAAAGCATCAAGGAGTGTGTATATGAATGTAACATTTAATCCAAGTGTAAATTTTAAATCTGATTCAAATTTGATTGCAGAAGCTGCACGCAGAATGCAACAAGACAATAATCAGAAAGTTATAAAACGCCCTGATATTCCGGAGCTTCAAACAACAGTGCGTTTCCCTGATTCGTGGGGACCTGATAAACGCATGGAAGAAATAGAAAATAAAATGCATGATGATCTTTCTCAAATGCTTCAAACATTAAAAGAAGGTGAAAATGTTGAAACTATGCTGAAAAGTAAAGGTTGGGAAAAAGTCTATCTTCCTGAATCAAATAGTGTTCATGCAAAGATGACAGGAGCATCAGATGGGCTTGAATACGATATATACCCTGATGGCAAAGTTGTTACAACAAGCGGAATTGCAGGAACTCAAAAGGTAGAAAGAGAATCTGATGAAAAACTTGCGTCTTATGTGGCGCAAATGAAAGTTCTTCATGAAAATGGAGTGTCTCCCAAAAATGATTTAGAATTAGAATCGGGTAATTCTGTAAATAAAACTTATACACAAACTGAATTGGATGAAAAAGCAAACGTCTTCGCTGAAAGATTAAAAAGCCGTAATTGGAAAAAGGAATATTTACCCGAAAATGATATCATAGTTGTTCGTCAAAAAAGAGTAAAAGACGGACTTGAATATATGATTAATAATGACGGAACAGTTTTAGAAACAGGTTTGCGTGACAAAGCAGTTAAAATAATCGAACCAAACAGAGAAAGTGCAAAAACTTTTGCAAAATATAAAAAGAAATTGGACCCTAACGCTCCAAAAACATCAATTTGGATGAAAGGTAAAGAAGCCGTTGCGGATGTTTGGAAATTCTTTACCGTATCAGCAGCAATGGGTGTTGCAACTGCAAAAGGTCTATGGCAGGGTGCTTTGACAGGGGCCGCCGTACTTGCAACAGCAATATTAGCCAAAGGTGCCATTGCTATAATTAAAAATGAAAAGACAGTTTCAGATATAATCAAAAATCCGTTGAAAACAGCAGGCAAATCGGGCAAAATTCTTGCAGCAGCAGCAGGCGCAGTTGTTCTTGGAGCACATATAGTTGCAGGCAGATTGGAAGCAAATCAAAAATCCGCAGTTATAGAACACAAAGTTGATGTTCCGCATGTTGATTAAAATAATAACAAAATAATAAAAAGGTAAAAATGAGAATATTTTGATATTCTCATTTTTTTTCAGATACTTGTCCTGCTCACCGCAGGGCAACCCGTTGCTGCACATCGGCTTACGCATTTTTCCGCCTGTGCAATCTTAGATTGCTCCGTTCACTTCACTTACGTTTCGTTCACAACGGCGGTGATATCATGTTTCGTGCCCTGCTCGTCTTGCTTGTCGCAAGCCGACACCGGCACTACACATCGGCTTTCGCATAAAAAAAAGAGTCTAATAATTAGACCCTTTGGAATGTAAACTTTTGTCTCATTCCTCGTAATAGTGAAGTGTGAAGTGTGTGCTTAAAGTTCGGATTTTAAGTCCTCTATTTTAAGCATCCTCGTGTTTACATGTATATAAAGTATTTTTTTTATTTAAAATTGCTATAATTTGTATATACTCATTAATAATTCTTAACATGACGAAACATGAGAAGTCTGCTAATATAAAGGTAAATAATTATATTGAATTTTAGGAGTATATATGAATATTTTGATTTCAAATGATGACGGAATTGCGGCAAACGGGCTCCGAGTCTTAACCGAAGAATTATCAAAAAAACATGATGTTTATGTTGTTGCACCTGACAGAGAAAGAAGTGCAGCAGGACATTCATTGACTTTGCATACCCCTTTAAGGGTTGAAGAACTTGAGCATAACAATATAGGAGCAAAAAGAGCATGGGTTACAACAGGAACACCGGGAGACTGTGTCAAAATTGCAATTAATGCAATTTTGGACAAAGAAGAACAACCTGACATTGTTATATCAGGCATAAACCACGGACCGAATTTGGGTGCGGATATTTTGTATTCCGGGACTGTCAGTTGCGCAATGGAAGGGGCAATGCTTGGGGTTCCGTCTAT
This sequence comes from uncultured bacterium, assembly GCA_902792085.1. GTDB lineage: Bacteria > Cyanobacteriota > Vampirovibrionia > Gastranaerophilales > Gastranaerophilaceae > Zag111. The sequence goes on along the minus strand of CADAYE010000011.1, from coordinate 46,844 downwards.
TGCTGTATCACTTGCTTCCATGCAGATGGAATATGATGATTTTCAATTTACGGCATCATTTGTGTCCTCGTTACTTGACAGGCTAAAAGATTTCAAATTTCCGCCAAAAAGTATTCTGAATGTAAATGTACCGCTACTGCATAAAGAAGATATAGCAGGGATTGCCATTACAGAACTTGGCAAAAAAATGTTTACAGACAATTACGAAAAAAGAATTGACCCACGCGGAAAGGTTTATTACTGGATGGCAGGGAAACTCATAAAAGAGCCTTCAGGTGCTAACACAGATATTGCTGCAGTAATCAACAATAAAATCTCAATTACACCTGTCACCTACGAAATGACAAGAAAAGAAACAATGTCTGATTTAAACAAAGTTCTTTGTACTAAAGATTTTTGTAATTGGCACTAAATTAAACTTCTACAAACAATCTTCTGCCGACAATATTTTGCTTACCGTTATAATACCCCGCAAAATATCCGCCTTTGACAGGTCTGTTTTGAGCATAATATTGATTAGAAAAGTTTTTGCCGTTGTAACTTACAAACGGATTATTTCCGTACGGATTAGACGACTCTCTTACAACCGGTGTTGATACAATTTGCGGAGCCTGAAATACATTCGATAATAAATTTACTAAACCTGCCATATCACTTGCCTCTCTATCCGTATTTTAATAGTGAATTTTACTTTGTCATTATTATAACATCAAAATCTTTTTATTTTTAATATAACTTAACAAAAATCGTATATTTTATGTAGTATAATCAAGACTATGGTTAATGAAAAGATGAAAATTTTAATAGTCGGGGGCGGTGCGGTTGCCTCTGCACTTGCAAGACACATTAAAAAATTTGATTATATTGAAAAAATATATGCAACCTCAGGCAAATCCGATTATTATGAAACAATTGATATAAGAGAAGATGACCTGACAGGTCTTTTGATGTTTGCGCTGGAAAATGACATCACTTTAACAATCCCTATCAGTGAAAAAACTCTTGGCGCAGATATTGTTTCATTTTTTCAGTCTAACGGTCAAAATATTTTCGGTCCCTCAAAAGACAGTTGCGATTTTATGCTCAATAAAATTCAGTGTAAAAAATTTTTATACAAGATTCACGCACAGACTCCAAAATTTGCAATGTATAACAAGGTTTCCGCAATAATTGATTATCTAAAAAACTCAAACTTCCCAGTGATAATTTCTACAGCCCAAAGTTCTGTTATACAAGATGAAAAAATGGTTTGCACAACATTAAAATCTGCGTCTGATTTTATCGAAAAATTGTTTTTAAAAGGGGAAGCAGATGTTTTGATTGAAGATTACACATTTGGGCATAATTTTACCGTATATTATGTAACAGACGGTTATAGCGCAATTCCTTTAAATATTGTCGGGAGTCACAAATTTTTAGAAAAAAACGGAGGAATTTATACAGACGGAGCAGGTTGCTATTGTCCTGATTACAAAGTAAATTCAACTGTTATAACAAGGATAGATAAAATTGTATCAGATATATTGACCAACCTTGATAACAGCGGTCACTCTTATACAGGTATAATCGGAGTTGAATGTGTTTTGACAGGCGAAAATAATTTTGTTGTAACGGAAATAAAACCGTTTTTGCAAAATCATGATGCAAGAGCAGTTTTGAATTTGTGCCAGGACAATTTAATAAAGATTTTTACTTCCTGCATAAACGGTTTTTTCTCTGATGAATATGAAAAGATTGAAACAAATGATTATTCCTCTGCATCTTTGTGTATTTATTCAGATATTGAAAATAAAGAAATCAAAGGCTTAAATGACCTTGAAGATGTTGATTTTATCAAAATAAAAGAAAAAGATGGCATTTATTATTCGCAAATCGGAATGAATTTTTCACTGACAAAAACCGCATCAACACTTTCAAGGGCAAAAAAATATTTGTCGGAAGAACTTGAAGAAATAAATTTTGCCGAAATGAAATATTCAAAGGATATTTGTGTTAGAATAGAATAATAAAGAAAAGGAGAAAGTATGTTGGATTTTTGTAAAAAACAATTAAGTGAATTTAAAGCGTTTGCGGTCAGAGGAAATGTAATTGACATGGCTGTAGGTATCATTATCGGCGCTTCTTTTGGTAAAATTGTCGATTCTATGGTAAATGATGTTATTATGCCACCTTTAGGTTGGTTGATGGGAAAAGTTGATTTTACAAACCTTTATTTAACTATGCCGACAAAATTGGATGATTTAGGGCATATGCCTCATTATGATTCATTGGCTGCTGCAAAGGCAGCAGGAGCGGTTACTATCAATTACGGCGTGTTTATAAATACATTAATAAGTTTCATTTTGGTTGCATTTGCGGTATTTTTACTTATTAAAGGTATCAACAAATTGCAGGCTGCCGCTAAAAAAGAAGAAGCAACAGAATCTGCAGCAACTCAAAAGGCTTGCCCTCATTGTTTCTCTCAAATTGATATTCGAGCAACAAGATGTCCGAATTGCACATCTGAAATTCCTGCAGAAGTTAAAGAATAAATTTAAAATATTTATATAAAAGGCTGAACGAAAAATCGTTCAGCCTTTTCATTTATCCTCCGATAAAATGGGAAATTATCGCCATTAAAATTGTTGCAACAATCCCAAATACAAGAGGGAATAACACATCATTACCTTCCGAGGTATGTATTTCTTTTTTATTTTTATCATTTTTACTCATTACTTTCTCCTCACGAAATAGTCAGGCTTGCAAGTCTGACTTATGAATATATAAATTGAACTTTTACAGGGTATATAGTATTTGACCCAACAGTACTAAAATGATAAAAAGAAATTTAGGGTGCTCTTGTGTGAATCTCATACTTTAAACAAGAAGATATATTATGAGATTCGGAATAAATGTAATTTGATAATAAAAATTGCTTTTTTAATTCATTTTTGAAATCAGAATTGAAAAATCCGATAAATATTCCTTCAAAATTGTTTGAATTTCTTTGCGCAAAAATTTCCTGTGTCTTAGGACTCAAACTGATAACTGCATTTTCATAATTTTTAAAATCAACCCTGATTCTCTTAACAGGTGCCGTCTGCGCTTTAATAATATATTCAACATGTTTGTCTGAATTTTGAATAGGAAAATTCAACTCCCCTGCATTTACACACAAAAGAAATGACTGTATAAGTAATAAAAATGCTATAAGAAATCTGCGCATATTTATATTATAGCATCTGAAAATTATAATCCGACAATTTCTTCAAGATATTGATTTACTGCTTCTACTCTAATTTTTTGTTTGTCATACAATTTTACAATGTTATTAATATCAGATACCATTTCATCGACATTTAAGTTATTCATTCCCAAAATATCGCTAAATGTCTTTTGCCATGAAACCAAATCAGTATTTTGATAACACATTGGAACTTTGTGTCTTGCTCCTGCAAGTATAATTTTTTTTGTTAATTTTTTTCTCAAACTTACCAATTTTTCATCATAAACAGCATCATTATCCAAATCAACCCTGTTTAAAAAGATATCTAACATATCCGTTATACAATTTCTTGTCGGTTTTTCGTATTCATTTATTTCATCAAGTACACGAATTGTTTTTCCGCAAAGAACAAAATTGTTCGGATTTAAAAAATCAAAAAAGTAAGATTTTCTTTGAGTACACATTTTATTTAGTTGAGCAAAATCCTTGGCTATACCATCAAAACTCTTTTGAGAAAGATTTGCAAACTTGGGGAGATAAACATCTGCATAATATTTGAAACATTCCTCTTTTGTATGTGTCTTGGCAAAATCAACCGGTACTCCTGCAGGAATAGATTTCCCTCTTGAATAGACATTTTTTAAAATTGCCATATCTTCACCGTTATTGTTGAAAATTTTTGCTATAGCTTCACCAAAATAGTGTTTTAAATGTGCGAATTTTCTGTTTCTTACAACTTCGATTCCGCCGAACTCAGGTTCTAAATGTTCATTTCCTCTTTTTAATACATAACAATCATCTATTTTATATACCGTACCGTAAAATCCTGAGCCTATTTTTTTGTCCATGCAAACTTTTTTATCATACATATCAGCAAAATCGTTTAAAAGTCTGCTTGCACTTTGGCTTGTTGTTCTTGGGGTTGCAAGTGCCTTTTCAAGTTTTTTGCTGAATGTTGATTTATAACCGGTAAAAGTTTGGGGGTATGAAGAAAATATTTCCATGTTTGTTTTAAACCCGAACAAAAAAAAATTTGCCAATGTATAGCCTTGTCGCGTTATAGACTTATAAATATGCTTAATATATAATTTTTTTAAAAAGAGGGCGAAAAATGAAAAAATCTTTACTTATAACTGCAATTTTATTATGTGCAAATATGGCTTGGGGCGCAGGAGCGCAGGTATTTAAACTTGATAACGGTCAAACTGCCATTATTCAGGAGGTTCACAACAACCCGATTGTAACCATCGACACATGGATTAAAACAGGTTCAATTGATGAAGATGACTCAAATAGCGGAGTTGCTCATTTTTTAGAACACCTCTTTTTTAAAGGTACAAAAAATCACGCTCCCGGCGAGTTCGATAAAATTCTTGAAACAAAAGGGGCTATCACTAATGCTGCAACAAGCAAAGATTTTACCCACTATTATGTAACAATTCCGTCAAAGGATTTTGATTTGGCGATGGAGTTACACGCAGATATGCTCACAAATCCTATGATACCACGCAATGAAATGGAAAAAGAACGCAAAGTTGTATTGGAAGAAATAAACAAAGATTCAACATCACCGCAAAAAAAATTGTATGAAAGTATTGATAAAATGCTTTATACTGCTCACCCATACAAAAGACGAGTAATAGGAAGAAGTGATGTTATTGAAACAATTACAAGAGAAAAAATTTTGGAATTTTTCAATGCACATTATTCCCCGTCAAATATGGTTACTTTAGTCGTCGGAGATGTTGATACAAATTATGCACTCAATAAAATTAAAGAAGTTTTTAACGGTAACGGTAAAAAATCAGAAAGTAATATTTATCCGAAAGAAAAACAATTAACTGAACAGAAAAAACAGGTTGAATATACCGACATTCAGACAGGATATTTGCTTATAGGCTTCAGAGGAACATCAATAACAGATAAAGATTCTTATGCTATGGATGTTTTATCTACAATTTTGGGTGAAGGTCGTTCATCAATTTTAAATCAGGTTTTGAAAGAAAAAAAGCGTCTTGCGTTTTCGGTCAGCGCAGGAAATATGACATACAAAGATGACGGCATTTTTTATATCAGCGCAAATTTTGAACCCGATAAATGCAAGTCTGTTCAAGATGTAATTTTTGACGAAATAAAAAAAATTCAGGATAAGGGTGTAACAGAAGAACAATTAAATCTTGCAAAAAATATTATTGAAAGAACAACATACTATTCAAGGGAATCCGTTTCAAATATTTCAAATGAAATAGGTTATACAGTTGCATTGACAGGGGACATCAAATTTTATGACAATTATCTGCAAAACATAAAAAATGTTTCTGCTGATGAAGTAAAGCGTGTTGCAAATAAATATTTGGGCAAAAACAGAAGTGCCGTATCCATACTTTTGCCTGAAAATAAAAAAGATATTCCTGTTGCAAATAAGAAACAATACGAAAATTACAATGCAAACCTTGTAAATGAAAATGCTCAAACTCAAAAATATGAACTGTCAAACGGTTCGACGCTTTTATATACAAAAAATGATTTCAATGACATCATAGCAATAAGCATAAACGCAAAGGGCGGACAACTTATTGAAAACAAAGCAGGAGTAGCAGTAGTAACAGGCGGAGCATTAGTTAAAGGAACTAAAAATTATTCACCTGTTGAATTATCACAAATTCTTGAAGATAACGGGATAAAAATTGTGCCGTCAGTTAGTGCAGACAGTTTTTCAATTTCGGTTTTGACAACAAAAGACCAATACGAAAAAACAATAGAGATGTTAAACGAAATAATTAATAATCCTGCATTTGATGAGGTTGAAATCGGGAAAATAAAATCGGATAAACTCAATACAATTAAAGCATCGAAAGATAAACCTCTTGTACTTGCACTTGAAAAATACAGAGAATTGATTTTCCAAAACAGCCCATATACAATTTCTTCTAATGTGCTTGAAAAAAGTCTGCCAAATATTACAAGAGAAGATGTAATTGCTTATTATAACAAGATTTTTGAACCGCAAAATATTATAATTTCAGTAAACGGAAATGTTGATAAGGATAAGATTGTCAAAGATATGGGTAAAATTTTTGATAAACCTCATACCGATAAAAATTTTGAATATAAAAACTTTGACAAACTGATTTCAAGACCGTCTGCCCCAAGAACAGCAACTCAAAAAGCAGACACCGAAACAGCATGGATAATGCTCGGATGGCAGACTGACGGAATTGATAGCCCAAAAGATTATGCCGTTTTGCAGGTAATAGACTCTCTTTTGGGCGGAGGGATGAGTTCAAGAATGTTTATAGATTTAAGAGAAAAACAGGGACTTGCTTATCAACTCGGTTCAGGATTATCCCAGCATGTATTGAGAGGAAGTTTCATGCTCTATATCGGGACAAACCCTGCGACTTTAGAAAAAGCAAAAGCAGGTTTATTTGAAGAAATAAAGCGCCTCAAAACCGAATATGTAGGAGATAAAGAACTTAAAGATGCCAAAGAAAAACTCATCGGAAACTATGTTATCGGACTTGAAACGAATTTAGAAAAGGCATCAAGTCTTGGAAAATATGAAACAATGGGATTAGGTTACGAATTTAAAGACAAATATATTGATTTAATCAACAGCGTAACAGACACAGACATAATTGAAGTCGCAAATAAATATTTCAACAACAATTATGTATTGTCCACAGTAACAAAATAAACTACTTATTTTTACCTATATCACTTGCTTTTACGGTAATTTCGGAAGGTTTGCAAATAAACGGATTATTCTGGTATTTTGCCCAAATAACATAAGCACGGTTGCCTTTAATTTCTGTGACTCCGTCTTTTACATATTCCAACTCACCCGTTTTGGGATTCTTTTTTTCAACAAAGACATCGAGTGAATATTTTTCAGTTTTTTTTGAACGATCTCTCATTGCTTCATACAAATCATCTATTTGAATATCAGTAAACCTGCAATCAAGTTTGTATGCACCGACTTCAGAAGTTATTATTTCAGAATATCTGCAAAAACCGTTTTTCCAGCCGGATATTTTTCTTATAGTTTGGAATGTCATATCTTCGTATTTGGAAGTTACTGTTTCTTCATAGGCATCACAATCTTTGATATGTCTTATGAATTTTCTTGAAAATTTTGTGTATTCGGAAGCCATAACAGTACTGCCCAAAATTAAACCTGCCAAAGTTATTGCAAATATTTTTTTCATATTTTAATCTCCGTATTTTTAACATTATTATAGCAAATGACTTCTCACAATGCAAAATTTTAAAATATCATCAATTTGTATGATTTCAAATAAAAATAAAATGATAACATAACAATATACTCCTTAGAGACTAAGATACACATATCCCTAATCAACAGCAATGCACCTCATGTACATTGCTTTTTTTTGTGAAAAATCCCACCATTTGTACCATTTTGTTTAATATTAATTGAAATTTTGGGCATAAAGTTGTATAATAGCAAAGTTATACTACATTTGTTATAAGAGAGGATTTGATATATGAAACTCCACATGCAGATTTTGATTGCGTTAGGTCTTGGAATTAAGAGAAATTGGCACATCTTTTTAGGCATTATTTTGGGTGTCGTTTTAGGAATATTTTTACATTCAAAATCTGATTATGCGTTCAGTGAAGTTGTTTTAAACCTTTTGACTTTTGTCGGTCAGTTATTTATAAGACTTATTCAAATGGTCGTCATTCCTCTTGTAGTTTCAGCAATAATAATAGGTATAACAAGTGTTGGAGACAACAAACAACTCGGAAAATTCGGATCAAAGATGATTATATATTACGGTATTTTGACAACAATTGCCGTAACAATCGGCGGTGCATTAGCACTGATTTTCAAACCCGGAGCAGGCGCAAAACATTATATTGCCGCAAATATTGCCGCAGATGTTCAATCTCATGTTGCAGTTGCAATGCAGCAGCAACAAGGCAAAATTCTTGATATGTTTTTAGGATTTATTCCTAATAATCCTATTGAGGCATTTTCAAACGGCAATATGGTTTCAATCATACTATTTGTTGTATTATTTGCACTTGCGCTGGCAAAAGTGGGGGATGTAAACAGACCGATTGTGTCATTCTTTGAATCAGTTTTTGCCGCAACAATGAAAATTACCGACTGGATTATGCTTTTTGCCGCTCCCGGTGTATTCGCCCTTACTGCAAGTGCTATCGCAAGTTTCGGTATTGATATTTTCGGTCCGATTTCAAAATATTTACTTGTAATACTTGCAGGCTTTGCAATACAAATGTTTATGGTTTACCCGATATTTTTGAGATGTTTTTCAAAGGTTTCCGCACCGATATTGTTTTCTGCCATAACAGAAGCAGTTATGGTTGCATTTGGAACAGCAAGTTCTTCTGCAACATTACCGCTTACTATCGCATGTTGTGAAAAAAGAGGAATTTCTCATAAGATTTCAAGTTTTGTTTTACCGCTTGGTGCAACGTTGAACTTTGATGGAACTGCTCTATTACAAACCGTTGCGGTTATTTTCCTTACTCAGGCATACGGTATTCACCTGACACCTTATATGGTAATAGCGATTGCACTTTTGGCAATTGTGGCTTCAAGTACATGTGCAGGTATCCCTGGGGGCGGATTAATTACGATTGCTTTAATTCTTAACGGTCTTGGATTAACTCCGGAACAACTTGTTGCAGGTTTTGCATTCCTGTTCACAATAGAAAGACTGACAGATATGCTCAGAACTACTCTCAATATTACTTCTGATGCTGTTGTTGCCGCTACTATTGCAGATAACGAAAACGAAATCAATTATGATTTGTTAAATAATCCTCAGGCATACGAAGAAATAACATAATGAAGAATTTAATCATAAAAAAATGGATTGAACCGTACAGGCTTTTGGAAACCGTAAAAGAACATTGCATATTGGTTGATTACACTTTTGACGGCTCTAATAAAATTGACAAAAAAAACATTATGTCAAAAGATATTCAAGAAGATAATTCAAAATTCGCGCTTTACATGAAAAATGTTAACAAATTCTATGTATTTACCTCTAAAAATAATTACGATTTACTTTCAAATCTTATCGAAGTTTTTGGCTTTAACGCTGAAGATTACGAATTCAGCGAGGATTTTGAATATGCTTTGGGACTTATTGACTTGGGAAAAGCCGAAGCATCATTTCTTAACATAAATTAAACAAAAGGCAATTTTTAATCTCAAAAATACTTTATATAAACATAGGGGAAATAGAAAGTAAAAGGGGATTATTAATTGTTTGGGTTATTTACACCAATAAGTTACAACACTAATTTGGACGCGGTGTTTGGCAGTTATAGAGCATATTACAGTTATGGTTATTACAATAACAATTATTTGCCTTTTGCATCGGTATTTACACCCATGTGGAATAATTACGGGGGAATGTTTATGTCATATCCATATTTTAATAATTATCAGTATAACAACTGCTATCCTAATATGTACGCTTATAATTATTCATATCCGCTAAATTTTGGTGGGGGACAAATGAGTAATGCTCCTGCAAGCACTCCACCAACTTTTGCGTCATCAACAACGACAACGAAAAATAATAATGCAAGACACACAAACCCGATTCATTCTTCAACAACTACAAATACAAGTGCAGTTACACAGACAAGACCAAAAGTAACAGAAAAATTAGGCGAAAAGTTTGTTAAGATTGCAAGAAAATATTCAGATTGTTCTGAATTTGACGGTTCACACAGAAAATTCTGCATCAATCCTACATGCAAATATGATGACCCGAATGATCAGGAGTGGTGTACAGATTTTGTAACCTATGTTGTCAAAGAAGCATATCAAAATGAAGGCAAAAGTGTTCCTGACGGATTCGGAACTCATGATGTCAGAACAATGAAAAGATGGGCCATACGCAACGGATGTTTTATAAATACCGCAAATAAATCACAAAAGGGCAAATTTATTTCAGAAAATATTAAACCTGGTGATATTATGATTATCAACGAAAATAATTACTCTCACACAGGTTTTGTAACAAAAGTAGATTCTGACGGCATTATCCATACGATTGAAGGCAACCGTGATGACAGAGTAAAAGAATATCATTATAGTCCTGATTATCCTAATTTGAGCGGATTTATAAGATTAACTTTTTAACAAGTCTTTCGAGTTCTTCAGGCGTTGAATCATTATAAATTACAATGTCAGAATATTTAACTTTTCCGTCTTGATTTTGCTGGGATTTCATACGGCTTTTTGCGTATTCTTTTGTATAATTTTCCCTCTCCATAAGACGATTTAGTCTTATCTTGTCATCACAATATATAAATATTATTTTGTCAAACATTCCCTCTGTTTTTGTTTCAAACAAAAGCGGTATTGATACAAAAACGCGTTCTTTATCCTGATTTTGCTCAAAAAATTCGTTTATTTTTTCTATAATTTGAGGATGTAAAATATTTTCTAATTTCTTTTTTAGTGCTTTATCTGAAAATACAATTTTCCCTAATTTTTCTCTTGAAATTTTACCGTCTGACAAAATATCAAAATCTTTAAAAGCCTCAATAATTTCTTTATTGCCCTCTAACAATGCATGCGAAATTTTATCTGTATCAATAACAGTTTCACCGTTTTTTATGAGTATATTTTCCACTGCGGATTTACCGCTTGCGATATTTCCTGTTATGGCATATTTAATCATTTTTTATTTGCTATCCTGTTTAAAAAATTCTTTAACTCTTTTATCTGCTGAGGCTTTATCGGTTTAAATTCACCTCTTTTAAGTCCGTCAAGATTTAATGTCGCATGCTGTATGCGTTTTAGCGACACTACTTCAAACCCCAAATGCTCAAACATTTTACGGATTTGACGATTCATACCCTGATAAAGCAAAATTTCCATTGTTGTATGATTGTTATCTATTTCAAGCACGCTAACTTCAGCGTAAGCCTTTTTGCCTTCTTCAATTTCAATACCTTTATACATTGTATCAATATCATTATTGGTAATTTTACCGTTTATTGTAACTCTGTATAGTTTTGGCACTTTTGCACTGGGGTGAGTTAATTCATTAATCAAATCACCGTCATTTGTAAGAATTAAAAGCCCTGTTGATTCTCTGTCTAATCTGCCGACAGGCTTTAAATTATGCAGTTTTTCCGGCAGTAAATCATAAATCGTTTTGCGCCCTTTTTCATCGTCAGAAGTTGTGATATAACCTGCAGGTTTATAAAATCTGTAATATTCGTGTTTGACAGGGTGAATAAGTTGTTTATTAACAAACACTTTGTCTTTTGGCGCAACGCTGTAACCAAGTTCTGTTATAGTTTTGCCATTAACCATAACAACTCCTGACTCAATGAGTTCATCCGCCTTACGACGAGAACAAAGACCGCTTGATGCAATGTATTTATTTAAACGAGTTCCTGACATTTAACTTCCTTTTCAAAAATTGAATTAAGCGGTTCAGGGATTCTGCGGTAGAGTTTTCCGTCAGAATGTACCGCAACAATTACAACTTCTGCGGTTATATATACCTGATTAGTTTCTTTAGATTTAATAACTTGCTTGAATGTTGCAGTTAATCCGTTAAATTTTGATATTTCCGTTTCAATAATTACGATATCTTCTAATTTTGCACTGGCCTTATATTTGATATTTATGCTTGAAACAGGGAGTAAAATATCCATTTTTTCAAGTTCTTTGAGGGTATAACCTTCCTGAGCACAATAATCAACTCTGCCCATTTCCATCCAGCGCAGGTACGAACCATGCCAAACTACACCGTAATTATCGGTATCAGAAAAATATACTTTTTGTTCAAATGTGTGTTTCATAATGAGGAAATTATAACATAAAATTAAATATTCAAAAAATACTTGATAAAAAAAGATGTTTGTGGCAAGATTGACATACCAGTAAATAGAAAAGATTTATGGCAAGGTAGCTCAGCTGGTGAGAGCGCACGGCTCATACCCGTGAGGTCGAGAGTTCGAATCTCTCCCTTGCTATTTTTATTGCCCTCACAGGTAATTCGCCTACGCAGTTCTTTCAGAACCAAATCGAAAAATGTTCAATTTTTCACATTTTCCGCTAAATGAAAAATTCTTCATAACTGTTTACTCTGAAAAATAAATTGTGGCGCGCATTTTCTATGATTTTTAACCTGTCACCGTAAAACTCTTTTTGAATTTCTACATCAAATATTCTGTCATCTCCGCCGACAAAAGCAGTATCAAAAATATCTTCTATTTTTTGATAATTCTGCTGGTATATTTTTTTTAAACAGTCAAACTCCGTTTTACAACTTTCCAATGTTCGTCTTGAAGGATGAAAATTTGCCCACTCCTTGTCAGTTTTGACAAGATAATTTTTCCCAAAATCTTCAGCCGTTTCCTCGGTTATATTATATAAAATATTCTGAATTTCTTTTGACAAACCCAATTTTTCATCAAACAAATACGGGTTCCCGTTTAACGCAACTTTTTTATCTGCTTCAAAATCAAATTTCATAACAGATGCCACAAACACGCCTGCCGAAAATGCCAACAATTCAAACTTTTTATACCCTGAAAAATCAAAATTCAAACTCAAATCGCAATAATCGTACAAAATTAAAACATCACTATCAGATTGCAGATGCTCAAATTCATACTCATCGCAACCCCAGCCGGTAAAAAAGATTAATAGTCTGTCAGAATTTCTATTTATTAAATAATTTTGCAAAATAAAAATCCTCTTTTTTAATTTTCTGCTGAATTTGGCACATCTACATCAAAATCAAAATAAGTATCAGGATATGGCTCATTTTCTAAAGTGAAATGCCACCATTCAGAATCTATACCCTTAAACCCCGCTTTTATCATGGCATCATGCAAAATTTTTCTGTTTTTCTTTTGCTCTTTAGTTATTTTTTTGTAATTCGGATGAGAAATTTCACTGAACAAATCAAAAGTTCCACCCATATCAACAAAAGAACCGTCTTTATTTATCAATGTTAAATCTATCGTTGAACCTCTTGTATGCCCTGATTTTGCCATTATGTATTGACCTTTGAGCAAATCAGATTTTTTAAGTTCGGGATAAAAAGATTTGTCTCCCTCATCATTGGGGTTATTTATCCATTCTACAAAATTATCAACAGCCTTCTGCGGTCTGTAACTGTCCCAAATTAAAAGTCTGTAACCTTTTTTTCTCAAATCCTTTGCCGCAGCAGACAGAGCATTCGCACCCTCTTTTGTCAAATATGCAACAGGCGCTTTGTAACCGTTTATCCTGTTTCCCGTGAAATTGTATGATGAATAATACCTTATATCATAAACAGCATCATCAATTAGCGTATATACAGGAACAAAACCACTTTTATCACACGAAATTTGCGATGCAAAAGTCATTTGTGCAAAACTAAATAATATCAACACACCAAAAAGTATTTTTTTCATATATCACTCCTATTCTTTTTAATATACATGCCTGTAAAATATAAAATTTTGGTAATTATATGCTATTTTACAGTAGCATGTAATTGCTGTGCATGTCAATTAATTAGTTACCTGTTTTGTACATAAAAAATATTATTTGTATGTTCATTCTTTCTCTTTTCTTGCGATGAAAAGAGAAAGAATGAACCAAGAAAGAGAAAATACGCTATTTCACTGCAATGCCTGACGGCATTGCTCCGTGCATAAGATATAAGTATAAGAATGTTCATACATTTTTGTCCTTACGGACAAAAATCAATCAGGCGCCTAGCGTGAGTGAGCAGAGGCAGGAGCAATAGCGACAGTCGAGCAATTATGGCAGTAATGAATATTCTGCCTAATTGCGAGCGGTGCCGTTTATTGCGAACAAACAAGAGCGCTAAGTGATTTTTGCCGACAGGCAAAAACATATATTACTGCGTCAGCAGTCTTATGCCGCCAAAGGCGGTATTGTAATCAGCGAAGTTTTCTTTTCTTTGGTTCATTTCTTTTCTTTTGCCTCGCAAACAAAAGAAAAGAAATGAACATAATTAGAATATCTTAGCGAGATATTCAGATAATATTTTTTATGTACAAATTACATGGCATATACAACTGTGAGTTAAATAATTTATGGACTTACATCAAAAAGTGTGCTACAATTTACTCAAACAGGAGGGAATTTTATATGGCAAGATTAATCAGACCTACATTGGCTATAAGATGCGTTCAGTCAGGATGCAAATGTTTATTTGAAGTTGCTCAAGTGGAAGACGGAAAACAGCAAGAAGTTGTTTGTCCTCAATGCGGCGAACACTATGTTTATCCGATTTATGATGAAGAAAGTAAATAAAGTCATTAAGTTTATTTCATAGTGAGTTGGCAGGTTTGAGAGTTTGAAAGTTTGCAAGAGTTCGTTTCAAATCCATTAATAATCGTAACGAACTTTAAACTTACCCAATAACCTGATAAGAACTTATCATCTTAAGATTTTAATATGTTTAACAACACAGATAAACGATACAACCAGTTTAGTGCGTATTTGAAAAATCTTTTTGGCGCAAAGGTTTATAAAATAACCATTGATGCTGGATTTTCATGCCCGAACCGTGACGGTACAATCTCTAAAGGCGGTTGTATTTTTTGTGACGATTCAGGCAGTTTTTCTCAGGCACATTCAAATCTTTTGAGTATAGAAAATCAGGTCGAAGAAGGAATAAAAACTCTTTCTTCAAGGTTCAGGGCTGAAAAATTTATGTCCTATTTTCAAGCTTATACTAATACTTACCGCCCAGTAAATGAACTTGAAAAAATATATAAGGCTTCGTTATGCAATCCTGATATTGTCGGAATTTCAATCGGAACAAGGCCTGATTGTGTGGATGAAGATAAACTCGGGTTAATTTCAGATATTTCAAAAGATTATTACACATGGCTTGAATACGGCTTGCAATCATCACACAACAAAACTCTGCTAAAAATCAACAGAGGACATGATTATGACTGCTTTTTAAGAGCCTACGAAAGAACAAAAGAAAAGGGAATAAATGTTTGCGTACATGTGATTTTCGGCTTGTGGGAAAGCCGTGATGAAATCCTGCAGACCGCAGAAAGACTTGCTAAGTTGAAAATTGACGGTATAAAAATTCACATGCTTTGCGCACTTCAGGGAACAAAATTAGCACAAATGTACGAAAATAAAGAAATTGATTTTATGAGCGAAGATGAATATGTAAGCATTGTTTGTGATTTTCTTGAATTTTTGCCCCCAGAAACGACTATTCACCGCCTTGCAGGGAACGGGTTTCGTAAAACTTTGATTGCACCGAGATGGCTTGGAGCCAAACTCGATTGTTTAAATAAAATTGATAGAGAATTTTTGAAAAGAAATTCATATCAGGGTGCAAAATTTAATTAATTATTAATTACTATTTTGCCCTAAAGCACTTTACAAACGAATTATCATGTGAAATAATATGTGTGTAGGAATGTAACAAATTGTGAAGCATGGTAGCAAAAATTATTTTCTGCGTTTTTACTAAAGTCAAACAGTAATTTATAAATAGTGTGGAGAAATAATATGTTGACAGTTCAACCGGTATCAATAAATACTTATTCTCAAAGAGTCAATTTTCAAAGAAATGACAGACAATCTTTTGAAGATGACAGAGAATTTTTCGAACAACAAAAACACGAAATCGAAGGTTTAATCGATGATAATAGGTTGCCGGGCGGAATGAAGAAGTTTTTAAAAGCTGCAAATGTTGTTACTGATGCGCTAATAGCAGGTTTTACAGTAGCATGTGCAACGATAGCAAGTGCAACTTGCGGTAAAAATACATTTAATAAACTTGCAAGCAATAAAATGGTACAAAGTGCTATTTCAGGTTTTAAACCTATGGGAGAATATGCAAGCAAGGGTCTTAAGACTTTAAAACATTATGCTGCCAATACAGTAAGAAAATTATTTGGCAAAGAAAAAGGTCAAAAAATTGTGGATTTTGCTAAAAAATCGATTAAGGCAGTTAAAGAGTTTTTAAATAAATTAAATCCATTTAAAAGCGAAGAAGTATTTGATAAAGCAACTGCAAGAACTGCGACAGGCTTAGGGGTAGGCTCAGGTGTTGCAAGTGCTTATGCAAAAGCAGTTGAAAAATCCGAACAGGAAAGTGGTGAAATATAATGGACACTACGGTAAGACCAAGATATTTCCACTCAAATCTAACTCCTGAACAAAGAGCACAGCGTCGTCATGAGACACAAGAAATTGCGGTCGGTGTAGGTGCGGCAGGGGTTACCGCTCATGTCGGAACATCAAGAGGCACAATGCTTCGCAATATGTACGAAAGAATTATTAAAACATCAAAATTGACTGCTCAGAATAATGAAATTGCAACAGGAATTTGGGCAAAATTAGTTCGTGACACAAAAAAATTTGGCAGCCATGCATTCAAATGGTTAAAAAGTTTTGAAAATACCAAATTTATCGGACCGATTATAAAAAGTCCGATTACCAAAAAACTTACAGGGGTATTTGGTGGTGTAACCGCCGTATTTGTACTTATCTCAAGTTTGGGCGAAGCGTCTAAAAACGGTAAAATCGCTGTTTCTGATTTAAAAGAAAAACTTGATATGCCGGCATAAAATATAAAATTGAAATATAAAAAAAATCGTGCTAAGTTTATCTTATGCGCGATTTTTGTAATGTTGCCCTTGTCTACAATGTCATTTGAGCGAGGGTGGAATTTCAACTTAAGCAATATGCGAAAGTTGGAAATTCGAGTGAGGGAATAATTATGAAAGATTTTACAATAAAGAAATTAAACACAAACAACATTGAATCCGAACTTTTAAATATTGGTTACGATAGTTCGTATGCTTTCAAAGGGAAAGAAAAATTTGAATATCTGAATTTTAAAATTTTCGGTATAACATCGGCACAAGGAAATATTTTGAAACAACTTGCCCTGTCTGTCGGAGCAGATTGTGCTACGCATAAACTTGTTATAACAGGACAAATTGAAAAATCTGATTGCATTTTGGGCGGGAATTTATCTCAACTCAAAACTATAGCACAAAAACTTCAACTCCAGCCTTTTGGTCTGAAGAATTTGGGGCAAAAATTAGAAGAAAAAATTTGCATAAAAAATTATGTCAAAACTAAAATAATGGGTATATTGAATGTAACCCCGGATTCTTTTTCTGATGGAGGACAATATTTTAGTACCGAAGATGCAATCGAACATCTGAATAAACTTGTAAGTGACGGCGCTGATATTATAGATATCGGAGCGGAATCAACAAAACCGGGGGCAAAGGAAGTTAGCGCAGATGAGCAGTTAAAAAGAATTATTCCTGTACTAAATTACATTAATAAAAACAAAATAAACATACCAATCAGCATTGATACAAGAAACAGTGAAGTTGCCGATGTTTGTGCAAGTCTTGGTGCTTCCGTAATAAATGATGTTTCGGGGTTGGAATTTGATAAAAATATGGCTGATATTGTTGCTAAACACAGGTTAAAAGTTATTATTCAGCATACTAAAGGAATACCTGAAAATATGCAGAAAAATACTGAATATGAAAATCTGACAGACGATATTTTTAAATTTTTGAAAAATAAAATTGATTATGCGATATCAAAAGGAATACCCAAAGAAAATATTATCATAGATGCCGGGATAGGTTTTGGTAAGACAAGAGAGCAAAATTTTGAAATTTTGCGAAGATGGAAAGAATTTCAATCACTTGATTGTCCTGTGATGCTTGGTGTTTCAAGAAAGAGCCTTTTAGATATGCCTAATTCCTCAAACGAAGAGAAAGATTTATATACACTTGCGCTAAACAGTATTTTAATCAATGAAAATATTGATTATATAAGAGTTCATAATGTAAAAATTCACAAAAAACTGCTTGAAATCTTAAATTAAGGTACAGGGTCATAACCTCCTGGATTTCCCGGATGACAACGGCAAATTCTTTTTATTCCGAGCCAAAGACCTTTTAATACCCCGTATTTGATTATGGCCTGCTTCATATACTCTGAGCAGGTTGGTGTAAATCTGCATACAGGCGGGGTGAATTTCGAAAACCATTGATATATTTTTATAAAAAATAGCAATACCTGTTTCATAAAAAAAATTTTACCATAATAACAAATATATTTATCGCTTGTTAAGATTTCTTATTTTATGGTAAAGTAACAAAAAAGGAGATAAAAATGTTTGCGGCTTTTTCACAAAAATATTTGACTCCAAAAAATGTTTTTTTTGGTATTGTTGCAATTCTGTTGTTACTATTTATTACTAAAATTCCTGATATTGCAGTAATGTTTTTTGCATCATTTGTAATTGCGTGTTCAATGGAGCCGTTGGTGCAAAAACTCTCAAATAAAATGTCAAGAGAAACTGCAAGTGCCCTGGTAATATTAGGCTCATTACTGATTTTAGGATTATTATTTGTTCCTTTAATTATAATAGGTGCGAACGAAATCAAAGCATTTGCTGATTCTTTTCCTCAACATGCAGAATTATTTAAAAAATTAATAATGGATACGCCGTTTTTGAATAAAAGCCATATAGAAAATATGGACATAGGCGGAATGATTGCATCCGCAGGTGATTTTTCCTCAAAAGTCTTAACAGAAACGATTAATTTCGGTAAAAACATTGGATCTGCTTTTGTTTATATACTTGTATCAATAATGATAATTTATTATTTCATGGTAGATAAAGACATTATAAAAAATACTTTTTTAAAGTTGTTCCCCGTTCCTATGCGCAGAAGAACATCTGAAATTTACGATTCCATATCCTTAAAAATCGGCGGATATGTTGTTGCACAAATTACTACCATGGCAGGTATCGGTATAGTTGTAACAATTGGCCTTTGGATTTTAAGAGTTGATTATGCCCTGTTATTAGGTTTTATTTCCGCAGTATTTGATATAGTACCTGTTGTAGGTCCAACGATTGCATTTTTTGTTTGCCTTATTGCTGTGTATAAATTCGGACCTTGGGTACTATTAGGCACGGCAATAGTTTTTGGGATTGCACAACTTATTGAAAATAACTTCATAAGACCTTTTGTGTTCAGTAAGTTATTGAATATTCATCCGCTTTTGGTATTTTTATTTATATTTTTAGCCGCCAAATTCTTGGGTATAATCGGAGTGGTCTTCGCTCCTGCAATAGCAGCTATGGCTGTTGTTTTGATAGAAGAAATTTATATGAAATCGATTGAATAATAAGGATTAAATAATATGAAAAGGTTTATTTTAATATCATTGTTAATATTAATTCCATTAAACGCTTTCGGGTGGGAATTTTTCATGGAAAAGTGCATACAATCTTGGATAGGTTACTCACTTGATTCTTTAATATCAAAATGGGGTTATCCGGATAATGAGCGAAACATTGCAGGTAGAAAATTGTATGAATGGATAACTTATGATAACAACGTTGAGTATGTCGGAGGACTTACGATAACATCTACCGACAAAAAAGGAAATGAAACCTCAATTTCTGCAGGCGGGGTCCCAAAGGTTGAATATTGCAGAAAAACCATTGAAGTAAATGATGATAATATAATTCAGGGCGGACAATATGACGGAACATTCTGCCCAAAATTTTATTTTGCAGGTAAAAAATTAGTTAACCCCCAAAACAATCCTTGGGTAAAATAATTGTAATAACAATACTTCAAAAAAGAAATCTTGTCCACTCGAGCAAATAATATACGGGGATAACTTTTGTTATCCCCGTATATTTGGGCATGAAGAGACTCGAACTCCCACGCTTTCGCACTAGTTCCTAAGACTAGCGTGTCTACCATTCCACCACATGCCCATATTCAATTATCAATCGGTGCCTATGCACCGAGGCGTGTCTACCACCTCTCTCAAAACGATACTTAATCGTTTTGTTCGGCAGAGTACCACATGCCCATATTCAATTATCAATCGGTGCCTATGCACCGAGGCGTGTCTACCACCTCTCACAAAACGATACTTAATCGTTTTGTTCGGCAGAGTACCACATGCCCATATTCAATTGTCAATTATAAACAATACGTTACTACTAAATTATTATAACTGTACGCTGATGTCAAGCATATTTCGTCTTATATATTTTAAAAGGTAACTATATAGGAGTTACCACAAAATTTAACAGAATGTGAAATTTAGAAATTTGGGTGGGTGATTATCCGTTAGGGATAACCATTTTGCCAAAATTTTGTGGTAAATAATATATAATTGCCTTTTAAAATTATTTATATTTAATCCATTTTTATTAATTAAAGATTTTTTTGTTTTTATCCGTATAATATAAAGTAGTGAATACCCATGGACTTTTCATGTAAAGAAATGTAACAGACGCATGGCAATATTTAGCAATTTATCCGTTTGGTATGTTTTTAAATACATGTAGGTCTAAAGTGTAAGGATTATTAATGTTCCAAGAATCTTTAGAACTATATATCAGAAGACTTTTAGACTTTCTGTTATACACAAAAAACTATATAATAAGGACTAATCCGATAAAGGCAATGTCTGCATCAATAGTGGAAGGTATAAAAGATTTTCTGACAATAAAAAAGAAGCTAAAAATGGCTCAGTACAGGCTTAACTATCATCAGCATCAACTTCAGAAGATGGAACAGTTAATCGCCGAAAATTCTGACCACAACTTCTTAAAAGGTTCCAATTTAGATCAGAAAAGGTAGTGTAAAATGGGATTACTGGTAGCAACAATTCAAAGACGCCAATTAAGAATGGAAAGATCCAATCTGCAATTTCAGTTATTGTTGATTACCAAGGCTATTTCTCAGGCTCAAAAATCTACAAACGAACTTATGCAGGTCGGAACCGATTATGAATCGGATTCTTTAATTACTAAGCGTTTGCAGGAAAGACAATACAAGTTCAAACTTCTTGAAGAATCTTTGGGGTTACAAAAAGAAGAAATTCAAACAAGATTGCAAGAAATTGACACTGAATTAAAATCCGTTGATGAAATGATTAAGGGTGAAATTCAGGATTTATTCTCTTACGGAAGTAAGTAATTTAAACACCCGTATTTAAAAACAAATTGATAATGTCGTTCATAGAAACGGCTTGTTTTTGGTATTGTTGACCTTTAACTTCAAGTGTTGCAATTTGTTTTTTGTATTCAATAATATTTTTTTGGCATTCTCTTGCGCGTAAAGTCAATGCTTCCTGAACCTGTTGCGCTTCTCTGATAACAGATTTCATCGGAATCCCGAGTGCTTCCATTGTTTGACGGATAATAAGTGCACCTGTTTGCTTTGTTACTCCGGCAGGAAGTTTTGCTATCAAATGAGTTAAAATAGCCACATTGTTAGGGTAATCAAAATCTGCTTTTACATCTGTTACATCTATTGCTCCGAGATTTTGATTTAATGTATTATGAAATATTGTATCAATATCAGGAGCAGGATTATTATTCAAAATAGAACTGATATCAAGTGTCATTTTTGTCGTATCATTATCATCTTCATTATTATCTTCAATTAAAGGGGATTCTTCTTCCTGAACCTGAGGTTCTGCAATTTCTTCCTGTTCTACAATTGTTTCTTCCTCTTTTTCTTCAACCGCAACCGGTTTTTCTTCAACAGGAGCAGATTGCATTTTGAGTGCTTCAACTATCTTCTTCCCTACATTATCACTTATTCTGTCAGTCATAATAACCTCTTAAAAAAAATATCTCTAATCTTGTTTAAATTATATAAAAGACATGGTATTTTTGCAACAAAATTATAATTCCTTAAACTTGTACAGGCAACATATTCGTGATAATATTTTTTTGTAGAGAGGATATGTATGGAAGCAATAGAAATCAGCAATATAGAGTCTTTGCCTAGCGGAGCAAACCCTCATCAGTCTGCAGGAATTTCAAAAATTTCTGACGGGGTTGAGTATGAAATATTAAGCCGAAATAAAGATTTAGAGTATATTGATTATATAAATTTATCAGAAAATATAAAACTTTTGGGCGAATTTTTTGATGTCAATTCAGCCGTAGTTGCAAAAGAAGGTTTTATATGCGCGGTTGCACTTGGTTCAAGTATTGATGATGCGTTTGCAAAAGTCATGGATTCTGATCCTGTTTCAATTACGGGTTCAAGTGCAGGTTTTTCAAAAGAAGTTAATATAGAAACAGCAAAACTTATAAAATCGTTGAAAATAAGAAATGTTGTTTCAACCGGTTTTTCAAAAGAGGCTTTTTCGTACCTTTTGGATACTGATATCAATATGATTTTGATAAAAACACCGCTTCATGAGTTGCAGGGATTTTGTACGAAGGATATTAAAGTTACTCCGTTTGGAATTTTGGTTCAAGAGCAGAATACAAGCAAACTTTCAAAAGAAAATTTTAAAGTCGTATCTGTTGCAAAACCAACACAGGAACAGGTTGAAGATGCGGTTTTTGGCTGGAAGATTTCAAAACATTTGAAATCTGCATCTGTTGTAATTGCAAAAGATTTATGCGCAAAGGCAATAGTTCAGGGGCGTTCAAATATGGTTGTTGCCGTTGAAAGTGCTATGGATTTGGCGTGTGAAAATTCAAAAGATGCTGTAATGGTACTTGATTGTCCGATTGAAACTTCACAGGTCCTCAATGCCGCTATTCAGGGAAGAATTGGTTTGGTTGTAGAATCAGGCGATTGTAATAAATCTGCCGATATTTTAAAACAGGCAGACAAATACGGTGTCTCAATGATATTTACAAAAATAAGAAATAAAAGGTATTAATAAAAGTAAATAGTGAATCGTGAAATGTGAACAGACCTTTGCAGATTTATTAATTCTTTAATGTATGAAATACCGATAACAACAATTCACTATTCACAATTCACGTATAACAAAGAGGTATGAAAATGACAAATATAAAATCGTGGGATGAATATTTTTTAGATTTGGCAAAAACATGCGCCAGCCGTTCTAATTGTATAAGAGCGCAGGTTGGTGCGGTTATTGTGGGGCAGGATAAAAAAATTAAGGCAACAGGTTACAACGGCACCCCATCGAAAGTAGAATCTTGTGCAGAACGAGGTTCTTGTTACAGAATAGACCATAATATCAAATCCGGTACACAGTATGAAACCTGCCGTTCCATTCATGCTGAGCAAAACGCAATTATTCAGGCTGGACAAGATAGATGTCAGGATGCAACAATTTATATCTGGGGACACAATATGATTTGCATTTTATGTAAAAGATTTATTGTTCAGTCAGGGATAACTCACTGTATATTACAAAAAGATGAAAATAGCCCTATTGTAAGAGTTTCGGTTGAAGATTTAAGACGCGAACTTGAAGAGGTAAAATAAAGGAATTATATATTATTTCGCAGTTGTATGTGATTGTTTGTCTTGTACAACATTGACAACAATATTCTGTAATGTACAAAATTAATCATACAAATAATCCATGTTATTTTATTGTAAACAAATTATAATATACTTGTACGACTAAAAAAAATCATTATAATCTGATATAGAGGTGTGCATATGAAAAAGAAATTATTATTGTTTGCGATATTTGTGTTGTCGGTTCAGATACCTGCGCATTGTGCGATTTCTGTTGACCGAACTATGTCGGAAGAATATTTGCGTAACAACGGATATTCAAAACAGATATATGATACAGTAAATGTAGGCAGAGCCAGAGCATTGGGAGAAGAATACTACAGCAGTGAAGAAATTAAATTCAAAAGTTCCAAAGCACCTGTCAGATGGTGGAAAAGATTTCATGCATACTTAGACCCTGCCAAAGACGATTATTCATTCTATCATCATGATACAGCAACAGAACCATCATTCTCGGATTTGTAAGTTTTTATTCGCGCTTGTACTTTTTGGAACAATAGTTTGTCAGAGTTTTTCTTTCCAAAATGTATATGCCAAAGCAGATGAAGAAAAAAATCTGAGTGTTGATTATTCAAAATTTAATAAAGAAACAACAAAAAATAATGCCGATACGCTTTTCCAATCTGCGCTTGCCACTGATGATAAAGAAGCGCAGACTCAATATTTGAAAAATGCGGCATCACAGTATTATATTTTGTCCAATTTTGATAAGGGTGATTCTTATCCATGCATACAACTTGCAAGAATTTATGATTTGCAAAAAAATGATGCATACGCCAAAGCATATTTTTACAGAGTTTTGGGTTTGAATTACAAAGATACGGATGCAAATTTCTATTTCGCCGAATTTTATTACACAAGAAAGCAATACAAAAAAGCACTTGAATATTACCACAATGCATTAAATTACGGCAGAAAAGAAGATGCGACAACAATGAAAAAAATCGGTAAAATTTATGAAAGATTTGGCGATATTCCGAGAGCAAACACATATTACAAAAAAAGTCTTGAATTAAACCCGCAGGATGATGAACTTTCAGGGAAAATAAACGAAAATGCAGTAAAAGAATACGAAAGTTCAGGATATTACAAAAGGAGATTACGCAACTAAATGACACAATCAAAAGTTATAACCGTTTTATTTGCTTTAAGTCTGACATTTGCACCTGTTTATGCGGATGAAATGAGTGACTTCTTTTCTCCTGAAGGTAATGTTGAATTTTATAGTGATGAAGAAGAAACTACTCCGGTTTTAGAGGTATTTGAACCGATAAAAATTAATATTGGAGATGTAATTTTCAAACAGGTTACGCGCAGATTTGATTTGTTAGACCCTGCATCAAATACGGGATATTATCCCGGTGGCAGAGGACCGAATAAACTTGTAATTTATACCGCGAATTATGGCGAGCATACTCTGACAAATGAATTTGGGACAGAAGCCATTGTCGAAGGTAATATTGTTACATCTTTGTCGGGTGCTGACAGTGCAATTCCAAAAGATGGACTTGTCATAAGCGGACACGGTAGTGCAAAAAATTGGATTACTCAAAATATAACAATCGGCTCAAAGGTTTATGTTGATACCGTCAGCAGAACTATAACCGTTTATACTACTTCTGAAAGTTTTACCTTTGATGCCCGTGCAAAAATAGATGAAGCAGAATCTATTGTAAATTATTACAAGCAAAATTCTCCAAATTATAATCCTATTACTGCTTTTGAACATATAAAAAATGCACGCACCTATCTTGAAAAAGCGCAAAGTTCAAAAAATGATTTGCAAACCTTAAAGCAATACAGTCAAGATGCGATTGAAGAAGGAAATATGGCGATAAAAACTGCACTGCCCTATGTTCCTAATGAATTAAAAGGAGTATGGATTCGCCCGACAGAAACATGTGCCGAACAAATTATTGCAACTCTTGATAAACTCAAAGACAACGGTTTTAATAATGTATTTTTGGAAACTTATTATCATGGGAAAACTATTTTCCCGAGCAAAACAATGAATAAATACGGTTTTACCGTACAAAATGAATTATTTGAAGGTTTTGACCCGTTGAAAGTTTGGGTTGATGAGGCTCATAAAAGGGGAATTAAAGTTCACACATGGTTCCAGTCCTTTTATGTTGGGAATAAGAATCCTAATCTTACACCGACAAGTATCCTTGCTCAACATCCGGAATGGGGTAACAAAACAAAAAAATGTGCCGATTGTGACGGACCTACAATGTCTGTTTCCGAGCATAATGGATATTTTTTAGACCCTGCAAATGATAATGTTCAGGAATTTTTGCTCGAACTGTTAACTGAAATCATACAGGATTACAAACCTGACGGAGTAAATCTGGATTATATCAGATATCCTAATTCTAATCCCCGTGATGATATGTCTGCGTGGGGGTTTAGTGAGTATGCACGAAATAAATTTCAAACAATTTATGGCAAAGACCCTGTTGAACTGACAATAGCTGATGCAATGTGGTATGATTGGAATGCATTCAGACGCAATATAATAACCGATTTTGTCAGAAAAGCGGGCAAACTTGGAAAAGAAAATAATACCTATGTAAGCACTGTAATTTTCCCTGATATTGCATCTGCTCTTGCAACAAAACAGCAGGATTGGAGAAGTTGGTCATCAAACGGTTATATTGATGGTTTTACCCCTCTGTTTTTAACCTATGATTCTAAAATGCTTGCATCAATGATGAATGATGTAATGAATATAAAAGCACCTCAAACCGAACTCTATGCTGGTTTGTTTGTTACATTTATGGGAGGTTCAAGCGAAGATTTAATTCGTCAGATTTTTGAAACAAGAAAAATGAATGCAAACGGTGTAATTCTCTTTGATTATGCACACACTACCCCTGTTTATACTTCTACCCTTATGGCAAGTGCTTTTAACTCCGCAAGTCAGGATACAAAAATTAAACTTGCGCAAAAAAAAAAGTACGAAAAGAAGAAAAGAAACAACAAAATCAGCAACAAGAATTCGTCATCAGATACAAAAACAACCCGCAAATCCAAAATTACCAAAGACAAAACAGCCAAAAACAAAACACGCAAAAGCAAACACCAAAAACAGTCGTAACAACGACATCTAAAGGGAATTGGGTATTTTCAGCCAAATAATAGATTAAACAAATGGCTTCGTTCTTACAAATTTGAGTTCATACCCTAAAATTTGTCCGATTAATTTGGCTTCTTCGTATTTTAGTGTCCCTCTCGATAATTTTTGAGAAATATTAGAACGAGAATAATTTTTATTTGTTAGTTGTGATAATTCTTTAGCCAAAGAGGTAATTGTAAAATCATTTTCCGTAAGTAATAATTTTATATCTTTTCTAACGCTCATATCAATCTCCAATAACATATTGGCATATATTGACAGATTTGATAATAGTCGTTATTATAAAGGAACATTATCTATAATATAATTACGAATATTGATACAAAATTACACAAAAGGAGGAAAAAGATGAGATATAAACCAACCATTCTTATTGATTTAGATGGGGTTTTGAATGAATATAAAGGGGATTATGATGAAAATTTTATACCTGAAATAAAACAGGGAGCAGAAGATTTTTTAAAGAAACTTGTTTCTGATTACAAATTGTATTTATTTACCACAAGAAATATTCAATCTGCAAAAAGATGGCTTAAGGATAATAACATTGGGCAATATTTTGAAGATGTTACAAATACTAAAATTCCGTCATACTTGATTGTTGACGACAGAGGGCTGTGTTTTGAAGGCTCTTTTGAAAAAGTTTTAGATGAGATTAAAAATTTTAGGGTTTGGTATAAACAAACAAAATAAAAAGCCAAAAAATTCTTTTTTCGGCTTTAATAAATAAAGGTAACTATATACAATGTTACAGTAAACATGTCTGTCATTGCGAGGAGCGACAGCGACGCGGCAATCCATTATGCTAACGACAGCCAGACACAAACGGCTGGATTGCTTCACTGCGTTCGCAATGACATGCTACTGTAAAATAGTATATAATTACATAAATAAAAATATGATTAAGAATATATTATAATTGGCTTCCGACTGCTTTATACAATGTTATGTAATCTACAAGGCAGTTTATTTTTTGGTCTGCAACAAGTTTGTCTGTTGAAAGTACATTTTCTCTTAATTGTGTCAAATCAAGTTTAGAGATAATGCCCTGTTCATATTTTGAACTGCTCAAGCCAAAATCTTTTCTTTCTAATTCTGACTGCAGTTTTGTGTCTTCGTATTTTTTATCGTCGTGTGCTATAGTTGTCAGAGAATCGTTAATCTCCTGAATCGCAGTCAGATTAGTCTGATAATAGTTATTCAAAAGTCTTTGATAAGTTGCTTTTTTAAGTCTTAAATTGGCAATTCTTTTCCCGCCTGTAAATAGCGGTAGATTTATTGCTCCTGCAAGAGCCGCAAGCGCACCTTTTGTAGTAAAAATACTGCCAAAATCACTGTTCATAAACAGTGCTACACCTGTTAAATTAATAGTCGGTAAAAATTCTTTTTTTGCCACTCTGACATCAATCCCTGCTTTTTCAATCATTTTTTCCGCAGTAATATAATCAGGTCTTTGAACAATAATATCAGTTGAAATTTCTTTTGGTATAACCCCGCTGAAATTCAAGTTATCATAAGAAATTCTTTCAATTTCATCAGATTTTTCAGGACTTTCACCTGTCAAAACACACAACTGATTTAACAAAATGTTTCTCTGTTTTTTGTATTCGGTTAAAGATGTCTGACCTGCAATATATGCTTTGTTTGCTTTTACTGTATCGGAAGTTGAGGTCAAACCTTCTTTATTTCTTAATAGCATCAAATCATAAATAACTTTTCTGTCAGCAACGATTTGTTCTTGAAGTTCTATCATTTTATCAAGTTTTACAATATTCAGATAAGTCGCTCCGACAGCGGATGCGATTGCTATATAGGCTGTTCTTTCATCTTGCAGTGCTTTTTCGTAATCTTTTTTAGCCATTTTTGTCTTGTCGTGATTTTTTAAGAAAATATCTGCTTCGTAATTGACAAGTGCCGGAACAGCAAAACTTGAATTGGTATTGGTAAATCCCGAATTTTTTACAAGTGCCGGCGCAAATCCAACTCCTGCCATAGGAAGTTCATTCCCGAAATTAATTTTTACTACCTGATAGTATTCATCAACCGCAATAGTTGCCATTTTCAAAGAGTAGTTATTTTTAATTGCTTTGTCGATATAACTTTTGAGAATGTCGTCATTAAAATTTGACCACCATTCGTAGTTTATATAATCATATTTAAACTGTTCGCTTTTCTTTCTCATTTTTTGCGTTTTTGAAATTGAAACCTTTTGCGGTTCGGAAGCCTTTTTAACGCTTTTTGCTATACAAACAGCAGGGGTAACATCGGCCATAACAAATCCTGCTAAAAGTAGTGTAATAAGTATCTTTTTCAATGTTTTATTCCTTCTTTAAAATATTTGCTTGCAAATTTTATGACAATATGATAGCATATTACTGTTGTAAATGCAACACATTATTTTTGTAACACAACCAAGAAATATAATATGCAGGAAGAAAAACACTATATAAATTCAATTTATTATCAGTTTGAACTTACGGCAAAGTATTGTAAGTATCTTGCATCGCAGTTGTTTAAAAAAATCGAGTGTACTCTTTCGCTTGATGAAGTAGTTACTTTAGATACACTTGCAATAAACGGTGAAATGTGCCAAAGAGATTTGGCAAAGATTATATTGAAAGACCGCCCTTCAACAGGCAGAATACTAAATTCACTTGAAAAAAAAGGTTATATTGAAAGAGTTGTTGCTACAAAAAATAACAGGCTTGTAAGAAAAATAATTTTGACAGGGGATGGTAAAATTATTTTATCTGACATAACATTGAAAATAAGAGAGTATCTTCAAAATATTCCCCGTGCTTTTTCTTCCGAAAAAATTGAAGATATGAAGTTGCTGATGCAGGGGTTTAGAGAAATTTTAAAAAACGAAGTAGAACTAAATATATAAAATATAAGAGGTATAAAACATGGAAGAACAAAATCAGGAACAACAGACTGTCGATACAGAACAGGAGCAACCTTCTAAAAAAGGACTTAAGAGAAAAATTGCTGCGGTATTGATAACGGTGTTATTAATTTGTGCGGGAATTTATATTATTAACGAAATGAAATATGAATCCACTGATGATGCTTATGTAGAAAATATTTCCGTAAATGTTGCTCCGAGAGTTTCAGGGCAAATTGAAAATGTTTATATTCAGGATAACCAATATGTCAATGCCGGTGAACTCATCGCAACTATTGACAGTGCGGATTATCAGGTAAAATTAGATCAGGCAAATGCCAATTATGAAAGAATCAAATATGATCAGGCAAATGCCAAAGCAAATC
The DNA here is from genome assembly GCA_902792085.1 of uncultured bacterium. Lineage (GTDB taxonomy): Bacteria > Cyanobacteriota > Vampirovibrionia > Gastranaerophilales > Gastranaerophilaceae > Zag111. Next base: position 16,881 of record CADAYE010000011.1, on the reverse strand, counting down.
TTGTTGCTTCCGAATCTAATATAGAACTTGCACAAAAGGATTTGGAAAGATACAGAAACCTCTATGAACAGGGCGCAGTGTCAAAACAAACTCTTGATATGGCAGAAGTAAAATATAACAATGCAAAAGCAGGTTTGACACAAGCGCAGCAATCAATTTTGACACAGGAAAGCAACAAAACCGTTGCAGATGCGAATTTGGCTAATGCAAAATCTGCAAAAGAAAAAGCAGAACTTGACCTTTCTTATACAAAAATTTATGCCCCTCAATCGGGTACTGTTTCTTCAAGAAGGGTTGAAAAAGGTATGTATGTAAATGTTGGTTCTCCACTGTTTACTCTTGTGCCTGAAGAAGTTTGGGTAGTTGCAAACTTTAAAGAAAATCAGTTAAGAAACATGAAACCGGGACAACCTGTTGATATTAAAATTGATACTTATCCAAACCATGTATTTAAAGGTAAAATTGACAGTATTCAGAGAGCATCAGGCGCAAAATCAAGCCTTTTCCCTCCTGAAAACGCAGTTGGTTCATTTGTAAAAATCGTACAAAGAATCCCTGTAAAAATCGTATTTACAGAAAAAATTGATAAAGAAAAATATAATATTGTACCGGGTATGTCTGTTGTACCAAAAGTTAGAGTAAAGTAAAAGGCAAACAATGTCCGCGCAAACTACACAATCAGAAAACGAAAATCAATACTTACCGGAGAATCCGTGGCTTGCTTGTATGCCGGTCTTACTTGCCGTTTTTGTGTATGTTATGGATGGTACAATTGCTAATGTTGCTCTGCCACACATGGCAGGAAGTTTTTCTGCAACAAGAGATGAAAGTATCTGGATTTTGACAAGTTACTTAATTGCTTCAGGTATTGTAATTCCATCTGTAGGATATTTCAGTAAACTTTTTGGCCGTAAAAATTTCTATGTAATAAGTATATTACTTTTTGCCTTTGCATCTTTATTATGCGGGATGGCAAAATCTCTCGGGCAGATGGTAATATTTCGAATTTTACAAGGTGCAGGCGGGGGTGGTATTGTTCCTCTATCACAAGCAATTATGATGGAAAGTTTCCCTAAAGAAAAAAGAGGAACGGCGATGGCGATTTTCGGTATGGGGGTTATTATTGCTCCTATTATCGGACCTGTTTTAGGCGGTTGGATTACTGATAACTGGACTTGGCCGTGGATATTCTTTATAAATGTTCCGTTAGGATGTATTGCAGCGGTAATGGCAAAAAATTTGCTTTTCAATCCGCCTTATGCAAGACGTGTTAAAGGTGTAAAATTAGACGGTATAGGCTTTTTCTTCCTGTTTTTATGGTTGTTATGCCTGCAGGTATTTTTTGATAAAGGGAATAATGCGGACTGGTTTAATGCAACTTGGATAAGATGGATTTTTTCTATTTCTTGCATTTCTGCGGTTTGCTTTTTTGTTTCACAGGCAAAAAGAAAAGACTCTCTCATTGATTTGAGTGTATTTAAAAATAAAGAATTTGTTGTTGGTACTTTTATTCAGGTTGTTATGCAATCTGTTTTATATGCTTCAATTGCAATTTTACCGCAATTTTTGCAAAGTATGATGGGTTATACCGCATATTTAAGCGGCTTATCCATGATGCCCCGAGGAATTGGGAGTTTAAGTGCAACTATTATTTGTGCTTTCATTGCAGACAGGGTTGATAAAAGAAAACTTGTTATTGTCGGTTTGGCATGTATTGGTACGGCAAGTTTAATGTTCGGATTTTTGAATTTGCAAATTGCCCAAATGAATATTATGATACCAAACTGCCTGATGGGTTTTGGCTTAGGCATGTCAATGGTTCCTATTATCAATTTATCTCTTGAAACTCTGTCTAATGAACAAATGACCAATGCTTCAGGAATACAAAACTTATTCAAAAATATCGGCGGTGCGATAGGAACATCTTTGGTTGCAACATTTTTGACAAGATTTGCGCAAATGCACCAATATATGATGGTTGGGAAATTAAGCGAACTCAATCCGATATTTGTTCAAAAAGTTCAAATGACTACCGCTGCTATATCACAATATACAAGTATTGATATGGCAAAATATATGGCAATGTACTCTCAATACGGAACACTTATTAAGCAATCAACCTTATGGGCATTTATGGATTCGTTCAGAATCTTTGGGGTTGCATGCTTTGTTCTTATTCCTTTATTGTTCTTATTTAAAAAGAGCAAAAGCAGGGGATAGATATTTTAGTGTAGGTTAAAATTTGCCTACTTATTCTCTTTAACAAATTGTACATCATAGCCCAAAATTTCTGCGATAGTCATGACTTCATTGTAGGTGAAAGACCCGCGTCCTAAACGCTGAGATAAACTTGTCGTAGAATATTTTTTACCCATACTGTTAAGTTTTGCAACTAATTCCTTTTGAGTTACATTTTCTTGCGATAATAGTGCTTTTATTTGTTCTCTTACATTTAATCTCATATATTAATTATATAAATTTATGAATATGTTGACAAATATAGCAATTAATATTATATTATTCATGAAAATAGCAATAAATTTCTATAATTAGAAATTATAATAAAATAAAACTTAATAAAGGCTGGATTGCTTCGCTTCGCTCGCAATGACATGCAAATTTATTTGTAGGTCGGAATTACCATGCCAATATTATAGGAGCAAATAATGCAAGAAGAACAACTTATTAGATACGAAAAAGAAATGATAAAAGCGAATGTGAAACTCTTTACACGAAGATTAAATTATCTGATGAATTATTGCAAAACAGATAACATTGAAAAAGAAATATTCATAGAATTGATAGAAGAAATAAGTGACAATATTAAAACCGAAACACAAAATTATATTTTAAATTTATAAAAAGCGAGAATTTTGTCATTCTGAAAAGACAGCTTTGCCGTCACCCTGAACTTGTTTCAGGGGCTCACCCCGATTATATAATATGGTAATTTTAACGGAGTGATTCAGAATCTTAAAATTCTCGCTTTTAAATTAAGGTGGCAATTACTTGCCGATATTCAATATTTATACCTTAGCGGTTTTCTTACATTCGATTACTGCCTGTGCTGCAGCAAGTCTTGCTTGCGGAACTCTGTATGGAGAGCATGAAACATAGTTCAAACCGATTTTGTGAGCATATTTCACAGAATCAGGGTCGCCGCCGTGTTCACCGCAGATACCGCCGACAAGTGAAGAATTAACTTCTCTGCCTTCGTTGATTGACATTTCAATAAGTCTGCCAACACCGTTGAAGTCTAAAGTTACAAACGGGTTCCAAGGTAAAATCTTTTGTTCTACATAGTTTTTCAGGAATTTACCTTCGGCATCATCTCTTGAGTAACCAAATGTCATTTGAGTCAAATCATTTGTACCGTAAGAGAAGAATTCCGCTTCTGTTGCAACTTCTTTTGCTGTCAATGCAGCACGAGGAATTTCAATCATTGTACCGAATTTGTAATCTAATTTTATTCCTTTTTCCTGCATAACTTGTTCTGCAACGCTTACTAATGTTGCTTTTGCAGTTTTAAGTTCGTTGATGTGACCAATCAAAGGAATCATAATCCACGGTTGAATTTTGTGTCCTTCTTTTGTCAAATCGCAGCAAGCTTCAAAGATTGCTCTAACCTGCATTTCGTTGATTTCAGGATAAGTTAAACCTAAACGGCAGCCTCTCAAGCCCATCATCGGGTTAGATTCTGACAGGTTTTCAACGATTTCAAGCATTTTTTCATCTTCTGCATAATCCTGACCTAATGCTTTTTTAGTTGCAACTTTTTCAACTAATTCAATCTTAGAAGGTAAGAATTCGAAGTAAGTGAGAAAGTGCTTCTTTTCTTGCTTCTGTTGTACCTGCAATAATCATTTTTTGTACCCAAGGAAGTCTGTCAGGATCCATGAACATGTGTTCTGTTCTGCAAAGACCTACACCTTCAGCACCAAATTTGATAGCATTTTCAATATCTTTTGGTGTATCAGCGTTTGCTTCAACTTTCAATGATTTAATTTCATTTACCCAGCCGAAGAAAGTTTCAAAGTCAGCGTCAATACCGGCTTCAACAAGTTCGATAGCGCCTTCCATAACTTCACCTGTTCCCCCGTCAAGAGAAATAATATCGTCTTTGTGGAATACTGTTCCGTCAGCACAGGTAATTGTTTCATTTGCCAAATCAATTTTCAAATCTTCGCAACCTGAAACGCATGGTTTACCCATACCTTTAGCAACAACTGCAGCGTGAGAAGTAGCACCGCCTCTTAAAGTCAAAACACCTTGTGAAACTGCCATACCGTGAATGTCATCTGGACAGGTTTCAATTCTGACTAAGATAACTTTTTCCCCTGCTTCACCACGACGAGCGGCTTCTTCGGTATCAAATACAATTTTACCTACTGCAGCACCCGGAGATGCGTTTACACCTTTTGAAACTTTGTGTGAATGTTTAACTTTGTCAGGGTTAAAGCAAGGTAACAATACCTGATAAACAGAATAAGGATCAACCTGCATAATTGCTTCTTCTTTAGTAATAATTCCTTCATTAAACATATCAACGGCGATTTTGATAGCAGCTTTAGCTGTTCTCTTACCGTTTCTTGTCTGAAGAATCCATAATTTACCTCTTTCAACGGTAAATTCCATATCCTGAACATCGTGATAACCTTTTTCAAGTTGTTTTGCAATATTTACATATTGTTCGTAAATATCAGGCATATCTGTTTCAAGTTCAGAAATTTGTTTTGGTGTTCTGATACCTGCAACAACATCTTCACCCTGAGCGTTTACAAGATATTCACCGTAGAATTTATTTTCACCGGTTGCAGGGTTACGGGTGAATGAAACACCTGTTGCACAATCATTACCCATATTACCAAATACCATTGTTTGAACATTGACCGCAGTACCGAAGTTGTGGTCGATTTTGTTCATATTTCTGTAAGCAACTGCACGAGGAATATTCCAAGAACGGAATACCGCTTCAATAGCTTCCTGAAGTTGAACATAAGGATCTTGCGGAAATTCTTTACCTGTAACTTCTTTAATTGTTTGTTTGTAAACAGGAATTAAAGATTTCCAGCCTTCTGCAGATATTTGAGTATCTTCTTTAACGCCTTCTCTTGCTTTAACTTTTTCAACTTCTGATTCAAAGTATTTTTGTCTGTCCATTTCCCAAGCAACAGAACCAAACATTGTTAAAAATCTTCTGTATGAATCGTAGCAAAAACGAGGGTTATTTGTTAATTTAACCATTGCTTCAACTGTTTCGTCATTCAAACCGAGGTTTAGGATAGTTTCCATCATCCCGGGCATTGAAACACGAGCACCTGAACGAACAGAAACCAATAACGGATTTGTAGCATCTCCGAATTTTTTACCTGCCTGTTGTTCAACTTCTTTTAAATAATATTTAACTTCATCCATCAAACCTTCAGGCATTTTGTTGCCGTTGTTGATGTATTCCATACAGGTTGCTGTTGTAATTGTAAGCCCCGGTGGAACAGGAAGTCCTAAATTTGTCATTTCAGCAAGGTTAGCACCTTTACCGCCCAATTCGGCACGCATGTGTGCATTACCCTCTCTGAACAACCATACACGTTTTTCACTCATAATTTTCTTTCTCCTTTTAAATATTAAAAAAAGTATTACTATATGTTCTTTTATATAAAAATCCTATCATGAAAATATTATATAAAAAGTACAATATAAAAAATTTTTACATAATATTTGCTACAGGTATTTAAACAAAATTTGTGGTAAAATGACTTACATGAATTTCGTTGTAAAAAAAGATTTTAATTTTCTTAACGGAGAAACAGAAATTCCGTCTGACAAATCGCTTTCGCACAGAGCGGTTATTTTCTCTACTCTTGCAAAAGGAAAATCAGTTATTAAAAATTTTTCAAAAGGGATAGACCCTCATTCGTCATTGGAAATTTGCAAAGAACTTGGTGCTGATATTATAGAAAATGATAATCAGACGATTATAGTAAATTCTGACGGGATATTGAAAAAGCCGTCAAAATATTTGTATTGCGGAAATTCGGGTACTACGATGCGACTTATGGCAGGTATTTTGTCAGGGCAAAATTTTGATTGTGTTTTGACAGGGGATGAAAGTCTTTCTAAACGACCGATGAAACGTGTTATTGAACCGTTATCATTAATGGGGGCAAAAATATCTTCACAGGATTTTCATGCTCCGTTAAATATTTGCGGAAGTAATTTAACAGGCATAACTTATGAGTCAAAAATTGCATCTGCACAGGTAAAATCTTGTGTTTTACTTGCGGGCTTGTTTGCTGATGGTATTACAAGATACAAAGAAATTTACCCCTCAAGAAATCATACAGAAATTATGTTAAAAAATGTGGGGGCAAATATTTTTAAACAAGATGGTTATATTTGTATAGAAAAGTCAGAGTTAAAACCGCTTGAAATAAATATTTGTGGCGATATATCATCTTGTGCTTATTTTATCGTTGCAGGTTTGATTGTCCCAAATTCAAAAATTATATTAAAAAATATCGGTTTAAACCCGACACGCTCAGGAATTATTGGAGTTGCCAAACAGATGGGCGGGAAGATTGAAATTCTTGACCAAAGAGATGTTTGCGGTGAAACAGTCGGAGATATAAAGGTCGAATATTCTCCTGATATGAAAGGAGTTGAATTTTGCGGTGAAATTATACCGAAATTAATTGATGAAATTCCTGTTATATCAGTTTTAGCGACTCAATGCAAAGGTCAGACTGTTATTAAAGATGCGCAAGATTTACGCAATAAGGAATCGGACAGGATTGAAACAACCGTAAAAGAACTCTCAAAACTCGGTGCTGATATAGAGCAAACTCCGGACGGAATGATTATAAACGGCAAAACAAAGTTAAACGGCGGAGTTGAAGTTGAGTCTTACAAAGACCACCGTCTTGCAATGAGTTTGTATGTAGCAGGGCTTGTTTGCGAAAAAGAAATTCTGATAAAAGATTTTGAATGGGTGAACATTTCTTTTCCTGAATTTCTGAAATTATTTGAAAAGTTAAAATAATTTAACATTGACCTTGCAAATATAAATACTTTATGATAATTTAAACGTACAGTTCCGAACTGCTGAAATAAGTTTTCCGAGATGTGAGAACAAAAATTAATTCAGTAAGCGGTGTTATAGATTGAAATACTGCCCGATGAACTGCGGGTAAGTTTCACAAAAAGGAGACAAAAATATGTCAATGACAGATCCGATAGCAGATATGCTAACAAGAATCAGAAACGGTGCGCAAGCATCTCATCCGAGCGTTGATGTTCCGTCTTCAAAACTTAAAGTTGCTTTAGCAAAAGTTTTGAAAGAAGAAGGTTACATCGAAGATTATGAAGTAAAAAAAGATGCCGGGAAATTTCAGGTTATCACAATAACATTGAAATACGATGCAAAAAATAAGCCTGTAATCACAAAATTAGTAAGAGTTTCAAAACCCGGTTTGAAAACATATTCAAAGGCTAAAAACTTGGAAAAAGTTTTAGGCGGTTTGGGTATCGCTATTATTTCAACAAGCAAAGGTTTGATGACTGACAGAAAAGCAAGAAAAGAAAACATCGGCGGCGAAGTTCTTTGCTATGTTTATTAATCATATTTAGCCAAATGTAATTGGTAGAAAGGTTTGGCAAAAGTTATTACATATACCAAAAGGAGAAAATAAAAAATGTCAAGAATAGGTAAAAAACCAATCGAAGTACCTCAGGGCGTTGAGGTTAAAGTAGAAGGACAAACAGTTACTGCAAAAGGACCTTTGGGAACTGAAGTTGTAGAGGTTCGTCCTGAAATCGCCGTGAAATTAGACGGCAATACAATTACATTAACAAAAGTTGGAACATCAAGAGAAACAGATGCTTTCTACGGTTTGTCAAGAACTTTGGTAGCAAATGCGGTTATTGGTGTAAAAGATGGTTTTGTTAAGAAATTAGAAATCAATGGTGTTGGTTACAGAGCGCAAATGCAGGGTAAAACTCTAAATATGGCTTTAGGTTATTCTCACCCTGTTGATATTGTTCCGCCGGAAGGAATTACTATCACTGTTGAAAATAACACAAATATCACTGTTAAAGGTGCAAACAAACAGATGGTAGGCGATATTGCCGCATTAATCAGATCTAAACGTCCGCCTGAAGTATATAAAGGAAAAGGTGTTAAATACGAAGGCGAATACATCAGACGTAAAGTTGGTAAAGCCGGTAAGAAGTAAGCGTGAGCCGGTGTGGAGTGCCAGTGTCGGCTTGCGATTAGCAAGACGAGCAGGGCACGAAACATTATATCTCCGCCGTTGCAAACGAAACGAAAGTGAAGTGAGCGGAGCAATCTATGATTGCACAGGCGGGATTATCCCGAACTTGTTTCGGGATCCCCTGCAAAAAGGATTATTTATAATCTATGATTGCACAGGCGAGATTATCCCGAACTTGTTTCGGGATCCCCTGCAAAAAGGATTATTTATAATCTATGATTGCACAGGCGAGATTATCCCGAACTTGTTTCGGAAACTCATACAAATATTTAAAGTAGATTGCGGGCTTGCCCCGACATGTTAATAGCCCATATAAACTCTTGAAGTGGTTTTTCAAGCAGGTTTGGGCAAAAGAAAGGATAAAATAAAATGATTAAACAAAAAGAAAGAAAACCATTAGTACAAAAAAGACACAGAAGTATCAGATTAAAAATTTCAGGAACTTCTGAATTCCCAAGACTTGCTGTTTACAGAAGTACTAAACATATTTACGCACAATTGATTGATGATGAAAACCATGTAACTTTGGCATCTGCATCATCAAACGATAAAGATTTGAAAGAAAAACTTTCAAACGGCGGAAATATTGAAGCAGCAAAAGTTGTTGGCGAAGCAATTGCTCAAAAAGCCAAAAAAGCAGGAATCGAATGTGTTGTATTTGACAGAGGCGGATTCTTGTATCACGGCAGAGTTGCAGCGTTAGCAGATGCTGCAAGAGAAGCAGGTTTGATGTTCTAATAAATATCAAAATAAAAAATTAAATAATAGGTCGGCTTTACGAATCCGACCTATTATTTTACATTAATTAACTTTTATTTTTTGTTTTAAAGTTCTATAATTAATACAGTTGAACATGCTTTATGGGAGAAAATTTAAGGGATAATGGATGGTTATTGTTTTGAACTCATAACAGGACCAATGAGTTGCGGAAAAACAGAAGAACTTTTGCGCAGGATAAGAAGATGTATTATCGCAAAGAAAAAGGTTGTTGTAATTTCGCCTGATGTTGATACAAGAGCGGGCGGAGATTATATCGAATCAAGAAACGGTTTATGGCTTGATGCTGTCAAGGTTAAACATTCTATTCAGATTATGAGTCTTGTAAAAGATGCACAAATTGTCGCCATTGACGAGTTACAATTTTTTGACTCAAATATTGTTCCTGTTATTACAGAACTTATGAAACAGGGTAAAAAGGTAATAGGAACAGGATTAGAACTTGATTTTAAAGCCGAGCCGTTTGGGTATATGCCTCAGCTTATGTGCATAGCAACAAGAGTTGATAAATTGCATGCCGTTTGTATGAAATGCGGATGTGAAGAAGCAACAAGAACTCAAAGACTCATTGACGGTAAACCTGCCGATAAAAATTCTCCTTTGATTATGATAGGCGGGGATGAAACATACGAAGCAAGATGTATCAAGTGTTATGAACTTCCTGATGTGAAGAAAAAAGCAAGTTTCTTGGGCTTAAAAGTTTTGCAATTCGATAAATAATAGTCTGAATTTACTACTTTTATCGCTTGACTATTTCACATTTTCCCTTAATTGTGTTATTATAATACACAAGATAAACGGAACTTTTGTAAAATAATTTCGTCTATGATTTATAAAGGTGGAATTATTGGAGGTTTATAGCATGAAAAATTCGATAAAAAAGAGTGCAGTATTTTTGGGTTTGTTTGTTGCAACCTTTTCTTGGGCAATAAGTTCAAATGTTCAGGCGGCTACCCCTGTTGAAATGTATGATAATGTTTGGCGTTTAATTAATACCAAATATGTAGACCAGACAAATAATGAACAAAATTGGGCAAAGTGGCGCCACAAATACGACAAAATGATTCAGACTGACGAAGATGCTTATGTTGCAATCGATACAATGGTAGCGAGTTTGAATGACCCTTATACAAAATTTTTAAACCCTAAAGAATTTCAGGAAGAAACAAGTTCAATCAAGGGTTCTTTAAAGGGTATTGGTATTCAAATTGGTATGAAAGACGGCAAATTGATGGTTATTGCCCCGATTGAAGATACACCTGCAGAAAAAGCGGGCTTGCTTGCTGATGATGAAATTCTTGCAATAAATGGTAAGAGTACAAAAGGTATTACGGTTGATAAGGCTGCAGACCAAATCAGAGGAGAAGAAGGAACTCAGGTTACTCTTTTAATAAAAAGAAAAGGGGTTGATGAACCTAAATCTTATACAATCACAAGGGCGGAAATTGAGATAAAATCCGTAACTCAAAAAGTTCCAACAGATATAAAAATTCCTGATGATATATGCTATATCAGATTGAGTTCATTTATCAGCAGAAATGCGTCAAAAGAAGTCAGAGAAATTATTTTGAATAATCCTGATAAAAAATCATTTATATTGGATTTGCGTTCAAATCCGGGCGGGCTTTTGAGTAATGCAATTTATATATCCGATATGTTTTTAAACGGCGGAGATATAGTTGCAACAGTTGACAGAGACGGATATAAAGAAACACAAAAGGCTTCTAATGCGCTTTTGACAACAAAACCGCTTGTTGTATTACTAAACAAAGGTTCAGCATCTGCAAGTGAAATCTTTTCAGGAGCAATGAAAGACAATAAACGCGCAGTCTTAGTCGGTACACAATCTTTTGGCAAAGGTCTTGTTCAGGAAATCAATAAACTCCCGAATAATTCAGGCATAAATATTACTATCCAAAAATATCTGACTCCGAACGGAACAGATATCCACAAAAAAGGAATTACTCCTGATGTTGTTGTTGAACTGACAGACGAACAGATTAAAAATAAAGACGATGCGCAACTCAAAAAAGCAATAGATATTGCTCACGAACTTCAAACAGGTTCGTATGTTGTGTCAAAGTAAGTAACAATAAAATAACAAATTTAAGGGTGCGAAATTTCGCACCCTTTTTATTTAAAAAATTTTAACATAAATTTTGCAATAAATAACAAATGATTTACTGCAAAATATCTACAAGTGCATAAGCATTAAAGTCTAACGAACCGTAAATGATTTTTATGTGATTATTATCCTGGCTTATCCAATTTGCAAAAAGAATTTCTTCCTGTTCATAATCTTCGTTTGTTTCGGTTGCAGGAATTCTTGCGACCAAATTGTGCGCCTGATACAGATTTAGTACAATTCTGCCATCTTCGTTTTTGCCTTCAACCTGATAATGCCCCACAGGGATATATCCTTCTCCGATTTTTAGTTCAACAGGTAAAGCCAAAACGGGCAAAGATGCTTCTGCCCCCTGATTATTATTTATTGCTTCCGTTTCATTGGACTCAGAAAACTGTTCTCCTCTTGGTGAACCGTTATTTAGTAATATTTTTTTCCATTTATCAAGTTTTTTATTTTTCTTTTTTATTGCTTGTTCAAATTCTTCATCACTGACAAATCTTTGTTCTTTCGGACTTGATAAATCTGTATTGAAATTTCCCCATAAATCTTCACCTTCGGCATAGGCAGGGAGCAGAAACTTTTGGCTAACAAGCATATTCCCGCCTACACACATAGTATTTAATATTAATAAAGTGACAATTATGGATAATAACTTTTTCATACAGATATTTTAATGTTTTTTATTCAAAAGTAAACCCAATGTTTGTATGATTAATTTATATATATTTTTAAATATATATTTTTAACATTTATTTATAATAAAATTATATTTAGCAAATTTTTTTTTGTTCGTTTTTAATACATTTAAATAATGGAGGTAATATAAATGCAAGTAAATTCTATAAACAACAATTATGGTATAAAACAAAAGTATAACCTAAATAATAATGTATCGTTTGAGGGGTTGGGAATAAAAAGTTTTATTCCGAAAAAAAATATAAGAAACGCAAGAGTGCGTGAAATTATAGATGATACCTGTCAAAGATATGGTAACATTATTGGAGTCAGCACTTCTGAACTTTTAGAATTAACAAAATATGCGGATAAGACAAAAATGGAATTTTTAAAGTCTCTTGTTACAAACTATAATGCAAGAAATTATTCAAGAGCAGGTAACTTAAAAGAAGATCCAAGTAGTTTGATTGAAATATTTAAAACAGTAAAGAAACCTAACATGGCTCATTTGGGTATTGTAAAAAATACAGATGCTCCGCTTGAACTTTTGTCAAAACTCTTTGCTGTTGCAACCGATAAAAAAAGTCTTGAGTTTGTTCAAAAGGTGCAACATGATGTTCTTGGCAGAGGAAAAGAAGCGATTAAAATTATTACTGATTTGCTATCTTCTAAAAATAAACAGGAATATATTAAAAATTTCCCTAAATATGTATCATATTTAAAATATGCTTCAAAACAAGGAAATGTTGTAGCAGAACTTGATAAAATGGTTGAAACCGGCACTTTTCGTCAGGAAGTTTTCGATGCAAAACAGGCAGTCGAATCATTAATGAAAATGGGGGCTGTAAGAACAACAATAGGCAAAGAATCTCAATATCTTGAACAAAATTATTCAAAAGCGGGTCAAATGTTTATCGAATATATGTTTGGAGATTTTCTTGCTCATAAAAAGGGTTTAACTCTTGCTGATTTTTCGGATATTTTAAAAATGTACAAAACTGCAAATACAAAAAATATCCAAACAAGACTTGATATTTTGTGTAAATTTAAATATTCGACTGCAGGCAAAGATGCAGAAGCATCTCATAACGAAATTAAAGCTATGAAAAAACTTTTTGATAAAATGGATACTGATAAAAGCAGTGCGAATTTTGTATACAAAGTTTTGGGTGATGATATAAGAGCAAAATCAATAAAAGATTTGGCTGACATTTTAGATATTGTTCCTTCGAAAAAAGCAGAGATTTTTCACAAAAATATTGCGAGAATAGTAAAATATACCAATGAAGAAGAGCGTATAAATGCATTAAAAAATGAAGTTGAAAACCCTTTGTTTATATCAGAAAGCGTAAGGGAAAGACTTCAGGATTCAATAGATGCCGGTTTCTCAAAAAAAGAATCTGTAATAAGTAGATTAGTTAGGATTTTTGAAAATAAAATTAATAAAATGAGATATAGCAGAGTAGAAGGTTCTTTGCCTCAGCCTGCAGTCGAAATTCAACAGGTAAAAAAACCTGAATTTACGCCTGTAGTAAGTCCTGAATTTACACCTGTAGTAAGTCCTGCATATTCGCCTGTTATTGTAGATGAACCTAAAACTCCTGTTATTGAACTTAAGCGCACTTTTAAAGAATCTCCTAAGGCAAGAAAACTTAGGGTACAAAATGACATCACTGCGATAATCAAACAAAAACTTGGTCGAAAAACATTTGAAAATCAACAACATGATTATAACGTTGGTGCAATGGTTATGAGATTAAAACTCTTACCGGAAATTTTTGAATCAATAAAAGATACAAGAAAAATGCAAAAAATGGCCGGTCAAAGACCGAACGTCGAAAATAAAGATGCAATTAATTTGTATTCAAGAATTAATGGTAAGAACAGAAAACTTGTTAATTATATGCTTAAACAATCAGACAGTAAAGGACAAAGAATATATAATATTAAAGAAATTCTTGCAAAATTAGACTTATGCGAAACAAAAGTATCGAATTTAAAATCAGCGAAAGGTAAAGATTTTAATTCAAAGGATGCGAAAATCGTTTACCAGAATGAATATGAAAAATTGTTTGGGCAATACGGCAAATTAAAAAGAGCAAAGAAAAAAGTTGCATAGCCAATATAAATAATCACAAACAAAAGGACTTCAATTTTTATTGAAGCCCTTTTGTTTATTGTCGTTAAATCTATTCTTCCGTTTTGGATGATTCTTCAGTCAAGAAACTCGTTTGCTGAACCTCATCTTGTACCTGTGCTGAAGATTCTGCAGAGACAGATTTTACCGCATCGCTTTCATCAGGATTCAGAATTTTATTAACCGAAACAACGCTGTCACCATCATTTAAGTTTTGTGCTCTGACCCCTGTTGCAGGACGACCTTGTTGCGAAATAGAACCTGCATTTATTCTTGTAACAACACCGTTTGCGGTAACAAGCATAATGTCATCACTATTTTCTACAATAGTCAATGCAACAAGTCTTGAAGATGATGTTTTGAATTTGGTTGCAATAAGTCCGATACCGCCTCTGTTTTGAGTTCTGAATTCTGATAATTTAGTGCGTTTACCAAAACCGTCAGATGTTACAACAAGCAAATCAGCATCATAATCCTGCGGAACTATATCGCATCCGACAATTTCATCTCCCGTTCTTAATTTCATTGAAATAACACCTTTAGCACTTCTGCCTAACGGTCTTAAATCTTTAATCGGGAATCTGATTGCCATACCGCAAGATGTTCCGATAATTATTTCATCATAAGATTTTGCAAGTTTAACCCAATTCAGACTATCGCCCTCATCTAAACCAATTGCAATAATACCGTTTCTTCTTATATTAGAGAAATTATCAAGTTCAATTCTCTTTATATTTCCTTTTTTAGTAAGCATAATAAGGTTCAAGTCGTGAGAAAATTCACTTACAGGTACAACTGCCGTAATTTTTTCATCCTGTTCAATCGGAAGGACATTAATTATAGGCAAACCTTTAGACTGACGACCGCCTTCAGGGAAGTCATAAACATTCAGACTGTAAACAGTACCTTTTGATGAGAAGAATAATACTTTATCATGCATCATAGCGGTAAAGAAATGTTGAATATCATCATCTTCTTTAGTCTTGATACCTGATTTACCTCTCGTTGCTCTATTTTGACGTTCAAAAGTATCTAACGGAATACGCTTCAAATACCCTTGGTGAGTGATAAACACTGCCATAGGAGTATTCGGAGTCAAATCTTCAATGGTAACTTCTCCGCGTTCAGGAACAATTTGAGTTTTTCTTTCGTCACCATATTTTTCTTTGTCTTCAAGAAGTTCCGTTTTAATAATATTAAGAATTTTTTGACGACTTGCCAAAATTGATTCGTATTCTTCAATTTTCTTGAGTAATTCATCATATTCTGCTTTTACTTTGTCTTGTTCTAAACCTGTCAAACGGCGTAATTGCATTTCAAGAATAGCGTTTGCCTGATCGGCATCAAGCCCGAATCTACTCATTAAACCATCTCTTGCAATATCGGTTGTTTTTGATTTTTTGATAAGTTCAATAACTTCATCAATTGAACCCAGTGCTATAATCAAACCTGCCAAAATATGTGCTCTGATTTTTGCTTTTTTGAGGAAGAAAATTGTTCTGCGTGTAACAATTTCTATTCTGTGTTCAACAAATTCGTTTAATACTTCATACAAATTCATCAAACGAGGCTGTTGACCGCATAAAGCAACCATATTTACTCCAAAAGTCGTTTCAAGTTGAGTGAATTTATACAGATTATTGCGAACTACATCAGGTTTTGCATCTCGTTTTAGTTCAATAACAATTCTCATACCGTCACGGTCAGATTCATCACGAATATCAGAAATACCTTTGATTTTTTCATCTTTAACAAGGTCTGCAATTTTTTCAATAAGCATTGCTTTATTAACCTGATAAGGGATTTCTGTTATAACAATTGCCGTTCTGCCCTGACGCCCTGCTCCGCCTGCTATTTCTTCAAATCCTGAAACGGCAGACATTGTAATAGAACCTCTGCCTGTTTCATAAGCCTGTTTAATATCGTTTTTACCGACAATAGTTGCAGCTGTTGGAAAATCAGGACCTTTGATATATTCCATAAGTTCCGGAATAGTAATATTCGGGTTATCAATCAATGCGATAGTACCGTCAACGACTTCGCAAAGGTTGTGTGGAGGAATATTTGTAGCCATACCGACCGCAATACCGGAAACTCCGTTTAATAAAAGCATTGGAAGTCTTACAGGCAAAACAGTAGGTTCCTGCAAAGAACCGTCAAAGTTTGGTTGAAACTCGACAGTTTCACAATCAATATCAGCAAGCATTGATTGGGTAATCTTGTGCATTCTTGCTTCTGTATAACGCATTGCAGCGGCACCGTCACCATCAACAGAACCAAAGTTTCCATGACCGTCAACCATCAAATATCTCGTTGAAAAGTCTTGCGCCATACGAACTAATGCTTCATAAACCGAACTGTCACCATGCGGATGGTATTTACCAAGAACTTCCCCAACGATACGGGCGCATTTTCTAAACGGTTTATCAGGGTACATCCCAAGTTCATTCATCGAGTATAAAATACGTCTGTGAACCGGTTTTAAACCGTCACGAACATCAGGTAACGCACGACCTACGATTACACTCATTGCATAATCGATATAGGATGTTTTCATTTCTTTTGTGATATTAACGGGAACAATTTTTCCGTCCCCAAACATGTTTTGCTGAGTAGTCAATTAAATATCCTCCAAGTCTTCTTATGTCTAAATTATAGCATAAACACAAGTATTTTGCCCAAATTCTTTACAATAGGTAAAGATAATTCACATAATGTGAATTATAAGAAAGAAGCATTGTTCACTTTTCTTTTTGATTGCGACGCAAAAAGAAAAGTGAACCGAAAAGAAAAACACGCTATTTCACTGCAATGCCTGACGGCATCGCTCCGCGCATAAGATATAAGTATAAGATGTTCATACATTTTTGTCCTTACGGACAAAAATCAATCAG
>CADAYE010000010.1 GCA_902792085.1 uncultured bacterium | reverse complement strand
TGTCTGTCATTGCGAGGAGGAAATGGCTTTCCGACGAAGCAATCCAGTTATTTCATCATTATCGACAAATTAAACGGCCGGATTGCCACGCCCTAACGGACAGTTAACGGCTTCGCCGACACATAAAGGCTCACAAGGCTCATTATTATTTCGCCTGTTCGCTTTGTATCGCAATGACATGCTACTGTAAAATAGTATATAATTACCTATTATTTTATTATGATATACCATTAGCCTTATTATATGCTTCTTCTGTCGTTAATTGCCCATTTAAGACATAAAATGTTTTGCCAGTTTCCGGATTAGTTCCTGTGCCATTTAGACCTAAATTATTTATAAATTTTCTATCACTTTGATCGCGTCTTATTTCATTTTGTCTTGAGGATAATGTTCTGTTTTGAGCATCATTCCTATTAAATGTATTTAATGCTCTTTTTTCACCTTTATCTATTTTATCATCATTAAAATTAAATTTGTTCTTTATTTCGGCATTTTCTGTATTGTTTTTATTTATTTGGCTTGAATTATAAGTATATTCCTGATCTTCATTATTATTCATCGTTGTCAGTCGTTCGTTTGCTTTTGCAATCGCACTCTGTAGTTTTTGTACATCCTGCAGATGTGTTTGTAACTCACCTGCTGCTCCGCTTAATGTTTGCTGCCAAGCAACTGCTTCATCACGCAGCTTGATAGCTTTTTCGTGATCAGATTTCATATCTGTTTGCTCTTGTTTTACATCATCTACATGCTTTTGAGCGTTTATAAGAGCATCTTTTTGAGTTTGTACTGCCGTATTTGCTTTGTCTACCTGATCCTCAGAAAGATTTGCTGCTGTTTTGGCTTCGTCATATTTCTTTTTAGCATCTGTCAATGCTGTATCCGCTTTTTGCAATTGTTGCTCTGCCGCTTTTAAATCTTTTTCGCATTGTTCTTTTTTTATTTTTGCTTGTTCAACTGCGCGTTGAGCATTTGAATATGCAGGTTCATTTGGAACTTGTTTACCGGTTCCGTCACTTATAGTTTTCGGAGTACTTGCAAGTGTTGCTTCAGCCTGATTTAATTCATTTTGGGCGCTTGTTAAAGCGGTTTCTTTATTAATTTTATTTTGTGTAGCATCTTCTTTTTGCTGAGTAGCACAAGTTAACTCTTTATCTGCTTCAATAAATGCTTTATCTGTTATTTCTGCTTGTCTATAAGCATCTTCCAAACCTTTTTCGGCTGCTAATTTATCTGCTTCCGCTTTTTTTACTTTTCCTTCGCAACCGTTTAATTTATTTGCCAAAGTCTGAACAGCATTACCTTTAGTTTCAACTTCATTCTGCAAATCATTTTTCTGTGCCTCTGCCATATTTGCTTTCGCTGTTAAATCTGTTGTTTTCGACTGCATACCTGAAAGTGTTCCATTAGCATTTGCAATAGCACTTCTCAATTCTCCGGGGGTGCTTGCTTCTCGCAAACTATTCAGTACCATTTGAGTGTTTGTGTTCCCACTTGTTATTGTTGTTGCGGTGTTACCTAAATTTGTCTGAGCCAGCAGGACATCCCCTGTATTTTGCGGAATATTTGTATTACCTCCAAATAGCCCTATGTCCTTTGCTATTCCGCCAAGTTGCAGCAGCATATTAATGGTACTTCCGACACCCATACCGGTATTGAAAGCATTAGATGTTCCCATTGTAAAGTTTTTATTATAACTTACACCGGAATATGCAGGAATGCCTCCACCACTGACAAATCTCATATTTTGTCCGTTTAAAGCCCTGCTTAATGCCGATGAACTTGCATATCTTGGAGCGCCACCGATTCTGTTGGCTGGTGTAAATAATAAATTAGAGCCAAATGTATAATTACTGCTTTTTACCATTGCAGCAGCAGAGCCTCTGTTTGCCGCTACATTTGCAGCCACAGATTTAGCACTGAAGTTTGATTTTAACTTCAGACCGCCACTATTCAGTTGTCGTATGGCGTTCATACTCATATCTGACTCTCTCTGTTATTTTTCTCTCATGTATATAAAAAAAAACGGAAAGCCACGATTTCACATGCTTTCCGTTTTGTTACATTTGTTTACAATTATCTTAAAACTATATATATTTTAGTATTTTACTTAAATCTTTTTCTTCAATAATAATATTTGCTTTTTCTTTTAGAATAGGTTTAGCGCAAAATGCAACTCTTTTGCCTGAATATTTAAACATACTCAAATCGTTTGCGCCGTCACCTACGGCTATTGTATTTTCAGGTGTCACATCAAGTATTTTTTGCAGTCTTTGTAACATTTGCCCTTTTGAATCGTTAAACATCATTTCACCACCGACAAGACCTGTCAAAACGCCGTCTTTTGAGTGTAAAATATTTGCAAATTCGCCGTCTAAACCAAGTTTTTGTGCAAATAATGTTGTTGCATTTCTGAACCCGCCCGAAAAACAAACAACTTTATATCCTTTGGCTTTCAAACCTGAAACAACTTCCTCTGCTCCGTTCATAAGTGGTAATTTTGCACAAATTTCATTTATTTTATCTACAGGAAAACCCTTCAGAAACGATACGCGTTCAGTCAAACTTTCAAAAAAGTCTAATTCCCCGCGCATTGTCCTGTCTGTAATTTCTTTAACCCTATCGCCAATACCGATTTCCTTAGCGAAAAATTCTAAAGTTTCACCATCCATCAGAGTTGAATCAAAATCAAATACCGCAAGTTTGTTTGTCATGTATTAAGCCCCTCTTCCAACCCTCTCCACAAATGGGCGAGGGTAGTGTTTAGTTCAAGTTTAGTCATAGTGTTCCGTTTAATTATTCCCCTATCGAAGGTAGGAAAACTTTGTTATACAGTAAGTTTTACATATTTCGGATTATGGACGCCGTCAATTTTTGCGATTTCATTTAATACTTCGCTTCCGACCGCACTATCAGTATTGATAACCATTATTGATTCTGTTTCATGCCTGTCATTTTTCTGAACAACATTCATTGAACCGATATTTATACCTTTTTCACCGATAACCTGCGCTACTTTTGCAATCATAGACGGTTTGTTTGTGTGAGGTACAATCAGAACATGCTTTTCAGGTCTGATACTTGTCTGGTAGTAATTTATTTTTACAATTCTTGGAACATCTTTTGTAATCAACGCACCTGCAACTACTGTTGTTTCTTTATCGGTTGTTAATCTGACAGTAATTCTACCTGCCAAATTTGTATTAGCCTTTGAATGTGTTGAAATAATGCTAATTCCACGCTTTTTGGCAATTAATGGTGCATTGACATAATTTACGCCTTCGAGTTTTGAAGATAAAATTCCTTTTAATATTGCAACTTCAAGCGGTTGAATATCCAAATCAGCCAAATCGCCATCTGCAGAAATTTCAATAGTCTGAACTGCACCGTTTGACAGTTGAACTGCAAGTTCTCCTGTGTTTTCTGCAATTTGCATATAATCTTTTACGGGCTCAAGCTTATCAGGTCTTAATGACGGAATATTAACCGCTGAAGATGCGCTTCCGCCTGACAAAACTTCTTTAATTTGTTCTGCAACATCTATTGCTACATTCATTTGTGCTTCTTGTGTGCTTGCACCTAAATGTGGAGTCAAAACAATATTGCCTTTGCAATTGATAAGCGGACACTCTGAGATATTTGGTTCGTTTTCATAAACATCAATCGCTGCAGATGCAACTTTTCCGCTATCTATTGCATCTTTTAAATCATTTTCATTGATAATTCCGCCTCTTGCACAGTTGACAAGTCTTACACCGTCTTTCATCTTTGCAATAGTGGTTTTGTTAATCATATTAATTGTATCTTTATTTTTTGGAACATGAACCGTAATAAAATCAGGTTTGCCCCAAAATTCGTCTAAATCTTCAACATACTCTCCGCCAAATTTTTCTACTATGCTTTTTGAGGTGAACGGATCATATACAACGACTTTCATTCCAAGCGCCAAAGCAACTTCGCCGACATGAGAACCGATTTTGCCAAACCCTATGATGCCTAATGTCTTTTTATAAAGTTCTGTACCTGTGAATTTGCTTCTGTCCCATTTGCCTTCTTTTGTTGAAGTTGCTGCAGGAGCAATATTACGGGCCATAGCAAGCATTAGTGCGACAGTATGTTCTGCGGCTGCCATTGTGTTGCCGTCAGGTGAATTTACAACGATGATGCCCTGCTGAGTTGCGCTGTCTAAATCAATATTATCAACCCCCACACCTGCTCTGCCGATAATTTTTAAATTTTTACCCGCTTTTATTATTTTCGGAGTTACTTTCGTTTGACTGCGAACCATCAAAGCATCGTATTCACCAATGACTTTTACAAGTTCATCTTCACTCATTGTAGGCAGAAAATCTACCTGTGCGGCTTTTTCTATAATTCTTCCTGCTGCTTCGTTTATTTTATCCGTTACTAATACTTTCATTTTTTCTCCTTTTTGCGAGTTGTTAGACTGGTATGCCCAACCTGTAAGTCTATTTTGCTAATTCTTTGATTACTGTTGCAACACCTGCGCCAAGCTCAAATTTGTAGCCTAATTTGTACAATGTTGCTTCTAATGCGCCGACTGCAGAGATTAAATCTCTGTCACAGACAAAACCTAATGTTCCCATTCTGAAAATTTTGTCTTTCAATGCGTTTTGACCGTTTGCAACAACTATATCAAAATCTTTTGTAATTGTTGAACGAATATCAGGAACACTAATGC
Organism: uncultured bacterium; assembly: GCA_902792085.1. Taxonomy (GTDB): domain Bacteria; phylum Cyanobacteriota; class Vampirovibrionia; order Gastranaerophilales; family Gastranaerophilaceae; genus Zag111. The sequence goes on along the minus strand of CADAYE010000010.1, from coordinate 35,153 downwards.
CTTCAGGCGGATAAATTGAAGTAATTGAATGACTTGCATTCTTATCATCTTTTACAACAAGTTCTAACCCGATTGCTCTGATTGCGCTTCTTAAAGCCGTGCAATGACGGGCATGACGGGCATTCATATTTTCAATCCCTTCCTCTTTAATCATTTCAAGTGCTTTATCCAATCCTACAAAAAGATTTACCGCAGGAGTGAATGGTGTTGAGTTTGCCTGTGTAGATTTTCTGTATGCAGCCCAATCCCAATAGAATGACGGGTGTTTGCATTGTTCGTAAACTTTCCATGCTCTTTCATTCGCTACCAAAAAAGCAAGTCCCGGCGGAATCATAAATCCTTTTTGAGAACCCGAAACCAAAACATCAATACCCCACTCATCAGGTTTACATTCCATAGCGCAAACGGATGTAACACCGTCAACAACCGACAATGCACCATGTTCTCTTATGATTGAACAAAGTGTTTTAATATCGTTTGCTGCACCTGTTGAAGTTTCGCTATGAGTTAAAGTAACGATTTTAATTTCTTTATTAACATCCTGCGCCAAGCGTGCGCGCAAAACTTCAGGGTCAATAACTTCCCCTGTTTCAACTTCTATTTTTTCAACATCTGCCCCGCGGCTTTGGGCTATCTTTGCCCAGCGGTTGCCAAAGTTGCCCAAAACTAATGATAAAACTTTGTCCCCTTCATTTATAAGGTTTTCTAACGCAGCACACATTGCACCTGTTCCTGATGATGTATAAACAAATACATCATTTTTTGTTTGGAAAACATATTTTAAATTTGCGTAAACTCTTTCCAATATTTTTGAGAATTCGCTGCTTCTGTGCCCTATCGGGTGTTTTGCAATCTCTAACATTACGCTTTCCGGTACAGGTGTTGGTCCCGGTATCATTAAAAAAGTTTTATCTTTCATTTACACATCTCCCCTTTTAAACTAAAACTCTGCGCTTATTTTACCATGCTTTGCGTGGACATTCAATAAAAATAATAAATAATTGTAATATCCTTTAATCCATGATAAACTTCAATTTATGAAAGAAGAAGCAAAATATACACCTGCGGAAGAATTTGCCAATGCCTTTACACATTCTATCGGGGCATTATTTTCTATCTATGCAATAGTTATGCTTGCTGTAAGTTCGCATAACGCAATAGAGGTTGCTTCAACGGCAATATTCGGGGCAACATTATTTATTTTGTTTCAGTCTTCGGCACTATATCATGCGATGGTAAATCAGACCGCAAAAAAGGTTTTTCAAAAAATTGACCATAGCGCAATATTTATGCTGATTGCAGGTACTTACACCCCAATATTGCTTCTGGTTGTTCCGTTTCCGTTATCGGTTGCTCTGCTTGCAATGACATGGTACCTTGCGATAACGGGGATTATTTATTCCTGTTTAACTTTAAAATTTAAATATCTTTCTACAGGTTTGTATCTTGTAATGGGTTGGTTGTCGCTATTTTTGGCATATTCAATTTGGAACAACACAAGCCATAGTGCTTTTTGGTGGCTTTTAGGCGGCGGACTCGGTTATTCTGTCGGATGTGTTTTTTATTTATTAAAAAAGAAATTTATGCACAGCATTTGGCATCTTTTCGTAATCGCAGGTGCAGTCGCACACTACATTGCTATTATGGAAATTTTAAAAGTCGCGAAATAGGTTAAGGAAAATAATATTTTTGGGTTTCTTTATATTTTAAATTCTTAAAAAACATTTTTCCTGCAATAGTCGGATTAAGTTGTTCTACATTTTTAATGTCAAATGTAATTAAATTGTCTTTTTTTGAACAATTTTTGAGATATACAAAAAATAACGGATTAATTTTATAGCCTGATATTTTTCCGTTTCCCCCTCGTTCCTTTCTTGTTGCTAAATTATTAATAGGGATTGTAACTTTGTCATTGTCAAATATTGCCCCCATTTCTTTTAGAAAATTCTTAAGTGCAACAGGTGTCCAGACTTTATAATGATTTCTTCCTGCAGGTCGTATTTCTCCTTCTATATCAGCCCAAAGAGATATTTGATTTGCAGGAAGCATTACCAAATATCCGTTTTTATCTTCGGTACAAATTACATCTGCGTATTTTTTAGTGTAATTATGCGATATTGCAATATCAATACTTTCTTTAGTGAAATTGTGGACATTATTACCCATAGCATCAAAGAAATTCAGCCCGACCTGTTCTTTTAACATTTCCTTAAACTGAGGATATTTTTGCAAAAAATCTTTTGTAATTATTAAATTCCCATCTTCCCTATATTTTGGTAAATCAGGCTCGCTTGTTTTTGCCCCCGGTTCTTTAAATTCAATCGTATAAATGTTTAAATCTAATACCGTAATCAAAGCACTGTCAATTCCGTTACAACCGCCTGCCTGAATTAAAATTCGACTTTTGTTGTTATTTGAATAAGCATATCTTGGGAATAAATAATAGGATTTTAGTAAACTTAAAATTTCGTCAGGTAAAAAAGAATCATTCGTGGCACAATTTACAAACTCTTTTAAGTCAAGCATATTTGCGAAAGTTTGAGCATAAACACATTCACTAAAAACTGCAGATTGAATATTGTTTCCGTTTTTATAACTTTTTAAAATTTGATGAGCAAGGGCAGGGCATTTAGATTCAATATTTTTTATATCAATAACTTTTTTAGATGTAGCCATTTTCCATAATTTAGAGCGCTCTTTTTTATCAAAAATTACTTTAGTTGGAGTTATAGAATAAAATTCTTCCATTATTTCTTTTTGTAATTTACTTAAAGGAATCATACATTCACCTCCAAAGCCATGTTTGAATGTACTAAATCCAATATTTTCTCATCCTCATTTATATTTAATATTTTAAATATTCTTTTATTGATTTTATCCCTATACTGTCGTGGGAATTTGATATTTTCCTGCGTGCCCACATTATTTTTTTTGATTATGAATTTTTTCGCATTGAGAATCATTTCATTTGTGATATTGTCAAAGAAAATATAATCTTCTTCTGTTAAAAGATCAAAAAATACGGGCATACATAATAAAAGATTTTTGGGATATGTAATACCACCGTCATAAATTCTCCAATGCCAATAGGCAAAAGATGAATTTATAAGGCAATAAATAAAATTAAATATTTTTTTATCTTCAAAATTTAATGTAATTTGACCGCTTCGATTCATTTTTTTATCAGAAGCAGTTGTGTAATATCTGCAAGTATTTGGCATTGATATAACATATTTGCCATTCGATTTTATATAGTCTGATAATATTTTCCCGTTACTTAATTTTTTCCATTTCCCAAAAATTTCGTTTAATTCTTTATGACATTTAAAAAACATCGAATTATTTTTGTCGACAATTTGAATGGTCGGATTTATGAAGTTTTCTAATGTAGAGCATGTGAGTAAATTTTTTCGTTCTGTTTGTTTAAACCTAATCAGTGGTGAAAACTGAAAGCCTTTGTTATTATTTTTTTGTAATACCGTAATTGCTGCTCTGACTGAATTTGAGGTATTGGAATTAAATATTCCGTGCTTTCTGCCGTTAAAAATATTTCCGGGGACATTATCAAAAGATACCACAAATCCGCAATATTCACTCATTATTTGTCTTAAAGAATAAAATTTACCGCCGGATATGAAACTAAATGGGGATATTGTAACAGCACTTTTGCATTGTTTAAATATTTTAGCCATAAAAGATGCATAGTATTCCATAGTATCTTTTATAACCGAGGAACTTTCCCATTTATCCGAAATTTGTTTTATTTTTGCATAAGGCGGATTAGATATTACTTTGCTATTTTGAGGTAATGTCACTGACTTATCTAAAAAATCGCATAAAATAATATTTAATTTTGAAATTATATCAAAACCGTATTTCATGCCAATAGCGGTTTTGCATATATTAAGAGCCGTTTTGTCATTGTCATATAAATAAATATTCCCATTTGAAATAAGGTCTTTTGCCTTTTCAATACCAATAAAATCTAAATAGGATAAGATAAGGTTTCCTGTTCCGCAGCCGACATCACATATATTATCCCCTTCGGTTTGGGATAGCCATTCGGACATAACTCTTGCTACATCTTCAGGAGTATAATATTGTCCGCTATTCTTTTTAGAAATTTTATCGTCGGTAGAAAGTCCTATTTCATATAATTCACCCAAATTTTCAACGGATAATATTTCAGGAAGATTATTCGGATTATTTTTTATGAATTGGCAAATGCTATTCCAAGTTTCGTCCAATCCTTTTGATTTAATATCATTTATATAAATGTCTAATGTATAATACTGCAACTTACTGTTATAATTTTCAGAAGTTATAACATCAAATATATTCAATTGTTCATTTGTCATATTTAGCATTTGATATTATTCCTCCAGTCTGACACAATTATATCACATATTTGTTACTGCCATTGACGAAATTTGTGCTTAATCCTCTTTTTTAAACAAATGTTTTAGTTTGTATTTAATTGTTTTCTTTTCTGCTTCGAGGGCGGCTTGCTGCGCTTCTTCATAAGCCTTGCGCTCTGCTATTACCTCTTCAATTGTTGTTGCGGTGCTTCCTTCAATCTGCTCAGGAATCGAATCTACAAAGTTTTGCGCATTCTCAACTTCCGCTTTTGTCGCAAGCCACTTAAATGATTTAATTAATTTCAGCGGTTTTGCCGCATCACCTCTTACTCCAAGTTGGAATTTTGTTGCCGAATTATCAACATATTTGTTTGAAAATTGAGGCATAACATTGTATTCATTTTCCGGAACGGTTTCACAGAAAAGCGAAAATGCTTTTGCCGTAACAACATTCATGCTTGCCGCACTGTTTACCAAATTTACAGGGTTAATTGCGTTCAATGGCCCTAAAAGATTTGAAATTATAGAGGTAATTTTTACCCTAACCTTCATATCAGCATAATTTTTGATAACATCAAATTTGCCTAAAATATGCAAATTCATTACATTCCCTTCCGAAGTTATATGTTTTATGTCGCAAACTCCGTCTTTTAAGAACAGTTGCCCCTTGAGTTTTGTAAAATGTGCGGTGTCAATTGTCGAAATTTTATTTATAATTCCGCCCAAAGCAGTCTGGAAGAACTGTGATTCTCTGATATTTTCAGCCAAAATCATGTTTTCTAATTTGCCAAACGGCCCGAATTGCCCGTTTTTTGCTTCAAAATTGATTTCGCCGTTAATACCTTTAATCTGTTCCGCCTGAGTTTTTGCATTACCGTTTATGCCGAGTTTTGCGGTAAAACTTGCTGTGCCTGTCAGTGCATCTTTCATTCCAGACGAATCAAGTAATGCTTTTTCAATATTTATATTTTGCCCTGCAAGATCAACATTTATAAATGTTTTTATCAAATCAACATCAACTTTCCCGTTGACCTGACCTTTAAAAATGTTTGTTGCAAGGTTATTAAGGTTCAAAATGTTATGTCTTAATATCATTTGTGCAGCGGTGTTTGTCAATTCAATATTGCCTGTAACAATTTTTCTGAAATCAATTCGCCCGTCAGGGATGACTACCGGAATATTTGCATTGGCACCTGTGCCTGCTTTGGCTGTATTTTTTTGTGCCGGCATGTGACGGTTCAAAGAATCCAAAACGGATGTTAAATCATCAACATTTACAAGTTTTGAATTTACTCTCAAATTATTAATTTCAATATTTTGTTGAGGCTCGAGTGAATATTTCCCTGTCGCACTGATATCGGAATTTTTCAGCATCAAATCTTTCATATTGAAAGTTAATTCTCGCCCACTTATCCTGATATTGAAATTATTAAGCGCAGTCTGAATTTCAGGAATAATTAAATTATTTATATTGATATCGCCTCTAATAAGCGGTTTAATCATTCCGCCGAATGCGAAAATTCTTGATTTTTGTAATGTAAATTTTGAACGAGGGAAAAGATATATTTTACCGCTCAAATCTTTATCCACATCAAATTTCATAAGGTTAATGCGACCGTTTTCAAGAGTTCCGTCAAGGTCGAAAACTTTGCCCAAAGTAACTTGTTTATTACCCTCCGCATCTGTTGAAACACTTCTTGTAAACAAACCGGTATCTTTAATTTTTATTCTGTTCGGTTTAAACACAACTGTTGCCTGAAGCGAAGTATTTTTGCCCTGAAGTTCATCAAAATCGACAGGAGTAATATAATAACCGGAACTTCCAAGAGCCTGCGCAAAAAGAGTTTTCTTTCTGAAATCGCCGTTAAACGTAAGTTCAACAGGCAATTTGCCTTTTGCGTTAAGATACGGTCTTAAATCATTTCCGATAAATTTGATTAAATCAGATGTGTCAACCGAGCCTTTGGCGTTAAAATCAATGTTTTGCATCAATTCATAATCGGTTATCTGTCCTGAATATTTTATTACCGAATTGTTATTAAATAATAAATCATTTTTTGCAATAACGATATTTTTATCTGCAATTGTTATACCTAATTTTGGCACTGTTATAACTGACGATGTTTTCGGGAAAGCAAATTTGAAATCTCTGTTATTGATATTACCTTTAAAATCCTGTGTTTTGGAATCGTAATTAAATGAAGAATTTAATTCTCCGTTTTTGATATCAAAGGTATTTTTTTTGTCTCCAAAATCAAAATTATTCAGTTTTAAATTTGCTTTTGCAACGGCTTCTTTCATTTTACCCTTAATATTGAAGGAAGAAGATAAATAGCCTGATTTCAAATTGAAAGAATTTCTGAGGCTTTTAGGTGCAAAAGCGTTAAAAAGTTTTGACAGCGGAATTGCTTTTGTTTCAATATCCACATTTGTATATGATTTTTCATCTATTGCACCGCTGATTTTAACCGGTGAAGTTTCAACAAACAACCCTGAATCAACGATATTTAAGATGTTATTATCAAGTATGATATTGAGGTTTACATCCGAAAGAACTTTATTAATCTCTCTTACAGAAAGAGAACCGTTTTTAATATTAATAAAACCGTTAGATTTTAGTTTTCTGAAATTTGTTTTTATATAACAGTCAGCAAGCAAAGTGCCTGACGCTTTGTATTGATAGAGTTCGTTAGGAATCTGCAGAGAATCCAAAAATGCTTTGCCCAAGTCTAAAAGATTTTGGAATTTTATATCCGCTGTTTTTATATTCATATCAATACTCGGGTGTTTCGAGTAAAATATTCTGCCCAAAAGTTGGATATTTTCGTCTTTTGTTGTGTAAATATTGGCGTCAATATCGGCATCATAGCCAAATGTTTTTATTCTGAAATAACTTTTTGGTAATTGTATATGAGAAAGTCTCAATGTTAAATCTTCAACATTAAAATGTCCAAATGAAATCAAGCCACCTTTTTTGGCTTTACGGATTTTAATTTTAGTGTCAATGTTCGCTTTTAAATCGTAATTTTGGTATGTTTTAACAGGGTTTACAAACGGAATATCAATTTTTTCCGCAGGATCATCTTCCTCATCAAGTTCAGGAGACGGCGGAGGTAAAAATGTATCAAAATCAATGTTCATGGAAACATTTTTATTTTTATCGCTGTATAAATCGGCTATTGTTCTTACTCTGATATGTTTTCGGTCAAAGTAACCAAAAATGAGTTCTTCTCCGTGTAAATCAAGATAATGGTTTGTACCCAAATCAGTAACTAAAACTTTGTAATTATGCAATCTGACATTAGGAATAATAATTTTTATCCACTCAGGATTAAACTGAAAACCTTCTTTTTCTTCCACAACGGGTTTTTGCCCGAATGTTGCTTCTTTGCGTGCATTTAGAATATCTTCAATATGTTTAACTATTTTGTATTCTTCGCCGTTTTTTAAAATCTCAACATTAATCAATGGATTTTGAACATCAATTGCCGATACTCTTACTGTTAAAAATAACAGGTGCGGTAAAGAAACACTTGCTTTAATTTTATCTGAAGAAAATATTGTTGTTTTGTCAGGTAATTTTACCGTAACATCATCAGCCTTAAAACCGACACCTAAAATCGGAGTGGTGATGAGTTTTTCGTTTTTATAATCAAGGTCGAGATTTGCCTGTTCCTTAACAATCTGTTTTATCTGTTTTTTATACTGTGTAATATCAACGACTCTTGGCACTACAAAAAGAAAACTGATATATAATGCAACTAAAATTACTCCTAAAATTAGCCCTGTTATTTTCAAAAATTTTTTCATAATATCCCTTCTTATTACTTTTGATTGGTTTTGTGTACAAACCAATTATAGCATGGTTTTTCTATAATGTAATAAGTAATTATACCAAAGACTATGGAAACTGAAAGGGTAAATAAAACAGTTAATATCGGATATGTAATGAAAAAATCTCTATGCGGATTTAATATCATTTTTGATAAAATTCTTGTAACAAGCAGATGAACACAGTATAGAGAATAAGTATATTTGCTCAAATTTGTCCATATATCTTTGTCTGTAAATTTTGACAATATTCCCTGTCTAAATAAAAAGCAAACAAATAAAATAACAAATGCTGCAACATATAAAGAGTTCTCAATTTTTACAAGTTTAAAATACGACCACCAGATTATAAATCCGAAAGTAAAAAGTTCAAGAATTGAAAATAAAAATGTTTTTGCATTGTTATTGTTCAAATTTCTAATTCTATCTTTATATTTTTGGTAAATTTTTCCCAGAAAACTGCCAACTCCAAGACCTGCAAATACCCTTAATGTGCAGGCCGGTATAAATCCAAGATAGTATTCGCTGTGCCCATCATACAAACCGTTATTCACGATAGATAATGAAAGATATCCTCCAAAACCTAAAATTGCAAATATTGGAATATGATATTTTTCTTTAGCAAATTTTGTTATTAAATAAAATACAATAAGCCCGAAAAATAACGCAGAAGCATACCACAAAACTATATTTGCACCTCTGCACCAATAGAGCCCGAAATGAGAAAATAGTAATCCCATCATAATATTTGGAATAAATTTGAAACTGTTTATCTTAAGTATCCATGCGACAGCACATATTAATATAGAAAACATAGCAGTAGGCATCAGACGAAAATATTTTTTCTTTATAAAATCAAAAGTCGGTATATTTTTAAATGTAAAAATCAGAAAAAATCCCGAAATTATAAAAAATGCTTCAACACCGTTTCTACCTCCGTCAAGCATATTATACATATCTGTAAAAAAATCAATATGAAGTCGTTTTAAATATATTCTCATATGATACAAAGTAATAGTAATTATTAAAAATACCCTCAAAAATTCTATGTTTTTAATTTTTTGCATAATCTTTACCTGCCTTGCAATTCTTTTCTTACTCTGAGTAATTCTTCAACTGTGTCTATCTCAATAATCTGATTTTGATTGACGGGTGTAATTTTTAGTTTTAATTTATCAAGATTTTCATTTACCACATCATCCCAAAACAAAGTTTCAAAACCATTTGTATTGTATCTTTTTTTTATCAATTCGGATAATAATTTCGCATCATCTTTATTAAAATATGACAATCCGACCATGTTATAGCAATTATCTCCTGCTTTTCCCACTCTTGTTATGTAACCGTCATTATCCAAGTCAAAAACCCAATCATCAGAATGTCCTTTGACCATTTTGCCGTAATAACAAGAATTCCTGCAGGGCTTGAATATATTTCTATCACTTATATATAAGTCAGCTTCACAGATAAAACAGTCGCTTTTATCTAAAATTTCTGCGGCATAATATATTGAAGAAATATTGTTTATCGTCTGGTAGTCTTTATTTTCAATCAGTTCAATATTTGAATATTTATGAGTTAAATAATTAAATTGTTCTTTTAAGTACCCCGTGACAATATAAATTTTTGAAATCCCATAAGAGCGTAAAGCATCAATAACGGTTTCAATCATAGGTTTTTCGTTTACATCTATAAGCGGTTTAGGTTTGTCTTTTGTTAACGGGAGCATCCTTGTTCCGAGTCCAGCCGCCATAAGTATTGCATTTGCCATAATTATCCTTTGATTAATTGTATTTTACCGGTACTGCAATATCATAAAGCTCTAAAGCTTCTTTTAAAACTACAAAGAAATTTTCGATATCTTTGACATCTATTGCGCCTAAAGAGCAAAGGCGGAAAGTCTTTGAATCAGACATTTTTCCCGGATAAATTGTAAAACCTCTTTCATAGCAGTAGTCATGTATTTTTTTGAAATCCCAATTATTGTCATCAGGATAAAGTACCGATACAACAAGTCCGGCCTGCAATTCTTTTTTGATTGCATCTTTAAATCCAAGTTCTTTAATTCCTTTGTGTATTGCTTCCCAAACTCTTTTATGCCTTTCCCATTTCGGCATTTCACCTTCTTCAAAATACTCTTTTAATGCCTGAATTGTTGAATAAATTGTCTGAACAGGCGGAGTGAAGTGCATTTGACCTGTTTTCTCAAAATAATCATATTGCAGATACAGGTTACAATAGTAAGATCTTGTCGGATAATTTTTTGATTTTTCAATTTCTGCACGATTACCTATAACAAAAGACAATCCTGCCATAGCCATAAGACCTTTTTGCGCTGAAGCCATACAAAAATCTATATTATCTTTTTCAATATCAATCGGCAGCATTGCAAGTGTAGATGTTGTATCAACAACAAATATACCGTTATATTTGTGAACCAATGCCCCGATTTCTTTAACAGGATTCAAAATACCTGTTCCTGTTTCGTTGTGCGTTGTATAAACAAGGTAAATGTCGGGATTTTCTTTTAAAGTTTTTTCAACTATGTCAAGGTCAGGAAGTTTATCAACATCAAATTTTAGGTTTATGTGAGGTAAATGGTACATTTCGCAAATTTCAACGGCTCTTTTGCTGTATTCACCATTATTGATGATCAAAATTTTTTTACCTTCAGGTAACAGCGAATTTAGACATACATCCATATTAAGAGTTCCGGAACCGCAAAATAATACTGCCGTATATTTGTCTGAATCTGCGTGAACAGTTTTTAAAATATCCTGTCTTAAGCCTTTCATCAGTTTTACAAATTCTTCTTCTCTTGGACATATATCAGGTACAAGTTGTGCCATTTTGACTGTGTCAGTTGTTGTCGCCGGTCCGGGGTTTAATAATACTCGTCTTCTTACCATTTTATTCTACCTTCCTAATCATAAATTCCAATTTTTTCTGATAAATATTTTATAATTTTTATAGCTGACGATTCATTAAAATCAATGAGTTCCGCTATAAGTTTTTCTCTTTCTTCTTTTTTATAATCATTTTTATTAATTGCCAAATCAACAAACAATTTTTCAAGTTCGTCGTTATTATATGAATTATAATAATTTGAAATTATATGTTGCCCAAATTTATTAAAATTGGCGCTATTTGGATTAATTAACCTAATAAGGGGTTTGCCTGACGGTAAATATTCTGTCAGAAATGAAACACAATCTGTTATCATCAAATCAGATGTTCTAAAAATATCCCAGTAATCTCCATCTTCACATATTTTCCCGATTGTATCCCATTCTGCCCAATATTTTTCAATTTCTTCTTTTGTCATATATTTGTCATTTTCTAATGTAAATTTTAATTTAGGGTGAGGCTTAAATATCCAAGTTGTAATATCAGAATAGTTTTTTGCAAGTTTTTGAATAAATTCCCCGTTATTCAAAAAAGTCCCCATATTTAAAGTTTTTTCTCCAAAAGAATGATGAGGAGCATATATAATTTTAATTTTTTCAGGCTCTTTCCAATATCTTGACGGTGTTATTTCATGTTTTTCCATGTACACATCAAGTTTTGGGTAGCCAAATGATTTGCAATTTTTTGAGTTGCCCTTTTGGTAACTTTCGAATCTTTTTATATTCAAATCGTGCTCACAGATATAAAGCCATAAAAATCTATGAAAATTATTTGTATATTCTTTATTATAGTCAAGCAGTTGCGAGCCGTATGGGCAATACACCGTAAAAGCATATAAAGATGTTTGCGCAGGCTTATTTATTAAGGGAACATCCCACATTTGTTGATAAAATATGATATCAGGATTGAAGTTGGTTAAATTAAGATACTCGTTGTTTTTGTATCCGTATTCAACTTTGCATCCCAATTTTTTATAAAAATTATACTGTTTTAATAACTCATTATCTTTTTCAGAATCAAGAATTCTGTTTAACGGAATAATAACAACTATAGGTTCAAAATATTTACTTTTTTCAAATTCTTTGTAAAGTGAATTGTAAGTCCATTTTTGAAGTTCATTTGAGTAAAAAATCACATTTATTTTTTCGCCATTTTTAATTTTATCTTTTAAACGGTTCAGGACTTGTTCGTAATTATCTTTAATATTAACATATGTCTTAAGATTTTTTACATCTTGCTTCAAAGATTTAATAATAAGCTTATCTGATTTAATTTTGAATTTAAAGCCAAATATACAAAATATTTTATGTATATTTTCATTTTTTACAAAAAATATATTTTTAAATATATCTAATTTATTAGAAATTTTTAAGGCTTTTTTAATATTTTTTATTAAATACCCAGTGTAACTGTTTTCAATTATTTCACAAAAGTCTTCATATGTACTAATTCTTTTTTCATTTATTTCATCTTTTAAATCACTGATATTAACTTCTTTTGCAAGTAAAGTAAAGAAATTTTTGACCTCATAAAATAGTTTTTTATTCATAATTTTATTGTTTCCGCTCAATTTTCGAGCCCATTTAAAAGTTGTTATTATAGAATAAACTGTAAAAAATCGCATTAACTTTTCGCTTGCATTTTTTTCTTTTAATATTTTATAAGATTCCATTCTTGCCTGTACAATATATTTTTTGTTTTTTGTATTGTGACAAGTTGAATTTTTATGTATACGATAAATGTATAGCGGTTTATCAATTACGGAAAAATTATTCCCGCTGGCAATGGTATGTATAACAAAAGCATTATCTTCGCAAAAAGGAATATTTGCATAACGAATATTATTTATGTTTAAAAATTTCCTATTATAAATCCTGCAAGTAGAAAAACAATTTTTTATAAAATTTGAATCAAATTCATTAATTTTTATATTTGTATCTTGTATTTTATTCCCAAAAATATTTACAAAATCAGTGCCTGGTTTATAAATATTTTTATTCTGTAAATACCTTTTATAATTAAACATTACAAAGTCATTTTGGTTTTGTGAGATTTGATTATATACTATTTCACATGCTCTTAAATCTAACCAGTCATCAGAATCAAGAAACATAATATAGTCGCCGGTTGCTTTGTCAAGTGCAAGATTACGCGCATAACCCTGACCATGATTTTCATTCAAATCAATTATGTTAATCCGATTGTCATTTTGAGCGTATTTATTTAAAATCTCCAAACTGTTATCTGTTGAACAGTCATTCACACAAATAATTTCTATATCGGATAATGTTTGGTTAACAACACTATCAAGACAATCTTTCAAATATTTTTCCGTATTATATATCGGTATTATTACACTTATTTTCGCCATTTATTATATAACCTTGTGCTTATTTATCTCTACATTTATTGGAATTTTCTTATAAAAATTATATATAGTTTTCAAATATTCGTCTGCATTATTGGGTGCATAAAATTCGGTATCTTCAAACTTCATTTTTACAAGTGGAAATATATCCGATTTTCTGCGAATACCTTTGATCGTATAGTAATGAAAATCGAAATTATCAATCCCGACAGAAATAGTATTACTGTTTTTTGTTGTTTCTGTCATGTTATTTACTTCTTCATCATATATTTTTAATCTTTCTCCGTATAATTTAAGCCCCCTTAATCTTTGCTTAATATCTTCGGCATAAGCCTGTATTGTCGCGGCATTATGCTCATCTTTGTAGTAATCAAGTGCAAAAAAATCAACACAGGCAAAGTTTTCAACTGTACCTTTGTAACATTTGAAACTTGTCGGTCGTCTGACACAAAATATTTGATTTGGGTATTTTTCAAAACATACTTTTAATTTTTCGTTATATGTTTTGCTTGTCCAATCTGAGGTATCTATTATGATATGATTTTGTTTCATATATTCTCTTAATTTGTTATAATCTTCGCGCATTAATGAAAAGTCGACATCATCATCCCACGGGATAAAGCCACCATGCCTTACTGCTCCTAATAGTGTACCGTCATCCATAAAAGGTTTTAGCCCGGTATTTTGTTCAATTTCATTTATCAATTCTTTGGTAAACAAAAGTTCTTTAAGTTGAATTTCTCTAAGTTCTCCTGTTGCAGGTGTTATCTCTGTAGGGTTAACACAGTCTAATAGTTTTTGCATAATATCTATATCTTTTCGGTATTGACTTGAAGATATTTTCCACAGTTTTGATATTCTTGTATATCTGTTTATCAATTCTGTGACATCTTCTTTTAAATATGGTTGTACAAATTTTAGTATCTGCACAAAACGGGTATATTCTTTTGCATTTACATAACTAAAATTTATACCCAATATTCTGCGTTTTACAATTTTGTCTTTTCCTTTTGTGCGCTTAACAAAAATTTTCTTAAAATCATTTAAATGTACATTTATACTAAATAATTTATACATAAATATTCCTTTCGAATATGTTTTTAAAATCTGATTCTTTCAAATATTTTGGATTATTTTTGAGCCTTGAACCATTCACATTGTTTATTATCAATTTAAAATTTTTAATTCCAAGCTTGTCAAAATCTGTTTCGAGTTCAATTATATTGAAAAGAAATTTAAAGTAATCGGAAATATTATTACAAATTATCTCTTTTATTTCTTTTACTCTTTCTTTTACAAAGTTGAATCCTCTTTTATCGTTGCAGTCGTTATTCGATACGGTTTCATTTAATGCAATTAACTGCGCAATGGTTAATGCAACCGCATGCCCGTGCGGTATTCCGTATTCTGACGTGATTTTATACGATAATGCATGAGAAGCCGTTGTTTTTGATATATTAATCGCTTTTCCTGACAAATTAGATGCCAAAGCCATGTTTTCGCTTGCTTTGGAGTCCTTTGGGTTGAGAACATATTGCATTATATTGTCTTTACACAATTCCATTGCTTGTTTTGCGTATTCTCTGCTCAAAGGTGTAGATTTTACCGCCCAAAAACTTTCTATTGCCTGACAATAGGCATCCATGGCCGTGCAGGCTCTGAGATATTTGGGATTAGTTTCGCAAAATTGGCTGTCAACAATTGCAAAATCCGCCAAAATAGTCTTATCATCCAAAGATGTCTTTATTCCGTTTACATAAACAACGGCGCTCTGTGTTGCTTCTGCTCCTGTTCCGCAGGTTGTTGGAATTGCAATTAATTTTATATCCCTATTTATATAAAATCTGTATGCTTTTGCAAAATCCATTACACTCCCACCACCAACAGCAACAATAATATCAAAATTTTGATTTACGGTTTTTATTGCAGAATCAATTTCTTCTTTCTTTGGATTAGTTGAAAAATTATTGTAATATGTTATGTCATAACCTTTTAATTCTTTTTCAACAATAGGTCTTATCTTTTCATAAGATTTTTTCCCCGTAAAAACAAGAACATTTTTTGAGTTTTCTTCCTTTAAAATTTTTGACAGGTTCTCTATTGCTCCTCGGTAACAAAATTCAACCTGCTTAAGATTTTCCATAAATATTTTTTTATTTTCCCAAGGTTTTTCTTTTGGTCTGCCTAAATCCCCTCTTGCTCCGCATTTAACTTTTACTTCTAAAAGGCATGTACCTTCAAAATTGATAAACTCAGGCAAAATTTCTTCCAGTTGCTTTTTGTCAGATACGCAAATTGCTTTTTTGTATCCTGAATCAAGTGCAATTTGAGTAATATTTATTCCGTTTGCAACAGTCGGTTGAGAGCCGACAGAATCGTGCGCTTCGTTATTAAACACAATATGCTTAAAGTTTTTTAAATCTTTTGAAGCATTGACAGCAGTGGCACCTTCATGCATCAAAAAAGCACCGTCCCCATCAAAGCAATATACCTTTCTGTCAGGTTTTTCAAGTGCAATACCAAGCGCAATAGAACTTGAATGCCCCATTGAACCGACTGTTAAAAAGTCCTGTTTATGTGTTTGACCAAGACGCTCTCTTGT
This sequence comes from uncultured bacterium, assembly GCA_902792085.1. Taxonomy (GTDB): domain Bacteria; phylum Cyanobacteriota; class Vampirovibrionia; order Gastranaerophilales; family Gastranaerophilaceae; genus Zag111. The sequence goes on along the minus strand of CADAYE010000010.1, from coordinate 19,087 downwards.
TTCGTAAACCTCTCTTGAAATATGTCCTGTTGTTGAAACAACAATATCTGTGTCTTTAAGGCTTTTTATAACAGTTTCTATTGCTTCTTCTCTGCATAATGTATAAGAACTTTGTTTTTTATTTATAAGAGTATATTTTTCAAAAGTACCTTTTCTAATCATAAATGCATAAGGGCAATTTGTTTCTTTCATATACGCAAAAGCCTTTTGAATAAGTGGTTTTGCATCTTCAAAGTTATCAGGCATAATAGAATACTTAATACCCATAGCATCTAACAATTTATCTGTAACCTTCCCTTGTTTTATATGCTGAGGCTCGTCTTTTTTATCTGGTTCCCCTCTCCAGCCAATAAACATCAAAAGCGGGATATTATAGACTTCATCATCCGTCAGAGATAATAAAGGATTTACGCAGTTGCCTATGCCTGAATTTTGCATATAAACCAAAGCAGGGTTACCTGTTGCCAAAAAATGCCCCGAAGCAAGTCCGATTGCATTACCTTCATTTGCAGTAATAGTGTGCTCTTTTGATGTAGTATTATCTGTTACATAAGCACAAAAGTCTTTCAACAGACTGTCAGGTACCCCGCAAAAACAGTTAACATTGTTTTGTTTTAATAAATCAAATATATCTTTTACATTTATCATAATTTTTCCTTCTAATTATTAATAATTAACCCCTCACCCTACCCCTCTCCCCATAGGGGCGAGGGAAATATTATTATTTTGCACCAGGAATTAACGTAATAATGTCTTTAATCTTCATGCAATATTCTTCTGATGCTTCTTTGCATCTGTGGTTTCTTAAAATTGTTTCCGCTGTCTGCACCATTGCAGGATATGCTGCGCGCAAAAGATGGTTTGCATAAATTACGATATTAATACCATTTTCAATGAGTTCTTCTTCGGTTACCTGATTGTATGATGATGGAACGACAATCAACGGCTTTCTATTCGGAATTTGGCTATATAATCTTGCAAATTCTTTAATTTCATCAAATTCTTTTTGACGTGAGTGAATCATAATCCCGTCTGCTCCGGCATTAAGATATGTTTTTGCTCTTTCTATTGCATCTTCCATACCCTGTTCTAAAATAAGTGATTCAATTCTTGCAAAAATCATAAAGTACGGAGTAATCTGTGCTTGCTTCCCTGCCTTAATTTTTTCAGCGAAAGCGTCTTTATCATCCTGAGTTTGTTCAACCTCGGTTCCGAAAAGCGAATTTTTCTTCAAGCCGGTCTTATCTTCAATGATAATAGCACTGACACCTTCTCTTTCGAGTGCTCTTACAGTAAAGACAAAGTGTTCACTCGGACCGCCGTTATCTCCGTCGTAGATAATCGGTTTTGTTGTAACATCCAAAATATCCTGCATCCCTTGTAAGCGTGTTGTGGTATCAAGATAACCGATATCCGGTTTACCTTTAGCGGCAGATTGAGTTAAAGACGAAATCCAAATTCCGTCAAATTCTTCTTTTTTGCCGTTATTATCAACAGATGTATTTTCTACTATTAGTCCTGATAAACCGTTATGGGCTTCGCAAATTCTTACAATGTCTTTATTCTCAATAAGTCTTTTTAATCTTTGACATCTGATTTCCGGTGTAGTCCCAACTTCTTTAAGGATTTTGTTTAAGTTTGTAGATGAAATTCCTTGAGTATAAGGTATATCGATAACTTCACCGCCCCATTGAGCCATGACATCAACAATTCTTTGTCTTGTATGAGCCTGAACGCCAGTTTTCCAATCGTCTCCGTGCAAAACAAAGTCTGGCTTGATTTTGAGAATATTAGGGACGTAATCTAAAGTTTCCTGTGGAATAACCTCGGTTACCCCTTTGACGTTTTCAACTACAATTTTTCTTTGTTCCCATGTCATATAAGGCAGTCTTTTATAACTTGCGATGGCTTTATCTGTCAAGAGTCCGACAATTAATTCTCCGCCACCTTTTGAATCAAGAAGTTTTCTTGCCTCGTGAATGATATTTAAGTGTCCCGGATGCAGCAAATCTGCACTCATACCTATGTAAATTTTAGTCATTGATTTTATTTCCTTTCATATTTTAATTTAACTTATTATTTTGTTTGTTTAGTTGCGAATGTGGATGATTAGCAATTTTTAGATTTGGCGGAATTTTATTGTAAAAATTGTAAATAGTTTTCAGATACTCATGCGGATTGTTAGGAGCCCAAAATTCTGTATCTTCAAATTTCATTTTAATTAATGGGAAAATATGACTTTTATGTCGAATTCCTTTAATCGTATATCCGTAAAAGTCAAAATTGTCTATTCCTGCCTGTAATGTTTCGCTGTCTTTTACAATATCCTTGTTTTTGTCAAATTCTCTTTGATATATTTCAAAAATATCTTTAACCTTATGTTTTTGATGAACTTCTTTTTTTATAAAATCTGCATATTGTTGTAAGGTAAAGGTATTGTGAAAGGTATTATAACAGTCCATTGCAAAAAAGTCGCATACAACAAAATCTTTTGCTGTACCTTTGTAAACCTTAAACGCAGTAGGTTTATCCATGCAAACAACCTGATTAGGATATTTATCTAATACCTTAATGGCTTGTTTATTAAATGATTTTCTATTCCATTCGGATGTGTCTATATATGTGTATTTATTTTTCAAATATTTCTTTAGTTGTTCAAAATCTTTTCGGATAAGAATAAAATCAATATCATCGTCCCAAGGGATAAAACCGCCATGTCTGACGGCTCCTAATAAAGTTCCGTCATCCATTATAGGTTTTAATCCTGTATTTTGTTCAATATCCGTAATTAATTCTTTGGCAAAGTCTAATATTTTTAATTGTGTATTTCTTATTTCACCGCTTGACTGCGGCATGTTTGATATATCGGCATCGGCAATTATTTCTTGAACTTTTTTAAAATTTGTTTTGTATTTGCTTGCGGATGAATGCTTTTTATTCTGTAATATTCTGAATTCTTTAATCAAATCATCCGGATTGTTTGTGATATAAGGTTTCATATATTCTAACAGATTTGCTAAATCCCTATATCTGTCACCTTTGACATATTCGGTTTTTATACCAAAAATTTTTTGACTTCTAATTCCTGATTCTTCATCATTATGCCTTTCGTATATGAAATTTTTTATATCATCAAGTTCTATAAATATATCTCTCATCTTAATTAATTAACTCCGCTATGTGTTTTTTATCTTCTTCAGATAAATCAAGATACATTGTATGTCCCATTCCAAACTTATTCGGATAAGCCATGTAATCCCCGTATAATTGAGTTAAAAATCTGTCATAATCTTTAAATACAGGAAACATAAACCCTTCAAATTCCAGTTCTTTAAGCGGGAATGTCATTTCATATGGGAAAAACCAATTTTTTATTGTATGTCCGTAATCTATACCGTAAGCAATCATTTTACCTACACCACTATATATTTCTGAAGTCTTTTCCTTGATTCTTTGTTCCAAATCTTCAAATGTTTTTGTGTTTATTAAGTATTTACGATTAAAATTTTTTAGCTTTTTTGATAACTTTATTTGTTCTTTTGTTGTTAAGTCGGGAGTATAGTCGTAAGGAAAAATATCTGCAAAAATACAATCGCATTTTTTATAATAAACTTTCAGTAACGCATTATGTTTTCTGTCAGAATATGCTTTGATGCTAATATTTGGGTTTCTTGTTGTCTTGTTAAAAACTTCATAGAGTTTTTCGTAATCATCTCTCATCATTCCGGTATCAATGTCATCATCCCATGGTATAAAACCTTTATGTCTGACGGCTCCTAATAAGGTACCATAATCAAGCCAATATTTTAAATTATGTTGTTTACATACAAAATCAAGTTCTTTTAGCATTTCCAAATTTGCAAGTTGAATATCTCTTATTTGTCCAGTCGCAGGCGGAAGTGTTGTTATATCAATATTATTCTTTTTATATTTTTCAAAAGGATTATTTTTTTGTTTCTGTATGTATTCGCTTTTGGGAAATTTAATTTTTATTCCCAAAATATATAAAATCCTATGCGTCTGTTCGTAATCTTCAATCGAAAATATTTTTGAAAATATGCTCTTACTCATAATATCCCATTTTTTCGGGGTATATAAAATTGACCCAAAACATCTTAACTTACTTACAAATTAGAATTAACTTTTCTTTTTTAAGTTTAGCACAAATATAATAAAAAAAATATTTATGTTAAATTTTGTGTTATTTTGAATTAGGTGTATCAAATTTTATTTTTTTAGGGTTTAATATTTCATAAAATAAAAAGCGAAATTTATAGTTCATGTATGATATAACAATACAACCTAATCACTCATATACATCCCAAAATTCGTTTAGTCACATATATTCGCCTAATAAATATTTGTGGCTGAAGGATCCTTTTACCTATTTAAATAAAAAACAATCCAAGGAAAGAGTAGTAGGGCTTATTTTAGCTATGGGGTCTCTTTTGATGTTATCAAAAGGGATTCAGAAAAATGCTAAAAAGGTTCTTGTTCGTTTAAAAAATTACACAGATAAGAAATATCAAAAATCATTTTTTGATGATTCAAAGTCTAAAAAAAATTTTTATAATTTTACCGCCAGGAAAATTGATTCATTTATTCGTAAATCTGAAAGTCTTAATAATTTAATTTCTTTGAAAGATATTCTGTTTATGAAGTTGATGTATAAAACAAAACCAACAAAATGGATTCATTCCTCAATTTCTAAATTATTTGAAAATATTTCAAGACATACAGTTTCAAAATCATACAGAAAAACTCAAACAAAATTTGATAAAATGTATAATATTTTTGACAAATTTGATGAATATCTTTTGAAACATCCTATGAAAGATAAGACCTATGCATATAAGGATAAGCAACTGAGTTTTGAAGAAATGATAAAAGAAGCCAAAAGTTGCCGAGAGAGTGTAAAGCTTGTTGTTAACTCGTTTATTGCTCAACCAACACAACAGATTCGTTATAAAAGTATTAAAAATTCTACATCCTCATTGTATTCAAGATTTTGGGCTGAGTCATTCAAAGGTTTTTGGACAAAAGAAAATAAATTTACACGAAAAGAAATGTGGCAGACTTTTATTGCCGCTGAACAGGTCAAATTAAATAAAACAAAACTTGCCGAACAAGTTGCCTTTGCAAGAAATACGCTTTCTTACACTCCGAAAGCAAAATCAAGATATATTTCTGACTATCTTAAAAACATAGATTCGATTATTCCTCAGGAAGATGTCGAAGGGGCGGATATTTTAAGACGACTTGAATGGTACATTCAGGATAAATCAGCGTTAACGGTCAATAAAGAAAATTTTTTATATGAACTTGATAAATTAGAAAAACATAAGACAACATTAACTTCAGATGTGAGTATGGGTGCATCACAGTTAAAAGATAAAGAAACTAATATACGAATGATTCGAACCATGATAAATGAAGAAGGTACGGGTGAACTTGATGATATGATAAATATATACAGGCGCATAGCACCTTTTGAATTATCAAAATCAGGGGCTTTGGATCTTGCCCGCAAATCGGTTGAGTCTTTTGACCGTTCGGTTCATCTTGAAACAGGAGAATTGTACGATAAACTCAGAGATTTAGATATCGGTTCTGCTCCGACTGATGTCCTAACCTTGGTTTTTTCGGCATGGATGATTGTATCTGCACTTGACAAGGCAAAAAATCACGATGAGAAAAAATCTATATTATTAAAATCAGGTATTCCGATTATAGGTGGTGTTGCAACAACACTTTTCTCTGCGACAAAACTTTTATCAAGCGGACAATCACTTATGTTAGGGTTTGTCTCAGGTTTTATTTTAAACAGAGCGGGTGTAGTGGCGGATGATTTGAGAAAAGAGATGAGTGCAAATAAAAAATAATAAGTTATATGTTATCTTCCGCATTAAGCCGAACAATTCCGGCTTCAGGATTTAAAGCCTCAATTGTTATTGTATTTTTACCTTCAATAATGCAATCTTGACCTGTCATAGTCAAAGTCCCGACCTGTCCGAGTCTGAATACAACAGGGTTTGCTTCGCTGACTTCAGTTCCTTTATATTCTATTCCGTTTGTTGTGAATGTTACATCCTCCGGTGAAAAAATTATTTCATTGATTTTTACATAATTAAAACCGCTGATTACTCCGGGGCCTAAAATGTTTTTCAAATTCAAAATTGCTCCGTTTTCAATTTTTTTTAATGAACCTTTCTGATAAATTCTTTTAATTAAAAATTCGGGAACAATAGCCATTTCATACCTCGCTATTTAAAAATTTTGTACAATTTTTGAGTACCTATTAATATTTTAACATTTTTTATATCGGATTTAAACCCCCATGGAGATTTTATATTTCTGTCTTTTTCCCATACTACGATATCTAATTTGTTGTGAGTTTTTAAAAATTCACTTATTAAGTAAAATTTATCCTGAACGTGCGTTCTTTTAATGTATCTGCCGATTTTTATTCCGTTTAAAAATATGGTCGCTCGTCTGCAGTAAAAATCTTTAAACGAAATATACTTTGCAAAAAATTCGTCACTGTGTAGTTCACAGTCAAAATATGCCGTAATTTTTGTCAGGTAAGGATTTTCACTTTCATATTTTGTGTTTCGTTCAAGAGATAATTTTTCGCAGACAGAAAATTCAATATCTGTTTTTGGTATTGTTTCAAAACTGACAAGTCCTCTGGGGTTATTTGTATCGCCTGAGAAACCTTTGTCAAACCCTAAATTTTGGACAAGAATTGTAAATTCGTTGTTTTTTTTATTCAAAATATTTTTATCAAGCGGAATTGAAATAGTTTCAGGAATATCCTGCAATTTCTCAATCTTGTAACTATTACGGGTTAGAACTTCTTTACCATTAATATAAACAGCAAAAAGATGTCTTGCGCTCAAGTTTATATCCGTCAGGTTGTCAGGGATTTGCGCTTTGTACCACACAAATTCATCATATAATCCGCAGGATAATGAATCTGTTTTACCTGATATTTTTTTCCAAGACGAATAATCATACCCGTAATCAATTTCAGGTGAACAAAATTCAACACTATCAATTTGGGCAATTTGAGGTTTATAGTTTGGAATATTATTTACTACATAAGTTTTCTTGGAAAATCCGTGTTTCAGATCAAAGTATGCAATTTCTGAATTCTTTTCTAATGCAATAGCGCCGTTTGGCAAAACATAATCTGCGTTAAATATAATTTTGTCTTTAAAAAACCACGATTTGTCAGAAAGTTCTTTGGTTAAAAATACAAAAATAGTTTTTTGCCCGTCTTTTTCAAATGTTAAATGCTCATAATCCTTTTTATTCCCTGATATAATATTTCCATCCGGCAGGTAAATATTTGCATCTTTGTCTGCAATAAAGAATATTGCATCTTCTTTATCATTTTTTAATCTCGCAAAAATTTCGCAGTCGCAAAATTCAATCTCACACCCTTTTAATTTTAAATTAACAGGACAAATTTTCATGTCATAAGGTTTTATTTTAACCGTTTTACCGTTTGGCAGGTCAATAGTTGTTGTTTGTTCATTCATATTCCTCAAAAACAGCCAGTCACATTTGTTGGTCAAATCGTGGCGCATTTTTGCATATATATTATCCTGCGAAAATTCAAAATCTTTTGGCTCAGTCATTGTAAAATCAAATGAATCGAGAAAATAATTTATCTCTTTGGATTTTAGTCCATTTGCTCTTATAATTCCAAATTCATCTATCGGGGCGCAAAATTCATAACTTGTATAAACCTCATCGCAGGCTAAATTGCTCCAATTTGTGCCCCCGACTGCTAAATAATGGTTAAACAGTGTTACTCCTTGCGAGAGTGCAGTTTTAGTCATTATATTTATATGTTCGTCCCCTAAACTCTCTCTTATTTTTTCGTATGTGCTGCCGTCCCATTTGTCAAACCAGCCTGACTGCATTTCGGCAATAAATGGCGGGGAATCTTCTTTTGCGCTTCTGAATATTTCTTCTACATTATCTAATGTGTCAAAGCAGTAATTGTCCTGTTTCCAGTTTTGGTTAGGATTAATGTAAGGGTATAAATCAAGTGCGTAAATATCAACGCAGTCTGCCCATAGACCTGAAAAATATGCGTCATTATGAAATATCGGGCATTTTACCCCTCTTTCTCTTGCCATTTTATAAAGTTCACGTATGTAATCTTCTTCCATGGTGTCTGTTGCGTATTCGTTTTCTATCTGAAAGAGAATTACATTATCAAATTCATTTATTATCGGAATGATTTGATCATACCATTGTGCAATATATTTCATGTACTCAGGCGAATACTTGTATTCGGTTCCGATACGATTGCGAGGAATTACGCTTTCTTTTTGCAGAAGCCAAAACGGCAGACCGCCGGCATTTACTTCTGCATTGATAAACGGTCCGGGGCGTGCGATTACAAACAAACCGGCATCTTTTGATGCCTGCAAAACTTTTCTTACATCTTTTATGCCGCTAAAATCGTATTCTCCTTCTTTTGGGCTGTGGTAATTCCAATTAAAATAAATATCAACGGTATTATAACCGCAGGCTTTCATCTTAAAAAATCTGTCACGTGCCATTTTTTCACCGGGCGTGCGAAAATAATGAAATGCCCCGCTTTTTATAAAAGTGCGTTTCCCGTCAACCATTAAGGAATATTTATCAAATGTTATCTCCATTGTTTCTATTTTACAATTTTTTCTTATTTCGTCAAAATTGTTAAACATATTGATTTTATTTTGAATAAACATTTAAAATTTGTGGGATGACAGAAATATTTATGTCGTTTTTCAATTTCATTTTTTCTCCGTCTATGTGACAGGCAATCCAGTTATTTTTTATCATTAATTTATTTGTCTTAAAATATTTAGTTTTTTTAGTATTAAATTTTATATTCAAAAGGATTTTCAGAAATTCAATAAAGAATGAAACGGGATTTTTGGTACTGAGAACAAAAACATCCATTAGCCCGTCATCAAGTTCATTTTTTCTTCCGACAGAAACCCAATTTCTGTACATATTTGCCGAATTTGAAACAATTATACAACTTGCTTTTATTTTGATATTTTTGCCGTCAAAATTGATATCGTAAGTTCTGATATTAAGTTTTAATGCAAAAATTATACCCGCTAAAAAATATGCAAAATAACCGAAATCATTTTTGATTGACTGAGGTGTTTTGCAGATTATATCAGAATCATAGCCAAATCCGCATCGTAAAAAAGACGGAAAATTATTTATATTAAGAGCATCAATTTTTTTGATATTATTTTTATCAATGATTTTTAGTGCTTTTTTCAGACTTGTCGGAATACCTAATTTTGCAGAAAGCAAATTTGCAGTACCGCTTGGAATAATCGCAAGAATCTTATCCGTTCCTGCGATTATTCTTGCCACTTTATTAACCGTTCCGTCACCACCAACCGCAAAAATAGTGTCATATCCGTTTAAATCAGTGTTATCAAGTTCGTCTATAGATACAAACTTGAACAAACTGCATCTTTTTAGCAGAAATTTATGTATTATTTTTTTGTATAGAATTGCTTTTTTGCGGCCTGCATTATAATTGAAAACGACAAGAGCATTTTTCATTTAACATTTGCCCCCGATAAGTCTTATCAGTTTTATATAAATCAAAATAAATACTAATGCAAGTAAATACCCTCCGATAACATCAGTCGGATTATGTACCCCTAACCAAATTCTGCTGAAACCTTCAAATACCATCCATAATATCGCAAAACTTACCCCTGAGATTTTTAAAATTTTATTTTTACAATATTTGACAAGGTAATATATAACAAGCCCGTAGAGAGTTGCCGTAATAAAAGTGTGATTCGATACAAAACTGAATGACGGTTTATTGACAAATAATTGCATTTCAACGGGAGGTCTTGGTCTTTGGACTATATTTTTTAATATTTTATTAAAACAGTATGCAATCATCGGAGATGATACAAAAATTACCAAATCTATCAGCAGATATTTTTTGAAAAAATAAATTCCGCCAATAATAAGCGGAAGATACAAACAAATGTTGTAAAACCACGAACCTGCCATATCAGGTATGGTAACAGGCAGATTTTTTAATAATTCCTGAACGGATAATATAACGCTTCTGTCCCATTGAGTAACAACGGGACAGGTGTTTACAATAATTGAATAAATTATAAATAATATTACAAGTACAATAATACTTTTTTTCACTTTATTATCCTTAATGACATCCGCAACCTGCACAGTTTCCGTCACAGGCATGTTCAGGTTTTTCGGTTGAACAGAAGTGATCTCTATCTATGTAATATTCTCCTTCAAGCGGGAATATTGTCATCCAGAGATTTTCTCTCCAATCATTATCAAGTATTTCTTTTACTTCTGATGAATACTTGTCAATTTCTGCTTTAATCTGAGGGTTAGTAAGATAATCTGCAGCGCCTTTATGTGTTTCATATGGTTTAAATTCTTCGTAGTATTTTCTTAACACATCAGGTCTGTCAACAATCATACACGGACGAAGCATATTTCCGTCCTCATAAGGAATACCGTTTCTTATTGCAGTCATAAACGGAGAAGCCAAGGCTTCTGTCAATGTGCAATCATTAAGATTATGAGTTGCCAGATGAACAAATGTGCAAGGTTCAACATCCCCTCTTGGGTTAACATGAATATATTGACGACCGCCTGCGATACACCCCATCATTTCAGGTCCGTCGCCCCAAAAATCAACTGTCATCATAGGCAAAGTATTCCTTGCATTATAAACGGCTTTTAAAATTTGGCGTCTTTGCTGTGCGTTCGGTGTCATACTAACATCAGGACTGTCACCGACAGGAACATAATGGAAAAACCAAGCCCATAAGCACCCTTTATCTGACAGCATCTTCATAAAATCGTCAGAAGTAACTTCATCGCAGTTTTGACTTGTTGCAGTAACGGATGCTCCAAAGAAAATTCCTGCTTCTCTGAGCATATCCATCTTTTGCATAACCATATCAAAACATCCGTCGCCTCTTACGGCATCAGTATTTTCTTTCAAACCGCCTAATGAGAACATAGGCTGAACATTACCGAGTTTTTTCAGAGTTTCGACTGTTTTTTCGGTAATCAAAGAACCGTTGGTGAATGTGATAAATGTGCAATCGTTAAATTCTTCGCAAAGTTCAAGAAATTCTTTTCTCGCAAATGGTTCTCCGCCCACAATTGGAAAAATATGAATACCCATAACATCTCTGGCTTCGGTAAATATTTCTCTCCATTTATCTTTTGTCAAATCTTCTTTTACATCATATTCGTGAGCCCAGCAGCCTTTGCAGTTGAAGTTGCATCTTTTTGTAATACTCGCCAAAAGTACAGTAGGCGGAAAGAAACCGTTTTTCTCGTTAAATTCCGAACGCTTTCTCAAATTATCCCCGTAATAACCGTTTACAAAAAAGTTTTTAATCCATTTGTTACGGCAATTAGGGTGAAGTTCGGTTAAAATTCTTTTCCACCAGAAAAGATGTGCGTGTTCAGTTTCAAAAAGCCATTGCATTCTTTTTGCGTGGTTTATTCCGCCCTTTGAACCGGAAATTTTTTCAAATATTTTTGCAAGATTTATCAGTTTTTCTTTGCTGAAATTGTGTCCAAGATAATTTATAGCCGAATCTATTGCAAGATTACTTAACTGTAATTTTATTCTGTCAAAAGCACCCATTGAATTGGATTGCCATACTGTTGATTGTTTTTGTACTCTCATATTGTCTCCTTAAGTTTATTATATAAAAAATTATACTACAAAAACTTTTGATAAATCCTTGTAGTATAACGAATTATATAATATTGTTCTTTAGCATTACCATTTGTGAACTGCAAAAGCCATCAAGAATACTTGACCAAGAGCCTGAAGTGACGCTGCAATTGGTGTAATCCAATCATTTCCTGCAATTTTTCTTGGGACAACAATTGTATCTCCGGCATAAACTTTAGTACTTTTGTGGGCCTTTACTGCTCTGCCGTTTACCCCTACTTTATATACTCGGAATCTGTTTGCGTTAGGAGTATATCCGCCAACTTCTCTTATGTAATCTCTGACTCTTGTTCCGTTTTTATAAATAAATGACTGTTCATTATAAACTTCTCCGATTACGCTGACATGATTAGCCATTCTCGGGATGTAAATATCGTCCCCATCCTGAATTTCAATATTGTCAACTTTATCAATTTTTTTTGCATCGTTGGTCTTAATGTTTAGAGCAATTTGACCGGTATATCTGTCTGCCAATTTCCCTTGTGCAATTTGTAGTTGTGCGATTGTATCAAGTTTTGCCTGCTGATCATTTTCATCTTGCTTTATGCCGCTTGCAAGTTTTCCTTGAATTAACTGAATATCACGCTCGTTATTTTTTTCTGCAATATCAGTCTGCTTAGCCTTCAAGTTTGTTCTCTTAAATACAATACCTCTTAAATTTGCATCTTCAGTCAAACCGCCTGCCATTTCAATTACATCTGATAACTTCTGACCTTTGACAAAAGAGAATACTCCCGGTTCTTTGACATAGCCTGAAACTTTAACAGTCTTAATTACTTCATTATTTCTTAATGTTCTGAAAAATACTTTTGATTCAGGAGCAATGCTGATGGATTTGATTTTATCATAACTTATCATCAAATCGTACATATAATAAATGCTTGTACTTCCTCCCGGCGGTGTTATTTCGACTGCTACATTTTCTGTCGGAATTAATTGATTTGAATTTTCAGTACCGACTTTTAATCTTAAATTACCGTCATTTCTTGATGTTTTATATTCATTTTCGTCTGTTTTAATATCTGATTCCATAAATTTAATATTTGACAGTACATCTGCCAATGTCATATTTGTCATATAAGGCATATGTTTTGGAGTATTTATACAGCCGTAGACATCAACAAACTGAGAATTTGTGCTTTTATAAATCGTTATAACATCTCTCGGTTGAAGTAACGGATCATTCATTCCTGAGAAAAATTCTTTTAGGAATACAGGTATAATTTCAACATTTCTGCCGTTGCCGGATATTCTTCTTATTACAGCCTGATTTGTAAATGTTTCTTCCAAAAATTCGTCTTCATTTTTCAAAATTTCTGAAAGTCTCATTCCTTCGTGATATACATATGTCGCAGGGTGTTTAATGTTTCCCTGAATCGCAATTGTATTTTCGGAATTGTTATATGTTTCTTTAAATTCAACAGATTCTCCGTTTGTAAGTTTTGAATTTATTGCATTATCCCATTTTACTGTTCTTGCGATTTTTTGGTTTGCGTTTGTATCAAAACCTGTCATAATAACATCATCTTGTCTTGTTGTAACAAGTAATCCTCCTGCGTATTTAAGCAAATCTTTAAGAGTTTCACCTGTTTTTAATTCGTAAATACCGGGTTCTTTTACTCCGTTTTTGATAGCAGCAACACTGCCTATTTTACCGACAAAAATTGTATCATTCGGTTTTACCATTATATTTGTGTTTTGCCCTAAAAATATCGGATAATAAAGGTCAGTACTCTTCTTATTATACATAACATTTCTCAATGTACCTGTTTTCTTTATCCCTCCTACGGCACCTAAAGCATCCATAAGTGTTGAATTGTTACCGATTAAAACTTTACCCGGTCTGCCAACTTCACCATATACATATATAGGGAACTGGCTGCCTGATAGCACGCTCAGTTTTATTCGCATATTGTTATATTTGCTTCGAGCGATTGAATTTACATCATTTTCAACTTCGCTTAATGTTCTTCCTTCTGCTTTAATTAAGCCTATACCTGATATAAAAATTGCACCGCTTGAAGATACTTCGGTTTGGCTTGACGGAGTAACAAGATTTGCACCTGTCATTCCCATCATATCTACGGAATCACCATAGGCATTTACAATTAATCTTGTTCCGATTGTAAGCCTGTAACCGCCATCATATTTCCCTGTTGCAGATGACGCATCAATAGGATTGGTAAAATGGTCATAACCTTTTTGGTACAATATTGTTCCGGAAATTTTATTTTCTTTTCCGTTGAACATTTCTTCTATTTGGCTGCCTTTTACATAAGTTCCTTCCGCAATACTTTGATGATTATTTTCAAATACATCTTTTAATGTTATTGCTTCCGGCTCTGTCACTGCAATGGCAACCTGCATATTACAAAATAGTAATACAAGAAGTGCAGCAATTATTCTTTGAAAAATTTTCATTTTATATATCCTTCATTATATCTTTTACTATATACACATAGCAATAATATTCAAAAAAAATATTATTTGCTACTATTATGTAATAGCAATTTCCATTAATGATTTTATTGCAGGCCACTCTAATTTCCACAAGCCCGATGCATCAAGCGCATAGTTCCCTACACATGCAAGTTTACAATCTTTACATTTGTTAACAGTTTCTATAAATACAGGATCACTGATAACTTCTTTTAAAGAACGACCTTTTACGCTTATAAACGGTTTTCTGTCGTAGCAGCGAAGCATATCACCGTTTGAATAGATTACGGTTGCAATTCTTGGCCAATGACATTCATAATAGTTTTTCTTTGCAATAATGTAATCCATAAAGTAATAGGAGTTTCTTATAGGATAACCTTGTTTTTTAAGTTCTTTAATCTTAATAAACATTTCTGATAACTGGTCATTTTCAAGTTCGGTATTAACCACATTTTCTGCTTCTTCAGGTCTTGAAGCGGCTTTATTTACCGTAAAGTATAACAATATATCTGCATCTTTACAGTACTGAGCAACTTCCTTAATCTGTTCAAAATTAGTCTGAGTTGATACGGTACAGCAAATATAAATTCTCATTTTGGGAGAATGAACTTTGTGATATTCAATACCGCTCATTACTCTGTCGCAAATTCCGGGTAAATGACGAATATCATCGTGCGCTTTACCTACAGCATCTAAAGAGCAGAACATAAGGTCTGTATATTGACCAAATCCCGGGTTTTCTTCCAAAAACCAGCCGTTTGTTGCAATTTTTGTATATAAACCTGCATCGTGAGAAGCCTTGCAGATTTCTGTAAAATCTTTTCTCAACAATGGCTCTCCGCCCCAAAGAATACTATCCATATATCCAATTTGACCTGCTTCTGTCAATAATCTTACGATTTCTTCGGTTGGCATATCATCTTGTCCTTTTTTAGATTTCCAATAACAAAAATCGCAGTCGCAGTTGCAGGCACTTGTAACCATTAATGAAAAACATAACGGTTTCGGATTTTTTGACAGTCTGCTCTGGATACACTCTAAAGCACCGCCAAATAAGTGTCTGTAATATTTAATTCTTTCTAATGTCATACTATTTCGTGATTGCATTTTCTTCCTCGTTTTCCTTTATATTCCTTATCTTTCTTCTCTTAATCAAATCGGCAAAAGCCTCAATTCTTGTTATATTCCCTGCTTTACCCGTTTGTTCATCAAGTACAAGTTCAAGTATAGGGATATTTTCCTGCCTGCTGACTTTTGGTAAAATATTTTGAGCCACGATTTCCGGCATACAGGAAAATGGCATTATATGTATTATACCATCAATACCGTTCTTTGCAGCAAATACAGTATCGCCTACAGTTTCAAGACATTCTCCGCCAATTGCGCGCTTCATATAATCTTTTGCAAAGCGTACGCAACGCTCACGGTGAGATTCTTTTTTATAAAATATTGATGGCTGCAATACATGTTCTAACCAATCTGAGAAAAATATTTGTCTTTGAACTTCTATGCCGAGTTCGCCCAATGTTTTTTCTATTTCCTGATTAGTGTAAGGGTCTAATAAGACAAAAAATTCCCCCAAAAGATACACTGTCGGTACAATTTTATCTTTATCTATCGGAATTTTTGCAAAATCTTCTATTACTCGTTTTTTTAATTTTTTACATTCCCGAACTGATGTTGTTTCTCTTATGATTTCATACCACTTTTTATAGCATCTTTCGGCATCTCCTTTATTTAGTTCTCTCGGTCTTGTATAAAACATCAGTTTTTCGGCTTTATCTATTGCAAATGCTTTGTTAAATCCGGTACTAAAGCCTTTATAATATCTGTAAGGATTCCAGCATCTTGTTACATGCCAAAATGCTTCAAGTGTTTGTTTCATTTTACTTTGGTACATATCAAATACGCACATATCAAATTTGTAACCGAGTTTTTTTAGAGTTTTTTGAGCCATTTTGGTATAATTGCCAAACCTGCAAGACCCTGGAGCCTGAAACATCATCAGGGTATTTGCACCATTTTCAAGTGCCATTATGTAGTTTGCAAGATTGAGTTTATACGGCAAACAAATTCCTTCAATACTGTTTTTAACTCCGATTTCAAGGGCCTTGTTTGTGTTTTGCGGAGGCATAACAATTTTTGCACCCAAAGAACTTACTAATGCTCCCATAGACAAATCGATATTACCCATTCTCGGCCAGGCAACAACTCTGTCTTTCGTTGCTATAGAGTGGTCATGTTGGGCATAACGCTCTTTATAAAATTGTTTTTCTTTAGATTTATTCAATGTTTAATCTTCCACTATTATCGGGTTTGAATAGGCAAAACCTTTGCCGTTTAATTCCGTTTCAACTCTGTACTTGCCGCTTTCGGATAGTTTAAGTTTTAAATTTTCGGAATGTGTCGTGTTTATTTTTATACCGTCTTTAACTACTGTTATTTTTGTATTCCTTTTACATTCTACAATGATATATGTATTATTGTCCAATTTTAAAGTCTCTCCGCATTGAACGGTTGTATTATTGTTGGATATGCAGATTTTTGGAATATCTTTGCATACTGACATATTTGCAATTATGTTATTACCGTTTTTTATTGCGTTTAATATCTGCTCTTTTGCCGTTTCAAAATTTTGACTCAAATCCTCTTTCAAATAAATTTTGTTAAGTATGGTTTTGAATGAATATTCATAAGAAAGCACTTTGACAGGAATTATGTATTTTGAAATTTTGAATTCGTGAGCATCACTTCCTGCGATTGCCGGAACGATTTTTTTATTTTTGTTATTCAGTTCATCCCACCATTCCAGCGTTTTTTGATACGGTTTTGTTATCAGATTTTGTTTAAACAGATAAGAATATGCTATTGTAAAAATATTTTTACTGTTATAATTATCTGCCCACTGTGAAAACAAATTCCATATTTCAATCCCGTCAGGAATAATATCTTTATCAGTCCATTTTAGCGGACGGTGTGAGTTTTTGCGAATATCAGATTCATCCGGATGTGCCGAAAATCCAAATCCACCGTTTAATTTTACCGTATCAACATTATCTTGGCTATTATCCGAAGGTTGGATTAGTTTATTTATACCTAATGCTATATAATGATTGCCGTAATCAGGGGAAATTTCTTCGCCTTTTATTACATAAATACCGTTAATTATCCCTTCCTGCACATCAAAATTGTTGTGGTCTGTTATTATAATCCAATCTAATCCGGCTTTCTTTGCCGAATTTGTTATGGCTTCAATATTCCCTGTGCCGTCAGAGTACAAAGTGTGAATGTGAATTGCACCAAAATATTTGTATTTGTCTTTTTTATTTTCCATCATTTATTTTATTGAAAGTAAGATTTTTTGTTTTTCTGTTTGAGATAAATCGTCTTTTTCGGGTTCGATATTTTTGAGTTTTTGTCGTTTTTTGCGCAAAAGCATATCTGCAAAGGCTTCAAGCCTTGTAATAAACCCTGCTTCGCCGGTGTGTTCGTCAGTATTAAGATGCAATAACGGAACACCGAAATATTTTGCGTGATGCTCAATTTCATCTACCATGAGCGAATCAGGTCCGCAACCGAACGCTGAAAGCGCAATTATACCGTCAATTTTATTTTTTATTAAATAATGCGCCGCTGTTGCGGTTAGGTCAAGTTCGTTTGCCCAATACTGTGTTTCATCAAGTTCATTGAGTGCTTTTATTGCATCTTCTCTCTGAATATTTAATGATGTATAAACTTTAATATCCATCTTTTCAAGTTTTTTTATCAGGTTAAGCGAAATTCTTTCGTCAAACAGGTTGTAACCATGCGCCATAATTACAACTGATATAGGCTTGACAAGTTCGATGTTTCTCTTTTCGCAGATTCCGTTAAGGGCATTATTTAATGCAGTGGTGTAATTAATGCCGGATTCAGCCATCATTCTAAAATTGTCATAACACTCCCAGCCTGCTTCAATCGCCTGTTTAATAAGTTTTTTATCCGTAATTCCTAATGATTTTGCACTCTCGAACCAAAATTGTTTGAATCCGAGTTTTTCTGTCTTGTCAAAAGTCGGCTCTATCATATTAAAAGGCTTGTCTATAACATTTCTGATAATTTCCGGCAAACCTCTGATTTTACTGCAATTATTAATTTTGTATCCTGTAGATTGAATTGACGGAATAAAAATATCTGTTATTCCTTTTTCAAGCAAATTTACAACATGTCCTACAAAAACTTTTATAGGCAGGCAGGTTTCAGATGCAACATGCTTGTTGCCGTTTTTTATAATTTCAGCGGTTGTTTTATCAGACAATACAACTTCCACTCCTAAGGCATTAAAAAATCCGTAGTAGAAAGGGTAGTTTGTATAATATGAAATCGCTCTTGGGATTCCTATTTTTTTTATTTTTCGGTTATCAAGTGTCATTTGGTATCCTTTAGAAAAATAAAAGTTCCTATATTATATTATCATAAAAATATTTTATCCAATATAATTGGTCATTATATAGAATGTAACAGTAAAATAGTTTGTCTTTGAAAGGGTAAAGCATTATTGACCAAGCAATTCGGCTAATTCATTAAATAAAATAAAAAAACGAATTGTTCCCTATCGTGTTAGCAATTGTACATGTCAAGCAATTAGTTACATGTATTATACATAAAAAATATTATGAGAATATCTCGCTAAGATATTCTTGTTATGTTCATTTTTTCTTTTTGTCTTGAAGCAAAAAAAAAACGAACCAAAAAAGAAAAACTCGCTGATTACAATACCGCCTAACGGCGGCATAAGACTGCTGACGCAGTAATATGTGTTTTTGCCTATCGGCAAAAATCTCTTAGCGCTGCTAAAACTACGCAGCGCATTAACCCCTCACC
>CADAYE010000009.1 GCA_902792085.1 uncultured bacterium | reverse complement strand
TTGTCGATAATGATGAAATAACTGGATTGCTTCGTCGGAAAGCCATTTCCTCCTCGCAATGACAGACATATTTACTGTAACATTGTATATAGTTACCTATTTAAATTTACCTCTCATCTAAATAGAGGATTTTTGATAAAAAATTAAAGTTTTTATAATTTGTTGCCGTCTTTATTTTTAGAAGGTTCATGACTTTGTCGGATTAATAAATCCGACCTGCAATAAGGAAATATTATGAGTAAAGAAGAGAAAAAACAGTCAGGGGTTTCAATATTCGGACAATCAGATTATCTTATGGGTTCTGATCCTATTGAAGAAATGTTTGCCCTGAATTTAGGCGACTTTTTAACGGAAAATTTAATATCAGAGGATTTAGCAAAGAAAATCAGTGTTAAATCAAATAAAAAAGAGCGACTCATAAATCAGTTGAAAGAACTTATAGATTTGTATTCATCAAAGAATACATTATGCGTTCTTGATTTTGATAACAAAGAAGAAGTTGCAGTTTATACATCTATTGCAAAATCAATTGTTCAAATGCTTGAAGTCGAAAGTTGCAGAATTTTCTTTGAAAAAGACGCGAAATATTGTCTAATTGGCAACAGTGCAAAAGACGATGCTAATTTCAGGTTTAGTCCGGATGCACTCATCCACAATGAAACGATTGAAAATGACGGATATTTATGTATTCCGATAAGAAATTCAATCATGCCTATCGGTGCGGTTGAAATCAAGACAAGTAACAAATTAGAAGAAGATTTTCTTGAAGTAGTTTTGAGTATTGCAAATCTTTTAGGTACAACAATTACACTTCAAAAGGTAATAGAAGAAACGCATAAGGAAATTGATAATGATGAATCATCCGAATTTGATTTGAAAAAATTAAGAGGAGATTTAACAGCGTTAATTGGTGATTTGTGTGATTATCAGCAGAGTTTTGTCGAAAGTCTTGCAACAGCGGTTGACAGAAAGGGGCAATATACTGTTGCACATTCAAGAAACAGTGCCAAACTTGCAAGAAATATTTGTGCAAAACTCGGATTAAATGAAAAGACAACTGATTTGATTTACTATGCGGGATTGTTGCAAAATATCGGCAAAATAACTCTGCCTGAAAAACTTTTCGCAACAAACGGCAAGTTATCATCAGAAGAATTAAATAAAATTAAAAACCATACAAATATCGGTGTAAATCTGCTTATGAATATTAATTTCTTGTCAGAGGTTGTTCCTTATATTACTTATCAAACAGAAAGAGTTGACGGTTCAGGTTCTCCTGAAGGTTTAAAAGGACAATCAATTCCTTTGGGTTCAAGAATTATTGCAGTGTCCGATGCATATTGCGCTATGACATCAGACAGACCTTACCGTAAGGCTATGGATAGTGAAAAAGCACTTTCCATAATGAAGGAAGAAGCCGGCAAAAAATGGGACACTGATGTAATTAATGCATTGGCACAAGTTGTGAAATGACGATATAAAATTTATATTAAGACGCTAAAAAGCGTGGTATAATAGTTTTATCAAAAGGTGTAGATTATAAAGGAGATAGAACTATGATACCTATTATGGATTCAAAACGCCAATATGCACAAATTGGTGCTGAAGCGGAAAAAGCTGTATGCGAAGTTATGAGAAGCGGATGCTATATCTTGGGACCGAATGTTAAAGCATTAGAAAGCGAACTTGCTTCATATATCGGC
Source organism: uncultured bacterium (assembly GCA_902792085.1). Lineage (GTDB taxonomy): Bacteria > Cyanobacteriota > Vampirovibrionia > Gastranaerophilales > Gastranaerophilaceae > Zag111. The sequence goes on along the minus strand of CADAYE010000009.1, from coordinate 111,890 downwards.
TGCAAATATACAGTTGCGTTAAATTCCGGTACTGATGCTTTGCATATCGCATTAAGAGCATTAAATATCGGTGCGGGAGATGAGGTTATTACAACCGCATTTACATTTGTTGCAACTGCAGAAGCAATCGGCATGGTTGGAGCAAAACCTGTATTTGTTGATATTGATCCGGATACATTTAATATCGACCCAAAAGAAATTGAAAAAGCAATTACTCCAAAGACAAAAGCTATTATTCCTGTTCATTTATACGGTCAGCCTTGTGATATGGATGCTATTATGGATATTGCACACAGACACAATTTGAAAGTTGTTGAAGATTGCTGTCAAGCTATCGGTGCTTTATACAAAGGCAAGATGGTTGGTACATTTGGCGATATCGGATGCTATAGTTTCTATCCGACTAAAAACCTTGGTACAATGGGTGACGGAGGTCTTTGTACCGTAAACTCGGAAGAATTAAGAGATCACTTAATTGCATTAAGAAACCACGGTTCAATGGTTCGTTATCACAATGATGAACTCGGTATCAATTCAAGACTTGATGAAATTCAGGCTGCAATTTTAAGAGTAAAAGCAAAATATATTGATGAATGGAACTCTAAAAGACGTGAGCATGCCGCATATTATAATGATTTATTCTCAAAGTGTGCTGATATTCAGACTCCGAAGGAACTTGACGATACTTACTGTGTTTATCATCAATATACTGTTAAAATTCCTAACAGAGATGAAGTTCACAAAATGCTTGGAGAAGCAGGAATTGGTGCAATGCTTTATTATCCTATTCCGTTGCATTTCCAAAAAGTTAATGCATGGCTTGGCATGGGTAAAGGCTCATTACCAATAACAGAAAAAAATACAGAACTTGTTATTTCGCTTCCGATGTTCCCTGAATTGACGAAAGAAGAGCAAAATACAGTTGCAAAGACTTTGATTGAATGTATTGAAAAATCAAAAACAGCAGTAAGTGTATAAAGTAGAATAAATAAAACAGTAAAACAAATAAAAAGTTCTCTCTGGCAGGAGAGAGCTTTTTATTTGTAAAAAATGACAGCAAATCAAAATTTTATAAGATATGAAGAAGAAATTAAACTTGAAGTATTCAGCTCCGATTGTATAAAAGCAGAAAACCTTTTTACAGACATCAGAAACGAAATAAAAAAGGGATCCCAAGTGATGACAGGTTTTATAACAGTCAGAGAATATTCAAAAGATTTAAGAAACAAACAAAAAAAATACAGGGCTTAGTTTTATAACTGAGCCTTTTTAGAATAATACTAACTTCTGTCAATAGAAATTGCTTTTACCCCTGCATAACGAGCCTTATCCATCAATGTAACAACAGCCCCGTGTTTTGCATCTGCATCTGTTTTTATAAGTAAACCGTCAGGGTAATTTTTTATTTCATTTGCCAAAGTAGAGCCCAACATATCAGTTGCAATTTCTTCATTATTTATAAAATATTTTCCTGAACTTGATACATAAACCGTTAAAATTTGAGGGTCCTTATCAATTTGCTGCTGCTCAACATTTTCAGGTACGGTAAGACTTATACCCTGCTGATCTAATAACGGTGCAACTACCATCATGATAATTAAAAGTACTAAAAATATATCTGTCAACGGAGTGATATTAATTTCATTAAAAGTTTTTCTTGCCATTACTCTTCCTCCGTCGGAATATTAACCGAATTATTTTCCTGCTGTTGTGCATTATCTTGTAATATTTTTTGCTCTTTTTTGTTTAAAGGTTCACCTGCAACAATAAGTTTTTTATACTCTGCATTTTGAGCAGCATCCATAATATCAAGAACTTTTGAACTTGCGACATTTTTATCTGCTTTTACAACAACTTCCTGCTTTTCATCATCAGGATTTTTGACCGCTAACAGAGCATCAGTCAATTTTGAAGCCTCAGTCGGCGCACCGTTAACATAGATCAAACCGTCAGCCGTAACAGATACCGCAACCTTTGATTCTTCAATATTTACACCGTTATTTATTTCCGGAACTTCAACAGGGGTATCATTAGATTGTAATACGGGTGCAACAACCATCATAATAATCAACAATACCAAGAAAATATCCGTTAAAGGTGTTATATTGATTTCAGAAAATATTTTACCTTGTCTTTCACTGCCAAATGCCATTTTAATCCTGCCTATTATAAATTAACCTTTGGTGACGATGTGTATTGAGTTTGAGATTGTCCTTCAGAATCTACATAATTCAAGAACAATAATTTAATCAAATTAAAGTCATTTTCAAAATGTTTAACAACCGATTGGAATAAGTTGAAGAAAATAACTGCAACAATAGCAACTCCCAAACCAAAGGCGGTAGCAATCAACGCTGAACCGATACCGTACATAACATCCGCGGCTTGAGCAGCATGTCCTGCCGCAGCCATATCTTTAAATGTTAAAAGAATACGAACAACAGTACCAAACAGACCTAAAAACGGTGCCACACCACCAATTGTACCTAAAATAGTCAAATTAGATTCCAATTTTCTTGTTGCAAGTGTCGCAGATATATCGAATGCTCTCGAAAATCCTTTTTTCTGTTCGTTAAAGATTCTTACCGCTTCTTCTATAACTTCACCTACAACTCCGCCGCATCTGATAGCCGTATCCTGAGCCGCTCTCAAATCGTTTGTTTCAAGTTCTCTGTTGAGTTCACGCATATAAACAGCGATATCTCTTTTATTTTTCTTGAAATAAGACCATTTGTTAATTACAACACCAAGCACAAGTATTGAACAGATTAAAATCGGTAACAATACCGGCCAGTCCATTTTAATTGATTCGATTAATAATTCCATAATTTTATCCTCATTTTTGTATTACTCTAATATTTTGTTGCTCCGAATACATTGTAATCAAATGTAAACTGAATATCTATGCTTGAACCTTTAAATTCAGGAGGAAGCGGTCTGAAAGGTGCTGCAAGTTTTACAGCATTCAATGCTGCCGCATCAGCATTTTGCAATCCTGAAGACTTAAACACACTGCAAGATAAAAGTCTTCCGTCTTTAGCAATCTTAAATAACAGAACCACACGCTTACTTTCGTTGCCCTTTGGCGGATCCCAGTTCATTTTAATTCTGCGTTGTAATTCTCTCATATAAGGTCCGAAATCAGGTTCTTTAATGGCATCTATACCCGGACGACCGCCGCCGCCACCCGGATTACCTCCGCCTGAGCCCGGACCACCGCCTGTACCCGTACCTCTACCTGTTCCTGAGCCTGTACCTGTTCCTCTCGAAGTTGAAGAACCTGAACCATTTCCTATTGGCGCAAGTGACGGACTCGGAGAATAATTACCCGAACCTCTTGATCCGCCTTTATCAGATGAACCGCTGCCGCTTATCGGACCTGTTGCATACTGTCCTGCGGTAGTACCGCCTGACGGGACAGGAACTTTAAACGGAGAATTTGTCGGTTTTTGGACAGTTCTTGGTGTCATCGGAGGCTTCAAAGAAGGTTTTGCAGTCGGCGGCTGAGGTTTAGCAAGTTCATGTTTTGGAACTGCAGGTGTAGGAGTCGGCGACGGTGCAACATTTTTTTGAGTGGTTGTAGGTGAAGCCTGATGTTGAGGTTTAGCGATACTTTGCTTAACTCTTTCCATTAAAGATTTATTTTGCTGTTTCGGTGCCGGAGTCTTTGGCGCCCCCCCGCCTGCCGGTTTAGAAGACGGTTTTGGCTGAGATGAAGGCATCGAAACAGGAAGTTTCGGATTATTAATTCCGCCAGAACGGGAATTTTTATCCGCTCTGTTTTTCGTATTCAAATCTCTTGGAGTATCTTCTTTATCTACTAACACAAATTCAATATCCGTATTTTGTTTTGGTTTTGGCTTATCAAAAATTGATAAATGAATACCTAATAATGCACAAATAAGTAATGTCAGCCATATAGCACCAACAACCGAAGGGTGCAATATAGCAGAAATCAATAAACCCTTTTTAAGAGAAACAGAACCGTCATCTTCTTTTCTTGTAACGGCAGGCATAACAAAATTGTCATCCCCCGCCCTGCGAGTTCTGTCGAAATTTCTTTCTTCATTAATTTTATATTTCCCAAGTAAAGACATTTTTATCCCTGATAAAATTTCATTTTCACTGATAATTCTATTTTAAATATCAAATAAAATTATCACCCGACTAACTCATTTTAATTATCAGTCGGAGTAACAGTTATAGGTTGAGTTAAAATCAGTTCGACAGTAGTATTTGCCGAAATATCAACATCTATCCCTTTGTCCCAAATTGATTTTAACAAACCTCCGCCGTTTGTTTCGACTGCAGTATTCATTGCCGCAGCCGTACCCGCACTTACACCGGTATAAGAGGGTACATATATTGATCTTGCGCTTGAAGATTCCGGAACGGTTCTTCCGCCTGCACTGATCATCAAATCGCTTCCGCCTATAATTACCCCCGTCTTATCCGGAGTCCTTACCACCGCGGAAACAGGAATATCAAGCCCTGACGGAGTTATAATATGAGAAAATCTCAAAACAAGTTTTCCGTTTATTGAGCCGTGTTTTGCCCTTGAAACTTCTATTACCGTGCCGGTAACGGTTGAACCTGCAGGTGCGACCTTCTTTTCTTTATAATAAAAGTCATTTGTCAAAGCCATACTAACTTCCTGCCCTGTTGTTGCAGTTTCCGAACTGACAGGTGATAAGAATACACCTCTAAAAGTCTGTCCTGCGGGAACTGTGACTATTGAATTTTTAAGCGTCGCTGTATCAAGACTGTAAGTTGCTGTCTGAGTATTTGCATTAAAATTTTCGTTAGCTAAAACACCCTGACATGTTAAAGTCATACAAACAAGTGCAAGAAGTAATCTTTTCATAATATATCCCTTTCAAGAATATTCCTGTATAATAAATATTTTAACCTACATAAGCATTTTGTCAATTGATTAAGCATTTTTATTCACCGATAGTGTGGGTTAATTCAGATGGTGCAACAAAAATTATCAAGTGTCTTTCCCCGACAGGTAGTTTTGTATGCTCACCCATCGAGCGTTTGCCTCCTGGGCGCATTTGAAGAGTTGCACCTCTGTGTATCCATGATATTCCCTGATAAGTATCCTGATAATGCGGCATTTTTATCCATTCAGCAGGGGCAGTAAGTTCTCCGCCGATTAAATTATTGTTTGTAGTGTAAATATATGCCTTGATATTTTGTTCATACCCGTCAGGAAAAACAAATTTCGTTATTTTTACTTTCATTGAAGCATTTGTTCCGACAATCGGATCGTTTATTTTTTCAATATAGCCATAGAAAGCCGTATCTTCGGGGATAACTTTTATATCTCCGATATACAAATCATTTGTACCTACAAACTTAACTTTATAACCGACAGGGCAGTCCTGAGTTGATATTTCCTGCATATTTATAACCGGTACTACAATCCCTGCCGGAATTTCAACAGATGCCTGTTCTCTTAAATCAACCTTCACCTCAGGCAATTGGTCTTTATCCTGCTGTGGTGAGGTTTGTACATTTTTTTGAGTTTGCACATCTTCAGGCGCACAAATACCTATAGCGGCAAATGCAAATATCATAAAAGACAATAATAAATACTTTTTCATAACAACATAATTATAACAATTTTTTATAATATATCAAGTTTCTAAACAAGTTCACGCTCTATCTGTTCAAAATATTTCTGCAAAGTTTTATAGTTATCTTCTTTGACCAATACACCTCTGTATTTAGAAGCATTTTGAACTCCGGAAATATAATAAGGATAAAATTTTCTGAAAAATTTTACCGCAACTCTTTCGCCTTTTATCTCTACTTCTTGAGCAAGATGATTTCTCATTATATCTAATTTTTCTTTAAGGCTTGGGGCAGGTAAAATTTCACCTGTAGTAAAATAGTGGTCAATTCGTGAAATTAATGTCGGGTCTCCCAAAACTCCCCTGCCTATTGCGACCCCATCAGCACCGCTTTGTTCTATACATTCAATCGCATTTTCAACACTGTTTATATCACCGTTTGCAAAAACAGGCACATCTACATTATTTTTTAAATCTTTAATCTTTGCCCAATCCGCTTTACCAGAATACATTTGTGAACGGGTACGCGCATGAATTGTTATAAATTCCGCCCCCGCTTCCTGCATCTTTTGCCCGAATTCAACATAGTTCATTTCAGAAGCAGTGAACCCAAGGCGAAATTTAACGCTAACAGGCAAATCCGTACCGGCTTTTACAGCCTGAACTATATCATAAGCAAGTTCAGGTTCTCTCATAAGTGCCGAACCATCATGCCCGCAGACAACTTTTCTGACAGGACAACCCATATTTATGTCAATTATGTCTGCTACTTCAGATAACCTGCGAGCCGCATCCTGCATCATATACGGCTTATGACCGCAAATTTGGTATGCAATAGGATGATGGGAATTATCAAGCATCAAAATATCGGTTTGATTACGATTCTGCGCAAGAAATTCTGAACTTATCATCTCTGTCGTGATAAGACAATTTTTACAATACTGGCGAATCATACTACGTAAGACATAATCGGTCACTCCTGCCATAGGAGCAAGAGAAACTTTTGACTTTAATACATTCCAAATTCTATTTTTTTGCGGTCGTTCCGGCATTTTCTTTCAATTCTTCCGCTCTTGCTTTTGCATATTTTTTGTAATCATCATCCGGGGCATCTGAATTAGCGTATATTTCATAGTATTCTATCGCTTCTTTGTATTTTTTCAAAGCATCATAATTTGAACCAATCATATAATTGCATATGCCAAAATCTTTATTCAGTTCATACGCCTTTTTCAAATCCGCTATTGCTTCGTTGTGTTTGCCCTGTGAATCATAAATCATACCTCTGTAATAAAGTGCATAATCGTTATTGGCATTTTTTGATAATAATTTATTAAAATCCGGTAAGGCCTCATTATATTTTTCTGCCTCATATTTTTCGATTGCACTATTCAAAAGATTTGCCATATCAGCATCTTCAATTGATTTCAGATATTCGAGTGCCTGTTGATTACTTTTATTAAATGCCAACGCTTTACCAAGATAATTTTTTGCGTTTGCATAATCCTCTTTTTCTCCATACAAAACTGCTATATAATATGCAATATCAGAATCAACCGGTTTTAGTTCAAGTGCTTTTTTATAATAAACTATTGCATTATCCCTATCCCCAAGTTGCTGATAGGATGTAGCCACACCAAGCATTGTATTGACAGTAGGCGGTTCAACCGATAAATAAATCCTTATTGCATCCTCATATTTCTTGTTATTATAAAGTGCAGCGGCATTATCCATAAGATTATCCGCACGCATAGCACTAATATTTTTTATATTTGTTTTTATCGTTTTATCGTTCGGGAATTTAGCCTGCGCTGTCGTTAATGTATTTAAAGCATCATCAAATTTCCCGTTTTGCGCTTGAGCAAGTGCAATATTTACAAAAATTTCACTGCTCGGTTTCCCGTCAACCAATGCCAATGCCTCGTTATACATATAAATCGCATCATCAATTTTATTTGCTTTATGAAGTTCGATAGCATAATCATAAACTATATCAGACTGAGATTTTTTAGGAATATTAACCTTGACATACTCAAGAAATTCCAACGGAGTTGATGACTTTTTTACATTATCAAGCATCTGCTTTTTAATAATTTCGTTTTCGGGATCAACAGCAAGAACCTTTTTGTAACCCTCCTGCGCAATTCTGTCATCCCCAAGTTTTTCATAACATTGAGCCCTGTATAAATTTGCCATTACATTATCGGGATACAAAATTAAAACAGATTCATAAGCCTTGATAGCCGTTCTGTAATCTTCTTTTTGCTGATACAAAGTCCCGACATTTATTCTTGTATTTATATTTGAGGGGTCGTAAGTTTCTGCTTTTTTATAATAAGATAGTGCCTCATCAAGCCTGTTTTCTTTTTGCAAAACTGCCCCCATATTAGCGTTAAAATTAGCATTAGTCGATTCTTCGTTGAGTTTTCTTATAAAGATTCGTTCCAACATATAGAGAATATCTTTATCACTTTGCTTTGCCTTTGACAAAACATAAGAATATTCTTTCAATGCTTCATCTTTATTATTATTGTCATCAAGGGCTTTTGCATAAGTCAGTCGCAAATTCAAATCAGCAGGACCTACTGCAACTGCTTTTTTATAATATTCTGTTGCCCTTTTTTTGTTCCCCAAAATTGACATTATATCTCCAATCTGCTCAAAACTTGCCTGTTGAAGTTCTCGTGAACCTAAGGCATGATTAAATTCATAAGCAGCAGCAGAGAAATTGCCCTGAGCACGAAGTTTCTTTGCAGTGTCAAATCTGTTTTGCGGGCTTCTATTATAACCTATTTCAGTTAAACATCTGTCTAAATTACTGATAATCTGATCAATAGCCTGAGCGGAATTTCTTGCATCTCTGTCTTCAGGATAATATTTGAGATAAAACAATGCGCTTCTGTAATCATCAGCCGCTTTTGACCAATCTTTGTTTTTGTTTGCATAATCGGTCCCTCTTGCAAGATACGAATTTACAAGCCCTATTCTTGCCGATTTATCAAGATAATTTATACGCAAAGCACTTTTAAATTCGCTTATCGCTCCTGAATATTGATATTGCGACAAATAACTCTGCCCCAAATCAAAATGTTCTTTAAAATCCGCAAAAGCAACTTCGCTTGCAAGATATAAAGATAATATTGCGCAAAGCATCAATGATGTTTTTTTCATGTTTTACCTCTTATATCAGACATTCTATAACAATTTTCGAAATATGTATATATACACGCAGGCTAATTGTAACAATAAAAAAGAAAGGCTTCGTTTGAAGTCTTTCTTTTTGAATTGTGAATAAGGTTATTGAGTTTAAATTTCAAAACTTGCCACTGAAATGAAACTCAGACACTCGTCAAATAAATCTTTGATAGGCTTTTCCAATGATGCCTCAGGGGTAAAATTCATCTCCACCGTGTCCATGACCTTAGTTTGCTTGTCCATGCGTTCATACTCCTTATTTAATTTTCACAATGTAAATCTTGGCTTGTGTCTGTTTGATCAACAATATATTTATCGGAATATTTTTTTAAAACTTTAGAAATTTATTTAAAATTTTAATTTTTTTTTACAAAAGCCAAATATTGTAGAATTTACATGATTTACAAAAGTTAATATTTCACATTTAAGCAATATTTGTGGTATTATAAGTGTCGTTATCAGATAAATAGGAGATAGGACAATCGCTACAATAAATACCAAATCAAAGGACAGAACAATTTTAAATGAATTTATCAGAGCAAGAGAGGTTCGCTTAATTGACGAAAACGGAGAAAATCACGGAGTAGTACCGACCTCAAAAGCATTACAAATGGCGCAGGATGCCGATTTGGATTTGGTATTGATTAGTCCTAATCAGGAACCGCCGGTTGCAAAGATTTTAGACTACGGCAAATATAAATATGAACTTGCCAAAAAAGCAAAAGAAGCAAAGAAAAAACAGCATGTTGTTGAAATTAAAGAAGTCAAAATGAGATATAAAATTGATACTCATGACTATGAAGTTCGTCTGAAGGCCGCAAGAAAATTTATCTCTCAGGGCAACAAAGTTAAAGGGGTTGTAATGCTTCGCGGTCGTGAAATGCAGCACTCAAATTTGGCATTTGACTTGGCACAAAAATTTATAACCGACATGCTTGAACATTCTGAAATGCCTGTTACTTTGGAGAAAAAACCTCAGTTAGAGGGAAGAAATGTCACATTCTTTTTGGTTGGTCAGACATCTTCATAGGGTTTCTTGACAAAAGGGTTTGAGCAGATAGAATAATAAATGTACTCCATAGTGGAGTTGATAACTCAATAGCCAATAGTGGTTCTTGGCGAGCAAAGCAAGACTTAGAACCACATTGTCCCGAACTTGATTCGGGATCCCATACAAAATATACGAATATGCCGCAATAGCTCAGTTGGTAGAGCAAGGGACTGAAAATCCCTGTGTCCTTGGTTCAATTCCGAGTTGCGGCATATTTTTTATGCTTGTGTAACAAGAGTTTTGACGATTTAAATTTTGTAGTGCAAAGTTTTTAATTATAAAAATACGCATTCTATACGCACTAATTTTTAAATAAAATTTATTTCATTTTGCATTTACAAATCTTCATGAAACATTGTATTGTCTGATTTGTATGCTAACAGACAAAATTTATAAGATTGCAAAAGAATAGGGGGAGTATCAAGCGACTATCCCACATTAAAAAAAACACATATATAACCGTTTATAGTCTTATTCACGAAACATCATTCAAAGATTTGCTATAATTATATGAAGTGTTGCTCCGCAAAATAAAAAGAAGATTTATAGTAAACAACACCAGCCAAATATATTACAAAAATACGATAGTTTTGTATCACGAATATTCATACATTTTATTCATATATAAAATACATATAGTTACAACAAGGCAGAACTTTCTTTCTCTTTTAGCGGAACTTTTCTCTTTCTTTGCTTGTTTTTATTAATAGAGTACACATTCCTTTCGCATATAATACTCAAGAAAATGTGTACAATTAGTTACGAAGTAACTGAAGTAATAAAAGTAAGACTATCTATCAAGATAGCCTTACCAAACTTACTTCGTAAGTTTAAAAAGTATATTATTATTTTATTAATATAATATATATATTATGCGATATTTTGTCGCTATGATAGGTACATATTTTACTTATTTAAAGTGTATCTTGTCCGTAATCAGGATTGATTATTATATTACCATATTCGTCAAATAATATAATTTCTTCGTTATTTTTTCTTGATGGGTGATTCTTTTCATCAATAATAGCAAGATAAGTGAAAGTCTTTTTAAATTTATAATCTCCATAATTCTTTCGTGTTCTTAGTTTCTTAATATATCCTATATCTTGTAAATATTTTAAACACCTATCAACTGTTCTAACATTACATAATAATAACTTTGCTAAATATTTCCTTGCTCCATAGAATTTATGCTCTGGGAAACGATATATTATAGAGAAAAGAACCATTTGGTGTAAGGTTTTAAATTCCAAATCATTAAGTATCCAAGATTCAACTTGATAATATTTAAATTTATCAACCATAATATTCTTCTCCTCTGTTGTTTTGTTCGTAAAGCCATTTGAAAAATGCCTCAACATCAATAAAAATTCGCCCTCGCTTTCCTGTTGGACTAAAGCGGATAATAACTTTATCAAATCCGTTTGTATCGGAATGAAAAATTAAACTTCGCAATGCCCCTAAAGTAAATTGAGGGTATTGTTTATTAAATTGTTGAAGTGTATAAAGTTTTAAATCTGTCATGGAGCCTCCTTTTGGCTGTATTGTTATGATGGATAAATTTTTATTTATCCTTATACAATTAGATTATCTATATATTTTTATAAATTAAATGTTTTGTTAAAATAATGTTACATATTTTTATAAAAACAAACAAACTAACAAAAAGAAAAGACACATTGTTGAATGTGCCTTTAAATTTTTAACAAAAATTCTTATGGTTATTATTTCATATAGTACATTTTTTTACCCTTGCATATATTTGGTTTCTTCTTATTTTTATAAAGTAAATATCTGTATAATACTTCATTATGTTTATTATCAACGATGATATAACCGATAAGATAACCATCTCTGTCATTATATATACATACATCCTTATCAATTACCTGATATACAATATCATGAGATTTGAGTCCTTTATTATGATTTTTTAAATATTCTAAATCATATTTTATATAATCGGATATGTCTTTTGCATTATAGTCTTTGCTTTTAATTTCTTTAATATATTTAGGTGAGGTTTTAAACTTTAATTGGACAATTCCATAATCATAATCATCAATAAGTACATAGAATAATTCTTTAAATTCAACATTTTTTACATCATTAGGAATTTCTTTTGGGAAAAATAATTTTATATTGTCTTTGTCTTTATCAGATAGATGACTTAAAACATTTTGATATTTTTCAGGATTATAAGGGAAATAATCTAAAACAGTTTCAAATGATAATTCTAATACACTATAGAATATAAAACTAAAAATCAAGAATAATAGTATATTAGTTATCATATTTACATATTTAGTAACTCTCGGCAGAAACTTATGCAACACAAAATATATAATCAAGCAAATTGCAGGTATAAAAGCCAAGGGTTTGGATATAATATAAAAAACGAAACTAAAACAAAGAAATATTAGCAAATACATTAATATGTATAGAAATTTGCTAAATCTTGGTACAAATTTTTTAAAAATAAAATATAAAATTAAAAATATTACAGGTAAAAATCCATAAGGTAGCAATAGGATAATATCACATATACGGCGATATGTAGATAACATAAAATGAAATAACCAAATATCGTAAGATATTGCAAACAAAATTGATATATATGTAATAACTAATAAAAACTTATGTCCAGCGTATAGGTTATTTATTTTGGCAAATAATCCTTTAATCTTTTCCATATAATTCCTTTCGTTATTATGTTATTTATTGTCAAAATTTTGTAAATTCTTGCCGATACAATTTGTATACTCAGAAGTTGAATAATACTTGTGACATTCCTGTTCTATATTTTTTAATTTGTTAAGCATTTTATATTTACTCTCATCATACCTATTATTTTCAATATAATTTATTATACAGGATAAAGGTGGAGGGTCATTATATTTAGCAATTTTTGTGCAATAGTATCTCCCTTCTTGGATATTGGTAACAAAATTTTGGTAAATGTTATTGTATGTTGTAGTATTTGTATAAAAGCCAAACATAAACAAACAATGCATTGTTAAACCCATTATTATAAATCGTCTTAGTAAGTTATGTTTTAATTTCATTTCTTTATAATTAAATTTATATCGAAATAAAGGATGTATTGTATATGCGATTGTTGTTAGAGTGAAAAATGGGTCGACTTTAATTCGCCAGATAAAAATCCCTAATATCAATGTTATAATAAAACCGATTATTACAGATAGCCAAAATGAACCATGAGGATTCATTAAATTATTTTCATTTTGTAAATCCGTATAAGAAATTTTCCCTGTTACTATATCTAAAATATTATTAACAAGTGAATCAGGGGGAATTTGTGTCCATTCGACCTCCATTATATTAAGATTCCCTTGTTCAATAATTTGCCCGTCTTTGCTATATAATATTATTCCTTTAATTGCAAATTCTCTACTCGAACAATTAATTAAATACTTACATAATTGATAACCAATTTTTATATTATATTTTCTCTGTGTATTCTCAAATACATAACTTCCTTTTTCACTTTTTATCCAACATTCAAAAATATTTTCACCTATTTGCTCCATATTTTCTATGTCAATATAAGTTCCTATTTCAATTTTTCGCCAATCTGTCATTGATATAACCTCTTTATTTGTGCCATAATTGTAGGTTTGGGTTTCTACACCAACATTAAACCTTGTTTTGGACTGAAAGCCCAACTATATTGTTAGTTACATAATTGTTGCCATTCATATCTATTTGTGTAATTATTGTAAACTTGGTGCATTGAGCATTGGCTTGTACCTATGGGTGGTATGTTAGGAGGATTAATTGGAGTAATACTTGGAGGAACAATAGGGCATATTTTCGGAGGACATATAGGTCTTATATCAATACTACTTGAACATATAGGTATATTTTGCCCATTAACACAAGAGCAAACACAATCAGCATAAGCCATATTTGATAATAATATAATCGATAAAAATAATAAAATATTTTTTCCCAAATTAATGCCTCCTATAATTGTATTATTGCCTACGCATATTATTTATACATTGAATCATTAATTCTTGATATTGAAACATTTGTTGCATATAAAAATTAGCATTATTGTAGTATTGATTTCTTGCAGTAATATCATAATTAGCACCCTGAATATAAAGATTTCCAGCAAAATTTTGTTGATTATTTAATGCATTACCCGTTGTATTATAATCTAAAGTTGCACCTTGTATAAACTGTTCTGGGGTTAAACCTGTACGTCTAGCCATTTCTTCTGCTTGTCTTGCATTTGCTAATTGTTGAGCCTCATTTGCAAAGTTTACTTCGCCTGCGGGCATACCCATTGCAATATTATTAGCCCTAATCATGGCATTTGTCTGCTGTTGTCGGTTTACCGCTCTTGCGTAATCATCTAAATCAATTGGAGTCATTTGTCCCATTCTTGTATATGGATTAGCCGCTTGCATTCGTTGTATTTGATTATTCGTTACTTTTTCAAATTTTTCAACATACTTATCAATATCTGCCAATGAAGAACTATTCTGTGCTGCAGACATATTTATTTTATATTGCGATTTAGACATATTATAACCATTTAGTAATCTATTATATTCTGTTTCTGAACAATATCCTACTTGATTATTATTGTTATAATTTGCGAAAGATAAATTCCCAGCGAAAATTATCAAGGACACAAATAATAAAAAGTATATTTCTTTTCTCATAACATTCCTTTTGTAAACTTTTATTACATTTTATTTACCTTTTATATTAAATATTTACCATAAGGTATGCGTTTGCGACATCGTACTTTTAATGTATTTTGGGTGTATAAATACATATTTACTTTAAATAATAGATGGCTATATTAAAAAAGGTGGCTGATAATGTTGCTATGATGAATGAAAAGGATTTCAGAAAACTTATCGGAGAAAGAGTCAGGTATTATCGCAACCATAAAAACCTTACACAAGAACAACTTGCTGAAATGATGGATTTTAATACTAAGTCTATATCCCTATTAGAAAATGGTCATAATTACATTGCCCTCAATAAAGTTCCTAAACTATGCCAAGCCCTCGAAATCGAACCATACCAATTATTCATATTTGATAAACGCAATGCAAAGAGCGAAAATATCATAAAAGATATTCATGAAATCCTTAATACTATGGATAATCGCAAACTAAAATTCGCCTATAACCTCGTTTATACCTTAGGACAATTTAGTTTGTAAAGGTTTAAATTAATTTAAATATCAAATCTATCCATTTTAGCCAAATATTCTTCTGTTACATTTTCCATCCCATAACCAAAAGATTTTAATCTTTCTACCCCTATTGTGGCTCTGTATTTATCTAAATTCATGCTTTCTATTTCCTATAATACTAATATTTTAAATTATCTAAAAAACCATGAAACAATTTGTAAATTATTTTTTACATATATTTTTAAGATTATAAATTTTTATATATATTCTTTTTTGCGGTATCTTCTATTAATCTTGAAGTGTGTTTAATGGTTAAGTGTGAATATCTTTTAACCATTGCTAATGTCTTATGTCCTAAAATTTCGGCTATTTCCAACAAACTCGCACCATTCATTGCCAAATAACTTGCAGCACAATGCCTTAAATCATGTATATGAAAATCTTTTATTTTAGTTTTTTCTATTGCTTTATAAAATTGCCCTCTTATATATATTAATTTCCCGTCAGAAGTTGAGAATATGTAATCAGATTTTAAATTTCTGACCTTTGCTTTTTCTTTTAATTTTTCGGATACTATACTTGCTATAGGGACACCACGACTTTCACCATTTTTAGTATCAATAAAATGATATTGATTATTTTTAAAATCTAAATCTTGCCATCTTAAATGTAGAATTTCGCTATATCTTGCCCCTGATGTTATTGCAATTAAAACAAATAAAAATAAATCTTCTGAAATTTCTTTGCAAACTTTTAGTAATTTTTCTTGTTCAACATCAGATAAAAAGCGAACACGACCTCTCGACTCTTTTTCTTTTGATATTGCAAACATTGGATTTTTCTCTAACAAACCCCATTCTTTAACAGCCTTTGAAAATACAATAGAAATGCAAGCCATATACCTATTTACAGTTGCAGGGGAACGATTCAATTTACCCTTTTGTGGTTTAAGTGTTGGCTCTGTTAATAATTTATTTTTACTACTTGAAAGTAATTCAGGTGTAACAGCAGATAAATAATACGCTCCTATTTCATTTCGCCACCACTCTAATTGCATTTTAAATTTTTTAATATCTGAATTTCGTTTTGGTAATTCCTCATCAATATACTTATCAATTAGTTGATTAACCGTATATTTTTTTGCTTTTAGGTTTAAGTGTTTGCCTAAATGAATATCACTCTCAATTTTATTCGCCCAAGTTTTTGCATCAGTCAAGCGGTCGAAAGTTGCCCTGACTGGTTGATGACCTTTAATCCTAACTTCAACATGATATTTTCCACTTTTAAGTTTTCTAATACTTGCCATTTACGAACCTTTTGCTATAATTTTGTACGCAATTTGTACGCAATAATGCGTAAATTTTAATAATATCCTATAATAAATTATAACAATTTATTTTTTATATTTCAAGATATAAGTAGGTTTTAAGTATTATTTTTTGTTAAAAATTTTTATAAGTTTTACTTGCAAAGAAACTGAAAATCCCTGTGTCCTTGGTTCAATTCCGAGTTGCGGCACCACTTTTAAAAAGACACCACTTTGATGGTGTTTTTTTGTGCCTGCACTCGGATGTTGTGTCAAGCACAACCCAAGACACCACTTTGATGGTGTTTTTTTGTGCCTGCACTCGGATGTTGTGTCAAGCACAACCCTCTCGGAAAACGATATTTAATCGTTTGCCTGCGGCAGTACCTTTTAACAGGACATTTGGTCGGAAGTGTTTAGTGTCATTGCGAGGGCGAAAGACCGAAATAATCCAGCTTTTGCCGATTTATTAAGGCCGGAAATAGGTTGTAGTTGAAATGTCCAAAAAGTCCGATTTGGGTAACAAAAATATCCGCATTTTTGCACTTTTTGTCCTAATAATTGCACACATTTGCACTCAAATGTAGGGTTGACTTTAGTCAACCAAAAACAATCGGTAGACTGAAGTTTACCATACTACTACAAACTTAAAATCCGAGTCTATATAATAATTTTTCATACTTTTTTGCTAATTTTGGACTGATATCTTCCAGAATTGAACCTGTTATGTATAAAGGTGCAAAGAATATTGTTATCACAGTATCTTTTAATTCTTGCTTTTTTTGTTCTCTTTGCTTCTGTTCCCTGTTTTTATTTTCGATATCTGCCAAAACTTTTTCATGTTTATCTATTGCATTTTTGGTCGCATAAATATACCTTGAAGATTTTGCAGTAATAGGAAGTTCTTCGTGAGTAAGTACGCCTTGTATATATCTTGGTTCGTAATATGATACTGCAATTCTTATTTTGTTGGCACTATAATCTTGCCCAATATACAAATTATATTTTTTTGTTTCAATTTGCTTTTGGATATTAGTTTTCACTTTGTTTATGTTTGCATAAGGCTTACAACTTAAATCATTTAAGATTACTAATTTCCCTTCAAAATTTTGTGAATTTGTAATTTTTTGAATATTCATGCAAACTTAAACCTCAATAAAATTCTAGCACTATATATACACTATATATATTATAAGCTTGTAAAAATTAAATTTGCTATCCTATAATCAAATTCTCTGTTCTATATTGTCAAACTGACTGTTCTTTTATAATAGCGTTTTTATTAGGTCGGAAGTCCGGAATGTCCGATTTCAGTAGCAAAAATGTCCTCTTTTTGCACCCTTTTGTCCCCAAAATTGCACTCAAAAGTAGGGTTGACTTTAGTCAACCAATGCAAGATATTCGGTAGACTGAAGTCTACCCTACCGACTTTTCAATAATTAAAATTTTGTGCAAAAAATTGCACCCTACAGACTAAAACTCAATAATAGCCGAAAATCACAGACAGTTTGATTTTTACAGACAGTTTGATTATTCGGGCAAGTCCATGTGTGACCATGTTTGAAAAATTGTCCCAAATTTTATGTAAAATTTATACAATAAATTATAAAATTTACTAATTAGATTTTTTTATTGTTCTTCTAAACATACTCATCATTTTTTGTTTAGCAATAGCTTGTTCAAGACTTAATCCTTCTTTTAAATCATCTGCCATAATACCTAATGTGATCGAATTTTTTATAATTAATTTATCATTTCCATCTGTGGTTTTTATTATTCCAGTGAAAGTCCTTTCACCATTTTCGGTCGTTTTAGTAATGTAGCTGCGGAAGCCCAATTTTTTGCATTGCTCGTTTCCATTACCAAATATAACTTTTTTATAGATATCATTACCTTTTTTATATTTAGTAATTTTTGTACCACATTTTGTAATGATGGGTTTACCTACAACATTTATCTGTTTGCAAAATAATTTTAAAATATTCATTTCTTATCCTTTTTAACTAATTTTCATTTTATTTAATAGTATATTGTATACATCAAGTCCTTTAATTTTCTTAAACCTAAATCCGATTTGTTCTGCTAGTGCATTAAGCATTTCTTCTCGCCAAGTAAAATTAGGTAATGCATCTGCTTTGGCACAATTAAAATCTAATATAATTTTACTCATTTCCTCCTTGCTATACTCAGGAGTTCCTTTTAATTGTTGATATTTTTTACCTTTTTCAAAAATTTCATATACTTTTGCATCTTTTTCAGGACGAATTTTATTAAATGCGAATAAAGTAACATTGTCACCTTTGTTAATATAACCCATTGGCTCAACGGATGCTGAAAGTTTTTCCAATGGTTTGGCTGCTCTAATATCTATGGGAACTTCTAATAAAAATCTGTTATCCATTGCATCAACAACATATGAACGTCTTTCCCCAGATACAAATGCAGATTTTATATCTTCACCACCATGTGCAATACTACCTAATAATTCAGGTTTATGCTTTTGTACGCTTTCAATTGCATCTAAATCCATATGTTCTCTCTGAAAGCCAGGATGGTTGTGAATAGTTGATCCATCAATAGGAACTTCCCCACTACAATGGGTTTGATTACCTTTTTTATAAAAAACAATATTGCCTTCGGAATCTAAGCTATAAAAATGTTCTGCTTTTTCATTTTTTATATTCCCCATAATTTTATGAGATACAAGTTTTGAATATCTATCTTTTACAATAAAATCTACTTTTTCAGCTTCTGACAAGTTTGCCCAATTTAACGGCAAAAATTTTTCCCCAGTTTCTGTTTCAAATTTTTGTATAAAATACTTGGGGTCAGATAATGTTGTAGGTTTTGTTGATAATCTGCGAAATGGAGTTAAAGTATCAAGCATTTGGTCTGTAACTCCCTGCCTCGCAATTCTTTTTTGTCCAAATTTTGCAATATCTTTACTTTGCTTCGCTAAGTAGCGAACACCTTTTGTTGCAATAGAAATTAATCTCATAAGTTAATCCTTATTCCCCTGTGTATACTTATATAAAGTATTTTTATAAAAATTAATTGCTTATTTGATACAAAAATTTACATAAAAGACTTGCCCAAATAATCAAACTGTCTGTTATTAATAATCAAACTGACTGTTTATTTACATTTAATCGTTTGCCTGCGGCAGAGTGAGTTGCGGCACCACTTTTAAAAAAGCACTGTAATAAGTGCTTTTTTATTGTAATTTTTTTTAAGTGAGCCTTACTCGGAATGTATTTTTTAGTCCATTTTGGAATTGGCGGTTAGTTTGAGCAGGTAGGTTGGGTGGAGCAGATATAATCAATGAATAGTAGGAATTTTGATACAAGCGAACCCAACAATATATTTATGTTGGGTCCTGTTTCAATTTTCGTTTTACCTCTTCAACCCTTTAAGTTTCAACCCAATCTACCTACTAAAAATTTTGATTTGTGCAAATCTATATTAATTTTTGTTAATTTATATATAGACAAAAGCAATTATTCTAATAATTTTTTTTTTACATGTTTATGGGGATTATTAATTTGAAAGGAGTTAATTTATGGGAAATGGGGCTATTGGACAGATACCTAATAATTCTTGGAGTATGAAATTAGCAAGAGAATTGGATGCCGCAGATGGTAAGCATGATGGTAAAATTAATGCTGATATATGGAATGGCTTTATAAAAAAAGTAGGCAGCAAAGGAAATAAAATAAATCGTTCCATAAATATAAATCGCGCAGCTTTAAGTTTTAATTTTTATGAGCAAAAAAAGGATGTCGGATCTGTTGATTGGATGAAATGGCAAGAAATGCTTGAAGATTATAAAATGGATTTAGGTTTAACTATGTATAGACCAAAGATAGAACAAGCATATAAACATAAACCTGCTGTTGCATCTGTGGATATAGAACCTGATACCCCGCAAAGAAGGATTCGTGCGGAGGTTCCGTCTTCAGAAATAAAACCGGTTATTCCCGGAGAACCTACCGAACCGGATGCTCCTTCAATAAAAGTTCCTCAGGATGTACCTATGGATAAAGTAGAAATGAAAATACCTTCATCTCATACCTCTTTGAGTGTTGAACAAACTGCACCTTCGCCGCAGACTATTTCCGCAGATAAAATCGTTCGAACTGAACAGCCACTTCCAAGATTCGATATTGAAACAGAGGTCAATAAACTTATAGAAGAAAATGATTACAAATATCAAGGTACAGTAAATGGCATAAGCAAATATAAAGGTAAAAATAAAAAACAATTAGAAGTAGCAAAATATGCAAATGGTAATACTTGTATTTCTGAATTCGCAAAATCCGGTAAAGTAGAATATAAACGAATTGTTAATTCAGCCGGATTCTTGATAAGACATTCTGAATTTATATACCCTAAAAAGAAAAATACAATTATAGAAATAAGGAATAACTATCATCTTGATGGAACTGTTGAAAAATTGTATTTCTTAAATCGTGAAAATGTTGAAAAAGAAGTTGTCAATGAATTTTTAAATTAAGTACAAGTTATTGTTTAGATTTTTAAAATCTATACAGGATTCTTGGACGAAAGCAATGATTTATTTATACTAAATTCACGGTTCGATAGGTTTTTTATTCCAAAGAAATTTAAAAAGTTATTATTGGATGCGCTGCCTTACATAAGTACATACATTATAAAACAATTATAGTTTTACATTCTTAATGTAGTTTGATGTATGTGTACTTTTATGCCCTGTTTGTGTTGGGTATATAATTGCTTAGTTCAATATCTTAAAAAATTATTTGGTAACTATATACAATGTTACAGTAAATATGTCTGTCATTGCGAGGAGGAAATGGCTTTCCGACGAAGCAATCCAGTTATTTCATCATTATCTACACTTCGCCGACACATACAGGCTCACAAGGCTCATTATTATTTCGCCTGTTCGCTTTGTATCGCAATGACATGCTACTGTAAAATAGTATATAATTACCTTTAAATAATTTGAAGAACAACTAAGTATAAAACAGTGGGACTTTTGGGGGTAAAAATGCCACTGTTTGGACAATCCTGCAGAGCATACATTTATATATCGATAATATGTTTTATATAAGAATACGCATGCTTTTTAATTTTGTTTAGGTTATTATAATAAAAGAAATTTACGGAAAGGATATATAAATGTTAAGAACAGGGATAGTCGGATTGCCAAATGTTGGAAAATCAACTTTATTTAACGCTTTGACAAGTACAAGAAATGCACAGAGTGCAAATTATCCGTTTTGCACAATTGAACCTAATATCGGAGTTGTTGAAGTTCCTGATGAACGATTGCCAATTCTTGCCAAATTATGTAAAACCGAAAATATTATTCCGACAGCTATAGAATTTGTTGATATTGCAGGTTTAGTCAAAGGTGCAAGTAAAGGCGAAGGTTTGGGCAACCAATTTTTGCAAAATATACGAGAAGTTGATGCGATTATTCAGGTCGTAAGATGTTTTGATGATGTCAATACAATTCATGTTGAGGGAAAAGTTGACCCGATTAGCGATATAGAAACAATAAATACAGAACTTGCACTTGCGGATATGGCATCTGTAGAACGTCGTCAGCAAAGAATATCAAAAGCCGCAAAAGGCAACGATAAAGATGCAGTTTTGGAAAACAAAGTTTTGGATAAACTTATGGAACTTTTACAGGATTGCACTTTTATAAATATTAAAGATCATTTTGACGAAGATGAAATTCCGTTTGTAAAAATGCTTAATCTGATGTCTTTAAAGCCCGTTATTTACTGTGCGAATGTATCTGAGTTTGACCTTAAAGACGGTAATGATTATACAAAAAAAGTTCAGCAGTACGCTGATGCGCATGGTGCTGAAATGGTTATAATTTCAGCAAAAATTGAGGAAGAACTTGCAGAACTCGGTTCTGATGAAGCAAAAGAATATCTGCACGATTTGGGTATAGAAGACAGCGGTATAAACAGAATGATAAAATCTGTTTACAGCCTTTTGAAATTGAGAACATTTATAACGGCTGGAGAAAAAGAAGTTAGGGCCTGGACAATTACTGCCGGAACAAAAGCTCCTCAGGCAGCAGGTGTTATTCATACGGATTTTGAAAAAGGATTTATAAGAGCAGAAATTACTCCGTGTAAAGATTTTATTGAACTCGGTTCTTATAATGCCTGCAAAGAAAAAGGTGTTACTCGTCTTGAAGGTAAAGATTATGTAATGCAAGACGGAGATTTAGCACATTTTAGATTTGCTCTGTAAATATCAAAAACAATATATGAATAAGACAATATTATCTTATTAGGTCCAGATATCGGTAATAACTGAGCCATGTTGATATAATTAAAAATTGTAACGCTTCTATTGTCATAATTCCATAGCACCCCATTGTTATCTAAAAAAACTACTATACAAAAATCGAAAAATATGATATGATTTTGTCAGATGTAGTAATAAATTTTTTTAGGAAATATATGCAATAATTTTATTTAATTAAAACTGAATAAACTTGGGCATAGGCTATATGTATGCCTGATTGCATGTATTATAAAAAAATAGAAAAGGAAAAGGTATTAACTTTATGGAAGCAAAAACCTTGCTATTGGTTGTTGCAGCTATTGCGGTAATGGTTTTAGTTGTAATGCTGATTATTCAAAAAAACAAAGTTAGTGCTGCTTTGGAGTCCGTTCAAAAGGACAGAAATGCACTTAATGAAAGAGAAAAAATACTTCAAAAAGAAGCAAAAATTAAAGCGCTTGAAGAATTACAAAATGACAGAGATGCTTTAAACGAAGAAGAAAGAGAAAGACGACAGGAACTTTCAAGACAAGAACAAAAGTTAGCAAAAAGAGAAGATGTTCTTGAAGAAAAAATTCAGGAATACACTGATAAAGAGGCAGAAGTTCAAAGAAAAAAAGATGAACTTTTGGAAAAAGAAGACTATTTGGCGGAACTTGTGCAAAAGCAGACAGAAGAACTTGAAAGAATTTCAGGTATGTCCTGCGAAGAAGCAAAAAATACTTTGCTTGAGCAGTTAAAAAATGACTTGGCGCAGGAACAAATGCAACTTATAAGAGAAAATGAAGCAAAGATAAAAGAAACTTCATTGGAAAAGGCACAGGAAATTCTTTCTACAACTATGCAAAGATGTATGATTGAGCAGGTTGTGGAAACGACAGTTTCTGTTGTTGCTTTGCCAAATGACGAAATGAAAGGTCGTATAATTGGTCGTGAAGGTCGTAACATTAGAGCGTTAGAAACTTTGACAGGGGTTGATTTGATTATTGATGATACACCGGAAGCCGTTGTATTATCAAGTTTTGACCCTGTAAGACGAGAAATAGCAAAACTTGCGTTGGAAAAACTTATTGT
Organism: uncultured bacterium; assembly: GCA_902792085.1. Taxonomy (GTDB): domain Bacteria; phylum Cyanobacteriota; class Vampirovibrionia; order Gastranaerophilales; family Gastranaerophilaceae; genus Zag111. Next base: position 88,209 of record CADAYE010000009.1, on the reverse strand, counting down.
TGACGGGCGTATTCACCCTGTCAGAATTGAAGAAATGGTGGCTAAGGCGCAGGAAGAAATTGATAAAAAGATTTGGAACGAAGGTGAAAATGCCGCACTTGAAATGGGTGTTATGGGCTTAAATAAAGAACTTATCAAAACCTTAGGGCGTTTGTACTACAGAACAAGTTATGGTCAGAATGTTTTGAAACACTCACTTGAAGTAGGACATATTGCAGGGATGTTGGCTGCAGAACTCGGAGCAAATGAAAAAATCGCAAAACGCGCAGGGCTGTTGCATGATATTGGTAAAGCAGTTGACCAAACTCAGGAAGGTACTCATATTCAACTTGGTGTAGAAATCGCAAACAGATACGGTGAAAAGCCCGAAGTTGTTCACGCAATAGAAGCGCATCATGATGATGTTGTTGCAAATACAATAGAAGCGGTTTTAGTAAAAGTAGCCGATGCAATTTCGGCAGGCAGACCCGGTGCAAGACGAGATACTTTAGAAATCTATATCAAGCGTCTGCAAAAAATTGAAGAAATCGTAAACAGTTACGAAGGTATTAAGCAATCATTTGCGGTACAAGCAGGTCGTGAAGTTCGCATAATTGTTGAAGCAGAAAAATTTGACGATTTGGCTTCGGGTAAACTTGCAAGAGATGTTGCAAAACGCATTGAAGATGAACTTGATTATCCGGGACAAATTCGTGTAACCGTGGTAAGAGAATTTAGAGCAACCGAAATAGCAAAATAAATATCCATACCCTCGCTCTTTGAGGGAGAGGGTAGAATTTCTTAATGAGTAAAAACGAATTTAGAAATTCGGGTGAGGGTACAATCCCTAAGATAGGAGATGCTGAAACAAGTTCAGTATAACAAAAATGGATAATAACATAATCAAAATCATATTTTTCGGAGATATTGTCGGCAAGCCGGGGCGCACTGCCGTTAGGGATTTTTTGTCGGATAACAAAGAAAAATATGATTTTGTTATTGCCAATATTGAGAACGCATCTCACGGTTTTGGGCTGACCGAAAAAAATTACAACGAATTTATTGAGTATGGTATAGATGCAATGACCTGCGGTAATCATATTTGGGATAAAAAAGACATTTATTCATACATTGATAATGCGGATAAACTTATCCGTCCGATAAATTACCCGAATGGAGTCAAAGGTGTCGGAAGTCGTATTTTTGAAAAGAACGGTGTAAAAATCGGGGTAATAAATTCTATAGGCAGAGTTTTTATGAATATGGTTGATTCCCCGTGGGAAATTGTCAAAGATGAGATAGCCAAAATTAAAGAGATAACTCCGATAGTAGTTATGGATTTTCATGCAGAAGCAACAGCAGAAAAAATTTGTTTTGCGAAATATTGTTCAGAATTGGGTATGAGCGCGTTTTTGGGGACACATACTCATGTTCAGACGGCTGATGAAAGTATAATAAATGGCATGGCATACATAACGGATGCCGGTTTTTGCGGAGCAAGTGACGGGGTTATCGGAATGGAATATAATACATCCCTGTCACGGTTTTTGACAGGGATTCCCGAAAGATATGAAGTTGCACAAGGCAAGACAACACAGGTTAACGCCCTTGAGGTTGATATTGATGTTAACAGCGGTTGTGCTTTGGCGGTAAAAAGAGTTTTTTGTAGTAATAGTAAAATAGAGGAAAGTGGAGATGAAAACTGATTTACACATTCACACATATTTTTCCGATGGTGTTTTTACACCGGAGAAAATTGTGGACACCGCCATGGATGTCGGGCTTGGAGCAATTGCGATAACAGACCACGACAATGTTTTGGCTTATGATGTTGCAAATAAGTATATCAAAGACAATGATTTGAGTGATAAAATTCAGGTCTTGCGCGGTATAGAAGTAAATACTTTGTATAATGATTATGAAGTCCATATTTTAGGATATTTTATGGATGTGAATAATTCCGATTTTCAAAGTATGATTAAATCCCAACAACAGGCAAGGGTAAAGCAGACAAAAGAAATTTTGGGTTTGCTTGCAAAAAAAGAAGGAATCAGAATTAAGTTTGAAGACATAAAAAAACTCGTTGCGCCAAACGGAAGTATAGGACGTCCGCATATTGCAAGAGCGATAACCTCCGCTGGCGGTACAACCAATGTAATGGATGCTTATGCAAAATATATTCACATAAATTCTCCAGTATATGTTCAGAGAAAAACAGTTTCTCCTCATGATGCGGTTGAAATTATTTACGATGCCGGTGGTATTCCGGTCATTGCTCATCCGCATGATTTGGAAAATATGGCTGAGGGATTAATTAAAGACCTTATGAATTATGGTTTGAGAGGTATTGAAGCGTATCACAGAAAACATTCACCTGCAATGGTTGAATATTTTTCATCAATGGCTGAAAATTTAGGTTTGATAGTAACAGGTGGTTCTGATTTTCATGCTCCGAATATATTGAACGGTCAAGTCGTTTTGGGCAAAAATTTTATACCTGAGTGGGTTTATGATAAGTTAATTGAGGAAAAGAAGCGTCTTGATATGGCTGCTGTAAATTAAATTATGAATAAACGAATTTGGAGAATTGAATATTCACTTACAATATGTGCAATTTTTGCGGCAATATTGTTTTTTATTCCGACTTCTTTTTCATCAAAAGCGGCGGTTAATATTTCAAAGTGGAATTCTGAGTATAACAAAATAGAGTATATGTTTAGTGCAATGGCTGCTCAGGCTGAGTCTGAAATTGTACAAAATATGAAAAATGCAAAATCATTTAACGAGCGTGAAAAATATATGATTAAACTTGTAAAACCTTATTTAAGATTAAGTGATAGGTTGACTCCTAAAAAATATGTTCAGCATTATATGAACGGCAAAATTGTTCCTAAAAAAGATTTTTACTATTTTGATATGCTATACAATAATCAGGATGATTTGATAGTCGGAATAAAAGATATAATAGATAAAACTCCTGATAAACCCGTATTTTTGATGATGATAGATACAAACGGCTCTAAAAAACCAAATACTTGGGGCAGAGATATTTTTGGATTAAATATTTATTCTGACGGAAATATAAATCCTATCGGCTACGGTTGGGATGTTGATAAATTACGCAAAGATTGTTCCAAAAACGGTTCAGGTCTTTCCTGTTCTCAGTTTTACCGTATAGGAGGAGAGTTTGTTGAGTAGGGGTGAATGTATAAAAAATATCTGCGTATTTTGCTCGTCAAGTAATTTTTTAGATGAAATATATTATAAAGATGCAAAAGAACTCGGCAAATTGATGGGACAAAACGGCTATAATATCGTTTACGGCGGTTCAACTTTGGGTATGATGTGGGCTTGTGCTTCTGAAGTAAAAAATAACGGAGGAAAAATTTACGGTGTAATGCCCCAAAGATTGGTTGATATGGGTTGCAGAACAGATAATTGTGACGGATTTTATCTGGCACAAGGTATGCGTGACAGAAAGCAAAAAATGGACGATATTTCAGATGCTGTAATTGTTCTTGCGGGCGGTTTTGGTACTTTGGAAGAATTTGCCGAAATGTTTGTACAAAAGCAGTTGGGATACAATAAAAAGGCTATAGTCTTATTAAACACAAACGGATTTTACGATAAGTTGCTGGAGTTTTTTAATGATGTTGTTGAACAAAAATTTGCAAATAAGTTTGCAAAAGATTTAATTTATGTTGCATCAACTCCGCAGGAAGCGATAGATTTTATTAACAATTATCAGGCGCCTGAAAAAAGCCCGTCAAAGTTTGAAATTTATTCAAGGTAATTTGATTTGATGTAAAATTTTTGTTATTATACATTAGAGGTGAAATATGAGTTCAATAAATACCGAATATTTGCAAAGATGTATTGATACTTTGGAAAAGTCCTATGAGATGATAAAAACTTCAAAAGAAAATAGTATTGAATACGAAATGTATCGCAATTCTTTGGTCAAAGGTTTTGAAATGACATTAGAGCAAAGCGGTAAGTTGTTAAAAAAGAAATTAGAACCGTATTTTGCATCAAAAAAAATTGCAGACACACTTGTTTTTAAAGATATTTTTCGTCACGCGCTAAAACATTCACTTCTTAATGAAGATGCTGTTAATCGTTGGTTTAAATACAGAGATAATCGTAATAATACCGCTCATGATTACGGTGTTGCGTTTACGCAGGAAACACTTGCTTTGATTGATAATTTTTTACTTGATGCTAAAAATTTGAAAAAGGTTATTGATAATGAGTAGGCTATTTATTGAACAGGAATATTTGCAAAATCTTGTTTCGATATTTGATAATTATTGTCCTAATGCTACCATTTATGCTTACGGAAGCCGTTTAAACGGAGATGCGCATAGTGGCAGCGATTTAGATTTAGCGGTAAAAGATTTTGGGGATGATAATTGTAGTTTGGCTGAATTGAAAGAAATTTTATCGAAGAGTAATATTCCTTTTTTGGTTGATATATCTGAATTTAATTTATTGCCGGAATCTTTTCGGGAAGAAATTTTAAAAGATAATGAAATAATTTATCCTGTTAAAAAGTAAGTTGGGGTTTCTTGAAGTGTACCCCAACACAGGGTTTTCGCTATTGATTGCAATAACATGTTTTTTGCGTTATGTGGTGTAACTATATTTTTTACTTTCTTAAAAACTGTAAAGAACTTGTTGTGTTTGTTTTTATCATTATTTCCTTTGTGCTAAAATTAAATCAATAGACAAGGAGAGATTAAAATGGTTGAACAAGAGTTAAGAGATAAATATGAAGTTGTTATTGGTCTTGAAGTTCACGCACAATTAAAGACTAAAACAAAGATTTTTGCGCCGGATAAAAACGAATTTGGTCAGGAACCTAACAGTTTGACAAGTCCGATTACTTTAGGTATGCCGGGGGTATTACCTGTTTTGAATAAAGAAGTTGTTAATATGGGAATTTTAGCAGGTTTGGCATTGAATTGCGAAATTCCTGCAAGATGCAAATTTGACAGAAAACAGTACTTTTATCCCGATTTGCCAAAAGGCTATCAGATTTCTCAATATGACGAGCCGATTTGTGTAAACGGTCATATTGATATCAACGGCAAAAGAATCGGCATCACAAGAGCACATTTAGAAGAAGATGCAGGTAAACTTGTTCACGCAGGTGCAAACGGTCTTGCAGGTTCAATTTATTCATTAGTAGATTTGAACAGAGCAGGCACTCCGCTTTTAGAAATTGTATCAGAACCTGATATGCGCAGTCCGCAGGAAGCAAGGGCATATATGGAAGAACTCCGTGACATTGTTCGCTATGCAGGAGTTTGTGACGGAAACTTGGAAGAAGGTTCAATGAGATGTGATGCAAACATTTCTATCATGCCAAAAGGTTCAAAAGAGTTTGGAACAAGAGCCGAAATCAAAAATATCAACTCTTTTTCTGCATTAGAAAGAGCGTTGGAATACGAGATTGACCGTCAGATAGAACTTGTTGAAGACGGTGGTGAAGTCGTTCAGGAAACAAGACTTTGGAATGACGATACAAGAGAAACAAAATCAATGAGAAGTAAGGAAGATGCCAACGATTATCGTTATTTCCCTGAACCTGATTTGATGCCTTTAGAAATTTCACGTGAATGGGTTGAAGAAATCAGAGCAAAAATGCCTGAACTCCCGAATCAAAAGCGTGAAAGATATCAAAGTTTAGGTTTGAGCGAATATGATGCAAATGTTGTTGTATCACAGATGGAACTTGCAAAATTCTTTGATAAAGTTATTGAACTCGGTGCAAATCCAAAAACTGCCGTTAATTTCTTAACAGGTGAAATTGCAGCGTATTTAAAAGAAAATCATGTTGAAATCAATGAAACAAAATTAACACCTGAAAATTTGGCAGAACTTATCGCCTTAATTGAAAAGGGCACAATATCAAATAATATCGGGAAACAAATTCTTGTAGAAGATATGATTACAAAAGGTGAAAAAGCAACTGATATTGTTGAAAAGAAAGGTTTGAGCCAAATTAATGATGAGGGTGCAATTAAGGATATGGTTAAAAATATTGTTGAATCTCACCCCAAAGAAGTTGAAGCATACAAAAACGGAAGAACTAATCTTTTGGGATTCTTTGTCGGACAGGTTATGAAAGAAACCAAAGGCAGAGCAAATCCGCAAACGGTTAATAAACTTGTAAGAGAATTTTTGGAAGGTTAATTTATAGTCATTCTGAGGCGTTAGGTGTGAGATTCTTCGCAGAGCTCAGAATGACAAATAAGCCGAAGAATCTCATCTTATGCAGAGAGTTATAATATGCCATTAATTAAACGAAAAAAATCTTCAATGGAAACTGAAATATTTGCGCAAAGTAAAATTTGTGAGCAAATTATAGGTGATTACATAAAAGACGGGCAGATAAATATTGATGTTCCGCAAAATGTAAACCGTGTATTTCTTGTTGCAAGCGGTTCTTCTTATCACTGCGCAAGATATTGCGTTAATCTTTTAGGCTCAGTTGCAAATATTGAAGCAAGAGCAATTTACTCAAGTGAATTTTTGCTTCAGCCAAAAATTGCCGAAGGTGATGACATTTTGTATATCTTCATTACCCAATCAGGAGAAACAACAGATACAAATTCTGCACTTTTGAGAGCAAAAGAACATGGTGTAATGACTCTTTGTATAACAAACAAAGAAAATTCTTCAATCTGGAATGCTACACAATACCATATTGCTTGCCATGCAGGTGAAGAAAAAAGTATTGCGGCAACAAAATCATTTACATCGCAACTTCTTTGCGGGGCAATGCTTGTATTTAAATTAGCACAAAATAAAGGAATTGATGTTACCGATTTGATTCGAGATTTGAACGATATTCCTGATGTGATAAATAGAGCGTATAAAGTTCATTCAAAAATTAAGCAGGCTGCAAGATTTTTGGCCCGTTACAAAAGTATTGTTATGAGCGCTGATGGTGATATGTATGCTTTTGCCAAAGAAGCATCTTTAAAAATTAAAGAAACTTCATATATCAACACTTGTTCTTACATTTTAGGTGAATTTATGCATGGTCATGTTGCGGTATTGAATAATTCTAAAAGCGCAATGATTTATATTGCAAATGATGATTTGAATTATAATGCTGTAAAAAATCTCAATAACATAAAAGAAAATTATAAACCTCCGATTTGTATAATCGGAAACCGAACAAATCAAATAAAATCTACATATAATCTCAATATTGATTGTTCAAAGCCGATTATAAAAACATTCGGAATTTTGGTTATAATTCAACTTCTTGCACTTGAAATTGCTCTAAAACTTCATCGTGATGTCGATAAGCCACATGGATTAAATAAAGTTGTAAAATAATGATTTAACCTGCGCAAAAATTTTTTTTACAGGTTTTACTGATATTATCAACATATAAAGAAAGGCAAAATATGAATATACAATCAGTTTCAACGGTACAATCAAATTTTACGGCTAATAATTCTCGCAAAACTAATACTGATAGAGTGGCAACTTTGCAGGATTTATACGAAATGGAAGATCGTATTATTGCAAATCAGTCAGAACTTATAAAAAATCAAAATGAAATGATAGGTAAAACTTTGCAATCAATGTCACAACTTATTTATCATGATTATGATGAATATTTTGATCAAGCCATGGATGATGCTGCAATGTTAAAACTAAATGTAAATGCATAAATTGAAAACATTCAAGTTTTAGAAACAAAAAAACGGACATATCAAAGATATGCCCGTTTTATTGGAAATTGGTTTTTACACCTAAACATTATAATTTAGAAGCAACCATGTAAGTTGTTTCAGCAAGTCTTGTTGAATAACCCATTTCGTTATCGTACCAAGAAATGATTTTAACCTGATTACCACCCATTACACGAGTTAATAATCCGTCAACTGTTGAAGATTGAGAAGTGCCAACATAATCTGAAGATACTAACGGTTCTTCTGTATAGCAAAGAACATGTCCGTCAGCGCCTGCTTTTAATGCTGCGTTAACTTCTTCAACTGTAACATCTTTTGAAAGTTCGAATACAACATCAACTAATGAAACATCAGGAGTTGGAACTCTCATAGCAAAACCATCCAATTTACCTTTCAATTGAGGTAAAACTAAAGCAACAGCCTTTGCAGCACCTGTTTTTGTAGGACAAATATTTAAAGCGCCTGCTCTTGCACGACGAGGATCTTTGTGACCTGCGTCTAAGATTCTTTGGTCACCTGTGTAAGAGTGAACTGTTGTCATCAAACCTTTAACGATACCGAATTTTTCATCAATAACTTTAGCAACAGGAGCCAAGCAGTTAGTTGTGCAAGATGCCATAGAAATTACATTGTGTTTTGTTGTATCGTATTCTTTGTCGTTTACGCCTAAAACGATTGTAATATCTTCGTTAGTTGCAGGAGCAGAAATGATAACTTTCTTAGCACCTGCATCAATGTGAGCATGAGCCTTAGTTGCATCTGTGAAGAAACCTGTTGATTCAACAACAACTTCTACACCCAAATCTTTCCAAGGAAGTTGAGCCGGGTCTTTTTCTGCGAAGAATTTGATTTTTTTACCGTTAACGATAATACCTTCATCGTATGCTTCAACTGTTCCGTCAAATTTACCCATAACTGAGTCATATTTGAAAAGTCTTGCAGCATCTTCCGGTTTCAAACCAGGGTCATTGATTGCTACATAATTGATTTTGTCAAAAATACCTTCTCTGATTGCGGCTCTTAAAGTATTTCTACCGATTCTGCCGAATCCGTTAATTGCTACGTTTACCATAATTTTTTACTCCTTCTTATGTGTAACATATTCTACTACTATAACATGCTGATATTATCATCAACATATTTTGTAATCAAGTAAAATTACGGTTTGAATAATTAAGATATTGTTAAAATTCTGGTTTAGAACGATAGTATCCGTTGACTTTTGTTATGCTTCGCCATGGAATCCACTCTTTTTATCATATTCTGAAACTTTAATCCAATCTTTCGGTATGGATTTTTCATTTCCTTTGTAAACACCTTGAGAAAGTGCTTTCATTTCATTATCAAAATTTGTTGTTTCTGTTTTTGTCATAATTTTCTCCTTTCATTATTTCAAAACTTTGTTTTTTGCATTTATAATGTTTCTTATATTCGATTTAATATTTTTTGCGGGGTGGGAATATAAGGAAATCAATTTAAAATTATGTGGTACTTGCTTTTATGTACAGCATAACAATTGTATATATTCTCTTTATATTATAATTTAGGTAACTATATACAATGTTACAGTAAATATGTCTGTCATTGCGAGGAGGAAATGGCTTTCCGACGAAGCAATCCAGTTATTCGCCGACACATACAGGCTCACAAGGCTCATTATTATTTCGCCTGTTCGCTTTGTATCGCAATGACATGCTACTGTAAAATAGTATATAATTACCATAATTTATATCTTACTTTTCTAAAATTCCTCTAATCCGTCACTGCTATTTAGTAGTAATTTTGTCGGCAAAAGATTTGATTTTATGCTATGATACAAACATGAAAGAATACGATTTTTATATTGTTCCGACTCCAATCGGAAATTTGGGTGATATTACTTTAAGAGCGATTGAAGTTTTGAAATCGGTTGATTTAATCGCCTGCGAAGATTCAAGGGTTACTCAAAAACTCCTCAATCATTTTGATATAAGAACAAAATGCCTTTCTTATCACAAGTACAATGAAAAAGAGAGAGTTGAACAAATTATAAAAACTCTTGAGTCCGGTCAAAAAATGGCTCTTGTATCTGATGCCGGAACTCCATTGATTTGCGATCCCGGAAGCGTAATTGTAAAGGAATTAAGAAACCGTGGGTTTAGTGTTACATCTTTGCCCGGTGCCAACGCAATAGCAACTTTTCTTTCACAAATTTCAAGAGAAGATGAATGTTTTAGTTTTGTAGGTTTTTTTCCAAAAACAGAACAAAAAATTCAAAAACTTGTAACGGATTATGAAGATAAAGATTTTATTTTTTATGAGTCGCCAAACAGAATTTTGCAAACTTTGAATATTATAAAATCTGTTCGTGCTGATGCCAAAATTGCAATAGGCAGAGAACTTACAAAAATGTTTGAAGAAGTTTTGGTTGATAATATTGACAATATCATTGAACATTTTGTTAACAATCAGCCCAAAGGTGAGTTTGTTGTGTTGGTGTTCAGGAAAAATAATATTTCTGATGAAAATGAAATTCAAAAGAGAGTAAAAATCTTAAAAGACAAGGGTTTTAGCCCAAAAGATATTTCGGTAATTTTAGCAGAATTATACGGTTATAATAAAAATAGTGTGTATAAAATTTCTATTGGTAAATAAGTTGTAAAATATTTTACTTTTTTAGTAAATTTATGCTAAAATTTTAGTGGAGAGAAGTGATAGTTTTAAGGGAATGTATTTTTGAATTTTAGTTCACTGAAAAAGATTTTATTAGCAATATTGCTGGTTTCACTCACGCAGACCTGTGCATATTCAATTGACGATGTATGGGGTTCAAGCATGGGTATAACCGAAGATGCTATAAAACAGAATACGACTACAAATACAATCTTTGATGCTTCAGATGTTCCAAGTTTGAGAACAGAAACTTCTGCCCCTGAAGTTACCCATGATGTTTTACCAACCCCTGTTATTTCCGAACAAGAAAAAACCATCAAAAGCATTGAATTTATGGGTTTAAACTCTCTTACTCAGGAAGAAATTTTATCTCAAATGAAAATGAAGGTTGGTGAACCTTATAATCGCTCAGATATGCAGGATGATTTAAAGACTATCTATGAAACGGGTTATTTTTCGGAAAGGATGAAGGCTATTCCGACTAATAATGATGATGGTACGATTACTATTAAAATTATTGTTGAAGAAAATATTCCTGTTAAAGATTTCACAATAGACGGTAACACAGTGATTTCTACCGAAGATATTCTTGCAAAACTTGAAGACATGAAGGGAAAACCCCAAAATATTGCAAAAATAAATGAGGCTATTACAAAGATTCAGGATTTATACATGCAGAAAGGTTACATTCTCTCCCGAATTGCCTCAGTAACCGATGACCCCGACGGTACAATTAATATTGTTATTAAAGAAGGCATCATTGATAAAATCATGATTGAAGGTAACGAAAAGACAAAAGATTATGTCGTTGCCAGAAACATTTTAACAGAGCCTGGCATGGTTTATAACGAGAACATGATTAAAGAGGATCTTGTCCGATTATACGCTACTCAGGCATTTAAGGATGTAACAAGAGAGATTGAACCCAGTGCAGACGTTGAAGATGCTTATGATATAACAATAAAAATTAAAGAACAAAGAACGGCAAGTGTGTCTGTCGGTGGTGGTCTTGATACCGCTACAGGTCTTTTCGGTTCTTTGGGGATAAGTGAAAATAATTTCCGCGGCAGAGCCGAAAGAATTTCTTTAACAGGCTTGGCTGGTACCGGTGTTATTATGAATGACAATTCTGTTGTTAATCACATGAATATTCAGGCAGAATTGAGTTATTTTAAACCTTATTTCTTTAACTCTGATACTTCGCTTAATACCAGATTATTCTTTAGAGATTTTGGTTCTTATCAGGTTCCGATGGCTATTGAACAGAGATTTGGCGGTGAATTTACCGTTGCTCATAAATTCAAAAGAAATCGTCATACAACGGCAACTTTTGGCTTGGGTGCTGAAAATATTAATGTAAAAGAGGGTGACAGAAAGAAAATCACAAGTTTGTATGAAAAATATAATGTTCCGCTATCAGAACGAGCAAAACAACTTGAAGGCGGATTGTTCCTGTCTTTGAGCCCAGCATTGTTGTATGATACAAGGGATTCTGCAACAATTACCCGTCATGGTACGATGGCAAGTTTAAGGTTTGATGAAAATATCGGGTTAAACGGTTTGAATAAAACAAACGGCAAATTGACCGGTATGATAAAACAATATATTCCTATAGCAAAAAAATCTTCATTCTCTTTGACTGTTAAAGGTGGCGGTGCAATTCACGGGGATATCCCTGAGGTTATGGCATATCGTTTAGGTGGCCCGTATTCAATCAGAGGTTTCAAAATGAGCGGCGTTGGTACAGGTAATGCCTTTATCATGGGGTCTGCAGAATTTGCAACACCAATTCCGTTTATGGACAGAACGAGAATTGCATTCCTAAACAACTTGAGATTTACAATGTGGGTTGATGCTGGTAAAGTATTCAATTCTACTGTTTCTGATAAAATTTATGACAGACCTATGTATGCTATTTCGGCAGGTGTCGGTTTAAAAGTATTTATTCCCGGCATGGGACCGTTATCAATTGACTATGGTATTCCGCTCACAAATCCGGGACGTAACGGATCAAAAAGCGGTTACTTCACCTTTGGTGTAGGCGATCTGATGTACTAATACTTGAAAATTTTAAACAAATTATTATAATAAATGAATATAAAATAGTGGAGGTTGTATGAAAAATTTAAAATTAATGGCTTTATTAGCGGTTGCAGGTGTTGCATTAACCTGCTCAAATGCTGCAAATGCAGAAGTAGGTTACATTGATTACCAAAGAGTTCTGGAAAGTTATCCTGCGGCGCAGGCTGCAGTAAAAGAAATTGATGCAAAGACTCTTGAACTTCAGCAATATATGCTTGAACAGGAAAAACAATATAAAAATTTGTCAACTCCTTTGCAAAAACAAAATTTTGAAAATCAAGCTGCTAATACTTTAAAATCAAAACAAGAAGCATTGATGAAACTGCAAAGAGATAAAGAAAACCAAATTATGACTCAGATTCAGGGCGCAGCAAAACAGGTTATGGTTGCGCAAAGACTTGATGCAATTTTATCTGATCAGGTTGTATTTGTCGGTGGAGTTGATGTAACTGATCAGGTTATTTCAAAATTAAAAGGACAATAAATGAATTATTCCGAAGACGGCAGACAGTATCATATAGGATTAAAAGAAGGAGAAGTCGGAAAGTATGTTATACTTCCCGGAGACCCTAAAAGATGCGAAAAGATAGCGAAATTTTTTGAAAATCCCGTAAAAGTTGCAGATAGTCGTGAATATGTCACTTATACCGGCTATATTGACGGAGAAAAGGTCAGTGTAACTTCAACGGGTATTGGCGGTTCGTCTGCAGCGATTGCACTTGAAGAACTTGTGAAATGCGGAGCGCAAACATTTATCCGTGTCGGTACCTGTGGCGGAATTGATACAAATGTAAAAGGCGGTGATATCGTTATTGCTACCGGTGCGATTCGAGCAGAAGGTACCAGCAGAGAATATGCACCGATTGAATTCCCTGCTGTTGCTAATCTTGATGTCGTAAATTCTCTTATAGAAAGTGCCAAGAAATTAGGCTTTGATTATCATACGGGAGTTGTTCAGTGCAAAGATTCTTTTTATGGTCAGCATTGTCCTGACAGAATGCCTGTTTCAAACGAATTGATTAATCGCTGGGAAGCATGGAAGCGTATGGGGTGTCTTGCTTCGGAAATGGAATCTGCAGCATTATTTATTGTTGCAAGTTATTTAAGAGTAAAAATCGGTTCGGTTTTTCTTGTTGTTGCTAATCAAGAGCGTGAAAAAGAGGGGTTAGCAAATCCTGTTGTTCATGATACTGAAAAGGCTATTAAAACTGCGATAGAGGCTATAAAAATTTTAAAAGGGTGAAAATATGTTTGGTAAAAGCAGAATGGAATATGTTATCAAAACATGTTCCGCGCAAAATGCACAGGAATTACAAAATCTTTTAAATGAAATGTCTATGAAGGGCTGGGAATTATACAGCATGACAGAAGTGGGTTCTGATGATGAAGAAAGTGCGCAATTAAATTGTATTTTTATGCGTGAAGCAAAATCTGCCGAATCTTCAGGTGATATAATAAGCATTTCTGATTTTAAAAGCCAAATGGAAAAAATGCTTTCCCCTAAAATGACCGAATATGAAAAATGTATTGAAATTCAGGGTAAAATTAAACAAAAGAGAGATGAAATAAATCAGGTCAAAGCACAACTTGACGGAGAAGCACCTGTTTCAAGAAAGAAATTGAACGATAAAATTTCAACCGGTTTAAAGGCTCTTGATGATTTGAAAGGGGAGTTAAACAAAGCAACCTCACCTGATCTGATGTATTCAAAACTTCATGAAGAAAAACTTGCGATATATCTGAGCGAAGAACTTTTGGGTTTTGTTGATTTTGAACGCTCTGATTTCGGGGAAGAACAACTTGTTGCACAAACAGTCAAGGCAAGACTTGAATTAACCGAAAATTGCGGATATATAATTCCAAAAGTGGTATTTAAGGATGATGAAAATCTCAATTCCGGAGAGTTCAGTATCAGAATAAGAGGAATGGAAGTTTTCAGATCCGTTGTTTACCCCGGATATAAAATGTTTTATGCAGATGATTTGCATCTTGAACATAAGATTAAAAATTCAGTTACAACTGAAGATGTCCTTTCAGGTAAAAAAGTTATTTGGGTTGAAAAAGAAAAAGCTAAAGATTTTTGGCAGAGCGGATTGACTTCATCAGAATATATAGCAAAAGCGCTTGAACATATTGCGGTAAAACATGTTGAAGATTTACTTGATTATGAAGATATTGAAAAATATCTTGATGTAGTTGAAAAAGAAAATCCGTATCTTATTGAAAATATTGTTCCTGATATTATGACTTATGCAGATATAAAATATGTTATGGTAAGCCTTATTAAAGAGCATGTTTCTATAAAAAATATCACTTATATTTTTGAAAAAATAAATGATTTTGCTGATGACGGTTCAAAGGTTGATATTATAAATAAGATACGAATAGCGCTATCTCGTCAGATTTGTTCAAAATATACAAATGAAGATGGAGAAACAATAAGTTTGTTTGATTTGTCTGACAAAACTTATTCAGAGTTGATGCTTGGCTGTGATGATTCTGATGCATCTATAATAAAAATTGATGCCGATTTTGCAGAAAAAATTGCAGGAAAAATTATGCGAAAAGCAAAGAAATTGGGTATTTACGAACCAAAAGTTATGGTACCGATTGAATACCGCCAAATTTTGTTCTCATTGCTGAGTTTGTATATAAATAATATAGTTGTTCTTGCTCAGGAAGAAATCGGAGCATCTTTTAAAACAGATATTATAGGTGAAATATAGTAAATAAAAAAGTAATGCAGGTCGGGTAATTGCCTGATAATAACATATCAGGTACAGCAATGCCATGTTACTGTAAGATAGTATATAGCCGCCTGATATATCAATATTGAGTTTAAATATAAAAGTTGAGAGATTAAGAAAGAAGTTAACGCAGGAAAAATTAGCTGAACTTGTTAATTTAAGTCTTAATTCAATTACAAAAATTGAGGGCGGAAAACAAGTCCCATCTTGTTTAGTTTTGTATAATATTTCCAAGGTTCTGGAGATTGATTTGAATGAGTTATATAAAGGTTTAAATTGATATTCATATAAAAATGTAAATATACAATAAATATTGTATATTTTTTTAATTATTTATTGTAAAATTTATATATAGCACAAAATTAATTTAGAGATTTTATGTAAATGAGAGATAGCAGAAGTTATAAGGGAACGAGACGCCCTAATTCCCCAAGAAAGCGAGTGCAAAGCCCCTACGAAAATTACAGAGGCAGACGCTCAAGGCGCCAGTCGGGGTCGTCATTTGGCAGATCTTTGACCGTGATGGTAATTTTGTTTTTTGTAGTTTTGGGTGCAATATTATTTTTTGCAAACGGAGATTTGTTATTTTCAAAATTCAAAAAAGGAAATAATAACGGACTTGATTTCAATCTTCCTTTTGGACCTCACAGGGAAAACATTTTGCTTCTTGGTGTTGATTCAAACGGTGCAGATTCGGATTTGTGGGTTGGTACAAGAACGGATACAATTATATTAATGAACATTGACCCTCGCACAAAGACGGTTAATGCAATATCTATTCCTCGTGACAGTAAGGTTTATCTGCCTGAAGGCATGGGAACTCAAAAGATTAACGCTGCCCATGCAATAGGCGGGATAAAAATGACTGTTAAAACGATAGAAGATACTTTGGGGGTGAAAATTGACCGCTACATAATGTTCCATGATGAAGGTGTCAGGGCAATAGTTAAAGCACTTGGCGGTGTTGATATTTATGTTGAAAAAAATATGAAATATGACGATTATGCAGGTAAGTTGCACATAAATATTTCAAAGGGCAAACATCATTTAACCGACAGAGATGTTGTGGAATATTTGCGCTTTAGGCATGACGCAATGGGCGATATCGGAAGAACAAAAAGACAACAATGGTTTTTAAGAGGCTTGCTTGCAGATTTGAAAAAGCCTGATACAATTGTGAAAATACCTAAACTTGTTGCTGTTGCTCATAAGTATGTAAAAACTGATATGACTCCTTATGAAATGACTCAATATGCTTCTTTGGCTACTCATTTTGATATGGATAATATCGAGATTGCAATGCTCCCTGGGGCTCCAAATAAACACGGATATATAAGTTATTGGATTTTAGACCCTGACAAAACTCAACAGGTTATAAACAGGCTTATTTACAGAGAAAAATTTGACGGAATGAAAGAAGAATATACGGCAAGTATAATGAGTACCTTACGCAGAAAAGAAGATGCCGAAAAACTCAAAAACGAACTTGAAGAAAACGGAATAAAAGTTATATGCTCTGGTTCTTCTGCCTCGGTTCATTCACAGTTTATTGCACATTCAAAGTATGTTACAATTGATTATTATGCCGATTTAAAAAAACAGGCTCCGAAAGTTAAGTCAAAGCAGTTTGTTTATGAACCTGCCAATTATCAATGTGCAAAATCTGATTTTACTGTTGTTTTGGGTGATGATAATTAAATTTGGTAATTATATACTATTTTACAGTAGCATGTCCCTGTATGTGTCGGCGAAGCCGTTAACTGCCCGTTAGGGCGTGGCAATCCAGCCGTTTAATTTGTCGATAATGATGAAATAACTGGATTGCTTCGTCGGCAATCCGTTGCCCCCTCGCAACTGTACATGTCAAGTAATTAGTTACCTTAAATTTTTATCTGATAAGGATTGTAATGTTCGGGAAAAATGATATAATAAATTGGTAGTTTATATAAGGATTTTACTATGAGTTTATTATTTAATATCCCGATTGTTGCTAAAAATGTTACAGAAAGCGGAAACGGAGGTTTTTCAATGGGCATTTCACCATTTATGTTGATTATATTATTAGTTGTTATTGCTTTAATATTGCTTTATCCTATGTATGTTCGTCTTATACAGTTGAAAAACAAGACAAAAGAGGCAATGAGCGGAATTGATATTCAACTTAAAAAACGTTATGATTTGATACCGAATATTTTGACTGTCGCTCAAAAATATATGGAGCATGAACGAGGATTATTTGATGAGATTACCCGTTTGAGAAGTGCTGCTGCATCTATTCACTCGGATGCCGATACGATTGGTAAGAAAATAGAACTTGATAATCAAATTGCATCTAAAATGGGACAATTGATGGTAAATGTTGAAAATTACCCTCAATTAAAAGCCGATGGTACTATGATGCAAGCAATGCAGACTTATTCAGAAGTTGAGGAACATATTGCGGCGGCAAGGAGATTTTATAACAGTGCGGTTAATGAACTGAATAATGCGGTTGAAATATTTCCGAGTTCAATAGTTGCCGCAATGATAGGAATTAAATCTTATCCGTTTTTTGAAACTGATGAAACATCAAGACAGGCTGTTAATGCCGGTGATTATTTAAAATAAAAAAGTTTTATATTATAATAAAGGCGGATTTGTTTCAAATTCGCCTTTTTATGTGTCCGTAGCTCAGACGAATAGAGCGTGGGTTTCCGAAGCCCAAGGTCGGGGGTTTGACTCCCCCCGGGCATATTTTATGCAACAGTAACATAACCGGTAATTTTGCTGTCGTTCAATGCGTAACTTCTTTCCCCGACTTTATCAGATGTATTCCCTTCGATAGTATAAACTTCCCCGTTTTCTACTCTTGTTACGATACCGGTATGAGAAACCTTTTTGCCTTTTTTATCCCTACCTTTGAAAATAATTAAATCCCCAACTTTAGCCTGAGTAGAAAATTTTCCGTTATTATTTCCCCATTCTAAAATTTGTGATACCCCACTGAAATGTGGAATATTTGCACCTGATTCTCGTGCTACATAAGTTGCAAAATCAGCACACCAAGCTTCTGTTCTGCCATCTGTGAATTTTTTATAAGACCCGTCTTTTTCATTAAACCCTAAATATTTTTTTGCAGTATTGATTATTCTTGAAGCAAAATTAGATATGGTCTTAACAACTTTTGACACAGTTTTTTTAGTTGAATCGTATAAATTGCTTATTCTTGTTGAAACACCGTTCCACAAATTGCTGAAATTAAATGTCGGTATTGTAAAACTTGGCATTGAGAAATTAAACCAACCGATAAACGGATTTGCCAATGATGAAATTCCTTGCGGTGTTGGAGTATATGTAGGAAGATTATAAGCACCTGTTGTAAGTGCTCCGAATGACGGATATCCAAACCCGAACATTGGTTGTTGTGGAACCAAAGGTGTCTGAATAGGATTGTAAAACATTCCTGACGGTGTATATGTTGGTATGTTATTCCACTGAATCATTCTCTAATATCCCCTTGTATATATAAAGTATATTTTTTGTAATTAATTGCGCTAATTATTTTAAATGTAACAACATGTTACGAAATAATATAGAAAAAATGATAATTTATTTTGTAAAATTTTTGTAATAAATGCTGTAATAATGTCAAAAATTTTTATTGAGGATTGTTATAATTTACGGTAAGGAGTCCTTGTGTGAAAGTTAGTTTAAGTTTAAATCAGCCCGAAAATAATAGCAAAATAAATTTTACCGGATATAAATGGGTCAAAGATGAGCATGGTTTCAGAAACTTTGAAACCTCTTATGTTTACGACGAAAATAATCAGGATTGTTATCTTGAAGTTTTTACATTAGACCATGATAAACACAATAATTACTTTATAAATTCTCCTGCAAAAGCACGACAGGGCGGTTACAGAATAAAAATGAATCCCGGTGCTAACAGGATAAATTTAACAAAAACATTTGGCATTCTTCCTGATGCTCCATTTGCATATCATTATGTGGTAAAAGATCTTCACGGTCAAAAGCAGGAATATATACAAATTGATGCCGGCGACAGTATAGAAGAAGATGGCAAAGCATATAATATTGTAGTTCCAAACGGTTCCTTAATGTCAAAAGGCGGTTCAATGAAACTTGTCAATATTGATACCCAAAATGTCGGTGTTGTTTATGATGAGCACGGGAAATGGAAAATTAATGAAGAACTGCAACAACGAGGATTGGATGCCGTAAAAACTTTAACAAATATATATGGTGGAACTGCAGCAGGACTTGAAAAGGATATTGAAAAAGGGAAATTTGACGGATATTCAAGGATAATTTCATTACCTGTATTTACAAGGGAGAATTTTACTTCACACAAATATTGGATAGAAAATATTTTTCAGCCTTGTAATGACTTAATGAATATAAACAATTACGCATCCCTGCAGAGAAAAATGTTTGCAAAGGATATAAATTTTGTATCAGATGGTGCTTTTGTCAACGAAGGTCTTATGGGAACTCATTTTACAAATGTTTTGAAATGGGGAACAGAATCGCCTTATTTTAGATGGTTCAGAGCAACAAATCTCAAAGACTCTGCACTTTCTCTCGGTGTTTTCCCGAAAAGAACAGAAAACGTTTCATGGAAACTTGTAAATTCTCCTAAACTTTATGTTCAAAATTCCTCAGGTAAGGTTGAGGAAATGGAAAATCGTAAATATGATCCTTCAAGACCAACTTATATTCAGTTCTTTGATAAAAGATTTGTAACGGATAATGAAAAAAAAGACCCACAATTTTTAATAAAAACATATTCAAAATTAAATACAAAAAATGTTTATGACATTCATACTCATGATGATTCCGTGTTCCCTTATTATTTTGAGGTTAATCCTAAAACTGTAGGTGCAAATGTAAAAAGATTTAATGAACGCAATTTGTCATTGGCAAAAGAAGATAAACTAAAATTTGATGGGTATGAAGCCGCAAGAATAATGTCAAAATATGAACAATTTGTTGTAGATGGCAAGTTTGAAAGTGGGTTTGAAACTTGGGATGCCAATCCTGATATTGCAAAACTAAATTTTGTTTTGTCTAATAATGATTTGAAGACTCTTAAAAATCTCCCTAATAAAGAGGCATTAATCGAAGAAGAAAAAATAAGACAAGCCAATTGTCAGGTTCGGGATTATACTGTTGAAGGCGGTAAATATTGGACAAGATTGACAAATGATATATTAAGACTGCATGTTGCACAAACGCTTTCAAATGTAGATGCACAAAATCCAAATGCAGTATATCTCAAAATTATCGGATTATCTGATGAGAAAAAATTCCCTCAAGCTCTAAAAGCACAATTAACCCAAAATGAAGTAGAAAATGTTTTAAACGATTGCTATAAGGTAACAAGAAAACTCTCTGATGAGCCAAAAGCAGACCAAATTCTTGAACAACTAATGAATATGCCGTTAGAAACTGTCGAGTTCGGAACAAATCTTGTCGGAGTTCTTGGTTCTCCGTTAATTTCAAAAAGAGCCGTAACTGAAGATGAAGTTGGTGTTTCAAGATATGACATTTATAAAAACGGCAACAAAAATCTTTTACCTGAATATGCAAAAACTTATAATACAATGGATAGTATTTATAAAAATGAAATGTCAAATTTTGCGATAAAGGTTTTAGACGAAGTTAATGACAAATTATCAAAAGACAACAAGCTATTTAATGAAAATGCCGTAACGGAATTCGGTCAATATGTTCTTCCGATAATAGTTCCGCAGATTGCAA
This sequence comes from uncultured bacterium, assembly GCA_902792085.1. Lineage (GTDB taxonomy): Bacteria > Cyanobacteriota > Vampirovibrionia > Gastranaerophilales > Gastranaerophilaceae > Zag111. The sequence continues at coordinate 67,274 of CADAYE010000009.1, read as the reverse complement.
AATTTGCACTTGTAAAAGCATTTGCTCCAAAAGCGGATGTTACTTATGATAAGAAAACTGGCGAAATAACCTATGACTATAATGCTCTTTTAAATACTCATCTTCAGTCTTTGGATTTGCCAAAAGCAGGTTCTCCGCAAGATGAAGCAATGTTGGTTCTTGAAAAGATGAAAAAAGGTATTGCAGGTATTTCTTCGGATTCTAAGGACTTAATTACAAAAAGTATTTTAACAACACTTAAAAATACTAATGCAGAAAGTTTTAAACTTGCGGATCTGATTATCGACAAAACACAATCAGGTCTTGATTGGAGAATAGATGCCACAAAAGATATTGCAGATATTGATTCTTTAAGGACTCACAAACAACCTTTTGAAGATATTTGGAATGATGTTAATAAATTTTGGAAAAAATTTGCTCAAGGGATATATTCACAGAACCCTAATTCTTATATTGTTGCGGAGATTACAGACGAAGATGATTTGTTTGACCATGCATTCGGACCTCAGTCACCAACTTATCCTTATAAAAAAGACATTCTTCCAAAATTCCTTCGCAATACGGGAATTACCGCGAATGCACAGTATTCAAAATTTTTCTATGATATTGTAAAACTCTATTCTCGTTCATTTGAAGATGGTAAAACTATGGATGGAGTCCCGGATGAAAATACATTTGCACTTTCAGATCATTTTAAATCAACACTTATGGCTCCAAGTGGCTCGTTCTTAAAAGCATTTTCACTCCCTGCAATAAATTATGCATATACATTTATCGGCAACCACGATAAGCCAAGAGCATTACACTGCGCCGCGCTTGATATGGATATGTTCTATGCTGATTTGACATTTGTAGAAGACAAAAAGCACAGAATGGACGCTTACAGACTTATAAAAGATAAATTCTTTGACCATGTAACAGAAGAAGAAGTTTTGCATTACAATTTTGATAACATTTCTCCTAAAGCTGTTGCAATGGGTATGGCTTTGCGCAAAGGTATGATTGATGTTTTAGGGGAATATCATAAAAATATGAGTCAGGAAGAATTTGACAGAAACTTTATTGCAATAAGTAAGGCTATTGCTGATTTAAGTTCCGGAAAATTTGGAGATATAAGGTTTGAGGGTGATTCTTTCGGTGTAAAGCCAATAGATTTTAATATTAAAAAAGTAGTAGAACAAGCACAAAATCGTTACGGGTTCAAACTTTCTAATCCTGAACAGGCAAATAATTTTGAGGATGATGTATTTGAGAAGATTATGAAGCCCGCAGTAACAAAAGTTCTTGCAATGATGCAAATTCTTGCCGCTCTTCCCGGAATGCCAACATTGTATGACGGGGATGATTTGGGTGCTACAGGTTATGATACCGAAAAGAAAAATGTCTATCTTCAGGGCAGACAAAGAGTTCATAACGAATGGGCAGATGTTGAAAGCCCGAGATACAAAAAATTTATAGCCGATTATAAAGAAAAATTTGATAAAGCAATGAGCATAAGGAGAAAACCTGAATGTAATCCATTGAATAACGGTGCGCCGTTTGTTCTTCCGATGCAGCACGGTTATAATCCTTTTGGCGGGGATAAAAATGATTATAATATTCCTGCTGTTTTGCAGCAGAGTACTGACGGACGAATGACAATTTCCTTATTCAATCTTCACCGTAATGTTGATAGTGAACGTCCTCATTATGATAATGAACAGGCTCTTGATACAAAATGCGTAAAACTACCTCAAATAGAACTCAATCACGAAGGTAATACCGAAATGAACGGTACTAAGGGTTTTGGTATTAAAGGATTAAGAAATAACATAAAATTCTATAACGCCAACGACCCAAATGATGTTTATTATGTAAATATTGTTGGAGACAGATATATTATAAAAAGAGGAACAGACGGCGGTCAAATAACAATTAATGACCCGACGCTTGTATTATACAGCAATCCTGTTGATGCCCCGTTATCGTTTACCGGACAATACCATGTTAAACAAGGGGTAAATGCTATCAATAATGCTTATTCTCCTAAGAATACAGAATGTGGTAAACAACTCTGTTTGTGTAAATAAGTTTTAATATCTACGGATAAATGGTATAATATCTCTATGGAACTTTCCGAAGTATATCAACAAGAGAGATATGGAATTTTGGGTGATTTTTCACCAAAAATTTCGTTTGAAATTTTTCCACCTAAAAATGGGGATATTTCTTCTCTTTTTGAAGAACTCCGGATTTTAAAAAGGTATAATCCGGTTTTGGTCTCGTTGACTTACGGGGCAAGTGGCGGATTAAACAGATTTTCTTATGAGGATCTGAGAAGTATAAGGGATTTAGAATTTAATCTAATGCCGCATTTTACCTGTGTATCAATGCTAAAAAACGAAGTAGAAAAACATATTGTTGCGGTTGAAAATTTAGGTATAGAAAATATTTTGGCTTTGCGTGGGGATATTCCTGATTATATGAAACCTGAAGAACTTGATTTTTCTCACGCAGATGAACTTGTTGAATTTATACAGGCAAAAACAACTCTTTCTATCGGTGTTGCAGGTTATCCCGAAGGTCATATTGAGAGTAAAAACTTAAAAGATGATATAAAATATTTAAAGAATAAAGTTGAAAAAGGTGCAAGTGCAATTTTTACTCAGTTATTTTTTGAAAATGATAAATTGTATCGTTATATTGAAACTGTCAAAAATGCGGGAATAAATTGTCCTGTTATCGCAGGGATTATGCCTGTCAGAAGTCTTAAACAAATTGAAAAAATGACCTCAATGGCAAGAGTGAGCGTTCCGAAAAAATTTATTGAAAAACTTAAAAAATTCCCAAATGACTCAAAACAAATCGGAACGGAGTTTGCAACGGAACAATGCCAAAATTTGATAGAGAATGGTGTAACATCTCTGCACTTTTTTACACTTAACCATAGTGACCAAACAGGTGAAATTTTAGATAATATATTATAAACAGGAGAAACAGATATGGCAGATTTAAACAAATATATTGAACATACACTTTTAAAACAGGATGCAACTGAAAATGACCTTATAAAACTTTTTGATGAAGCAAAAGAAAATAATTTCTTTGGAGTTTGCGTGAATCCTTGTTATGTAAAACTTGCAAAAGAGCATCTAAAAGATAGTGATGTAAAAATAGTTACAGTTATTGGTTTTCCTTTAGGTGCAAATTCAACCGAAGTCAAAGTTTTTGAAACAAAAAAAGCAATTGAAGACGGCGCAGATGAAATAGATATGGTCATAAACGGAACAAAACTCAAAGATAATGATAAAGATTTTATTGTGAACGAAATACAAGCAATTAAAAAAGCGTGTATGGGGCATAATTTGAAGGTTATTATTGAAACTGACTTGCTCAATAAAGAAGAAATTATAAGGGCATGTGAGTATTCGGTCTTAGGTGGTGCTGATTTTGTAAAAACATCAACAGGTTTTGTTAAAGGCGGAGTCGGTGCAAAGGCTGAAGATGTAAAACTAATGTTTGAAACCGTCAAAAATGCAGGATTACAGGTCAAAGCCTCAGGCGGTATTCGTGATAAACAAGCAGCACTTGATATGATAAATGCAGGCGCTGTAAGACTTGGTACAAGTTCGGGCGTAAAAATTGTAAAGGATTAAATATATGGCTACATTAAAAACATCAATATTAGGAATAGAATTTGAAAATCCGTTTTTATTGGCATCGGCTCCTCCGACAGCATCAATAGAAAGTATAGATAAAGCGTTCGAAATGGGTTGGGGAGGTGCTGTATTAAAGACAATAACTCCTGATGATTTGGAAATGATTGAAGCAAGTCCCCGCTATGCAACAATCAAGGAAAAAGGCAAAGTTATATGCTTTCAGAATATAGAATTATTAAGCCATGAGACAGTTCAATATTGGGTGGACGGGATTAAATATTTGAAAGAAAAACACCCGACAAAAGTTATAATAGCAAGTATTATGGCACCTTTAGAGCGTGAAGGCTGGCAAAATCTTGTTAAAGTATTTAATGAAACTCCAATAGATGCTTATGAATTAAATTTTTCCTGTCCACATGGCATGCCGGAAAGAAATATCGGTATGGCAATAGGAACAAATACTGATATATCAATACTTATTACCTCCTGGGTAAAATCAGTTGCCTCAAAACCTGTTTTTGTAAAATTAACTCCTAATGTGACAGATATTGCATGGATTGCCCAGGCAGTAGAAAAAGCAGGTGCTGACGGTTTGGCAGCAATAAATACCGTGCAGGGTTTTATGGGTATTAATCTTGATACATTAGAACCTGTTCTTAATATAGACGGATATTCAACCTATGGCGGATTGTCAGGCGAAACCGTAAAACCGATTGGCTTCAGGTGTGTTGCTCAATTAAGACAAAATTCTCAATTGCCTATTTTGGGTATGGGCGGAATTTCAAGTTGGGAAGATGCAGCGCAATATATTGCGCTCGGTTCGGATGCAGTTCAGGTTTGTACGGAAGTTATGCTAAACGGTTATGGAATTATTAACGGTTTAAAATCAGGGCTTTTAAATTTTTTGGAAGCCAAAGGTTTCAATGACATATCTGAATTAAAAAATATTGGGGTTAAGAAAATTACATCACACGAAAAATTAAATAAAAAATCGCATCTCTATCCTTCAATTGATAATGAAAAGTGCGTAAAATGCGGAAAATGCGCCAAAATATGTTCCGAATCCGAATACAATGCATTGAGTATTGCAAGAGATTGTGTATCTGTAAATAAAAAATCTTGTATAGGATGTTCATTGTGCAGTCATGTATGTCCGAAAGAAGCAATAAAAATGTGCAGTTAAAGTGAATTAAGGAAAAAAAAATTATCTGTTAAAAGTTGTTTTTCTTAACTGTTCAAGTTCTTCTTTAATTTCAGCAGATTTGTGTTCAAGTCTGTTATACACTTTTGAATTCATTTCTCCGCCGATTAGCAAAAGAATTGATGTGTAATAAAGCCAAATCATAAGTATAAAGAACGCACCGATTGTACCGAATACGATATTATATGTTGATAAATTGTTTACATATAAAGAAAATCCCCACGAACCGATTAACCAAAAAGTTGTGAAAAATATAGTTCCTGGTATTGCGCTTTTGCGTTTGAATTTGTCATTCCCTTTCAAATCAGGCAAAATATAATAACTTAAAAATGCAAGTATATACAGTGCCAAAAATGATACAGGCCAGCGCAGAGTCAATATTGTATATGCAATCGTATCTGATAATCCGAAATTATTTACAAAAAACATAACAATTACTTTCCCGAAAATAATGATATTTATCGTTAGAAACAGGATTAAAACATTTACAAAAACCATTAAAAGCGATAAAACTCTTGTATAGAGAAAACTCCTTGTTTCTTCAACTTTGTATGCCCTGTTCAATCCTTTCAAAATTACTGCTACACCGTTTAAGGATAAAAACAGAGAGGTACAAATTCCAATTATTGCCATTAGTTTTCCGTGTCCGAAAATCATTGTTTGGTTTAATACACTTTGGAGTAAATCCATTGTTTGATGTGGGGTGATTTTTGACAAGACTTTCAAAATAGGATCCATATAAGAACGGTTACCCATCCACCCAAAAATTGCCATCAAAAACAACATGAACGGGAAAATTCCTACAACGAGCATAAAACCCATCTCTGCTGCCATTCCAAAAAAATCGTTTTTAATTATTGACCTTATCAACGCAACAAGCCAATGAGTGCATTTATTTTTCATTAAGTTTTTAATGATATTTTTTAACATAATTCCTATTTTTTTAACTCTTCTAAAATCATTTGAACTGATGTTTCGACATCTGCTTTAATAACTGCACCTGCTGCAAGTTTATGTCCTCCGCCTCCAAAAGCCGAACATATTTTTGCAATGTCTTTTGCTCTGCTTCTCATTGAAACTTTTGAAGTGTTGGCATTGAGTTCCTTTACCACAAAAGCAACCTGTGTTGTTTTTATGGCTCTCAGTTTTTCTGTCAGACCGTCGGTGAAATCATCTCCATTATAGTTAAATTTTTCCAAATCCTTCTTATAAACAACAGTGTAAGCAATTTTATCATCATTTGTAAATTTTGCTTTATTTACGCAGTAACTTTGAAAAAGCACCATATCTTTAGATTGTGATTCATAACACTTTTGAAAAACTTCAGATGGTTCAACACCAAAAGATAAAAGTTCCCCTGCATAAGTCATTGTTTTTTGTGAGGTATTTGAAAATCTGAAACCGCCTGTGTCGGTTAAAATCGCAGTGTATAAACAAATAGCACTTTCTTTTAATATTTTCCATTCTAACTCTTTTGCAATTTCATACAAAACTTCCCCTGTTGCAGAGGCAAAAGGTTTAATAATATTAAATTCCGCATAAGAATTATTTGTTTCGTGATGGTCAATATTAAAAGTTGTATTTGCTTTTTCAAAAAGAATTTTGGCATTGTCACATCTGTCTATTGACGCAACATCAAGATTTATGACCAAATCATATTCTCTTGATAAATCCATATTTTCTATAAATTTTGCATTATTTATCTCAGGCAGAAACTCATAAACTGACGGTAATTTTGACACAATTACCATATCTGATTTTTTTTTGTAATTATCTTTTATCAGATGATACATTCCGCACATTGCACCCAAAGTATCTCCGTCAGGGTTTATGTGGGAAACGAGCAATATATTTTTTGAATTTTTTATGCTAATATCTAATTGTTTGATGGTCATTTCAAGATTTTAGCACAAAAAATTATTTAACAAAAATTATGAAGAAAATACTTTATACAAAATTTCAATACATTGATGAACTTATTGCTCAGTTAGGGGAGCAAAAAGAATTTAAACGGGCAATAAAACGCAGTAATTTGTATAAATTTTGGAATAAAGTCGCCGGAGAAAAATTCAGCAAATATTCAAAACCTTATTCTATGTTAAAAGGTAATATAATGGTTATTGCCTGTAAAACTCCTGCCGTTGCGCAAGAACTTTTACTTTATAAAGCCCAACTCCTGACCAAATTAAAACCCTATGTTGAATCCTTGAGAATGAATGTTGCCGATTTAAAATTTGACACAAAAAAGTGGCAGGAGGATTAATTTGTATTGAGTGAATAAACCCAATACAAATAATATTTTAAAATATTTGACATAATATATGTTATTGGTAGTTTTTGTTTCATCAAAACTACCATGCCCCATTTCTTTGCCCGCAAAGAAACGGGGCGCAAAGCGGATTGCGAGCCAAAGCCGAAGCCATTTTGCTTGTGGTAAAAGCCACAAAAAGCAAAATGCGTAGAGCTGTCGATGGCGAGCAACCAAGCAGAAACTCCCTGACCTGCACTTCGTTTGCTAATCATTTGTATTTGTTCCACATACAGGCGAGATAACTCACTATCGTTCAAACAAATCCCACCTTGTTGTCGTGTCGCAAACAATGATTGCTCACTTCGTAAAGGTCTGGATTACCCTCACCCGTTTTTCCAATGCTCATATCTCGCATTGAAAAACTACCCTCGCCGTATGGCTGAGGGGTGGGGTGAGGGGTTAATGCGCTGCGTAGTTTTAGCAGCGCTAAGAGATTTTTGCCGATAGGCAAAAACACATATTACTGCGTTAGCAGTCTTATGCCGCCGTCAGGCGGTATTGTACCACAGCGAGTTTTTCTTTTTTGGTTCGTTTTTTCTTTTTGCTTCAAGACAAAAAGAAAAAATGAACAGGTAGAAATTATCAATCTCTCAATCACTACCAATAACATATATTATGTAAATAATTTTGACTTTCAAAAAATTATTCTTATACAAATAATATGAGATGGTGTCAGATTTTAGGATTCAGCAAAGAATGTTCGCACGATAAAGTACCTTTAGATGCGGAATATTACTATTGCCCCGATTGCGGAGAATTGATAGAAAACCAATGGTATCTGGTCAGATGCGCGTCTTGCGGATTAAAAGAAATAGCAACAGTCAAAAACGGTGAAGTAGTTCCGCTTGATAATTTTTGCCATAACTGCGGAGGTAAAGATTATACGGTAGAAAGACTTGAAAAAATTGACTGCATAAATATAAATTATGCCGTACTTGTAAAGGCAATCGTCAAAAATGAGGCGGAAGAATATTCCCAAAGTTGGGTAGATGCTATCCAAACATCAGGTTACATACCCAAACTGCTGCAATAATCCCGACTAAATCAGCAAGCAACCCGACTAATAGAGCATACCTGATTTTTGAAATCTTAACAGCGCCAAAATATACGGCAAGAACATAGAAGGTAGTTTCGCTGCTTCCGACCATGATGGCGGCGAGTTTTGTTGCATAAGAATCAGGTCCCAAATTGTTTGCAATATCTGAAAATACCCCCAAAGCAGCCGACCCCGATAGTGAGCGCACAATCGTCAAAGGCAATACATCTGCTGGTATATGCCACGATTTTAATAACGGAGCAAAAGCATTTGCAAGCATTTCTATTACTCCGCTTGCTCGAAGCATTGATATTGCAACAATAATTGCAACTAAATAAGGAATAATATTTATTGCGACCTTAAACCCGTCTTTCGCTCCGTCTGTAAATTCTTCGTAAACAGGAACTTTTTTTATAATCCCAACAGTCAGAACCAATAATATTAAAAACGGCAAAGCCCAAAGAGATATGAGGTTCAAAATATTATTCATTTTGCCCCTCCTTGTTCAGTATTATTCCCCTCGCCACTTTGGGGAGAGGGGGTAGGGGTGAGGGGTAAATCCTGCCCCTTCCACACTTTTTGCAAAACTTTTGATAATACAATCGCAAAAGTAAACGCAATACAAGTTACAAGCAATGTCGGCGCAATTATTTCTGTCGGGTTTTTGTACCCGATACCGACCAATACTGCAAGAACTGTTGTCGGAATAAGTTGAAATCCGGCGGTATTCATCCCCAAAAACAAACACATTGAATTTGATGCCGAAGTTTTGTCTTTATTTTCTTTTTGTAATTCTTCCATTGCTTTTATGCCAAATGGTGTTGCGGCATTAGAAAGTCCGAACGCATTGGCTGTAAAATTCATTGCAATATCGCCAACAGCTGGAGACTCAGGCGGAATTTCGTTAAACAAAACTTTTGTAACGGGTTTTAATATTTTAGATAAAAAATCTATGATGCCTGATTTTTGGGCAATTTTCATTATTCCAAGCCAAAATGCCATAATCCCGATTAAAGAAAAAGCAACTTTAACGGACAATTCCGCACCGCTCATAACGGCGTTCACAACATCCTGCAACTTGCCGTTTATCGCCCCAATTACTATTGAAATTACTATCAGAAAAAAGAATATGTAATTCATAAGTTGATTATTACACCAAAAGTAAGTTCGGTCAACTTGAAACCTCCTTAAACTTGTAGTATAATTTTGAGAGATTAGGAGAGAGAAATGGGATATAAAATATTATCAAAAAAAGAAATTTGTCCGAATCAATATGAAATAACAATTGATGCGCCTTATGTTGTACGCAACGCAAGGGCAGGGCAGTTTATAATTTTTAGAGTGGAAGAAGAAGGCGAAAGAGTGCCTTTGACTATTGCTGATGTCGATAAAGAAAAAGGTGTTTTGACACTTGTATTTATGGCTGTCGGTTATTCGACCAAAAAACTTGCACAACTAAATGCAGGTGATGAAATTGTTGATATCGTAGGGCCTTTAGGGAAACCTACCGATATAAAAAAATATGGTACGGCAGTTTGTGTTGCGGGCGGATACGGTGCGGCCCCTTGTTATTTAATCTCGAAAGCTTTAAAAGAAGCAGGAAACAAAGTTTATATGATTTCCGGAGCAAGGACAAAAGATTTACTTTTCTGGGAAGATAAGATGAAAGATGCCTGTACTGAACTATATATGACAACCGATGATGGCTCTTACGGTATAAAAGGATTTGGTACTACTGTTTTGCAACAAATTATAGAAAGAGAAAAAGTTGATTATGTAATCGCAGTCGGTCCGATGCCTATGATGAGAGCGGTAGCGGAACTTACAAGAGATAAAGGTATTTATACCGAAGCAAGTATGAACCCGATTATGGTTGACGGAACAGGCATGTGCGGGGCTTGTAGGGTTACTGTCGGCGGGAAAACAAAATTTGCCTGTGTTGACGGTCCTGATTTTAACGCTCACGAAATTGATTTTGATGAAGTTATAAACAGAACAAAAATTTATAAAGATCAAGAGCGCAAAAGAGATGAAAATTGCAACTTATTAAAACAGGGAGTATAGGAGATAGTTATGGCAGAACAGCAGATGAAATCTTGTCCTTTGACAAGTATCGGAACAGGAATTGACATGGTTTGTTCAGGTGATAAGTGTGCCTGGTATATTGCAAATGTAAAAAAATGTGCGATGTATTTAATGGCTTATGATGCGCTTTTGAGTGCAAATGCAAAACAGAAAGCCGCAAAAAAGTAAGGTAGTTGTAGGCGAGTGTAACGAGCCGTACAAATACCTTATCCCGAACTTGTTTCGGGATCCCTGCGAAAAGCATGGTATAATCGAGTGTAACGAGCCGTACAAATACCTTATCCCGAACTTGTTTCGGGTTTTCAATATTAAGGAGTTTATATGTTAAAAATAGCATTATGCGTAAAACAGGTGCCTGATACAACCGATATTCGCTGGACCGAAAATAATACTATTCAGCGTGAAGGAGTTGAAAGTGTAATTAATCCTTATGATATTTATGCGGCTGAATTTGCTCTTAAAATCAAAGAGCAATTAAAAGATGTTGAAATAACAGTTTTTACTATGGGACCAAATCAGGCAGAAGATATGTTACGCAAACTTCTTGCGATAGGATGTGATAAGGCTGTTTTGATTTCTGACAGGAAATTTGCAGGAGCGGATACTTATGCAACTGGAAAAACAATTTCTTCCGCAATCAAAACCGAACTTCCCGATTTCGATTTAATTGTTTGCGGTCAGTTTGCTGTTGATGGAGATACGGCACAGACAGGACCTTGTATTGCAGAATTTTTAAACATTCCGCAGGTCACTTACACACAAAAATTTGAAAAGGTTGATAAAAAATCAATTGAATTAAAACGGATTTTGGAAAACGGAATTGAAAGAGTTAAAACGACATATCCTGCGCTTATTTGCGTGTTAGAAGGTAAATTTGAGCCAAGGCGTCCGACAATAAACGGAATAAAATTTGCATTAAAACAGGAAATCCGAATTTGTGATGCGCAAATTATCGGTTTAGAGCCCGAGCAAGTAGGATTAAAAGGCTCTCCGACTTATGTTAGCAGAGCATTTCGCAATATGTCAAATCATAATGCGCAAAAATTTGAACTTTCAACAGAGGAAAGTGTCAAACTTTTGGATGAAAAAATTAAAAGTTTGGAGGTGAAAAATGCCTAATGAAAATAATTCCGGAATTATGTTATATGCACAATTAACCCATGAAAATTATATTCATACGGTATTTTTTGAACTCCTTGAAAAAGCGCATGAGTTATCTCAAAAATTAGGCGGGGTTGAAATTAGTGCGGTTTGTTTTACTTCTCCTGATACTATTGAGGGTTTTAAAGATTCATTTCAAAATATGGGTGTGAATAAAGTATATTATTTTGAAGATAAGCGGCTTGAAAAATATTCAACGAAGTATTATTCAAAACTTTTCACTGAACTTGTAAAAGAAGTAAAGCCTGAAATTTTACTTATCGGCGCAACTAATCAGGGCAGAGATTTGGCACCGAGAATTTCAAGTTCATTGCATACAGGTCTGACTGCGGACTGTATAGAACTTGATATAAATGAAAAAGGTCAACTTGCCGCAACAAGACCAACTTTTGGCGGAGAACTCATGGCGACAATTTTGTGCAAAAATTATCCGCAAATGGCAACAGTAAGACCGAATGTATTTAAAGTCCACAGTGTAGATTATTACGCTGACACTGAGTTTATCAGAAAAGATACTTCAATTTTAGACGGTTTGAAAAATGATGTTGAAGTATTGGAATTTAAAAAGACAATTGAAAATGAGATTAATAATCTTGATAATGCAGATATTGTTGTAGCAGGCGGGATGGGGTTAAAAAATGAGAAGGGTTTTGAACTTTTGCAAAAATTTGCCGATAAAATAGGGGCTTCAGTTGCGGCAACAAGACCTGCTGTTGAAAACGGACTTGCTCCTCATTCAATTCAAATAGGGCAGACCGGAAAAACAGTCAGACCAAAAATCTATATTGCATGCGGAATTTCAGGCGCAATTCAGCATACTGTCGGAATGGATAAATCGGAGCATATTATTGCAATAAATAATGATCCTGATGCACAGATATTCAAAATCGCCGATACCGGAATTGTAGGTGATTTCTTTGAAATTGTCCCAAAATATTTGGAATTATAAATTATTTTTCCGTATTGAATTGAATATCGCTGAGTTTATAATCACTGTCATAAATATCAATTTTTATTCCGTTTGTTTCATTTGTATTTTTTACTTTACCAAAATGAAGATATGACAAATCTGCTTTTTCAAAAAAATTCTTTGCATCATTCCAAATAGTTCCAAGTTTTAGTCTTGATTTTGCACTTGCAATATCTGCTTTGCTAAGAGTTAAGGTATCAGATGCATTTTCTTTTGTAAATCCCGCAAGCATTTTTATTGTTTCAACAGCTTGTTGCGTATAATCACGTTGCTCGACAATGAATTTTTCACTTTTAAAACCCTTTGCAATATCCGTAAATTCTCCGATTATTTTACCATTTTGTGCTGAATATTTTATATTATCTGTAATGAAAGATACGCCGTTTTCTACTCTTAAATTATATTTTGGCTCAAATCCGCAATATATTTTAAGGTCTGCATATGCTTTCGGTAAAGTGTCTTTTACAACCGTTTTTGCCTGCTTTTCAAGCGGTTGAACTATTTTATTATTATTTTTGCAATTTACGCAGGTTAAAGTTGTGCCTGCAATTAAAATCGATGAAATAATATTTTTTACTTGCATTATTTATACTCCTTTATGTTACCTACAAAGTCATATTAACATGTATATATCCAAATGTATATATTAAATTTGAGAATTTTCTTAGTTTCATCCAGATTTGCAAAACATTTGTTTTAATGCGAAAATAACTTTATGATTTACACTAAAGAAGAACGAAAACCCCAAATATGGTTCTGCGGCGGGCATTTTATTAATGACATTTATACGGGATTTTTAAACCCTATTATGCCGTTTATTGCAGAACAGGTGAAGATTTCTATGCCTGTTGCAACTATAATTTTGAGTTGTTCGCATATATTTTCATCACTTTTACAGCCGTTTTTTGGCTTCTTTGCGGATAAAATGCGCAAAAGGGCATTAATTTTTTGGGGGTTAATTTTCACATCTGTGTTTATTTCGTTTGCACCGGCAAGTCAAAATATTATCAATATGGTTTTATTTATAATGCTTGGCAGTCTTGGTTCAAGTCTTTTTCATCCGCAATCTTTGGGATTAATTTCAAAATTCTCTAAATCTGATGTTGTAAGAAATATGGGAATTTTTATTGCCTTCGGAACATTAGGTTATTCAATGGGACCTTTGTTTTCATCTTTTATTGCACAGTATTTCGGATTAAACAAAATGCCGTATTTGGCTTCGCTTGGTGTTATTTGGGCAATTTTGATGTTCAAGATGGTTCCTAAATTTTCTGCTGAGATTGTTCAAAAACCTGATATTCATTTGGGTAAAGCGCTGAAAGATATTCTTTCAAACCGAAAATTGAATATATTAAATATCATAGCAATGTTAAAGTCATTAATGACAACCTCATGCTCAATTTTATTACCTTTTTTGTGGAAATCGCAAGGGTACTCAAAATTTCAAATCGGACTTGCGTTATTCTTTTTCATATTTTTGGGTGGAATTGCATCACTTATAAGTCCAAAATTTGAACATAAAATCGGAACTGCAAATGTATTTTATTTTTCAATGATAACAACTTTGCCGTTGATGGTTTTATTTATGCTCACTTATAAAAGCATGCCGATATTATCTTTTGCAATATTCGGGATAATGGGGTTTGTCACAATGTTTGCAACTCCTATAACAATGAACTTGGCGCAAAATGTTATTCCGCAATATAAAAGTATTATCGGAGGATTTATAAACGGATTTTCGTGGGGAATTGTTGCAATTATAATGTCAGTGGTTGGGTTCATAGCACAAAATACAAGTATCGTTCCGGTACTTGTGGGAATATCTGTTATCCCCGCCGTATGCTCATATCTTGTAAAATTCTTATTCCCAAAAACGAATAATTAAGCAAATAAATTTAAAAATTTACCGATAAGCGAATCTGAATTTCTTTTTGCAGCATTAAAATCCATGTTTTTTGCAAAAGACTGACCGCTAATGTCGTTAAGATAGTAATTTACATAAGGCCTAATTTGTGCTTTTTTAACATCAGCATTAACTGCCCCGCTACTCTTCTTTAAATATCCGATTGAATCAACCAGCATTCTTTATACCCCAATTTGTTACTTTTAAAGTGTAACATAAACAGTTAAATTCAACAATAATATTTACTTTTTTTTACAAATTCGCAAAAAATATTTTTAGTTGTTTTATATCATATATGAAAACGGATAAAATAACATTCGGACAAACTTATATAAAACCGTCATTAGTAAAATATATGAAGCAGGGAAATATTGATAAAATGCCATATATTTTCGGGCTTGGTGAATTATACCCAACGGATATATTTATCGGCTCAAATATTAAGGGGGATTTGACACTTGACATAATACACTCTACTCCTGCAAAGCTGTTGTTCTTTAGTGATGAGATACCTAAAACATTTGAAAATGTTACATTATTGAATTTTTTACATAATACGGAAAGAGCGCAAAGAATTTATGACGGGGTAAAAACGCCAATTTTGAGGACATCAATCTCAGATATTGATAAACTTTCTATAAGAGATTTGCAACTTACTGTAAACAAAAAAATAGAATATTATTACGAAACATTAGCAAAAAAATTTTTTAACTAATCATTTTGTTTGCAAAGCACAATAATATATGCTAAACTGTTTTACAGTTCCATACAGGTGTTAATTTTGTTCCTACATTTACATAAATAGGGAGAGTTAACTCCGATGAGGCTGAAGTATACCCGCCGATTTTATATCGCAAGCGGGAAACGGATTACTCAGGGTTCTCACCCACCTGCAGAGATCAGCAGGTAACAAAATCCGCTTGTATGGGACTTTTTTATTTTGTTATATAGTCTTTTAATTTTTCAAAAAAATTTTTTTTAATTGGATATGTATTTTTATGTTCTAATAAATTTGTTAATATAATGCTTGAATTAAGATTAGAATTATTCTCTGAAGCATCTATCGAAGCAGCTAAAGCACATTTTTGATGCATATCAAGTTCATCTAAAAATGAAAATCTTAATCTCTGTTTATTTTTAAGTATAAATATAACATCATTATCGCAAGTAAAGCGAATGTCTTTCAATTGTGTAGAATGTTTGCCGGTTTCATCCGCATATTGTATGCTATATCCATTTTTATTTACTACAAAGTTTGTATATCGATAATTTTTCATTTCTTTTTCCGCTTTTTGTAGTAATACCTGAGATTTTTTAGATTGATTACTTGCAAATATTCTTCCTGCAGATGTATATTTGATTCCGGTAAATGTAATATCATTAATTCTATTCATTGTGAGCCCTTTTATTTAGTATCTTACAATGTTTAAAACATAAAAAAAATTTTTTTTGCTATTGTTTTATAAATATATATTTACCATTTTTTATCCATTGATTTAACACTGACTTCAAGTCTGTTCCCAAAACTTTTGTTTAGTGTATTAACAAGGTCGTTTGATGTGTTTACCCAAAACATTGATGCAGTCAGAATTTTGGATTCCCCCGTAAGGTCAGGCAATTTTAGCATAACAGGGTCAGAGCCTTTATATTTGCAAAGCATTTGTTTTAATAAAATTATTTCTTCGTATTTAAATTCGTCTTTTAACTCAAGCGTTACAATATTTGTATTATCGACTGGTTTTACAGTATCAACAAGAATAATAGGCGGTTCATCGTCACTTCTTCGGCTGACTTTTCCTGATACAATTATTCTTTGTTCATTTTGCAATAAATCGCCGTAATCTGCTATTTTGGAATTAAAAGCAAGAGTATCTATTTTTCCGGTCAAATCTTCTATTGTGACAAATCTTATAAATTTTGTCGGATCAGACTTTTGAGGAATTTGTCTTGTTGCCGTAACAAGTCCGCAGATTGTAACCGATTTATCATTTGGAATATTCGGAATTTGTGAGATTTTATGAGTCATTAAAAACGGCAATTTGTCGCGAATGGTTGAAAGCGGATGACTTGTTACATAAAATCCTAAAAATTCCTTTTCAAAGATTTGAATTTGTCTTGCATCATATTCTTCATCACTACCGCCAAGGCTGAATTTTGCATTGTCAACAGATGTTGAGTCCCCTAACATGTCAAATAAACTTGCCTGACCTGATTCTTTTTCTTTGGCTTCTTTTGACGCCGTTGAAACTATATAATCAAGGTTTTCCATCAGTTGTTTTCGGCTTTTTTCAATTTGCGAGAATGCCCCTGATTTAATTAAGCCCTCTAAGGCTCTTTTATTTGAACATTTTACATCAACTCGTTTTATAAAATCATAAATTGAAGTAAAATCACCGTTTGCTTCTCTTTCTTTGATAATTTCATCAACGACGCCTTCCCCAACCTGTTTGATTGATGCAAGTCCAAAGCGGATATTGTGACCGTCAGGTGCGTATTCTGAGAAAGATTTATTTATATCCGGCGGCAGAACTTTTATACCGTATTTTTGTGCTTCTTCAATATATGCCTGAGTCTTTTCCTGATCACCTGCCACACTTGTCAAAAGTTCAGATAAATATTCAACAGGATAATGACACTTTAAATATGCCGTTTGATATGCTACAAAGGCATAAGCAGATGAATGTGCGCGGTTGAAACAGTATGCTGCAAAGTTTTGTATTTGTTCAAACAATACTTTTGCATCTTCGGCTTTCATACCGTATTTTGCAGAACCTTCAATGAGTTTTCCTTCTTGAGCAGCCATTGCGGCAGGATCTTTATGCCCCATCATTCTTCGAACCTGATCTGCCTGACCGAGCGAATAATCAGCCATAACCTGAAAGATTTGCATAATCTGTTCTTGGTAAACCATTGTACCATAAGTATCTTTCAAGACAGGCTCTAATCTTGGGTGAGGATATGTAATGGCTTTTCTGCCGTGTTTACGGTCAACAAATTCATCAACCATCCCTGAACCCAAAGGCCCCGGACGGAACAGAGCAACTAATGCACCCAAATCTTCAAATACATCAGGCTGAAGTTTTTTAACCAGATTTGTCATTCCTTGAGATTCAAGTTGAAATACCCCGACAGTTTCACCTCTTATCAACATATCGTAAGTGGGTTTATCATCAAGCGGTATGTGGTTTATATCAACATCAATATTTTGACATTTCTTGATAAGTTTTACGGTTTTTGAAATCATTGTAAGGTTGCGCAATCCCAAAAAGTCCATCTTTAAAAGTTTCATCTTTTCAAGAATTTCTCTGTGGTATTGGGTTACAACAACACCGTCTTTCCCATGCTGAACAGGAACGATTTCGTCTAAAGGCTTATATGAAATGATGACCCCTGCTGCGTGCATACCCGTTGCGTTTTTCAAGCCCTCGACATGCAAAGCCGTATCAACAAGTTTTTTAACTTCTTCATCAGAATCATAAAGTTTTTTTAGTTCCATACCGTCTTGCAGAGCTTCGGATATTTTTGCCCCCGGAGCATCGGAAATCAAATCGGAAAGTTCTTTACTCCTTGCATAAGGGATATCAAATACCCTTGCAACGCTTTTCATTGCGTTACGGGCTGCAAGTGTGTTAAAGGTTATAATCTGGCAAACCTTATCTTCGCCATATTTTTGAACAACATAATCAATAACTTCCCCACGCTTATCAATGCAAAAGTCCGTATCAATATCAGGCATTGAAAATCTTTCAGGATTCAAAAATCTTTCAAACAATAGATGATGTTCAATCGGGTCTAAGTCTGTTATATCAAGGCAATACGCAACAAGTGAACCCGCAGCGGAGCCCCTGCCCGGTCCGACAGGAATATCATGAGTTTTGGCATAATGGATAAAATCCCATGTAATAAGGAAATATGCGCTGAATCCCATTTTTTGAATAATACCGAGTTCATATCTTGCTCTGTCTTTAAGTTCTTTTGTAATTTTTTCTTTAGGATATTTGCGTTTCATCCCTTGGTCAACAAGTGACTCCAAATATGTGTCAGTAGTATAACCGTCAGGTACCGGAAAATCCGGTAAAGGCGCTTTCCACTCTACAGTAATTGAACATTTTTTACAAATATCAACAGTATTTTTAATACATTCGTTAAATGTTTCCCCGTCCATCCAGCGAAATGCTTCACGAAGTTCATCTACCGTTTTGACATAAAATTCATTGTTAGGAAAATGAAAACGGTTAGTATCGGTTTTTAAAGATTTTGTTTGCATACACAGTAAAGTGTCATGCCAATCTGCATCTTCTTTTTTTAGATAGTGTGAATCATTTGTGATTACCATTTTTATCCCAAGTTCTTTGGCAATTTTTATGAGTTCCGGGTTTGTTCGCTTTTGATCATCCAAACCATGATCCTGAAGTTCGATATAATAATCGTCCCCAAACAAATCCTGATATTTTTTCGCAACTGCTTTCGCACCTTCATAATCAGTACGCAAAAGGTTTTGTATAACTTCCCCCGCAAGGCAGGCACTACAACAAATTAATCCCTCATGGTATTTTTCAATAAGTTCAAAATTTATTCTCGGCTTTACATAAAATCCGTCAATATGCGCAATAGAAGATAATTTTACAAGATTTTTGTACCCTGTGTTATTTTTTGCTAATAAAACCAAGTGATAGCGAGGATTGTGATTCGGGTTGCGTTCTGATATATCGCCATCATGAACATAAAATTCCTGCCCGACAATAGGATTAAACAAATTTGGCTGATATTCAGGGTCTTGCTGCATTTTTTCTTTTTCGGGAGCATTGATTTTATCTGCTTCAATATACAAATCCATTGCACCGTACATAACACCGTGGTCAGTTACTGCAACACCCGGCATGTTATGTTCTTTGCAGAATTTGCACAAATCCCCTATTCTTATTGCCCCATCTAACAAAGAATATTCCGTGTGCAAATGGAGCGGCACATATTGCATTTCGTCAGCCATATTTTTAGATTATCAAGAACAAGTTATCAAAAAAATGTTTTATTAATTTGTTTTAAGTTAAGTTTTATAAAAGTGCCGTATCTCATTTATTAAATAGTGCAGAAGTCAGACTAAGTTATACTAAATACGATATTTCATACCAATATGCTTAACCCTCTCTCATTTTTCTATAGCCGTACTGTCTTATTCTTCTGTTGGTCCGAGTTTCAATTTACCTGTTTTAATTGAAAGATATCTGTCGCATTGTGCAACTTTATCATACCCTAACAATACACCTAAAATAAAATCCTGTTCAGCATTAAGCCTGTTAAGTTTCGGGCTGAATGTGCTGATGACTTTTATACAAGATTCATCTCCGAAAAATACATTTATAAGTTCTTTGTTATCGTGTTTGTTTATAAGATATGGAATATTGTTTTTTTGTAATTTTTCTTCTATTGCTTTGCGGTATTTTGATTTTTCGGTTGTCAGGATAAGACTTCTGATTCCCTTTTTATATTCATAAATATGATGATTAAAAACTCTTAAATCATTGTATTCTTCATATTGCTCCGGAGTAAGTATTTCGGCTTTTGAGCCTTTAAAATTCTGTTGATTTTTGATATTATTTGATACACAAAAATAGTTGTATTGCGCTAATGCACTAATTTTCATAAAATTCCCCTTTGTGTAAATCTGATGAACTTATAATAAAATATCAAAATTAGCCTGTCAAGTTAACTAAATCAATGGTGGCAATATTTACCCAAAAATACTTAACCAAATGTCAACTTTGCTCAACCAATGGTGGCAACATTTACCCAAATATACTAAAACCAATGTCAACTTTGCTCAACCAATGGTGGCAACATTTACCCAAAAATACTTAACCCAATGTCAACTTTGCTCAACCAATGGTGGCAACATTTACCCCTTGACAGTCATGATATAATTAATATATGAACATAAAGAAGGTATTATGTTCGGCACTGGTAATAGCATGTTTATTAGCCGGAAACAGCGTCAGCGCAATACATGAGCACGACGAGGAAGAATTATTTTTAAAACCCGCCGTAGAAATTAAAAACGGTACGGTTTTGAGTATAATTGACTGTGTTTCTTTGGCTTTTAAGAACAGTCCGAAAATTAAACGCAAGAAATACGAATTAGACATTGCAAAGAGTAATGTAGGCATTGCAAAATCTCAATACTTCCCGACCTTAGGTGCAGGTGTCGGATTTAATTACCAGCGCAATTCTGATGGGATTTATTATGATAAAAGATACAGAGATTTACCTCAGATTAGTGTTGGTTTGAGTCAGTTGATATATAATTTTGGCAAGACTACCGCATTTATTAAAATGGAAGAATTTAATAAAATTGCCGCTGAATATGAATTTATGGACAGTCTTTGCTACACCTTATTTGACATAAAGGCAAAATATTATAATCTTTTGAGGGCGAAAGCATTGTTGAATGTGGCGAAAAACAATGTGGATCTTAATGAGAAATTTTTGGAAATAGCGAGAACAAAAACTGAACCTGATATTGCAACTGCCGAACTTAATTTGAGTGAAGCAAAAATAAAATATATTGAGGCGGAAAATACATATAATAATACGAAATATGACTTGAGTAATGCTATGTATATTGATTCCCAGCCTGATTATGAAATTCAGAACACTCAAACATTTACTTACAATGATGATTATGCGTACGGCTCAAAATCAAGGGTTGAAGTTAAACCTTTTGAGGCTTATGTTTTTCCGTTCAAGATGAGTGAATCTTTAAATATCGCATACCAAAACAGTCCTGACTTGCAGGTTTTAATTAACACAAAAAATGCAATGGAAGAATCTTTAAAGTATGTAAAAAGGACTTATCTGCCTGATTTGACTGCTGATGTCGGGTATGGTTTAAACCATACAAATTTTACAAACAATAACAGTTTGAGTATCGGGGTAAATTTATCAACGAGTGTCAATTTGATGGAATTAAGACATTCTGTCAAGGGTGCTGATGCACAATTAAATATTGCGGAGAATGAAATCAATTTATTTAAAAAAGATTTGCAATATGAGTTATTGAGAGCATTTAATAATGTTGATAGGGCAAAGAAACAGGTTCCGACTGCAAAAATTGAACTTGAACAGGCTCTTAGAAATCTTGAAATTGTTGAGAAAAAATATCGTTCCGATGTGTTGAATTATGTTGCGTTGCAGTATGCAAGAAAAGATTATATAAGGGCGTTAGACAGTTATATAGACAGTATTTACAATTATAATATTGCTTTAATTCAGGTTGAAATGGCAATGCATTATCATTTGGTAGATATTCACCACAAATCTGAGCATGCAATGCACTATCACGCATCAGAACTGATTGAACACCTGAATAAAGCATTAGAATGTGACCGAAAAGAAAAGAAAAATAAAAAATAAGGCAATTATATATTATTTACCACAAAATTTTAGCAAAACGAATATCCCTAACGGGGAATCACCCACCCAAACATTCTGTTCAATTTGAAATTTCTCCCTCCCTCACGAGGGAGGGTTGGGGTGGGTGCTGATTTTAACTTATTTTTGTGGTAACTCCTATATAGTTACCAAAAATAAATATTTTATTGTTCAATTGGTTGCTTTTGTTCATTTTTAACAAGCAGAATTTTAATTATTCTTGCACCGTCAATTTCTGAAACGGTGAATACAAAATCGCCATAATTTACTCTGTCGCCGACCTTTGCAATTCTTTCAAGTTCCTTTACAACAAGGCCTGCGACGGTATCAACATCTTCAACTTCCAAATCTTCTTCAGGTATGTCAAAAAATTTTGCGAGTTCGTCAAGACGCATAGTCCCTGCGACTTCAAAGACTTTCGGTCTTATTTCTTTTATGTCTTTTTCTTCATCAATATCAAATTCGTCCTGAACATCACCAAAAATTTCTTCCAAAACATCTTCAAGAGTAATAAGACCTGAAGTTCCGCCAAATTCATCAACAACAATTGCCATTTGCGCGCGTTGCTTTTTAAATAACATCACAAGTTTATCAAGCGTAATAGTTTCCGGTACAAGCGGAATTTTTCTTTGAATTTTTTCAATTGGTTGAGTTTCGTCTTTTAGTGCAAGAATAAACAAATCTTTTACATGCACAAAACCTGTAATATGGTCAATGTCTTCACTATATACAGGGTATCTTGTATATTGATTTTCTGTTGCAATGCTGTTTAATTCATCAATCGGGGTGTCAATAGAAACGCAAACCATATCGGTTCGTGGAGTCATAACTTCGTGCGCAGTCAAATCCGAAAACTGCAAAACATTATGGAACATATCTTTTTCTGTTTCGTTTAAAACCCCCTCGTCATAACTGTTTTCAACATACATATCCAAATCGTCAATTGTATGAACTGTTTTTAAAGACGGATTAACAGGGATTCTCAATGTTTTTAAAATCCCGTTGCAGGTTTTATTGAGTAACCAGACAAACGGCTTTGACAATGTCATAAAAACATCCATCGGTTTAGCAACTAAAAGTGAAATTTTTTCGGGATATTGGAGTGCAATACATTTTGGCACTTGTTCACCGATTAAAACATGCAAAAATGTTATTAAAATAAATGCTACTACTGCAACAACAATATGCGCGATATAACCATGAACTTCAGGTATTGATTCCAACAAAGGAGCCAGCATTTTTTCTATTGTCGGAGAGCCAAACCAACCGATACCGATACTTGCAATAGTTACACCGACCTGAACTGCAGCAATAAAGAAATTAACATCTTCCAATGCTTTTAGTGCAAGTTTTGCATCAATATTGCCGTCTTTTTCCATTTGTTCAATGCGGTTTTTTCTTGCACGAACAATCGCAAACTCCGCACCGACAAAGAACGCATTCACAAGCAATAACAAAAATACTATAACCCAATTAAAAACTATGGTATTTATGCCTGAACCATCCATTACTTTTCTTTAATCCTCTAAGACTTAATTATAGTATCAGCATGATAAAAATGCAAGTTGTAAAAGACTTCAAGAGTTTGTTAGTAAACTATCTGCACATTGACTTTTCTTGCTCTTGCTTTGTTGTCAAAGTCTATCAGTACAACCTGCTGCCATTGACCAAGTTGCAATACTCCGTCAATTAAAGGCACATAAGTCGAATTCCCCACAATAGATGCTCTAATATGTGAATACCCGTTGCCGTCATGCCACATAGCATCATGGTGATAATCCTTGTTGGTCGGAATAAGTTTTTCCATTACTTCTGGAAAATCAACCAATAATCCGGGTTCAAATTCTATATTGGTAATTGAAACCGTACTGCCCTGTGCATAAACATAAATTACCGCATTTTGTAAGCCATGATTATAAACTACATTTCTGATTTGTGGCGTCAAATCAATAATATCTGTATTCCCCTTGGTGTGAACCGTAAAATTTTCATTAATAACCGTCATAATAATTTATCCCAAAAACTTTTCTCATATTTTACAAAGGACAAAGTTTTTTTGCAAATTTTACCTAAGTAAACAGACTGATGAAATATTTAATTTATCAAAAGAATATTATGAAAAAGAAAGGAGTTTTATAATGAATATTTTGAGAACAATTGCCTATATACTCGTGCTTATCGGCGCAATAAATTGGGGACTTATAGGATTTATGAATCTTGATTTGGTTGCTTTGATATTTGGTGAAATGACACTTATGTCAAGAATTATTTATTCAATCGTCGGTATTTCAGGGATTATTCTTTTACTTACTACATATAAAGATATTTTTTATCGTGAAAATTATTAATTCAAACAGATAAGGCTATAATGCGTGAGGGTAATAAGACAGTACTAATATTAATAATCTTAAATACCCTATCGCCTTATAGACTTAACGCCCTATCGCCTTTTATTTTATACATTTGTTACAAATTTCCCTAAAGTAAAAAATATGTTATATTGTAGTAAATTAGCATTGTTTTAAGGGTGAAAGTATGAAAAAAATTCTTATTGTTGATGATGAACAGGATATAGTTGAGAGTTTAAAATTTGTTCTCGAAGGCAGTAATTATACTTGCTATTGCGCTTATAACGGAGAAGATGGCTTAAATTTGGCAAGAGAAATCATACCGGATTTAATTATTCTTGATGTTATGATGCCAAGAATTAATGGATACAAAATCAGTCGTCTTTTAAAGTTCGATAAAAAATATCAAAATATTCCTATATTGATGATTACCGCGCGCTCACAGGAAGAAGATAAACTTATAGGTGAAGAAACAGGAGCAAATGAATATATCACAAAACCTTTTGATTTGGATGAAGTCTTACAAATCGTACAAAAATATTTGGAAACAACGGAAGTAGAAGGTTAATGACTGCAATTACAAACAAAACTCTTGAAACATTAAAGTATGATTTAGTTAGAGATGGGCTTGTTCAGTATGAAATAGTTGAACAGGCACAGGAAATTGCGGATGCCAGAAATATCAATATCGGTCAGGCACTAATTGATTCCGGATTTATAACTGAAGAACAACTTATAAAATTTCTTGAGGCAAAACTACATACTCCGTTTGTAAATCTTGACGATTATGAACCGGATAAAAAATGCTTAAAGTACATAAATTATTCAGATGCGAGACGATATAAAATCATTCCGCTTTTTAAAATTGAAAACACTCTGACTGTTGCAATGTCAGATCCTCGTAATCTTTTTGCCATAGATAAAATTATGGAAAGTGCGGAGTGCGAAATTGACCCTGTACTTGCAAATGAAGAAACTATTTTGAAAAAAATTGATGAATATTACAAAACAGATGTAACAGTCGGGAATATCTTGACAGGTTATGATAGCGGATATGATTGGAGAGAGGAACTTCATAAAGAAGATTTGAGCGATGACCATATTCAAAAAATTATTCGTGCAATTTTAAAACAGGCAATTGTGGAAGATATTCATGAAGTAGTTTTTCAGGGTGAAGATGAAGGTTTGGGTGTAAACTTTAAAAAACAGAGTGAGATAATTAACAAAGGCTTTATTCCTGCCGTTTTAATCTCCTCTTTTGTCGCGAAATTAAAGAGTTTATCCGAACTTGATCCGTCAGTATCTGAGGTTCCGCAACTTGGTAAACTTTGTTTTAAAGTAGATGATATTGTTGTAATGTCAAGTGTTTCAACTTTCCCAACAATTATGGGGGAAAGAATTTTCCTAAAAATTTATAAACCGCCCAAACAGTTATCCGAAATTATCGGTTCAAAATTTGAATTGTCAGAAATCCGTCAGTCACTTGAAAAGCCGGGTATAATTTTAGTTTGCGGTTCATCATTAAGCGGTAAAACTCATGTTATTTATTCACTGTTGCAGGAAGCGGCAAAAACGACTTCGAAAAATATTATGACGCTTGAAAGTATCGCAAAATATGAACTTAAAGGTGTTAATCAGTGCGAATTTAACGAAAATGTCGGGTTTAATATGGATAAGGCTGCAAGATTTATAACCTTCCAAAACCCCGATATAATCTATCTTGAGGGTATTAAATCAAAAGCATCTTTTGATTATTTCTCAAGTCTTGTTTATGATGGGAAAACCATTATTATGGAGTTTTTATCAAATAATATGGATGATTTGCGCTCTAAAATGGCATTCTCAGACTTTGACACCTTAAAAACAATAACCACATCAATGATATTTATTCACTCGAAAAATAGTATTGAAGTCTTTGATAAAGACAGCCTGCAAAAATATTTTGGCTAAATTAAAACCTTTATAATTTTGCCAAAATTTTATGTGCAAGGTCAAACATTTTTGATTTAATTGGTATGTTACTGAATTAAATTTGTTTTATTTCAGTAAAGTATGTATAAAAAACAATTTTTTTTGCTATCTTAAATTCAAAAATTTATGTACCTGAGGTATGAGTCTGGTATTTGGATAAATATTTAAAAATTTATTTAAAATATTTTGGCAAAAATCGTTATCCACGCTCATTTTATTCCCGTCCATTTTGGGTTGAAGTATAAGCACTATATTGTGTTTTTCACCTAAATTTGCACAGGTCTTTATTTCTTCGTCAGTTATATTTTTATCAAAAACTATTTTTGCAAAAGTATAAATCCCGTTGCAATTTTCTAAAAACTTATCGTGCAGGTCAAATGTGTCTTTGCCTGCCGAACTTGGCAGTTTGATATCTGCAGAAATTATATCAATTTTATCTTTTACATTTAACAATTCATCTGTTAATGTCGCATTAGTTTCAAGATAAATTTTTATATCTGGCAAAAAATGAACAAATTCATTTATAAACTGTGCGTGCAAAAGCGGTTCTCCGCCCGTTAAAGAAACGGAATGAATTCTTTTAAGGTCATAATTATTTTGAATTTTTTTTACCAAACTTTCTGCAGTATAAGAAACTGCATCTTTTGCATCAAAATTCGTATCGCAATAGTCACAATTAAGATTACAACCGCAAAATCGGATAAATAGCTGTTTTGTTCCGACAAACGGGCTTTCGCCCTGTATTGATTCAAATATTTCTTTGATTTTAACTTCCGTAGCCAAAATTTTTCCTCACATTATCTGATGATAAATTTTTCAACTGTTCGTACAGTTTGATTTCATCATCCGACAAATTATGAGAAAATTCAATACTTACAGTAATAATTAAATCACCAACTTTGCCGTTTTTCTTTAAACCCTGCTTTGCAATACGGAATTTTTGTCCCGAACAGGTGTTTTTAGGAAGTTTCAATTTTATTGTTCCGTCAAATGCAGGAATGGAAATTTCTTCCCCCAAAGCGGCTTCAAACGGCGTTATAGGCACATTATAATAAATGTTCAGTTTATCAAAATGCACCTGAGTTTTTGTCTCAATTCTGATTTTGACATAAACATCACCGTTTGCTCCGCCGTTTTTGCCTGAGGCTCCCTCGCCTTTCAGACGAAGTTTTGCTCCGTCTTTTACCCCTTTCGGGATTGTGAGTGTAATTTTTTTTGTTTCTGTAATAGTTCCCTTGCCGCCGCAATTAGCACATTTGTCGCCATTTGCAAATTTATGCCCGAAACATTTTGGACATGTCTTTGTGGTGCGGATATTTATTATTCGTTTTGAACCCGTCATAACTTCATCAGGAGTAATTACGACTTCTGTTGTTAAGTTTTCACCTTTTTGTGGCTTTTTAGATTCTTTTTCTTTTTGGCTTTTTCTGAATTTTGCACTCCAATATTTTATGGTTTTAAAAATTGAATTTTGTTTTTGTGATTTTGAGTGTGTCTTTTGTTCGCTTTTTGGCGAGTCTTGTTTTGGGGGTTCCTGTTTTACTTCTTCCGTCTTGTTATTTTCTTCTTTTGGTTCTGATTGAGTTGTCTGTTTTGCTTGCTCTTTAATATTTTCGGCTTTAGTGCTGTTTTCAGTTTTGGGGGATTTTTTAAAAATACCGTTTACTATGTCGTATTTTTTGCGTTCTTCGTCATTGCAAAGTGTTTCATAAACATTTGTAATTTCTTTGAACATCTCTATCGCTTCCGGCGATTTATTAACATCGGGGTGATATTTGCGTGCAAGTTTGCGGTAAGCAGATTTTATTTGAGTAATATCTGCATCCGTATCAACTTCTAAAATTTCATAATAATTTTTTACACTATTAAACACCATACAAACTATTTAATGATGTTTTTTCAAAAATCAACATGTCCAAAAGGGGTAGACCGTAATTATTATTTTAATTCAATATCGTTGAATGTAATTTCAAAACCAAGTAGTTCTGCAATCATTTGGACTTCGCTGAATTGCATAGTTCCTCTTGAAAATTTATTTGAAAGAGATGTCGGTAAACATGGTTTACCTGTTTTGAGGGCAATCATTTCGGCAAGTTGTTTTATTGTTATGCCTCTTAATGCCAAAAGTGATTTTATGTATTCTTTTGCGCCTTTTTGCATATAGTAATTATATATTATTTTAAAATCATTGACAAAACATAACATTATTAGTAGTATATTCATGTTTAAGATATATTTATATCTCAAACATGAATATACTTGAAACATTTTTTTACATTTGAAAGGTTTAGTATGTATAAAAAAGAAATAATAAATAATGCAGAAAAAATTACATCAGAAATTTATAAAATAGCAAATATCGTACGAATTATAAATGAGGTAATAATCTATAACTCTGATAATGGAGTTGACTGTGAACATATCGCTGAAGTAACAGAGATACTAAATATAAAATTAAATGATTTAATAGAATTATGCGAGAACTATGAGTGTTTACTATATAATCATATTTGATACTTTAATTCAATAATTTTATTGTAAGACTTTTCAATTTTTTCCTGCAATTCGTTGTCTTTTTTGACAAGGTCATAAATACTTTCAATAATATTTATTGTGTCCTTGTCCGAGTTGCGGTAGATAAACATATTTAAACCTGCCTTTATCCCCATCACGCAGGCTTCGACCTGACCAAAATCGGCAACCCCTTTCATTATCATATCATCTGATATTATTACCCCGTCAAAACCCAAAGCGTGACGCAGATAATTCAGCGCATTTTTGCTAAGCGATGTCGGAATCGGCTCTTTTTCAAAGCAGGTACAGTGCAAATGCGCAGCCATAACCATTTGCGCTCCGTTTTTTATTGCATATTTAAACGGTTTTATATGAATTTGCTCCATCTGTTCAAGAGTTAAATCTATCTTTGGCAAAGTCAGGTGGCTGTCTGTATTAGCATCTCCGTGTCCTGGGTAATGTTTTACACATGGAATAATGCCGTTATTTTTGTAAATCGCTGATACAACCTTTTCTGCCTTTATAACATCATCAGGTTCAGAGGAAAACGCCCTTTCGCCGATAATCGGATTATCAGGATTTGTATTAACATCAATACATGGAGCAAAATTAAGATTAATACCGTAAGATTTTAATTCCTGCGCAATTTGTCGGGTTTGTTCCGATAAAAATTCTTCTCCTTTTTCAAATGCAAACTTTGCCGATAAATATTTTTTACCGAAATGGATATTTTCGGTGCGTTCAACCCTTCCGCCTTCCTGATCTATTGAAAGAAACGGTGAAATCAGACTTTGCGACTTTATGTCATTTATCAGTTCTTTAAATTGCTCTTTTGAATGAATATCTTTTGAGAAAAATATAACTCCGCCTAATCCCTGCTTTAGAGCGTTTTTATACTCTCCGCCTTCAAGACCGAGTATAAACATCTGATAAAGTTTTGTTTTTAAATTTACCATTATCCGTTACTTTTGTTTTCCATTCCCAATAATAGAGAGGAATTTTTATTTTGTATAAACCAAATTAAATACTTCAGTCAGGTCAAGCAGGTTGCCTGTTTGAATTACTTCTTCTATCTTTGAGTGAATTGTTTTTAAATCCGCTTCCGCCGGAATGATAATATCTTTTGGCAAAATAATATCATTTGTTGTTTTTGTTGAAACAAAGTTTTTATTTTCAAGCAAAAATTCTTTGTATAAATTTAAAATTGTTATATACAAAGGGTTAATTTCATAATTTTGTCCCAAATAATATTTTGCATCTTTTTTGAGTTGTTCAAAATACTCAATGGAAAAATCAATTTCTCCACAGGTTTCGTCTTTGTCAAAAGTATCCCCAAAGCAGGGATTCCCTTCGATATTCAAATCGCCTGATGATTTTATATAAACTGCCCACAAAAGACTGCCCAAACAAAATCCGACATTATTTTCAACCATTCTTGTTATCTGTTTATAATTAAATTTAAAACTTGTTTTTTTCTGCCCAAAGTTTTTGAAGGAATTTATTTTTGCATAAATATATTCAAGATTTATGGATAAAATTGTTGTATGTTGAGCAAATCCCGGGTCAAATTTTACGTTTTTTGTTGCAGGCTGTGTCATATTAAAATCTCCTTACCAATTCTGATAAAAAGATTTTAACATAATTCTAAACTTTTAACAAAATATTATTTATGTAAAAGACCGAACATTATGTTCGGTCTTTTGTGTTTTATGTATCAATATTTGTTGCATATACTGCATTGGATTGAATGAAATCTCGTCTTGGTTCAACCCTGTCGCCCATCAGTATATCAAACAATTGGTCGCACATCATTGCATCTTCAATGTTTACTTTTAACAATGTTCTTGTTGCCGGATCCATTGTTGTTTCCCAAAGTTGTTGTGGCATCATTTCGCCTAAACCTTTGAAACGCTGAATTTGCAATCCTCTTTGACCTCTATCATCTATTGTTTTTTGAAGTTTTTCAAACGAATTTATTTCAATTTTTTCAGCATCCGTTTCCAAAATCAAACCGTCAGTTTCTTCAATCAAGAAATCTCTGATTAGCGGATATGATTCACGAAGTTTCTTAAACTCGGTACTCTTAATTATATTTTGATTTAAGACAACGTGTTCTTCGTTATTCAAATGCAATACGAATGAATATTTAGCATTTTCCGCATTATATTTAACTTCAACTTTATAGTTTTCAGCCTCTGCAATATTGTAGTTTTTAGCGTGGTCTTGTAAATAGTGATTCAAATATTCACAATGTTTGTTCATCACATCCTGCGAATCAAAATCAGTTAACTGAACATTCGAACGAACTAAACCTCTTAAAAATACTGCAGGGAACAAGTTCAAAATCGGGTTGTTATATGACTTGTAAAACTCTGTCATATTTTTAATAAGTTCCAAAAGTTCATCTCCAGTTCTGACATTTTTCTTCGTTTTATCAGACAGGCTGAGGTTTTTGATACCTCTTTCTTTTAACATCTTATCAAGAACATGTTCATTGAATAAATACTCTGATGTTTTGCCCTGAGTAACCTTGAATAAAGGCGGTTGTGCAATATAAACATAACCGTTTTCAATCAAAGGTCTTGCATAACGGAAGAAGAAAGTAAGCATCAATGTTCTGATGTGAGCACCGTCAACATCCGCATCTGTCATAATAATAATCTTATGATAACGAAGTTTTTCAAGTTCAACTTCATCAGGATTTCGGCTGATTTTTATACCAAAAGCCTGAACCATTGACTGAATTTCGTTATTTGCATAAATTCTGTCCAAACGTGCTTTTTCAACATTGAGAATTTTACCTCTCAATGGTAAAATAGCCTGAAACATTCTGTTTCTGCCCTGTTTAGCAGAGCCGCCTGCACTATCTCCCTCAACGATAAATATTTCACATTGAGATGGATCTCTGTTTGAACAGTCTGCCAGTTTCCCAGGCAAAGTAGAATTTTCAAGAACTGTCTTACGTCTTGTTAGTTCTCTTGCTTTTCTTGCTGCTTCTCTTGCTCTCTGCGCCTGAAGGGTTTTTTCCAAAATAGCTTTGCCCATTTTAGGATTAAATTCCAACCATTCCTGCAACTTATCTCTGACAGCATCTTGTACAGCCCCCAAAGCCTCAATAGAACCTAATTTTTCTTTTGTTTGCCCTTCAAATTCAGGGTTAGGAATTTTTACGGATACTATGGCGGTTAAACCTTCTCTGACATCATCGCCGGACAAGTTTTGGTCAGAATCTTTTAATATTTTATTTTTTCTTGCATAATCATTCAACACACGGGTAATAGCGTTTCTGAACCCTGTCATGTGAGTACCGCCCGAATGAGTGTTGATGTTGTTTGCAAAAGATAAAACATTTTCGGTATAAGAGTCTGTATATTGCATTGCAACTTCAACCTGAATATCTCCGACAACTTTTTCAATATAGATTGGTTTATCGTGTAATACGGTTTTGTTCTTATTCAAAAATTCAACATAACTTCCGATACCGCCTTCGTAGTGGAATACTTCAGGTTCTTCCATTCCCGCATGCTTAAATATAATTTTTAAACCTTTATTAAGGAACGCCATTTCACGAAGTCTTGTCCCGATTACTTCAACATCAATTTCGGTTGTTTCGGTAAAGATTTCAGGGTCTGGCCAGAATGTTGTTTTAGTCCCTGTTTTGTCGGTTGCTTCACCTTTTTCAACAGGAGCAAGAGGTTCCCCTCTCATATATTCCTGACGCCATACATAGCCCTGACGGGAAACTTCTACCATATATTTTTCTGATAAAGCGTTTACAACTGAAGCACCAACGCCGTGCAGACCACCTGATACTTTGTATCCGCCGTCCCCGAATTTACCGCCTGCATGAAGAACCGTGTGTACGATTTCTAATGCGGACTTGCCTGTTTCAGGCTTGATATCAACAGGGATACCACGACCGTTGTCTTCTACCGTAATGCTGTTATCTTTGTTAATTGTTACATGAATATCCGTACAATAGCCTGCCAATGATTCGTCAATAGAATTATCCACGATTTCATAAATGCAGTGGTGCAACCCTCTTTGTGAAGTTGAACCGATATACATCCCCGGTCTTACTCGAACGGCTTCAAGACCTTCCAAAACTCGGATATTATCTGCTCCGTATTCGCTTGATGCTTGTGTTTCAAAATCGTCATGCACTCCGCCTGACGGGTCAACAAACTCCTCGTTTATTTGTTTTCTCAATTCTTCTTTAGCAACATTTTCAGCCGCAGTTTCCATTGCGTCTATGGCTGTATCATTAGTCAAATTTTCTGACATGTATTTCTCCCCTAATCTTAAATTCTTTTCTATATCATAGCACAAAAACAAGCAATATAACAAATTCTTTACCGTAGGTTAAGTTTTTTGTTACACAAATTGTTTAATTTCAAAACCAAAACTGTCCTATAAAATAAAATGTAGGGCGGAGGTATCAACTCCGCCTTTTAATTTTCCTTCCCTAAGAATTGTAGGTTGGGTGAAACCCTACAATAAATATAAAAAATTATGGCAATTATATATTATTTATCACAAAATTTTGGCAAAACGGTTATCCCTAATGGAAAATCACCCACCCAAATTTCTAAATTTCACATTCTGTTCAATTTGAAATTTCTCCATCCCTCACGAGGGAGGGTTGGGGTGGGTGCTGATTTTAACTTATTTTTGTGGTATCACCTATATAGAATTGTAGGTTGGATGATACCCAACAATAATAAAATATAAGGCGAGGGTACCAATGAACTAAAGCCCTAAAATCGACTTCTTTTTACTTTGTCTAATTTTTAGAGTTCAGTTCAAATCACATCTTTTTTACTATCAGTTCCAAATTCTTGTAATTGTATTAGGTCTAACAGGATTTGGCTGATTGTATTTTACCGGATTTTTTGCTTTTGGTTTACTACCAACCTGAAACATAGGCGGATTATATTTTATCCCTTCTTGTCTGCACATATTTTTAATCTCAGCCTCTGAATATCCGATTGTTCTTAATCCGTCACAAAAATCTAAGTGACTTTTGCCATAATTCATCTTAACTTTTGCTGTAAAAACAGAACCTCCATTGTATTCTTCAGTGTGCATCCCTTGTGGTGTTGGTTTTCCTTCCTCATGTGCTCTTATAATCATATCAAATTCTCCTGATGCCTTGAAATCAGAAAAATTGTCAAAACCATACATTTTCGCTAATTGGTTTTGGCATTTTGCAAGTTCCATTGATGCTTTCGCCGCATCTGCCGGTGCACCGTATTCACTCTCAAGTTCTAAATCCGCAATTTTGTCTAATAATTGTTGTACATCCATAGCGCGCACTCCTTATCTTATATGCTTTATATATATAAAGTATATAATCGCTAAAAAATTGCTTTTTTGTAAATGAATGTAAACAAACATAAAAGCAAAAATATTTTAAGGATCCTAAACATTACAGCCCCTTATCCTCTCGAATATGTTATTATGAAAAGCAGAAAAATCCGCCGAACGCAAATTGCGCTCAAATCTTTGCTAAACATATAAAATAAAAGATAGGATAAAACCTATCTTTTATTTTATGCGCTTGGCGCGATTCGAACGCGCGACCTATCCCTTAAAAGGGGAGTGCTCTACCTGCTGAGCTACAAGCGCTTATGTGCTATTCAATAATCTCGGCTAAACCGTGTATAATTATCCTAACAAGAACAAATTTTAATGTCAAGAATATTTTTTAAATACTTGCTCCGCCATCTTGAGAAATTTTTTCGCTAACTTTTTTGGATACCTCATTTTCTTTTTCATAATTCAGTACAAAGTCAGTTGCCTCACTGTCTCTGGCGATTGCTTCCTGCAACCCTGCAATATCTTCAAGCGGTAAATTATCTACATTTGCTTTATTTATGTTTTTCATAAGTTTATTATATTTTTTTTGAATTTCATACTCAAATCCGCCCAATCCCGCTTTCATTGAATACCACTTGTAAAAATTATACAAAACGAGGTATCTTTCAGGATTTGTTTTCCCAAATACAAACATCGGTTCTGTTTTTAATTTTAATCCGCTCATTGTTATAAATGATAAATACAATGCATCAAATCCCTTTTGTTCCGGTATAAATCCTTCTTCTTCAGAAATGTTTTTTAGTAGTTTTTCTGCATTTATAACGGTATAAATCTTTGTTCCGGAGGCCTTTACATACCCCAAAAGTTTTTCACCGTCACAATTTGTCTGTTTTACTATGTCTTTTACATTGTTGTAAACTTCCTGTGATATACTTTTGGATTTTGAATTGAGAGTTACATTCGCGCCCTCAGAAATTATTGTTTTTGAAATATCGTTCCCTGCACTTGTTTTATGATAATGTTTTAATATCCGTTTCAAGCGTCTTTTTTTTGCAAACAATGCACAAATTCTGATAATTCTTTTAAATATTTTCATAAAAAAATTATAGCGAATTTAACAGGCTTTTTCGTCATATATATAAATGAAAATTACATTAAATCTTCATCTTCTTCAATATCTTCAATCGGCAGCGTAAATCCGAAAGTCGAACCATGGTCGGGAACTGAATTTACAAATACATGTCCATGGTGGTGTTTTTCAATAGTGGTTTTTACAAGATGCAGGCCTAAACCTGTGCCTTTGACACTGTGAGTTTTATTTTCAACTCTGTAAAATCTTTCAAATACTTTTTTCTGAAATTCCGGTGCAATTCCGATACCTTCATCTCGGACTGTCAGAACAACATCATTATTATCCCGATATAGTCTTACTTTGATTGACGAATCGTTTGGGGCATATTTAATTGCGTTAGAAAGATAATTTGTTAATGCTCTTGCGATTGAATCATAATTGCAGTTTACCATCGGCAGATCAGCTTCTTTTTCAACTTCTATTTTTAAATTATGTTCTTTTAATAGTGCCTGAACTTCATTCACGCAATAATCAACCAATTGTGACAAATCATTTTCGCTTTTCTCAATTTTTGCATTGGAATCAAGTCTTGAAAAATCAAGAATATCGTTTACCATATTTTGAAGTCTGACAATTTCTGTGTGAAGTGTTGTTATAAATTCTTTTTGTTCTTCGTAACTAAAATCACTTCCCATATCATATAAAGTGTCTATATAACTTCTCAAAACCGTAACAGGTGTACGAAGTTCGTGAGAAACATTTGAGATAAAATGAGATTTCATTAAATCTGTCTCTGCTTCTTTTGTTACATCAATCATAACTATTATGTATCCGACATAATCACGATTTTGAGTAAACATTGGCGAAATAATTGACTTTAATGTTTTATCATCAAGTTTTACATTGAATATAACGGGTTTTGATGCTCTCTCTTCAAGAGATAATTGTTTGTATTCGTCAATCTTTTCGCTGAAACAGAAATTCCCGTCAGAATCTACATAATTTTTTATATTTGTATTCAGTAATTGGTCACCCTGCAATTCCAACAATTCTTTTGCATGGTCGTTTAGCATGGTTACTTCGTCGTTGTTATCACAAACTATAACCCCGTTTGCAATACTCATCAATACTGCTTGTAATTTGTTTCTTTCAAGCGTTAATTGTTCAATATTTGATTCTTCATAAAGGTGAAGTTTGTTTGACATATCGTTAAAAGCGTTAAAGAGTTCTCGGACTTCCTGACTTACTTCCTCGCTTGCAATTTTTACCCCAAATTCTTTTGATGATATACGTTTTACACCATCTCTAAATATTTTTAATTCTCTTGTGATAAGAAAATTATTTATTAATATAACAAATGCAAAAACTAACCAGACAATAATAAAAACAAATAATATAGAGGCTTTAGTTGTCGAGGATAAATTCCCTATGGCATTCCCCGATAATCCGATTGATACAGAACCAAGATTTTCTTCGGTTTTTGAATCTTTGATTTGAGAAGATACCGTAATATCGGATTTTTCTCTGCCTGCTTCTTTATTTACTGTTTTGTAGATATTCTTTCCGCTTTGGTCGCTAAATTCGACAAAAATAATATCTTTATTGGATTTAAGCAGTAATTCCGAATGATTTTTTAGTTTCTCGGTTTTTCCTGTAAGTACTGTTTCTTTTATCAAATCCGCGCTTTCAATTGCTATAGTTTTAGATATAATTTGCCCGAATGCGTGATGGCTCATATTCAGTTTTTTCTGAATATTTACATTTGTCAACACTGCTATAACCATTACAAGAATAGTGCTAAATACAAGCCCGAAGATTATTAAACGATTTTGAGTTGTTGAATTTTGTTTTTCTTCATTAACCATAATGCAATTATACCATAATAAATAAAAATGAGTTGATTAATTTGTATTTAAAGGGTAATATTTAATTGTTAAAAGGGAGAAAATATAATGGAAGAGAACAAAAAACATTTTTGGAAAACATTTATAATTGCCGTCCTTGTTTTGATAGGAATTGGTGTAACAATTGATTTAGCATATATTTATTATCAGGCAAATTTCAATGAACATGCGTTGCCAAGTTTTTGTTCGGTAAACGATTTTATTGACTGTGACGGTGTTGCAAGAACTGTTGAATCACAGTTTTTGGGTGTGCCTTTGGCATATTGGGGTTTGTTCCTGTATGTATTTATGGGCATAATGTTAATGGTTGACAGACTTAAAAAAGTACCGTTTTTGAAATTTCTTGAAGTATTTAAAAATAAATTTCACTATATTGCGGCATTAGGATTAATTTCGTTTTTAATTTCAATGACATTATTTGGTATAAGTTATTTTGAGATTAAAAAATTGTGTGTAATGTGTCTTGTGACATATTTACTCAATTTCTTAATCGGTCTTGTTGCTGCTGCGGGTTTGCAGGGACATTTTATCGGGGCAGTCAGACAAAGTTGGGTCGATTTTGTAGATGCATTGAAACCATTACCTTACAGAATAGCATTTATTCTTGTGATGGCTCTTGCATGCGGATTTTTCTCTTGGACATTTACAAGTGCAAAATTTTCTCCGGCATTAAAAGGTTACAGAGCGTTTGGCGAATTCTTAAAACTCAAATCAAATATTTATGCAGTTAAAGGAAATGTTTTGGGTTCACCTGATAAGGATGCGGTAGTTTTGGAAGTTTATTCCGATTATATGTGCCCGATTTGTTATACATGCAACCTTATGGTACATAAAGTAGTAACTGAATTTAAGAATGTTCGTGTTGAACATCATAATATGCCTTTGGATAAGGCTTGTAATAAATATATGAGAGGAGATTTCCATATCGGTTCATGTGTTAGTGCAAAATACGGTCTGGCGGCAAAAAAGCAGGGTAAATTCTGGGAAGTTGAATCTTTGTTGTTTGATAAACCTGCAACAAATGAAGAAGATGTTATTAAAAACTTGAAAGAATCAGGTATAAAACTTGATTTTGACAAACTTAAAAAAGATGCAAATTCTAAAGAAATAGCTGATGCTATTAATAAAGATATAGATTATGCTTTTTCTAAAGGTATGGTCGGTACTCCGTCAATGAAAATCGGCGACAAGTTTGATATGGGTGTAAAACCGTATCCTGAATTAAAAAAATGGTTGATTGAAAATGGAGCAAAACCAAAATATAAATTCTTCTAAAAAGGTTTTACTGCACGCATGCTGCGGTATATGTTCGGGTTATCCCATATCTTTATTACAAGATATGGGATATTCTGTTGTCGTATATTTTTATAACCCTAATATTTTTCCTGATGAAGAATATCAAAGAAGACTTGAAGCGGAAAAAACTTTGTGTGCACATTATGGATGTGAACTTTTTGTCGGAAATTATGAAACTGATGTTTATTATGAATCTGTAAAAGGACTTGAAAATGAACCCGAAAAAGGTGCAAGGTGCGATAAATGTTTTGAACTTCGTTTAAATAAATCCGCACAAAAAGCAAATGAACTTGGTATAGAAGAATTTACAACATCAATGGTAATCAGTCCGCACAAAAATTATGAAAAATTATCTCAAATTGGTACACAGATTGCACAAAAATATAATTTAAAATATCTGCCGATAAATTTCAGAAAAAATGACGGCTTTTTAAAAACAAATAAAATTTCAAAGGAATTAAATCTATATCGCCAAAATTATTGCGGATGTAAATTTGCAATGCGATAAGGCGCAAAAAAAATCTTTAGGCGTTTTATTTACAGCATGTTTAAAATAAATTCTTTTGATAAATCATTAAAATACGATGGGAAAATTTTGCTAAAGGGTGCTAAAAGATATTCCGGGACATTTTTTACAAAAACAGAAATCGGAAGTCTTTTGTGTTTGAATTATAAAAACGGCTTGCTTCATTCTGCATCAAAAACGAAAGATAATATCTTGAATCAGCATTTATACGAATACGATTCAAGCGGTAATCTTATAAATGTTAAAAAGAATGGTAAAGATGTTTTTGTAAAAGA
Organism: uncultured bacterium; assembly: GCA_902792085.1. Taxonomy (GTDB): domain Bacteria; phylum Cyanobacteriota; class Vampirovibrionia; order Gastranaerophilales; family Gastranaerophilaceae; genus Zag111. Next base: position 28,316 of record CADAYE010000009.1, on the reverse strand, counting down.
AATTAAACATCATATCGGACTTGATTATACCCGTCAGGAAACAATTAATGGTGTTATAGGAAGAACATTTAATCAGGCAGGGAAATTGATACGATATGTAATATCACCTAAACTTCTTTTCGGCTTTATAAAATATACAGATGATATAAGTATCGAAACGAGATATTTTTTAAATCAGGCAGAATATTTGGGCAAAGGTCGTATTCAACTAAAAAATTTGCAGGGTGATTTTATTTTGAATAACGGGGTTGTTGATAAAACGATTATTCGTAATTCAAAAAACGGCGCAATTTCTGTTATAAGTTCTGAGGGGAATAATTATACCTGTATATTTAAAAGCGCAAACGGAAATTTTAGTGCAAATATGAATTATATTGTTGATAAAAAAGGTAATCCGATTTGGGTGCAGGCAAGTGACAGTGCGAATAAATGGAATTATGATAAAAAAGTTTTCTATGATGATTTCGGGCATAAATTTCGGGAAATATCAAGCGAATGTAATGGTAAATGGTTTATAGAAAATACTTTTGACGGAAAAGGGAATGTAATATTCTCAAGACGCCTTAATAAATTCGGTAAGACAATCCAGACAACAAAAAGTATATTTAACAAGGATAATCTTTTAGTAAAAGAATCTGTTTATAATCAAAATAATAAACTTATCGAAAAAACAGTTAATAAATATTATCCGAATAAATCAATAAAATCATGTGAAATAACCTATTATGATTCTCTCGGCTCATATAAAAATTTGTCTGAATATGATGAAAATAAACATCTTATAAAGCTTTCGGAAATTTATGATGATTTTAAAACTGAGACTTTTTATGATGAAAACGACTGTATAATAAAATTTGTAGAAAAAGATGCAAAAAATAATATAAAGTCATCAAAACAGTATATAAATAAAGACGGGGAATGTATAAAAACTATTGTTAAAGACGGTTTGGGCAACGAACGCTATCACATTGACCATTTAAGAAAAAATAAAAGTAATGTATTAAAAAATATCAATGTTTTTCTTTTCCCTAATAACAACCTAATCGGTAAAGAATTTATTATTCAAAACAACGAAAGCGGTTTTACCAAGTTTATTTATACAAATAAAGACGGCAAAAGAATCAAATATGAGGCGCTTTGTGATTTGCTTGGAGATGATATTTAGTCTTTTGGCATGACCCAGCCGTTAGCAACGACTTTTGTAAAACACCCTGCTGCATAATCAATAACAGAATCTCCTGTTGTTCTGTCAGCATTGCAGTTTGCCTCATCTTCATCCAAATCTTTTAGATTCCCGTCATTTGTGATATACATTACAAATGTATCAGAACCGGTAATATTAGGCTTTTCTGCGCCGTTTACATCTACTATTACTTTTGTAACTTTATCAGTTTCATCAAATTTCATACATATTGCAGCAAAATTGACCGTTTTAATACAGTAAAAATCAGTTGGTATTTTCCCAAGATCTTTTTTCCCCGGGGTTCTGTATTTTGCCCCAACACAATCGTCTGTTCCACCAGAACCGCAATTTACTTTTGAATGTTGAAAATATTCATTGAGAAAATATTGAACACCCTGAGTTGCATTTGAAGTTTTAACACCTGCAGAAGTATAATAAAATCCTCGTTCGGTGTCACTGTCAAGTTCTTCATTGTCCAATGTCATTGTGTCATCGGCTCTTTCATCCGTCATAATTTCTTTTGTTGCAAGTGTTATCTGAACACAGGCTTTTTTGAGTTGGGTACTCATAACTTTGTGTCCGTATGTATTGTAAAATACAGGGATGACCATTGCACTGATCAAACCGACAATCATGAGTGCGAACATAACTTCGAGAAATGTAAATGCTTTTTTCATACTATCGTACCTTAATTATGAATTTCCCAATTATTTTCAACAACATCTTTAAATGCGGTAGCGGCATCAGATGCTCCTTCGCCTATATTACTGTCGTATGCACAATTTTGGTCCAGCCTGAATTCAAATTCATCACGACCAGCAGTATTCGGGCGCGTGTCTGTTCCGTTTACATCGGTATAAAATGTAAATCCGTTATCTGTTGCATTGAGATACAAAACTCCGCCATCAGGAAGCAATATAGAAAATCCTTTACCAGTTACCTGTTCTCCGTCTTTCATCAGTTTAAAATATGCTCTCAAATTGTCATTCGTAACTTCTCCGTATACTGTGGTTTCGTTTACTCTTGATACATTTTCTTCAATAAGCATACGCTCGCATGCATTTGTTGCGATTGAATATATTTTCTTTAATTTTGACTCCCAAATACGTTTATGGTAGTTCATCATCAATGTAGGAATTGTCATAGCGGCGACGGTACCGATAATACCTAATGTAATAAGAACTTCCGCTAATGTAAAACCTGATTTTTTATACCCTTTATAACCAAACATATTTTTATACCTCCGATTTATATACAAAATTATACAATATTTTAAAGTCATATGCAATAAGGCATATTATTGTTGTATTAAATTTTTGTTTAATATAAAATCAATGTGTATGTATCAGATAAGAAAAGGAGATTTTATTATGTCAAGAAAACCAATTATTGCAGGAAACTGGAAAATGAATTTACTTCAAAGTGATGCAAGAGCATTATATGAAGGTATAAGTTCGTTTGTTTCAAATTATAGCGCAGTTCAATTACCTTCAGTTGTGATTGCACCTGTATTTACTTGTTTAAATCAGGTAAAAGAAATTCCATGTGATTGCGGATGTAACGGTACCAAATTAGCCATTGCCGCTCAAAATTGCCACTGGGAAACTTCAGGGGCATATACAGGTGAAATTTCTGTTGAAATGGCAAAAGATGCAGGTTGTTCATATATTATTATCGGACACTCCGAAAGAAGACAATATTTTTCTGAAACTGATGAAATGATTAACAAAAAAGCAAAAGCAATTTTGGCAGGCGGTCTAATTCCTATTATTTGCTGTGGCGAATCTTTAGAACAAAGAGAATCAGGTATTACTGACAGTTGGATTGCTTCACAAATCAGAGCAGCTTTAGATGGAATTTCATCCGAAGATGTTGCAAAATCGGTTATTGCATACGAACCTATTTGGGCTATAGGAACGGGTAAATCTTGTGATGCAACTGAAGCAAACAGAGTTATCAAAATGATTCGTGGAGTTGTGGCAGATGTAGCAGGTCAAAGTGCGGCTGATTCAATCAGAATTCTTTACGGTGGTTCTGTAAAACCTTCTACAATCGAAGAACAAATGGCTCAATCAGATATCGATGGAGCTTTAATCGGTGGTGCTTCATTAAAAGCAGACAGTTTCAACGAAATTATTGAAAAAACAATGAAAGTTGCTGTTTAATTTTCATTAGATAAAAATTAAGATAATGGCATACTGCTGTAAAGTAGTATGCCATTTTTCTGCTTTAAAATAATTATTTACACAAATTTGATCTGAATATTCTTTATAAACACATATTATGTATATTACTTGAATGTTAGCAAAGTTTATGGTTAAATTAAAAAATAGTAAAATCGGAGAAAATCTATGAAATTAAATATTAAAATGACAAGAAAAAAACTTGCAATACTTACTTTGATTATAATTATTGCGCCAATAGTTTATAACAAATTATCAGGACTTGTTACGGGGCTTATCATGCAGCAAATGATGAGGATGCCCAAAGAAGTTGTTGTTGATTATCCTGTTAATACAGATTCTTATATCAGTGCCGAATCAACGGGCAGGGTTGAAGCAAAATATTCAATTGATGTAATGGCTCGAGTTGCAGGATTTTTACAGAAAAAATACTTTAATGAAGGTGATTTTGTAAAAAAAGGTCAAACATTGTTCCAAATTGACCCTCAGGAATTTCAACTTGAAGTACGTAATTCACAGGCGACTGTTAATCAGTATAACGCATTGCTTTTAAATTCACAACAAGAATTAGACAGAGCAAATGCACTGATTAAAGAAGATTTGGTCAGCCATTCTTATGTTGACCAATCTCTTGCGTCAAGAAATCAAAATCAGGCATTGTTAGATGCCGCAAGGCAAAAATTGCAACTTGCAAGAGTAAATTTGGGTTACACAACTATAAAATCACCAATAGACGGCAGAATAGGTAAGGTAAAAATTACCGAAGGGAACTATGTATCACTTACTTCGGGTCCGTTAGTAAATGTATCAAGTATGGATCCTGTTTATGTAACCTTTAGCCTGAGAAGTTCGGACTTTATAAAAATGCTCAAAGCAAGTAACGAGTTTAAAGATGTAAAAGTAAAAGTCCAGTTCGAAGGCGGAAAATGGTACGACAAGACAGGTGTAGTTGATTTTGTAGATAACCAAATTGATAAAAATTCCGGTTCGATTCAGATGAGAGCGACATTTGATAACTCTGACTGGTGGCTTGTTCCGGGAGATTATATGAAAGTTTCTTTGGTATCTCCTAAAAAATTCAAATATATGACTGTTCCGCAAGCCTGCACTAAGGGTGATGCTATGAGCGGATACTATGTTTGGGTTGTAAACAAAGACAATACCGTTAAGAGAAAAGATATAAAAGTTTCTGACCAGATTGATAATCACTGGATTGTTGAATCAGGACTTGATAAAAATGACAAAATTGTAATCGCAGGGGTTCAGAATATCAGTGTTGAAGGACAAAAAGTTAAAATTTTGACAAAAAAAGAATACGAAAAGAAACAAAAAAGTGAATAGCCTTAATTTAGGATAAATACAATGAAAAAGATATTTGATAAAAAAAACTTATATTTCTTTATACAAAAACCAAGATTTGCACTTGTAATTTCAATCTGTATAGTTTTGATGGGTTTGATTTCACTTGCGGGGTTAAAACAAGAAAGTTATCCTGATGTTACTCCTCCGCAAATTCAGGTAAGTGCTAACTATATGGGCGCAAGTGCAGAGGTTGTCGAATCTTCTGTGGCAACTGTTCTTGAACAAAAATTGAACGGGGTTGAAAATCTTACATATATGACATCAACCTGCTATGATGGGATGTATCAGTTAAAAATGTTCTTTAAAGTCGGGACTGATAAAAATGTAAACCTTATGAATGTTCAAAACAGAATCCAGCAAGTTCAGTCACAACTCCCTGAAGATGTCCAAAGAACGGGGGTTACGGCTCTGAGCAGGTCTGCGGGTTCAGGCGCTTTGATTTTGACACTTATTCCTGAAAGAGGGAATTGGTCGCAATTAGACCTGACAAACTATGGTTCAATCTATGTAAAAGATGAATTGAAACGTGTTGAAGGAGTTGCAGATGTTGATGTTTACGGCTCCGGCGATTATGCAATGAGAATATGGCTCGACCCTCAAAAAATGGCAGGGTTAAATATTTCAACAAGTGAAGTGAAGGCTGCAATAGCCGCTCAAAATACTCAGGTTACGGCAGGTGCTTTGGGGCAAAGACCGACTGATGATGAACAGGCACTACAAATTACCCTAAAAACAAAGGGAAGATTACAAGATGTAAAAGAATTTGAAAATATAATTATCCGTTCAAATATAGATGGTTCAAATGTAAAAATAAAAGATATTGCAAAAGTCGAACTCGGTGCGCAATCTTATCAGAATTTAGGTTTGGTTGACGGTAAACCGTCTGCGGTTATTGTAATTTCGCAGTTGCCTGATGCAAATATTATAGATATGTCTAAAGCCGTACACAAAAAAGTCGATGAACTTAATTCAAGGTTAAATAACGGCTTGGTTATCAGTACAACAAAAGATGATGCCGATTATATTGAAGAATCAATGTCAGAAGTTGAATTTACAATTCTTTTGACCGCTTTAATCGTCGTATTAATTATCTATTTGTTCTTGGGTGATGCGATGGCAACACTTGTTCCGTGTGCGACTATTCCTGTATCCTTAATCGGTACATTTTTTGCTTTAAAAGTTATGAATATGTCTATCAACCTTTTGTCATTATTTGCATTGGTTTTGGCAGTTGGGGTTGTTGTTGACGATGCTATTGTTGTAATTGAAAATGTTAAAAGGCATATTGACGAAGGTAAATCTGCTATTGTTGCAACTCAATTAACAATGGAAGAAGTGGGTTCATCTCTTGTTGCAATGGCAATGGTTTTGATGGCGGTATTTGTACCAATTATATTTATGGGCGGTATGACAGGGGTTATGTATAAACAGTTTGCTGTTTGTATTGCTGTTTCTATTGCAATTTCTGCAATTTGTGCATTGTCTTTATCTCCTGCAATGTGTTCTCACTTTTTGGGCAAAAAGCAAAATGATGAAATTGATATGCACGAAACATCTTTGCGCTCGCATTTAAAACATGTTATAAGCAGAATAAATCAAAGAACCTTGCGTTATGTTGCAAAATTTAATCAGGGATTTGACAAATTAGAAAATTTCTATATGGAATTTGTTGAAAAATTTGTTTATAATAAGAAACTAACTATTATATTTTATATAGCAATACTTTTGATTACGGCAGGCGCGTTCAAAATAACATCAACAGGGTTTATTCCTGACGAAGACCAAAAGGTTTTGATTGCAAGTATAACTTTGCCTGACGGTGCATCTTTACCGAGAACCGAAGAAGTTTCAAGACGATTTGTTGCTCAGGTAGGGGAACTTGATGGTGTTGATAAGAAAAAACTAACGGTATTTGGCGGAAACGGAGCTTCAAACTCTGCTTTTGCCATTGTATTGTTGAAAGATTATGATTACAGAAAAATCGGACCATTAAGATGGATAAAAAGAAAAATTCAGGGGCGAGAGACAGACCTTTCTCATACGGCAATTTTGAACAGAATAAGACAAATTGCTGCAAATACAAAAGAGGCTTCAATTATATCATTCTCACCTCCTGCAATTCAAGGTATGAGTATGATGGGTGGTTTTGAGTTCCAAATGCTTTCACAAGGGGATTACACTCCGCAACAGATGGAGCAGTGGGCAAATAAACTTATTATGGAAGCAAATCAGAACGAGACACTTTCCGATGTAAATACAACATTTCAGGCGAATGTTCCGCAATATATTCTTGATATAGATTATGCAAAAGCAATGGCGCAGAATGTTGATTTGCAGGAATTGTATGCAACCCTTGCTTCAATGCTCGGAACTTATTATGTAAACGACTTCAATAAATACGGACGTGTATTTAAGGTTGAATTGCAGGCATTAAGTAAATTCAGAGATAAAGCAACAGATTTGGAAGGTATTTATGTTACTAACAGAGCAGGTGTTCAGGTTCCTGTCTTGTCACTTGTAAAATTAAAACAGACAATTGGTACTGCTTCAATTACAAGATATAACTTATATACATCCGTTCAAATTCAGGGGCAACAGACTCCGGGTAAGAGTTCCGGTGATGCTATGAATGCTATGGAAGAAGTGGCAAAAAGAGTTTTACCGTCAGATATGACATTTGACTGGTCAGGTACATCCGCACAGGAAAGGGAAGCATCAGGACAAACTATTATGATAGTCAGTTTTGCTTTGATATTTGTATATTTGTTCCTTGTTGCATTGTATGAAAGTTTTACGATACCGTTTGCAGTTCTTTTGATTTCTCCTGTTGCTGCTCTTGGTGCTTTGATATTCCAATTGATGATAAATCAGGCTTTTGATATTTATTCTCAGGTTGGTATGATTACATTGATTGGTCTTGCAGCAAAACAATCTATTTTGATTGTAGAATTTGCAAAAACCGAACACGAGGATAACGGTTTGTCTGTTCGAGATGCGGCAATAAAGGCTGCAAAACTTCGTTTCAGAGCCATTATGATGACTGAACTTGCATTTATTATCGGGGTATTACCTATGATTTTTGCTACCGGTGCAGGTGCAAATTCAAGAATCTCGGTTGGCTCAACCGTATTTGGCGGTATGGTTGCGGCGGCAACTTTGGGGGCAGTTTTGACTCCTGCTTTTTATGTAATCGTTCAGGAATTTGTTGATAAATTTCCAAAACGCCAGATTACGCAAGAAGATTTGACTTATGATGAATAATAAAATGTCGGCATAACAGTACGACCGACCTGTAAAAAGGATAAAATATGAAAAAGATTTTAAATATAGCGTTGATAATTTCAATAAGTGCAATGGGGCTAAATAGTGCACTTGCCAAAAAAGTTAATATAAATATGCCTGATGAAGAAATAGTTCAGCAGATTAAAAATGACAAAGCAAATGTGCTTGCATCTTCTAAAACCTCTAATACGGTTACGCCTGTTCAAATTGTCAAACCTGAAAAGCAGAAAAAAGTAAACAAAAGACAAGAAAATAAAAAGACAAAACTAAAAGCAGTAACAAAAGAAAAATCTTCAAAAGAAGCAGAAGGAATGTATGAATCAAAATTTCCTGTCATTGACAGTCAAATAAATTTTTACGATACATCAAATATTCCTCAGGAGGTAACGCTCAAAGACTGTATAAAACTTGCAATTACTCACAACCCGACAATTATGTCTGCAATTAGTAATGCTGAAATATATAAGACCAAAATCGGTCAGGCTTGGAGTAATTATTTCCCAAAATTAACTGCAGGAATAAGTTATTCACGAAACAATATGCTTATGACAATGGGTGGAGCAATGGCAGGTATGATACCACAGACATATAATATGTTCTATGTCCCTAATCTGTCTGCGGATATGCTTTTATTTGACTTTGGTAAAACCAAAGCGCAGGCTGATAATGCCAAAAGAATTTATGAATCAACCCGTTATGATGCCGAAACAAGTATTGAAAATGTAATATACAGAGTGAAAGTTGCGTATTACAATATGGTATTTGCAAAGGTGCAAAAGGAAGTTTATGCGGAAACAGTAAAAGATTACGAACTTCAGTTAAAACAAGCACGAGCATACTATGAAATCGGTAAAAAACCAAAAATTGATGTAACTTATGCTGAATATAACCTTGGCAAAGCACAACTAAACGAAATAAAAGCAAAAAATACTCTTGAACTTGCTGCGGTGCAACTTGCCAACGCCGTTGGTATTCCTGAACTTGCAGGGGTTATATTGAAAGACGAATTAAATTCAAAAGAATATCAGGTTAATTTTACAGATTTAATAAAAACTGCTCAGGAATCAAGACCGTCACTTCTTTCAGCTAAGAAAAAAATGGATGCCGCAGAATTAACAGTTCGTGCATCGAAAAGGGCTTACACTCCGGATATAAGTGCATTTGGCTCATATCAGCATGGCGGACGAGAAATCAATGGTGACTACGGTTATCAATTTGGTGCGCAATTGCAGTATTCGGGTGTAAACCTTATGAAACTCAAAAAACAGGTTGATGAAGCGACTGCGACATACAAAAAAGCCGTAGCGGATTATGAAAAAGAAAGACAAAATGTCTATCTTGACGTAAAAAGTGCTTATATAAGCCTTATGAATTCTTATGATAGTATAAGAGTCTCAAAACTTGCGCTTCAACAGGCAAAAGAACAACAGTATCAGGCATTCAGACGCTATCAGGTAGGCTTGGGAGATGCTATTGAATTTAAAGATTCCGAAAATACATACCTCAATGCCCAACTTGATTACTACAATGTATTACTGAATTACAATATAAATGCGGCAGAAATTGAGCGTGTAATCGGTGCCCCGATTCACGAATCTGATGTTGAATTATAATTCAGTTCAAAATCTGATATATTAACATCTATACATAATTATCATATTTTAACTTCGGTTTTTTGTTTATAATTTTGTATTAAACAATTCACAAATTCACAATTGACTTATTTATGCTACAATAACAACAAATAAGGAGTTAAACATGAGAGAACAGTTGTTATCAATAATCGAAAAAAACAGCAGAATCGGGATTAGTGAACTTGCCGTTTTGTTAGGCAGAGAAGAAATTGAAGTTGCAAACGAAATTAAAAAACTTGAAGAAGAAAGAGTAATTTGCGGTTATCATACTCTTATTGATTGGGAAAAAACATCTATTGAAAAAGTTTCTGCAATAATTGAAGTTCGGGTAACACTTCAAAGAGGGCAGGGGTTTGACAAAATCGCTCAAAGAATTTATAACTACCCTGAAGTAAAATCCGTTTACTTAATTTCAGGCGGATTTGATTTGATGGTAACATTAGAAGAAAAAACCCTGAAAGAAATTGCTGCTTTCGTTTCAGATAAACTCTCCACTTTAGACAATGTTTTGAGTACGGGAACTCATTTTGTACTTAAAAAATACAAAGACCACGGCACTATTTTAGACGAAGTAAAAGAGGATGTAAGAGAGGTTGTTACTCCGTGAGGGAATTTTTATCAGACAAAGTTCAAAATATCAAACCATCAGGAATAAGGAAATTTTTTGACATCGTAAGCGAAATGAAAGATGCGATTTCTCTCGGAGTCGGCGAACCTGATTTTGAAACGCCATGGCATATAAGAGATGAAGGTATTTATGCATTTGAAAAAGGTCGGACTTTTTATACTTCAAATTCAGGCTTGTTACCTTTAAGGCAGGAAATTTCAAATTATATCAAGCGGACTCAGCAGGTAACTTATAACCCTCAAAATGAAATACTTGTCACTGTAGGAGGCTCAGAAGCCATTGATATAGGTTTAAGGGCAATAATAAATGATGGGGATGAAGTGATTATTCCTCAGCCATCTTATGTTTCTTATGCGCCTTGTTCATATCTTGCGGGGGGAAAGAATGTTTTTATCAACTTAAAATCCGAAAACGAATTTCGCCTGACTGCGCAAGAACTTGAAAATGCAATTACCGACAAAACAAAGGTTCTGATACTGCCTTATCCTAATAATCCGACAGGCGCAATTATGGAAAGAAAAAATCTTGAAGAAATTGCACAGGTAATTAAAAAACACGATATATTTGTAATTTCAGATGAAATATATTCAGAATTAACTTATAAAGGAACGCATGTTTCAATCGTAAGTCTTGACGGAATGAAAGAGCGAACACTTCTTATAAACGGATTTTCAAAAAGTTATGCAATGACAGGGTGGCGTTTGGGCTATTGCTGCGGTCCTGATTGGCTTATTAAACAAATGACAAAAATTCATCAATATGCAATTATGTGTGCCCCAACAATCAGTCAATATGCGGCAATTGAAGCACTCAAAAACGGAAATGAAGATGTTAAAATTATGCGAGAATCTTATAATCAGCGCAGAAGATTTCTGATGGATGCGTTTAAAAAAATGGGATTGGAATGTTTTGAACCTTACGGCGCTTTTTATGTGTTCCCTTGTATAAAAGAATTTGGGATGACAAGCGAAGAATTTGCGACAAAATTTTTGCAGGAGGAAAAAGTTGCCGCAGTTCCGGGAACTGCGTTTGGTGACAGCGGAGAAGGATATTTGAGAATATCTTATGCTTATTCGTTAGAAAAACTCAAAATTGCAATGGAAAGACTTGAAAGGTTTGTTATTAATTTGCGTCAATCGTAATAGTGAATCGTGAATAGACCTTTACTTGTTTAAAGGTTGTAAAATGTTCGACAGCACCGTAAATGACAATTCACCATTCACGATTCACAATTCACATTATTTACCCAACAAGAATCAGACTAAGCCAAATAAACAGTATGCCTGACATTATACCGACAATTGATAAGTGCCAATTCCCGTATTCTTTTGCAAGCGGCAGCAGTGTATCGAACGAAATGTATGTCATAATTCCTGCAACCCCTGCCATTAAAATACCTACCAGAACCTGCGGTAAGAATAACCCAAAAATTAACATTCCGACTAATGCACCAATAGGTTCTGTTATGCCTGATAGCGCAGCGTAAAGCATTGCATAACGCTTTTTGCCCGTTGCATGGTAGATGGGAAGTGCAACCGCAATCCCTTCAGGAATATTATGTATTGCAATCGCAAGTGCAACAGAAACCCCTAAAGTAATATTTTGTGTCGTGGTTAAAAATGTCGCAAGCCCTTCAGGGAAATTGTGTACACAAATTGCAACAGCTGTCATTATACCTGCTCTTTTAAGTTTATAATGTTTAAACCCATCATTTTCTTCAGGAGCGTCAGGATTTAAAAGTTCTTTTGTATCAACGTGATCAGGCAAAAAATAGTCTATTGCTATAGAAATTAATAACCCCCCGATAAATCCTGCAAACACGAGCCACTCAAAAGTGTTTGGGAAATTTAATTTCAAAAGATTTTTTGCTTCAGGTAAGATATCCATAAAGGAAATAAAAATCATTACACCTGCACTAAACCCCAAACCAAGGGATAATGTTTTGAGATTATCTTTTTTTGTTATAAAAGCCACGACCCCACCGATTGCGGTAGTCAAACCCGCAAGCATAGTAAGACTGAAAGCCACTGCGAAATTGTTCGGTATAATCATTCGTGTAAATCCTTTGTAAGTTTATCATATCATAAAAATATTTTTCAACTACAATGTTCAACCTTCCGATTGATGGAAAAATATAAAAAATGCCATGACATTCACATGTGGCATGCATTTCGGTCACATTCAGTCCATAAAATATTAAGGAATGTTAAGCGTAGTCAGTATTTGAGTAAAAGGCTGAAACCATGTCGCTGACATGATTTCAGGGGAATTTAATATTCTTAAAACACTTATTTAATAAATATCTTGGACAACATGAAAAAAAATTGTAAAATAAGAATATGCTCATTGTTTGAGTGTCTTTCTTGTAGAGGTAATGATTGAATGTTTGAAACAGTTAGGGATAATCTTTTACGGATACGGGAAGAAATTGAACCTTGTAGACCAAAAATAATTGCAGTTACGAAGTATTTCGGGCAAGAAGCGATAGTCAGTGCTTATAAAGCAGGCATTCGCGATTTTGGGGAATCAAGAGCGGTTGAGGCTTGTGAAAAGATAAGTTCTCTGCCGATAGAAATAAAACAAAATTCGACATTTCATTTTATAGGTCATTTACAGACAAACAAAGTGAAATTGGTTATAAAAACTTTTGATTATATTCATTCTGTTGATTCGCTAAAACTTGCACAATGTATTTCGCAGCATGCAAAAGAGGTTGGTAAAACCCAAAAGATTTTGCTTCAGGTTAATAATGCCAATGAAGAACAAAAATTCGGGTTTTCAAAAAATACTCTGTTTGAAGTATTCCAACAAATACAAAAGTTGGATAACATAGAAGTAGTCGGGGTTATGAATATGGCTCCGCTGGGGGAGGATGAATCTGAACTAAACAGATTGTTCTCAGAAATCAGGCAAATAAAAGACGAGTTGAACACAAGGTTTGGCTGTGATTTGAAAGAAATTTCAATGGGGATGAGTCAGGATTACAGAATTGCAGCAGTTCAGGGTTCGACAATGTTAAGAATAGGCAGAAAGTTATTTACATAATTATACGGAGGAAGATAAAGTGGCGATTGTAGAGAGTTTAAGAAAAGTAGTAGATTTTGTTAAGGGTGGTTTTGTTGATGATGATCCGTTTGATGAAATAATGGATGAAGAAAACGGAGAATACATTGAACCGGGCTCCAATGCGGTAAGAGCAATTGATTATGAACCTGTAACAGAACCGATTAGAGAATCAAAAGTTGTTCGTGACCCGAGATTTAACCATGGCGGAAACGAAATTGTGGTTATTGAACCGCACTCTTTTGATGATGTTGCCACTATTGTAGATAAATTAAAAGACAGAAAAATTGTTATGCTTGATATGCATCTTTTAGACAATCACCAATCACAAAGAACAATTGACTATATTTGCGGGGCATCTCAAGCATTGGGCGGTCAGCCAAAGAGAGTCGGAGACAGAGTATTTGTATTTGCTCCAAATAATGTCACTTTATCAGCAGATACTCCGACTGTTCAAAATAAGTATGATACTGCATGGAGAACAAATCTCCAGTAGTAATCTTGGTATGAGAAGAGATAGTTTGTAAATTTGGGCATCTTAGAAAAGATGCCTTTTTTTTATACCTATGGATACATCTTTTATAGGATTTTTTTCTTATTTAATTGCAAATTATTAGTGTAATTTATATGATTAATCTGCTATGTCAGACGTCGAAACATTCAAAGAACTAAAAGAAATTTTAGTTGAACAAAAACATTCAAGTGAAGATATTGCACTTGTAGAAAAAGCATACAAGTTTGCAAAGAAAACTCATGATGGTCAATACAGAGTTTCAGGTGAACCGTACATCATTCATCCTGTTGAGGTTGCAAAAATTCTTGCTAACCTTGAAGTTGATATTCATACTCTTATGGCTGCTTTTTTGCATGATGTATTGGAGGATACGGATACTTCACCTGATACGATTAAAGAAATGTTTGGGGAAGATGTTTTAAATCTTGTTCAGGGAGTAACAAAATTAGGGAAATTAAAATTTAAATCAAAAGAAGAGCGTCAGGCAGAGAATTTTCGCCGTCTGTTTATAGCAATGGCAAATGATATCAGGGTAATTTTTCTCAAACTTGCAGATCGCCTGCACAATATGAGAACTCTTAACTTTATGACCCCTGAAAAGCAGAAGAAAATTGCACGGGAAACTCTTGATATTTTTGCGCCATTAGCAAATCGTTTAGGTATTTACACAATAAAAGCGGAATTAGAAGATTTATCGCTAAAGTATTTAGAGCCGGAAAAGTATTTTGAAATTGCCCAACTTGTAGCCCAAACCAAAGCAGACAGAGAATCTACCGTCAATGAACTTATTGATAAAATTTCTCATGATGTTGAAAAAAGCGGAATAAAAGCGCAGATAACAGGCAGAGCAAAACATTATTACAGTATTTATGCCAAAATGAAGCGTCAAAATATCACATTCAACGACCTTTATGATGTTACTGCGGTGCGTGTAATCGTAGATTCAATAAAAGAATGTTATGAGGTTTTGGGGATTATTCACTCTCAGTTCAAACCTATTCCGGGACGATTTAAGGATTATATCGCAATGCCAAAAGGCAATATGTATCAATCATTACATACCTCGGTAATCGGTCCGAGGTTGAAACCGTTGGAAGTTCAGATTCGTACATGGGATATGCACAGAACAGCAGAATATGGTGTTGCGGCGCACTGGAGATATAAAGAAAAAGGCTCTCAAAAGGCTGATGCGGCGACAGATAAACAGTTTTCATGGCTTCATAAACTTGTTGAATACGATAAAGAAGTAACTAACGCTAAAGATTTTGTATCGAGTGTTAAATTGGATTTGTTTTCCGATCAGGTATTTGCGTTCACTCCAAACGGAGATATTTACGATTTTCCAAAAGATGCAACCTGCGTGGATTTTGCATACAGAATTCACACAGATGTCGGTCATAAAACAGTTGGGGCGTTAATAAACGGAAGAATTGTTCCTCTGAACACAAAACTCAATAACGGCGATATTATTGAAGTCTTGACTTCAAAAACCCCTGCGCCTCGTCTTGACTGGCTTACATTTGTTGTAACCAAACAGGCTTCATCAAAGATTAAACAATGGTTTAAGAAAAATAACCGTGATGAACACATCAATCTTGGAAAATCAAGCCTTGAACACGAACTGACAAAAGCCGTATTTGATGAAAATATTAAAAACGGGGAGTTTGAAAAAATAGCCAAAACCATGAATTATCAATCAGCGGATGATTTGTTTGCGGCTCTTGGCTACGGTGAAACAACAGTCAGTAAAATTACCAATAAACTCAAAAAACCTGAAGAAAAACATCTTGAAGATACATTCCACAAATTGGGGAGAAAAGGGTCTAATAAAGATATTATTGGTTTGGAGGGGATGTTATACTCTTTTGCAAGATGTTGTTCCCCAATTCCGGGAGAACCGATTGTCGGAGTTGTAACCCGTAATAAAGGGGTTACGGTTCACAGGGTAGATTGCAAAACTTTAGAAACCATTCCGCCTGAACGAATGATGGATATTAAATGGGCAGGAATTAATACAAACAAAACTTATACAACAACTATAAGAGTTGAAACCGCTGAAAAATTGGGACTTTTAAAGGATGTTATTGCAGCGGTATCAGATAATAATACAAATATCGTCAGTGCAAATATCAAAACAAAAAATCATGTCGGTATTATAGAAATAGGGATAGAACTTGATAATATTGATACACTCAAAAAAGTTATCAATTGTATTCAGGCATTACCGGATGTTTACAGCGTAAAGCGTATTCAAACATCAGCAAATATGATAAAAAATACTTCTGCAAGCAAACCGCAGAAAAAAAATTATAAAAGTAAGAAAAATTAGGAGGTCATATATGGAAACGATTACACAAAACGCAATTCAGTACTATTATTATTTGGCATGGTTCGCTACAATTTTCTTTGTTATAAAACTGATAATATTTTCGGTTTTTGGAGGGGGTGATTCGGAAGTAAGTTCTGATTTCAATACAGAAACAGACACTGACGGAACTTTCCATTTCATATCATTACAGACAATCCTTGCATTTTTAATGGGTTTTGGCTGGATGGGATATGCAGCCCTGAAATCATTTAATATGGGACAACTTGCAACATTTGGCAGTGCATTTGGGGTTGGTCTGATATTTATGCTCGCTACGGCATATTTAATGACATTAGTAAAAAAACTTGAAAAAAATGTTGTAAAAGATAAAACAACCGCATTGGATAAAATCGGCAAAGCTTACACCAATTTTGCTCCAAAAGGGCAAGGACGTGTTGAAATTGAAATTAATGGTCAATTAAATGTTGCAGAAGCAATAAATAATACTGAAGATGAAATCAAATCTTTTGATGCAATCAAAGTTGTTAAAGTTGAAAATGAATTGTTGTATATAGAAAAAGTAATATAAGAAAGGAGAAAATAAACAATGGAAGGTATTTTTGGTTTAATTGTTGCAGCAGTGTTAATACTGATTGCAGTATTTGCATTCGTAGCAAACCAATACAAAAGATGCCCGTCAAACAAAATTATCGTAGTTTACGGTAAAACTGGCGGCGAAAGAACAGCAAAATGCGTACACGGCGGAGGTACATTTATTATCCCTCTAATTCAGGATTACGGAGTATTATCTCTTGAACCTATGACAACAGATATCGACCTTAAAGGTGCATTGTCAAAAGGTAATATCCGTGTTGCTGTACCGTCAACATTCACATTCGGTATTTCCACCGAACCATCAATTATGATAAACGCAGCAGAACGTTTGCTCGGATTGTCAAGAGCAGAAGTTATCACGCAGGCAAGCGATATTATTTTAGGTCAATTACGTCTTGCAATTGCTACATTATCAATTGAAGAAATCAACCAGGACAGAGAAAAATTCTTGGAACAAATTAACGCAAATGTGAACACAGAGTTGAAAAAAATCGGTCTTGAAATCATCAACGTAAACATCAAAGATATTACGGATGAATCAGGATATATCGATGCTATTGGTCGTAAGGCAGCAGCAGAAGCAATTAACAAAGCAAAAGTTGAAGTTGCACAACAGGAAAAACTTGGTGCAGTCGGTGAAGCCGAAGCAAACAAAGAAAAAGAAGTACAAGTTGCACAACAAACAGCAATGACCGAAATCGGTAAAACAAACGCATCAAAAGAACAACGTATCAAAACTGCTGATTTGGAAGCACAGGCTGTCGAAGGTGAAAACATTGCAAAAGCAAATATTGCCGAATACAATGCAACATTATCAGTAAAACAGGCTGATGCGTTCAGAGAAGGTGAAGTAGCAAAAGCAAACGCTCAAAGAGATGTATTACTTGCACAAAAAGAACAAGAAGAAGCAAAACTTAAGAAAGAAGAACTTGCAAGACAAGAAGTTGAAAAACTTAAAATTCAGGTTCAGGCTGATGCAGAAGCAGAAAAATTAAGACGCGTCGCAAACGGTCAGGCTGACGCTATCAAGGCTAAATACTTTGCGGAAGCAGAAGGTGTCAAGGCCGTATTGGAAGCAAAAGCAAAAGGTTATGCGGATTTAGTAAGAATTTCTAATAACAGACCTGAAATTGCGACAAGTTTCTTGATGATTGAAAAAATTCAAGACCTCGTAGCAAAACAAGTTGAAGCAATTAAGAATATCAAATTTGATAAGATTACTGTTTGGGACGGCGGAGCAGGCAGCGCTAACGGTTCAACTACCGCTAACTTTATGAGAGATTTAATCAAATCACTCCCTGCAATGCATGATTTGGCAAATCAGGCTGGTATTGAATTGCCGTCAGTTTTGGGTAAAGTTGATAACGGAATTGAGGACATTAAAGTCGCAGCATCTCCTGCCAAAGAAAAACCGCAAACTCCGGTAATTAAAAAAGAAGAAAAATAATTTTAAATAAATTATTTAGAATTTTTGAAAAGGTACGTCTTTATGGCGTACCTTTTTCAAATGTTAATCATCTTTAAAATCATAATTAAAATCAATATCTTTGAGCAACTCATCAATTGTTACATTCAATAAACGGGAAACTCTTAATAAAGTAGAAAATTTATAATCATTTACCCCCGTTTTCCAATCTGCTCCATGTTGCTGTTGTCAAATAACCATTGGCAAAAACAAATTGATTTAAAGACTTTGATTGTTTTAATCTAAGTTCTTTAATTTTTTTAGATAATTTTTGTAAATTTTCTTTATCAATCTGTTGCATATATGTAATGTTAATGATTCAGTTCACTTTTAGCCTGTTTCCAAAGCACATCATATTCTTCAAATGAATACTCTATTAAAGGTTTTGTTGCAAGTTCTTCCATCTTGCGGAAACGCTTTTCAAATTTTTTGTTTGCTTTAAGTAATGCCTGTTCAGCATCAATCTTGTTCCAGCGTGCAAGATTTACGGCTGCAAAAAGAATATCGCCGTATTCTTCTTCCATGTGGGCTTTATCCTGTTCATTTTTCGCCTGTTTAAATTCTTCTATTTCCGAATAAAAACAGTCATACAAAGATTGTTCATTGGGCCATTCAAAACCGACTTTTACTGCCCGTTTGGAAATCTTTTGTGCTGATACAAGTGCCGGCTGGCTTTTAGACAGACCGTCCATTGCGGATTTTCGCTCTGTTTTTTCTTCCGCTTTTAATTTATCCCATGCCTTTAAAACATCCTGTGCATTATCAATTTTTGCATTTCCAAAAACATGCGGATGACGGTGAATAAGTTTGTCCTTCAACTCTTTTGCTACTGCTTCAATATCAAAATCGCCATGCTCTGATGCAATTTGAGAATGTAAAAGCACCTGCAAAAGAACATCTCCAAGTTCTTCTCTCAAATGCGCCATGTTATTTTCATCAATAGCGTCAACTGCTTCGTATGCTTCTTCAAGCATGTTCGGACGAAGTGAATTATGAGTTTGCTCCCTGTCCCAAGGACATCCGTCAGGTGCTCTTAATTTCGCAACAACCTCAATAAGTTCTTCCAAATTTTTGTATCCCATGCCCGTATTTTAGCACAAATCATCTGAAAAGACGATTTTATATTCAGCCGATATGATAGACTTAACAGGTGGATATATAGTTTGTAAGAAATGAGGTAGAAAAATATGTCAACAATTGAAAGAGTAAGCCAATGGAGTCACCGTATTTTTAATACGACCGCCAATGAGCAAAATGTACGCAGAAGTTCTAATCCTTTTGCACAATCAAATTTTCAGAAAAATATCTTGATGGAAGATGTTTTTGAATCTTCTGACAAGAAAAATGTTAGTTTTACAGGAGGAATCACTCAGGGAACAAAAAGAATATACTCAACTTTCGTAGGTTCTATCAATGATTTTGGTAAAAAATTCTACGAAGGTATTGAATCAATAAAAGAATTCGGTATCAGAATGAAAAACGGTATTGTCGGTGCATGGAATAAAGTATGCGAAATAGGCAGTACAGAAATTCATCCGGTCGAAGGTTTGAAAAACGGTTATAACGCAGTAAAAAATGTACTTGCAACGGATATGGGCAAATTGTTTAATACAAGAGAAAAAGAAGTTGCAAGACTTGCAAAACTTGACCCGCACACCGAAGTAAAACCGATGTTATCGAATGCTATAAAAGCATTGGAAGAAGAATTGACAGTGGCAGCATAGGGAGAAAAAATAATGAATACAACAATTAATAAAACTACAAAAACATACAACAGAGTTAGTGATATTATTGATTCATTAACTATTAATCCGAATCCCGACGCTGTTGCGGTATTGGAGGAGATCGGTACAAATTCTTCTATCGACGAAGTCAGAGAAATGACTGCAAGAGCGCTTGTAAAAAGAAATGAGCCAAATTCATTATCAGTTATAATTTCTCAAAGAGGCAAAGGTATCAACGACATGTCCACAGTCGTTGCAATGAGTACGATTAATTGCTTATTGTCTTTGGAAGATAAAGAAGAAGCGATGAAAGTTCTTGAAAACACAATTTCAGGTGAAGGAATTGAAGAAGATGTCAGAGAAAATGCCCGTTCGGTTAAGGCATTGATGGCATTGAGTTAATAAAGTATTGTTGATATATATTTTAAACTATAGCAGGTTCTGTTTTCAGAGCCTGTTTTTTTTACTAATTTTTATAAATATTACTTGAATTTATACAATTAAAAGTGTATAGTAAATATTAAAAAGGGGTATTGTATTGGATATTATGAACATGAAAAATTTAAACATATTTGGGATAAAAAAACGTTATAACAAATTTAAGCAAGGTTTTACTCTTGTCGAAATTTTAATAACCATAGGAATTATCGGGGTTGTTGCAGCTTTAACAATTCCGACGTTAATTCAGAATTCAAATTCAAAAAAGTTTGTTGCTCAATTAAAAAAATCATTGTCAACTTTGAATCAGGCTGTAATCGGTGCACAGGCTCAGTATGATATAGATTATTCAAACCTGTCTTTAGCCAGTCAGGATTCGACATGTGCAAGTGATACCGTTTCAGGCGGGAAATTATCACTTTGCGGATTATTTAATAATACGTTGGCAGGACAGACTTATCTGGGTAAATACGGAAATGTAAAAGCGGCAAATAATACTACACCATACAAAGCCGAAGTTTCCAGTATTTCAATAGACAACTTTTTATTCTTTTCATTTGCTGACGGAGCATTTGTTGCATTTAACCCGAACATGAAAAACTGCGGTATCGGGATTGGTAACTCTCTTACAACGGAAGTGATAGAAGAAAAAGGTCTGACAAATTGTATAGGCTTTATAGACGTAAACGGACCCACACCGCCGAACAGAGAAGTAAAATGTGCGGAAGAATCTACTATTATATCAGTAGATAAAACCTGTAAAGTTACAAACGGCTCAATGGGAGATATTTTCCCTGTCATATTCCATGACGGGCATGTCCATCCGGCTACAAATGCTGCTTTAAGTGCATTTTTGGGCGGAAACGGTAAAGAGAACCCAAATGGTTCGAACAACGACGAAAACGAAGAAGTCGCACCTAAAATGGTAACCTTTAAAGGCGGAGAATACGAATACCTGGGCGGAAACAATAAATATTCCCAAAAAGATTCCGAAGGAAATTATATTTCTGACGGAGGTTACTATAAAAAAGATGACAACGGCAACTATGTAGATGCACAGGGCAAAGTTTTCACAAAAAATGCCGACGGGAATTATGTAGGCAGTGACGGTAGTGTTTATGATGAAAATATGAATCTGCTCGGACAAAATTACAAAGGTAATTGGTTTGCATTTAAAGGCGATGTGTTGGTTCGTGATATGGGGAACGGCACCTATAAAGGAAAGGGCGGAATGACATATACAAAAACTAACGAAGGTTTGTATAAACGTTCCGACGGAACTTATTTTGACGAAAACTTTAATACGATCGGGAAAAGCAAAAATAACAATTGGTATGATTTCAAAAACGGTTTGTTTGTCAGAGAAGATGCGAACGGGAATTATATAAGCGACTCTGGAAAAACTTATACAAAGAATACTGACGGTAATTATGTAAACGGGAAATATGTTTATGACAGTAACCTTAATCCTGTCGGTGCAACCCATAATGGTGTCTGGTATGACTATAAGGGACAGTTATACGTTCGTGATATGGGAGACGGCACCTATAAAGGGTTTAGCATGACCTATAAACAAAACGAAGACGGAAACTATGAACGCAGTGACGGTAATGTTTATGATTCCGATTTCTATTACATCGGCCACAAGTAATAATTACAATATATGAATATCACAGGCGGAATTTATAACAGACAAAAGATTAAAGCTCCGGATGAAAATATTACCCGTCCGACACTTTCCAAGGTGCGTATGAGTGTTTTTAATACTCTTGGTGCAATAATTGATTTCAACGGCAAAAGTTTTCTTGATATGTTCTCTGGCTCGGGGATAATGAGTCTTGAAGCGCTGTCAAGAGGTTTTGGAAGCACAGTTGCAATAGAGCAGAACAAAAAAGTTTATTCCGTTATAAAATCAAATTTTTCAAAATATGAAAAATCTCACGACCTCAAACTGATTTTGGGCAACAGTCTGAAAGTCTGCCCGAAATTAACGCAAAAGTTTGATGTTATTTATATTGACCCGCCCTATTATGCGGGGATTTATGAAAAAAGTTTAGACGCTATAAAAGATATTTGCGATGGAATTGTCATTTTAGAACATGTAACAGAGGTTGAAATTCCGCAAAATTTTGAAATTTTGAAACAAAAAAAATACGGTAATAAAATTATTACATTTTTACATAAATAATATTATCCGAATATCTCGCTAAGATATTCTTATTATGTTCACTTTTCTTTTTGATTGCGACGCAAAAAGAAAAGTGAAT
Organism: uncultured bacterium; assembly: GCA_902792085.1. Taxonomy (GTDB): domain Bacteria; phylum Cyanobacteriota; class Vampirovibrionia; order Gastranaerophilales; family Gastranaerophilaceae; genus Zag111. The sequence goes on along the minus strand of CADAYE010000009.1, from coordinate 5,650 downwards.
CGAAAAGAAAAACACGCTAAGGTACAATATCGCCTAACGGCGACATTAGACTGCTAACGCAGTAATATGTGTTTTTGCCTGTCGGCAAAAATCTCTTAGCGTGCATAAAGACAACGGCGCACGTTTACCCCTCACCCAACCCCTCTCCTCTTGGGAGAGGGAGCAGTTGTAGGTGAATTTATGAACCATACAACTGCGGGTGAGGGTAATATCAAAGGCGCCGTAGTTTGGAGCGATGCCGTCAGGCATTGCAGTGAAATAGCGTATTTTCTCTTTCTTGGTTCATTCTTTCTCTTTTCATCGCAAGAAAAGAGAAAGAATGAACATACAGATAATATTATTTATGTAAGTAATTGTTTGATGTATAATGCAATTGCATGAATTTATAGCGGAGTTAATTATGTCGGAAAACAGAAAGAAAAAAGTTTTACTTATAAAATTATCATCTTTGGGTGATGTAATTTTTAATGTTCCGCTTGCTAATGCACTAAAAGATGCAGGTTACGAAGTTACATGGCTTGTATCGGAAAAAGGAATTGATATTGTAAAAAACAATTCTTGTGTTGACAAGGTTATTCTTGCACCAATGAAAGAGTGGAAAAAACGCGGAATGTGTCTGACAAGTTTCTTTGAATATTTAGACATAATTAAACAGTTAAGAGAAGAAAAATTTGATATCGCAATAGATTCTCAAATGATGTTTAAAAGCCTCTATTTTATGGCATTTTGCGGAGCAAAAAGGCGCATTATATCAAAAGAAGGCAGAGAATTATCACTCTTAGGCGGCAACGAGTGGATAGATAATATTTCTTACAAACCCGATTCTCCGATAGTTATGAACTATTTAAGATACGCAAATCATTTGGGGATAGAAATTGCTCCGGAAGATATAAAAGTCACACTTCCAAAACGCACAGACTCTCAAATTCAGAAGGTAAACGAACTTTTAAAAAATTTGGATAACACAAAGCAAATCGTTGTAATTTCACCTGCTACAACATGGGGTAATAAGCACTGGAACAAAGATAATTGGCGTGAAGTTGTAAATTATTTATCAGATAAAGTTAATTTGATTTTCACAGGCGGACCAAATGATAACGAACTTATAGAATATATTTCGCAGGAAAAAGGGTTAAACCTTGCAGGAAAGACAAATATTTTGGAACTTGCCGAAATATTTTCAAGAGCAAATCTTGTCATCTCGCCTGACAGTGGAAGTGCACATCTTGCATGGGCAACACGCAATCCGAAAGTTATTGCAATTTTTACCTGTACTCCGAAAGAGGTTTTAGGACCTTTGGGCAGTTATGACAAATATATTTCTTTAGGCGGAAGAGGGTTAAATTGCCAACCGTGTTTCAAACGAAAATGCTTTAATAAAGAAAACTTTGAAGCATGCACATTTTCACCGAGCGCAAATGATGTTATTGATGCAATAAACGGGTTGATATTCAGTTAAAATAATGTTATAATAGAAAGTCGAACACAGGAATTACAGATGGGCTTATTTAATATATTTAAAGAATTTTCCAATAGAGTAAAGGAAGTTGAAAGTAATCTTTACAACGAAAAGCGTGACTATCTGGAAATATATGAGAGAAATCAACAGTTAGAAAAAGAGATTGAAGAACGAACGGCAGAGTTGCATGATGCAAACCGCAGAATGCTGACTTTACAGCACATTTGGGATATGATGAATTCTTCAACTCCGCTTGAGAATGTATTGGAAGCAATTGTAAACAGTACACAGGGCGAACTTGGTTATATGCATTGTGCGATTATCCGCAAATGTAAAGACTCTGACGGTGATTTTTGCAGAATAATTGCACAATCAAAAGACGGTTTAATCGAAAGATTAAATCACATTATCGGCTCTCCGTCTATTCAGACAAGACGGTTAAGTTACACTGAAAGCAGTATTTTTTCAGATACTCTTAAAGAAAATAAAATTATGCAGTCAAAGTCGCTTGATTTGTCTTTAAAAGCGATAATGCCGGAACTTAATCAGGATACTATCGGTCAAATTTTAACAAATCAACCTGTAAAATCTATTATTACGATACCTTTATTACCAAGAGATAAAGAATTTGGCTGGTTTTGCGTATTTTCGTCTCGTGAAGAACTCGCGCCTGCCGAAACTGATTTTTTGGGGCTTTTTGCAAAACAGATTGAAATGGCAATTACTATTGCCGACTTATTTCAGGCAGTTAGAGAAGAAGCAGTGACAGATGCCCTGACGGGTCTTTATAACCGCAGATATTTTGAAGAATCTTTAAATAAAGAAGTTCAGCGTGCAAGACGCCAAAATATTCCGTTCTCTGTTATCGGAATTGATTTGGATTTTCTTAAAAAAATCAACGATACTTACGGACATTCTTATGGCGATTTGGCAATAAAAACTATTGCAGATATTTTAAAATCCAATGCCCGCTCAATTGATATTCCTGCAAGAATCGGCGGGGAAGAATTTGATGTTCTGTTACCCGGTATATCATCTGATGGTGCAATGGTAGCGGCAGAAAGAATTCGTAAGGCAATAGAAAGTCAGGAGATTGAAACTATCGGGCATATTACAGGCAGTTTGGGAGTTGCAACATTTTTAGAACATACCTCAAATGTAGAAGAACTTTTGGAACTTACAGATCAGGCAATGTATAATTCGAAACGAAACGGCAGAAATCAGGTTACTCTTGCAAAATCTATGTCTGAAACTTCATGGCAGGAAATTGCCGTTAATACATTCATTGATATATTGTCTAAAAATCGTGTACCTATGGCTCAAAGACTTTCAAAAGAGTTGTGCCAAAAACTTAAAGACAGTGCTGATGAGGGCGAAAGCAGACAAAATTCCCTCTATATGGTTGCCGATATGCTGACCAAACTATACAACCCTATGCACGAAAACGGAGTTGTTAAAAACAAAGTTCTTATGGCTGTGTCGCTTGCAAAAAGATTTGACCTGCCAAAACAGGAGGTTGATAATCTTAAAGTCGCTGTTTTGTTATACGATATAGGCAATCTGATGATTTCTCCGGGGCTTTTACAAAAGGCTACCCCTTTGACTGAGGAAGAAAAAGGAACAATCAAAAATCACCCGATTATTGCAGCGCAAAAGATTTTGAAACCAATTTCTTACGTTCAGGATATTTTGCCGATTATTGAACAACACCACGAAAATTGGGACGGAAGCGGATATCCGAACCAAAAATCAAAAGAAGAAATTCCTTTGACTTCCCAAATAATTTTGATTGTTGATGAGTACTTTGCCTTGATTGAAGCAAGACCTTACAGAGCAAAGATGTCTAATCGTGATGCGGTCGAAATCATTAAATCAGATGCAGGTAAAAAATGGAATACAAACCTTGTTAGTGAGTTTATTTCACTGCTTGAACATGATATAGTTTGATGGCATCCTGAACTTGATTCAGGATCTTTTTCCTCAAAAATTTTAATATGTAAGTTGGGCTTTCAGCCCAACATAAGAAATAATATGAAAGAAAAAGAATTTATAAATATAATAAAAAATGTTTTGCAGTCGGATTATATCGGGGATGACTGTGCATATCTAAAAGATTTGGGCATAGTCGTTTCACAGGATAGTCTTGTTGAAGATGTGCATTTTAAAAGGGATTTAATCTCTCCGTTTCAGTTAGGCTATAAATCTGTCATGGTAAATATTTCAGATATTTGTGCAAGCGGTGCAAAACCCACTTATTTGACAATTTCCCTTTCTTTGCCAAACGATATTGATTCGGATTTTGTAAAAGAGTTTTATGAAGGTGCAAAAAAGGCTTGCAACCTTCACCCAGACCCTCTCCCAAAAGGAGAGGGGGAAAATATTGAAATTGTCGGCGGAGATATAACGTCTGCTGATAAAATTTATGTTTCGGTCTGCGCAATTGGAGATGCAAAAGGGCATAATATTTCATCAAGAAAAAATGCAAAAGAGGGTTACAAAGTCGTTGTTTCTGGTTTGCATGGCTCAAGTTGCGCAGGATTAAAATTGTTGCTTGAAGGAAAAACAGAGCCGCAAAAATTTGTAAAAGCACATTTAGAACCACAAGCACAGATTGAGTTTTCAGAAAAAATCAGCACATATTGTCATTCTGAGAAAGCGAAGCGACCGAAGAATCTCCCATCTTGTAAAGATACAATTCTTTATGCCATGATGGACACATCAGACGGACTTATGGACGCATTATCAACTATTGCAAACGAAAGCGGAGTTTTATTGGAAATAGATTTTGACAAGATACCGCACGATAAAGACCTTGAACAATTTGATTCTTGGCAGGATATGGTTTTGTTTGGCGGTGAAGATTACGGACTTGTCGCAGTCGTACCGCAGGATTTTGATGCCGGTACTCAAATCGGTGTTGTTAAAAAAGGTTTAGGGGTTGATGTAGTTTTTGAGAGTCGTCATCCTGAACTCGTTTCAGGATCTCACACAGGACAAACTCGAAAAATCCACTACTCAAAACAAGATGTAGAAAATAGAATTTTTAATCATTTTAATTAATGGTAAAATCTTTTTATGAACAAATTTTTTGAAAATCTTTTAGACTGGATATATAAAAAGAAGTGCTATTTTTGCGGTTCATCAAAAGAGTGCGTAAAAATGTGTTCAAATTGTTACGACACACTTGAACATTTGCCCGCCGAAGTAAACAGAACTTTCAACGGCATAAATATCTATTGCGCAGGGGAATATTCAAAAAATCTTCAAAAAATGATAAGAGGGATAAAATACCACCGCCAAAGCGACCTTGCATATTACATGGCAAAATTTATGTATGAGTACTGGCAAAGGTTAGGGCTTGAAGGTGATTTTCAAATTGTGCCTGTTCCGATTTACTCAAAGCGCAAAAAGAAACGCAAATACAATCACATGGATTTAGTTGGGGAAGAACTGTCAAAACTCACCGGCTTTGCACTAAATACAAGTTTGATTAAACGAATAAAAGATACCAAACCGCAATATAACCTGAAAAAATCTCAAAGACTTGTTAATCTGGATAAAGCATTTGAAGTCGATAAAACAAAACTCATTGAAAACAAGCGTTTGCTATTGATTGACGATATTTGCACAACAGGTTCAACCTTTGAGGAAATGATTAGAGAACTGAACAAAGCAGAAATTTATGATATAGTCTGCTTTGCAACGACAACACCAATATTATGATACTATCAGAATTTGCAAAATTTTTACAGCAATATAACGACGAACTGATGACACATAAAACCACGCCATTAGAACTTTTGCACAAATGGTTATTTCAGGTTATCAATAAAAACCCCAAAAGTAATGTCGAAAAAATTGTTCATAGAGAAATTTTGTATTGCGAAAACGAAAACGGCGATTATTTTATAGTCGGGAAATCAGACAGCGGGCGCAAACTTGTTACATCTTTAATCAACTTTGCAAACAGTTATAAAAACTACAACCATGCGAAGTGGCTCGAGATGGTGGAACAAAAATATCACAAGTAAGATATTTTTGTTCTTATAATGTGAATTATAAGTTGTTCATTTCTTTTCTTTTGTTTGCGAGGCAAAAGAAAAGAAATGAACCAAAGAAAAGAAAACATCGCTGATTACAATACCGCCTAACGGCGGCATAAGACTGCTAACGCAGTAATATGTGTTTTTG
>CADAYE010000008.1 GCA_902792085.1 uncultured bacterium | reverse complement strand
AGGACTTTTCAGATATCCGCCTTTTGAACAACCTTTTAAAGCATCTTCAATCATATTTAATGTATAGTATGAATCATTACTAAACCATACACCTGAATGGCGCATATCATTATCAATTTTTGCCTTGACTTCAGGAATTTCTGTAATACCATCTCTGTGAGCTTTCATAACCATGTTATTTCTTTCGATTTGAGCTAAAGCATCTTCTTGTCCTTTACCTGTTAATAAAAAATCTGCCATACTTTTTCTTGAAGGAATTTTGTTTTTAATCATTTCATCAATAAGTTCAATCGCTTTATCAGGCATTATTGTATCGATTTCTTCAACGGATTTTACTTTTACAACTTGCTGATATTTTTCAAGTTGCGCTTTCATGTCTTTAACTTCTTTATCTTTTGCCGCAACTTCTTCATTTTTAGCTTTAATTACAGATTGAAAACTTTCACGCACTTTTGCTTCTGCATCCCAGATGGCATCTTGTTTTTCTTTAGGAAAATCATAAATTTTTCTTCCTTGTTCATTGATTTTATTTGTTAAAGACATTTTGTCATTAAATAATTCTTTAACTTTTCCGATAAAAGATTCTAAAATATCTTCTGCCTTTTCAGTTTTAATACCAAAAGTACCTTTCATTTCTTTAATCAATACATCCGGTTGAACATCAGCACCTCTGATAATGTCATTAACAAATTTATTTCCTAAATTACCTTGGAAATTAACATTTTGTTTTCTTGCTTGCACATTTTGTGCATAATTTGGGGTAACAGAATTTACTATCATAATTATTATCCTTTCATAACTTCCACACGCTTTCATGTAAATGATGTGAAAGAAAATTTTTGATTAATTTAAAAAAATGTTTTACAAATTTTAACATATAAATATTTATACAACTTGCAAAATAGTATTTTTAGGATAATATAAATAATGTTAAAGATTTACAGAGATAGAAAAGGAATATAATTATGGCAAAATGTTGTGAAATATGCGGAAAAGCTCCAAGAAAATCTGCTGACAGATCATTTTCTATGAAGCAGAATGTTCATACACAAGAACCGAATTTGCAGTCTGTTAAAGCAGTCGTAAATGGTACTGTAAAAAGAATCAGAGTTTGTACTTCTTGCATTAAAGCAGGTAAAGTTACAAAGGCGTAATTAAAAATTTTGGTTATAAAAAGTGGGAATTTTAGATTCTGAAACAAGTTCAGAATGACAAAATTTCCACTTTTTATGTGTTGGTCAGTCTTTATTAGCCTGACATTATAAACTTACATCTTTAAAAGCACTTTGAGAGTGTCTTTTTCTTTATTCTTTTCAAACGCTTTTTGTGCATTATCCATTGAATAAATCCCTGAAATTAGCGGTGAAAAATCGACTTTTCCGGATTCTAACATTCTTAAAGCCGGCGGAAACTGACCGCAACGAGAACCCAAAACAGTAATTTCATCAATAACTATCGGGGCAAGATTCAGTTCTTTCCCTGTCGCAACGGTACTTTTCAAGACAAGTGTTCCTCTTGGTTTGGTCAGGGCAAGTGAGGTTTCAAATCCGTTTACGCTTCCCGTTGCTTCTACTACGACATCATAGATTTTTTCTGTTTTAAAATCACTCAAAAGTGCGGTTTTTACCCCTTGTGCTTTTGCAATATCAAGTTTATTTTTGTGTTTGCCGACTAATGTTACATTAATATTTTGAGCGTTTAGTGCAAGTGCGGTAATTAAGCCTAACTTTCCGTCACCAAGCACCACGACCTTATCCATCGGTTTTATATGCAGTTGTTCATTAATTTCCAATGCAGCCGCCAAAGGTTCAACGAAAACAGCCTGAGTATCGGGGACATTATCAGGCACTTCAAACAGAACTTCAACAGGCATTGTAAAATACTGTGCAAAAACACCGTCTTTTCTCCAGATACCGAGAGTGTGTCTGTTCGGACAATGGCGGTAGTTTTTCTTTGCACACCATTCGCAATTCGGGTCTTTACACCCGTAACTGATTTCGGGAACAACGCGTTTTCCGATAAGCGGATGTTTATATGAATTATTTGCACAGTTAGGAGATTCTTCGGCTTTTGTGTCATTCTGAGCGGAGCGAAGAATCTCCTGTTTGTTCGCCTCAGAATGACCGTTTATATTTACATCTTCAACAATTCCGACTGCTTCGTGACCTAAAATTCCAACATATCCCATATACCCTTTTGTAATTTCATAATCAGTATTACAAATTCCTGCCAAAGTAACACGCACAAGCGCCTCACCTGGTTTTGGAACAGGTTTTTCATAATTCTCCACAAGTTTCAATTCTTTATTAAATACAAGTGCTTTCATTTTTTCTCCTTCTTGTCAGCATAGTAAGCCGACCTACATTCTGCACCCTTCCCTATTTAGGGAAGGGATATATTTTAACTATATAATGTCCTTTGATAACATGTCATTGCGAAGCAATCCAACCGTTTTTATTATATCACGAGTTATAAATTTCTATTCATGCATTTAAAATGCACAATTTTAAATTATTATGTCGAATAATCGCATTAGTATAATATTTTATGCATTGATGTTGCATTACTATTTTTAAAAACAGTTTATAAAATATTGATATGGATATTAAAAAAGAAATCGGGCTAAAAATAAAAAGGCTTAGGAAAAAAGAAAACCTCTCACAAGAACAGTTTGCGGAAAAAATTAATATCGCCACGAGAACTATTTATAAAAATTAAGGAATATAATATGGGCATAGCATTGAGCATGCCCATACTACTTTTTTTATTTATTTAATAATTCTATATTTTTCACCAATTTATTTAAAATGTTTTCTGTTTTGTCTTTGTTTAATAATATATTTTGGACTGCGTTATTTACAAGATTATTTATTTCTTTTTGATTTTTTTGAGTTCTGAATACAGGCTGAAGTTTATTTAACTGCCCTGCGCTGATTACCCTTGCCTTTGCCATAAGGTCGTTTTTGTCATATTTTTTGTAAAAATCATTATTCAAAGTTTCTTTATTCACCGCAAGAACATTAGTCAGTTTTGCAAGTTCTAATTGGTTTTTGTCATTTGTCAAAAATAATGCAAATTTCAGTGCATTTTCCTTATGTTTCGCTCTCAAAGGAATTACAAAATTCATCAAAGAAAAATCATTTTGTCCCAAATCCCCTTTTATTTGCTCTGCGACATCAGTTTTTGAATATGTTTGCGGTGCATTTTCTTTTATCATATTCAAAAAATTTGCCCCTGCACCGATTAGCGCAATATTTTCTGACATATATTTTTCTAACGCCTCGGATAAGGTCATTGTAACTGTTTCTTTAGGTATCAAATCTTTAGAATAAAGATTTTTAAATAAAATGAATACTTTTTTACAACTAACAGAACTTAACCCTCTCCCGCCAATGTAAAGTTCGCTTTGCTCACTAACATTGGCTCCCTCTCCATTGGAGAGGGTACAGTCGTATTTATTTAAAATTTTTAGCATTGTGTCGTTTTCTGTGATATTTGGCAGAGTAATATATGCCTTTTTTTTGCGTATTTGCGGAGCAATTTCTGCTAACTGGCCATAAGTTTTAGGAACAAACGAAATTAAATTTTTATTATAAATTGTTATCGCACTTGTTGCATACCACGGGATTGAATACATTTTTCCGTCTGTTTCAAGTGATTTAAAAATTTCATCATTAAACTGCGTAAGTTTACTTTTTTGAATTTCCCAAAGTGCGCCTTTGTGTGCCAAAGTTGCGCTAAAATCAGGATTAAGATTAACCAAATCCGGCGGATTATCACTCAAAACAGAAGCAAGTGTCCTTTTTTCTCCTTCGCTAAACGGAACATCTACCCATTTGATTTTTATATCTGGATTTTCTTTTTCAAAATCATTTATAACCCCGTTTATGTACGGTGCAAAATCACTCATCTGCAAAGTCCAAAAAACTACTTCATCATTTGTATTTGGCTTTTTGAAGATAAAAAATAATCCTGCAATAAGCATAAATATTGTTAATATGATTGATGCAAATTTTTTCTCCACGCTACCCCTTTTCTTCCGGATTGCTTCGTTTGAGTACGCAATAGCAAAACTTTGTTCGTCATTGCGAGGGAGGACTTTTGTCCGACTGTGGCAATCTAGTTTGTTAATTAATTATATCATAGTATAAATCATCCCAGTTAGGATTAATTGATTCAATTAATTTAAGTTTATTTTTTCTGTTTCCTGCTTTAATTTGTTTTTCTCTTATAATTGCACTTTCTATATTATCACTTATTTCATAATAACCAAGTTTATCCACCGAATATGTTTTAGTAAAACCATCAACTAATTTATTTTTATGCTCATATATACGCTTAACAATATCTGATGTTACTCCGGTATATAGAGTTCCATTACGCTTATTAAATAATATATATACATAACCTTTTTTCATAATATATTTCCTGGATTGCCGCGTCGCTTACGCTCCTCGCAATGACATTTCACAATATATTTGCATAATTGATTTTATACTTACCCCTGATATAATTATATTATGAATAATTTATTTACGGAACTTGAAAATCAAACAAAGCAAACACCGCTTGCAGAAATACTTCGACCGAAAACGATTGAAGATTTTTTAGGGCAGAGTAATGTTATTTCACCAAAAAGTCCCCTGTTAAATTTGCTGAAAACAAACAGATTATTTTCTCTGATTTTTTGGGGAACTCCCGGATGCGGTAAGACTACTCTTGCAAGACTTATTGCAACTAAAACGAATGCAAATTTTATTGAAATTTCAGCCGTAACTTCAGGGGTAAAAGATATTAAAGATGCGGTAGAAAGAGCAAAAGAAGGTTTGAGAGCAGGACAAAAAACAATTCTTTTTATCGACGAAATTCACCGCTATTCTAAAACTCAGCAGGATGCACTCTTACCGCATCTTGAAAACGGAACACTGTTTTTAATCGGCTCAACGACTGAGAATCCGTCTTTTCAGGTTGTTCCTGCGCTTTTATCAAGAGTTCAGGTTATAAGGCTCAATTCTATTGATGATGAGAGTATGGCAAGTATTATTAAAAAAGGGTTTGGTTATCTTGCTAAAACTTATTCCCAAATGGACTGCGAAAGCGGAGTTTTGGATTTTATTATAAACCTTGCAAGAGGAGATGCAAGATATGCACTCAATATAGTTGAAAATGCCTATTTTGCAAGTGATTTAAAAGACGGTAAAAGATTTTTGTCAGTTAAAACAATCGAAGAAATTTGTCAGCAAAGGAATACAAGATATTCTCAACAAGAGCATTATGACTGTGCATCTGCATTTCAAAAGAGCCTCAGAGGAAGCGACCCCGATGCTGCAATTTATTATCTTGCCAAAATGATAACCGCAGGAGAAGATCCAAGGTTTATTGCAAGACGATTAATTGTTTGTGCATCCGAAGATGTCGGCAATGCCGACCCTAATGCCCTCAATGTTGCAGTAAATGCCTATAAAGCAGTTGAACTTTTGGGTTTACCCGAAGGCAGAATTCCGCTTGCACAGGCAGTAATTTATGTCGCAAGAGCAAAAAAATCAAATGAAACAATTATGGCTATTGATGGTGCTTTGAGTGATATTTCAAGCGGTAAAGATTTCCCTCCGCCAATGCATTTGAGAGATGCACATTATAAAGATGCTAAAAATTACGGCTTTGGAATAGGTTATGTCTATACTCACAATGCTCCTGAAGTTGAACAGCAATTTATGCCTGATGAACTCATCGGGAAAAAATACACAAACTAATTTAAAATTAGCACAACAATTTCACCGGGTTGCAAATTCATCTGAATTTTGCCATGCTTGATTACCGGAACCTGAGTTACTTTTATTGGTAAAATAGTTTCTTTTTTATACTTCGGAATAATTACCGTTGTTTTTTCATTTTCGTTGAAATTAAGATTCCCGACCACAAGTACTCTTTTATTTAAATCGCCCATTGTGTAAGCAAAAACTTTTGAATTTTTGGTTTTAAGCGGGGTAAAATTCTTCTCGTTCAAAATAGGTAAAAGACTTTTTTTGACATCATTTCCCAAAATAAAATCATTTTTCAGATAAGTATTATTTCCTTCGGGTTTACGGGAGAGATTAAAAATATCAATTTTTCCCCTGTGAGTGAAATAAATATCATCATCAGTATTTGTATTCGGTGCAGGTTTATTCCCCATTAAATATTTGTAGTCATCCCCTGTCTGAAATCCGTCAACAAAGTAAGAATTAATGGGCAAAGTCGCATTAAGCCAAATAATCATATCACTTAACGCAGGACCTTTCAGTAATATCGGACTGACCTCATCATGAGTTGTAAAACTTCCGATTACCGTCTTTGGAGTACTGAATTTTTTAAGTTCATTAAGGGTAAAATTAATTTGATTATACAATTCGTCAGCATTTTTCCAGTCTTTTATATTAAAAAATGAACCGTAATATCCGTCAAAACCTGCTTCTAAAAGTTTGTCATACGAAGTAAAAACGCCATAAGATGATACAGGGTCTTTCCAACTTTCAGAAACTTCCGCAAGCCACATAAATTCAGGGTCTTTTTTCCTTGAATAAGAGATAAGTTCTTTCCAGAATGCCATAGTCTTACAATGTGCAACATCTGCTCTTATCCCGTCAACACCAAGATTTATCATATATTTAACAAAATCTTTGTATAAACTATATACATTTACATCAATTTTTTCTTCCGTACCCGTTGCCAGCAGTCTTACATCAGTCCAATCTGACGGCACAATCGGTTCGCCTGAAGCATTTGTTACAAATAAATCAGGTCTTTGTAAAAATAAATCGTAACTTCCGCATGCAGGAATATCAACGATTATTCGGATTCCTCTTTTATGCGCTTCGTCAATAAAATTTTTGGCTTGTTCTTCAAATGTTAATTTAGAATTTTTATCATACAAATCTTTATTTAATGATTTGAAATCAGATGCCGCATAAAGACTTCCCGCCGTACCGAGAGATTTTAATTTTCCTGTCGGCGTTATCGGTAAAATATGCAATGTATTTATTCCAAGATTTTTAATTTCATCAAGTCTTTCAACACCATTAACAAAAGTTCCTCTGACTTCGCCCAAATCTTCATTGATAAACCCGTCACCGTCTAAATCCTGCGAATTAAAAGAGCGCATATTTATTTCCATAATAACAGTTTCGTTATTAAGAAATTTTGAACGCAAGTCATTTCTCCACTCATCTTGTGCAAAAACAGCACACGGGAGTGACAACATTAACAATGTCAAAAGAAGTTTTTTCATTTTAAACTCCTATTTCTCGATAGGTAAAAGAAGTTCCTGATCAATACTTATATGGTCTAAGTCTTTTAAGTTATTCGCTTTCATAATCGCTTCGGCTCTTTCCGGAGTATATGAACCATAGTTGCGTTTTATAATTGCTTCAACCGTATCACCGTCTTTGATAACATATTTTTTAGTTTTAATCGGTGCTTTTGCTTCGATTTTTTCTTCTTTAGATGCTTTATGAGATTTTTTATTTTCCGTAACTTTTTCTTCTGAAACAACTGTTGGAGTATCAATTTCGTCAGTCGGTATATTTTGTTCATTTACCATTGTTGAAGCATCTTCAACATCTTCTTCAATTTTTTGTGTTTCAGCAGTTGTATTCAAAATTGGCATTTTATTTTTAAGTGCCGTATTATCGGAATTTGCAACAAACATTCCCCAAAGAGATATCGCAACAACAGTTATAACAACACCTAAAATAAATCCGCCAATCCAATGCATAATCGGTGATTTTGTGTTGAATTGTGCAGATTTGAATGTTTGCCACAACAAATCAATTTCTTTTGATTTATTATTAACACGATTTTCGGTTTCTCTGTAATATTCACTCGGAGTATAATCACTGTTTTGCTCCGAATTTTGAGAATAATCAGTCTGTGTTTCGTTTGCAAGATTTTCAATAACATCCATAGACTCTTTAGAAAGAGCAGATCTTCTGATTGTAGAACTTTTCATTTAGTACCTCTCCGCAATGTCTGTAACTTTAAACAAAATCCTAACACAGACAAAGTCATTATTCAAGTTTTTAATTTTTTATATTTACTCTATCTATATGACAAATTATTCGATTTTCTCATCTATAATATCAGAATGGAAGAAATAAAAGTTGAACGCAAATATATTATATATATTGAAAATATGATAAAGCAAATTGCTCCTGAACTTCCCGAAGATGTAAACAAACTTCAGCGAGATTATCTGATTAATAATATCAGACGTTCAACTATGCTTCTTGCCCGTTCTATGCAGGAAGATAAAGTTTTTCAGACTTTGGATTTTGAAAGACAATGTACCTTCATTCAAATAATGGCGGAGTGGTCATTCCATAAAGAAATTGATCTTTTCCGTTCAGGTATTCCGGCAAAGTACTGGAAAATTGTTATGCAGAAAATTTGGTACACAATGTGGGAAGTTATGTTTGCGTGTATCCAAAATAATGCGCCTGACAATGTTGTTTTAAGCGTAATAGAAAGATATGTTACAAGAACCTATAATGATGCCGTAGAAGAATTAAAAAACTCCAATATTATAACAGAGGAAACCGAAGAAAAAGCAAAAGTTCAGTCAAATATCGAAAAAATGGCACAAAAATATTTGGAAGAACAAAAAAAAGAAAAAATGAAACGCTATCTCAAAATGGCATTTATTATGCTGATTATCGGAATTATGGTTACTGTTATAGTATTAAATTTCAAAATTTACGGAGTAATAGGAATTTTGACTATCATGTTGTTTTACAATGTATTTTCCGGAGAAAGGCACTATTAGCATGGTCGAACAGGAAAGAATGGACAAATTTTACCAATTTATGAGAGTAATCATGGAGAGAATAAATGCTCATTTTGAAAATCAAAAAGAGTATATTCACTGCAAAGAAGGTTGTTCATTTTGCTGCGAAAAAGGCGAATACCCTTGTTCCGAACTTGAATTTGAATTTTTAAAAATAGGTTTTATGACTTTAGACAGAGAAACCCAACAAAAAATTGTGGATGAAACTATTAGATTAAAAGAAGAAAAAGCCAAATTTACAGGTAAAATGTTTATGCACAAATGCCCGTTTCTAATTGATCACAAATGCAGTGTTTATCCCTACAGAATGATAATTTGTCGAACTTTCGGACTTTCTTATTATGATAAAGATGAATATACCCAAAAAAATACACTTAAAGTTCCTTTTTGCATTGAACAGGGATTAAATTACAGCGAAGTTTACGATCAGGAAAATAAAACTTTTTCAACAGAATTATTTAAAAAAACCGGCTATAAACAAGAACCGCTGACTTATAATTTAGGGGTTGAATTTCTTGTCAAAGAATTTGGGCAAAAGATTATGAAACTTGATTTTGGAGAATTTAAAAGGCTTCTTGACTGGTTGTAATTATTCCGGTTGAGATTTGAACCAGAGCAAAAATCGGATAACCTCACAGCACACTGAATTATGACAATCTGTATAAAAAACAAGCCTCTGAATTTTCAGAGGCTTGTTTTTTAAATCTATGCACTAATCAGATATATTATCTAACAGTGCTTAATGGCTTTGGGCCTGCATTAACGATTTCTGATGGCATGTTCGGATATTTAGAAGTAAAGTTATCGTTGAACATTTGAGCCAACTTATTGGCCGCTTCATCATAAGCAGCCTTATCAGACCACATTCCTCTTGCATCAAGCATTTCATCAGGAACATTCGGACAAGATGTCGGATAATCAACATTGAATACATCATGATGTTTGAATTCAACATTGTCAAATGAACCGTTCAATGCTGCAGTAACCATTGCTCTTGTGTAAGCAAGTTTCATTCTCTTAGCGCCTGAAGATGCACTTCCGCCTGCCCAGCCTGTGTTTACTAAGTAAACTTTAGTACCGTATTGATCTAACTTGTCACCTAACATTTTAGCGTAAACACTCGCATCCATCGGCATAAACGGTTCGCCGAATAATGTTGAGAATGTAGGAACAGGTTCTGTAATTCCTCTTTCAGTACCGGCAAGTTTAGATGTGAAGCCTGTTACGAAGTGATACATTGCAGCGTTTTTGTCTAATCTTGAGATTGGAGGCAATACGCCGAACGCGTCAGCAGTTAAGAATACAACAACTTTTGGAATACCGCCCATTGAAGGAATGGCAGCATTGTTGATGTAATTAACAGGGTAACCTACACGAGTATTTTCTGTTAATGAACCATCCGCAAAATCAAGTTCTCTTGTTTCAGGATTCATAATTACATTTTCAACCAATGAACCGAATTTGATAGCATTATAAATATCAGGTTCATTTTCTTCTGTTAAGTTGATACATTTTGCATAGCATCCGCCTTCAAAGTTGAATACACCGTCAGGTGACCAACCGTGTTCATCATCACCGATTAATTTTCTTGAAGGATCAGCTGATAATGTTGTTTTACCTGTTCCTGAAAGACCAAAGAAAACTGCTGTTTCATGAGTTTGCGGATCCATATTTGCAGAGCAGTGCATCGGAAGAACATTTTTCTTAGTCATTACATAGTTCATTGTAGCGAATACTGATTTTTTAATTTCGCCTGAATATTGGCTTCCTGCAATGATAATCATATGAGCTTCATAGTCGATTGCGATACATGCTTCAGAATTTGTACCGTCAACTTCAGGATTACATTTGAAGCCAGGAGCACAAATAATTGTATAATCTGCTTCACCGTAAGATGCCAATTCTTCTTCAGTCGGTCTGATTAACAATTGGTGAATAAACATATTTTGAGATGCCATTTCGTTAATAACTCTGAATTTTTGAGTATATTTTTTGTCTGCACCTGCAAAACCGTCAAAAATAAATACTTCTTTACCATTCAAATAATCAATCATTTTTGATTTAATTGAATTGAATGCTTCTCTTGAAATAGGTCTGTTTACCTTGCCCCATGCAATATCATCATGAATTGACGGAGTATCAACAATAAATTTGTCTTTAGGTGAACGGCCTGTGTATTTACCTGTTGTAACAACAAGCGCACCATTGTTTGCTAATGTACCTTCTCCGCGTCTTAATGCTGCTTCGGTTAACTGAGCAGGTGTCCAGTTTCTGTGAACTGCTGATGAAGAAGTGATACCTAATTTTTCAATACCATAAGTTTCCATATAGAAATCCTCCTTTTATGTACATAATATACTAATAATTGTAATATAAACACTAAAATTTGCAATATTAGATAAAGCAAATTCTTATATTTGAACTGTGATGTTTTTTATAATAATCTTTCTATATGGGAAGACTTATCGCAATAACAGATATTCATGGCGAATACGAAAAGTTATGTTCACTTTTAGACGAAATTACTCCGACTTTTGAAGACAAGATAATTTTTATGGGTGACTATATAGACCGAGGCAAAAAATCAAAAGAAGTTGTTGATAAAGTAATTTCAATGAAAGATGTTTGCGACTGTGAGTATTTAATAGGTTCGCATGAATATGCACTTTTACATTCAAACAGCGATGAATATTATAAGTATTTATTCTGGAATTACGGAGGAGATGCAACAGCAAGAAGTTACGGGAGTTATGAAAATATTTTTAAAATCCACGGAGATTTTTTCAATTCTTTAAAACCATATTATTTAACTGATAAATATTTATTTATCCATGCCGGCATACGCATTGGAATACCTTTAGAGCAGCAGGATTTGGTTGATATGGTTTATATAAGAAGTGAATTTTATAACCATAAACACAATTTGCCTCAAAAAATTATCTTTGGGCACACTGAATTTGATAAACCTTTAATTATGGAAGATAAAATTTGTATAGATACCGGTTGCGGAAAATTTAAAGACCATCCGCTAACGGCATTTATAAGTGAAAACGGGAAAGAATATTTTATACAGTCGCCAAATATTATCTAAAACAAAAAATACGGTTTTTTACTTTGCTCTTTTTCTATTACTACATAATTGAAAATATTGTTATGCGTTTTATTATTTCCCATTTTAATAATCTTATCAAAAGCCATTTTTAACGGGTTGAGTTTTTCATCTTCTGCGATATAATCCACCTGTCTTTTCAATACATATTCATCAGTTTGTTGTTGCAATTTATGATTCCAGCCTTTTTCGTATCTTGAAAAAACAACTGTCGGTTTTTTATCCGTATAGCATAAGTCCATTTTTATAAAAGTATCTTTGCGAATACGATCTATATTTTGCAATGCCTTGTTAAATACATCCATTTTGTGTTTGCCGAATGCGTAATCCGCAACAGCAATAAAATCTTTATTCTCAACAAATTTTGCACCAAAACTTACGTTATTTGAAATTTCCATTATATACTCCTTTTTTAAGATTAAAAACCATAAAAATATTTTTTGCGTTTTTAATATTTTTTTACAATCACTTATTTTTTAGCAAAAATAAATTGTAAATCGACTTTATAAATACATAGGTAAAAAGTAAAAGGAAAAATTTATGCTGACAGTAAATCGTATCAGTAATACTCCGTCCGGTAACAACAATGTTCAATTTAAAGGTGAAAAGAGACTACATAAAATCGACAAATCAAATAATAATGAATTTGATTTTAGCGAAGCGGCGAAAAATTTTGGCAAAGGTGCAATCAGTCCTGTTACAGCCGCAATAAAACACCCGTTTTTAACAGTCGGATTGCTTGCCGGAACGGTTGCGGCCTGTTCGGTTGTTCCGATTTTAGGACCGGCAATGCTGTTGGGTTTTGGAGCATTGAGCGCAGGACAAATGATTAAGGGTTCTGCTGATGCGGTTAAGAATTATAGCAACGGTGAATATGACAAAGCAGAAAAATCTTTTGACCTCATCGGTCAGGGAACTGTCGGTACACTGTTGTCTTTGATAGGAGTGAAACAGAGTGCCCAAGTGTCTAAAGAAGCCAAAATGATGAGCGAACTCAATGTAAAAGTTTTGGATAAAGGTGTAAAAGAGCAAATACTGTCAGAAGTCCAAAATAATAACTTTATAGCAAATATTAAAGAAATAGTGTCTTTATTTACAACAAAATCAGGACTTAAAGTGGTAAAGACCCAATTTAATCCTGAAGTGTTAAAATACAGAACAGAAAATTTCTTAAAGTTTTTCAAACCTCAAAAAGCTGAAGAAACAACTAAAAGAAAAGTGTTTAAAAGCACAGAACAAAAAGTCAAAGAATTTAAAGCCTCACCCGAAGGAATAAGGCGCGCAGGATTGTCTGACGAGCAGGTAGAACAAGAAGTTGTAACACTGTTTGATAAGGCATTTGACGAACTTGGGATTCCAAAAAATCAGCGTCCTAATTTGCAAATAGAAAAAAGTTCAAAACTTGAACACGGCGGGAGTTACGGCAAAAGCAGACATACTCTTGAAATTAATCCTGATGCATATCGTTCGGGAACTTTTGAACTTGATGATGTGGTAATGCATGAAGCAACGCACTGTAAAGAAGCTCTTTTAAGAGCAGGTATTCCAAAACAACGTGCGCAGGAAATCGTCAAAAACGAACTCATATCAAGAATTTTGAACGGTGAAAGTGAAGAAATAATTGTTCGTGGAGGTTTTTTGGGGCCTGAAATGATGAAGGCTCCTAAACTTCCTCAGGGTATGAAAGAAGAATTCGCTCAACTTGCAAAAGATATGTGCTACACAGAAGACAGCGCATTAAGTTCAAACATAAGAGATTTTATCAATCATACCAATTGGAAAGCAAAAGGAGAAAAAGCATTTAACCCTGAAACTCTTGAGCAGGCAGAACAAGCATTAGAACCATTATTTAAAAAATTGCATGCAATGGTTGATAAACACCCGCAATATTCTGAAATGAATAAGCCCTCAATATCAACAGAAGATGATGCATTTACAAAATTACTGAAATATGTTCAATCCGAACAAACAAGATATCAGTGTTTTTCTGATGTAAAAATAAACAGAGGAACATCTTATCAGCCAAATTATGTTGATGTACCTGAATTAACGGGAGAGCAACTCGCACAGGCAGAAAAATCGTTGATTGATAATATTACAACAATTGAAGGCAACGGCAGAGTTGCAGGTTTAAACGGTATGTTTGCATCGAATAAATCGTTTAATCAATATCAATTCAGTCCTGAAGAAGTTTTGGCTCAGAAAAACGGAAATAATTTCTTAATCAGAAATTTGACGACAAAAATGAATGAAATGAAAGCAGCAGGAACTTTAACTCCCGAACAGGAAGCAGATATGCTTAAAATAATTGAAAAAGCAAAAGCAATTATTGAATACAAAACAAAAGGTCTTGAATATTACGAACAATATACAAAAATGATAAATAATCCTTCTGATACGGAACTTGCAAAAACAGTAAAAGCAATGGAAGAAGAATTAAATATTTTAAATGAAAAAATCAATCCGGCAGAATACGAAACAGTGACAAGATTAGTTACAAAATTCGGCTTCCAAAATATGCCCTCAAGAGCAATCCCTCGAAATGCTATTTATGAAATGTTAGCCGAAATGAACGGAGAACAAGCCGCTTAAACAAAATCTTCTCGCAAATCAAGTTCCCCGTAGGTTTGTTCATAAACTTTTTGGGCAATAGTTTTTGCCCAGTCATCATATCCTTCTACTTTTCCTGATTTTGCCATATCATCAACCACAATCAATTGTTTTTTCAAATTTTGCGCTAAATGTTTATTTTCAATATACCAATTAAGTACATTTTTTTTCGATTTTGTGCGATTACAACTTTTGCATAATCCTATAAGATTATATTTATCACCCTCTCCCCCTTTTACTTCAGGAGTCAAATGATCAGCGGTAGCAACATTGTATTTAAATAAATGAAATAAAATTGTATATATAGGATCTTTATCATTAAAATCATACTTATTATCAAATTTTGCACATAAATGTTTGTATGATATTGTTTTCAAGTTTCTCATCAATATATAAATCGGTTTAACGGGATAATTTTTCATATCCAAATCCTTTAGACAAGTTTTGTACAAGGCAAATACATCATAATCTTTGAACTTCCCGTGTAATACATATTCTAATAATCTCGTTGCAAAAGTATCATATATTTCAAGACATTTAGACGAATAATTATCTGCAACATAAGAACGATTACTCAAAAATGTTCTCAATGCATTTTCAACGGCTTTATCAGAATAATGCGCCTCTATTTTAAGAAATTCTTTTACAAATTTTTCATTTGATATTTTGGGATTATCTTTTACAATATCCAGAAAGATGTTTGCCAAAACCCTGTAATTTTTTCCGACATACTTCATATTTTTTTCTAACACTTGAGAATATTCATAAGGAGTAGAGCATTTTTTTAATTCTTTTTCAATCTCTTTTCTCTTTGTGTGCGGAAGCATTACAGAACCACATTCTGCACATGGAATATCCACCTGAGTTTGCTCTATAGGTATAAATAATTCATGCCTATTTACCGCTCTTTGCATATTTTGTATACCCTTAATTTCGCTCGGAGTAAATACAATTTGCTGCTTTGAAAGTTTGGATGATATAGATGAAAAGGCTTTGAGATAATCACGTGAAGTCTCCATTTTTCCTGTTCCCATCAAATATGAAATATCAGTTAAATACGCCTTTATATTATCTTTTAATTCAGCATAATTATTTGTTCTCCAAAAAACATTTTTTGATTGGCTTTGATAACAATTTTGACATATCAAAACATTATTATTTGATAAATTTTTATGCACAGGATACTTAGATATAGGGGTTATTTGACTTATAGAAGAAGAAAAAAGCCTTTGAACAATAAAAACTCCGTAATAATCCTGCGGGATTTTCATTATCTTTGAATAGTTGAAAAGCAAACAATATCCGTTTGCATCAAATAATGGTTTAAGAGTATGAGCAAACACCAGATTTGTTTCCTCCGGATTTAAATTCAAATCTTTTACAAAATTCACTACCAAATCTTTTTGAACCTGATATATTTGTTTTGACTGAATTTTATCGACATTTTTAAGTGCTTTTTTCCGCTTTTCAGCATCAAAATTTTGCGCATACACTCGCAAATAATCCCGAACATCATTAGTAACCTGTCTTTTTTTATAATTAGAAATTTCCCTCATTGCATCTCTAAATTGAGGAATAGACATTTGTTCAAGACTCTGCAGATTATCTATATCTTCAAGAATATATGAAAACCTCGGAGGTATAAATTTTTTATTATTTCTTATAATATTAACAAGTTGTTCTGCGTTAGTGACATCCATTGCTTTCTTTACAATACAGTCATAATCGTGTTTTGACAACATTGTTACCCCGCAATTTGGACAATGTATTCCCGAATGTCCCTGAGCCTGTTCAAGTCTGATTGGAACATTTGAATTCTCAAAAATTCCCATAAAACTAAGCTCTGCCCTGTCATTTTGATACGGTAAAGTAAGAAGATTTCTATGCGAAATTTGAGCCTGTTGTGTATAAAAATTCGAAATTACAGACACTTTTATGGGACTAATTATCATGACACGGAATATAAAACTCGAAAATATATTTTTTGTCTTAAAATTTAACCTCTTGTTACAAACCGAAATAAAAAAGTATGATAAACAGACAGATTTTCATGTTTTTGCTATACTTTTAGCAGAAGTTAAAAAAACAGGTTGGATTTACCTTGCAAAGCCGAAAGGATAACAGTTAAATGAAAAAATTTTTGACCTTTATAATGTTACTTTTAAGCGGAATACAGAGTGCAAATGCAATGAATTTTGATGCATTTATGGACAAACATGTTGCACCGATTTCCGATTTTATCGCAAATATTATTTTTTATCCTGTTAAAATTTGTGGTAACGAAGTTCCGGTAATTATCTTTTGGATACTTTTTGCAGGGATATTTTTTACAATCTACTTTAAAGGGATTGCCATTTGGGGATTTAAACATGCTTTGGATTTAATTATTAAACCTAAAAATGCCGGCAATAGTGGAGAAGGGGAAGTATCATCTTTTCAGGCACTTGCAACGGCACTGTCAGGCACAATAGGCATCGGAAGTATTGCAGGGGTGGCAATTTCAATATCTATCGGCGGACCTGGGGCTGCATTTTGGATATTTTTCGGCGCAATTTTAGGTATGTCCATAAAATTTGTTGAAGCAACATTGGCGGTAAAATACAGAAGATTTAACCTTGACGGTTCAATTTCAGGCGGACCTATGCACTATATAGCACACGGTCTTACAAGAAAAAATATGCGCTGGTTGGGTCAGCCGTTGTCTGTAATCTTTGCAATTCTTTGTATCGGCGGAGGTATAACAGGCGGTAATATGATTCAAATAAATCAAACTGCGCACCAAATTATATTTATTACAGGTGGAGAACACAGCATATTCCACGGTTATGCGTGGGTCATCGGACTTGTTGCCGCAATTTTAATAGGGCTTGTCGTTGTCGGCGGTATCAAAAGTATCGCAAAGGTAACAACCGTTTTAACACCGACAATGTGTCTTTTATATATAATTTCAGGCTTAATTGTTATCGGCGCAAATATTGCACAGTTGCCACATGCCGTTGAACTTATCGTAAGAGAAGCATTCCACCCGACAGCAGTTGCAGGCGGATTTTTCGGCGTGATAATCATAGGTTTAAGACGATCAGTTCAGTCTAATGAAGCAGGAACAGGTGCGGCTGCTATTGTTTATGCAACGGCTCAAACCAAAGAACATGTTTCGCAGGGGTTTGTTGCGTTACTTGAAACATTTTTGACAGGTGTTTTATGTTTATTCACTTCTTGCGCTATCGTATTTTCAGGAGTGCTTGACAATACAAAAATCGGTGAAATTTCGGGTATCGAACTTGCTTCAAATGCTTTTCAATCGGTTATTCCGTTCTTTCCGATTATTTTGTCTGTTATTGCAGTTTTATTTGCAATGTCAACATTGATTAGTTGGGCATATTACGGACAAAAAGCATGGACATTTTTACTTGGTGAAGGTAAAAAGCGTGTATTCACATTCAATATGATTTATTGCTTGTTTATAATAATCGGTTCTTGTATGAATGTAGCATCAATCATCAATATTACGGATGCTATGATGATTGCAATGTGCGTACCAAATGTTATTGTATTGTATATCTTGTGTAAAGATGTGAAAAAAGACCTTAAAGAATACTGCAATACACATAATATTGCAAAATGGGCAAATAAATAAAATAAGGAATAGTATTATGAGTTCAAAGATATTTGTTACAGTTTCAGGTGTTGATAAAGTCGGCATTGTAGCCAAAGTTACAACAATATTGGCACAATATGAAGTTAATATTGAAGACATAAAACAAACTCTTATGCAGGGACATTTTGTAATGTTTATGCTTTGTGATATTGAAAAATCAACCTATTCATTCAAAGAAATCAAAGAAGCCGTAACAAAAACAGGAGCAGAACTTGGTATGGAAGTATGGGTTCAGAAAAAAGAAATTTTTGACAGTATGCATAATATTTAATTAGTTTTATTACTCAAATTCTCAAAATTACCCTGTTCCTTTTTCTAAAAATAAGATTTTTAAATTATTATGAATATTTATTATATTGATATTAAAGAATTTAAACAAACTCACGATAAAAATTTTCTGTCAGAATACGCTGATAAGGAAATCGAAAACGAAAAAAGATTTTTTGAATACTCTATCGGCAGATATTTAATAAAAAATGTTGCAAAAAAAATCTATAAAATTGATGATTGCGAAATTACTGTTAATAAAAACGGTAAACCTCAATTCAAAAACTCTGACCTGAATTTCAGCCTCTCACATTCAAAAGATTATGCAATTGTTTGCTTTGACGAAAACGAGTGCGGAATTGATATAGAATTTGCCCAAGAACGAAATTTTGAAAAAATATCACAACATTATAATAAAAATTTTGTAAATGCCGATGAATTTTACCGTTTTTGGACGCTGAAAGAAGCAACTTATAAACTGCATACTTCAGTAAAAGACTCCTATACAACCGTTTTTAAAAATAACTATTATCTTACTGTAACATCTGAAAAAGTTTTTGAAAGACCCGTGGAAATAATAAAATTTAATTAGTAATAAGTTATAGACTAAAGTTCATACAACATATATAATAGAGTTGATGAAATTTAAAAATATACCAACACATATAATACTGATTATCGTATCAATACTGTCAATTTTCCCTTTTATTTGGCTTTTATCAACATCACTAAAAGGTGCAGGGGAAAATATTTTTGCGTATCCGCCCACAATAATCCCGCAGGATTTTACTTGGGATAATTATGTCGGAGTATGGCAAAGAGTTGATTTAATGCGTTATTTTATCAATTCAATGATAGTTGCGAGTGCAACGGTTGTTTTAAATTTGATTTTATCATCTCTTGCCGCATATCCTTTGGCAAGAATGGAGTTTAGGGGTAAAAAAATTACATTTTTTGCCATTTTGGCAACAATTATGATACCTTTTCAGGCAATAATGTTACCTGTTTATCTGATAACTCTCAAACTTCATCTTGTTGATACTTATGGCGATACTTTAGGGTTTATCGGGCTTGTAATGCCTTTTGCGGTGAGTGCATTTGGGATATTTCTTATGCGTCAGGCATTTTTGGCAATTCCAAAGGAAATGGAAGAAGCAGCGATTGTTGACGGGTGTAATGTTTTTCAGGTATTTTGGAAAGTACTTTTACCAATGGTAAAACCTTCTTTGGCAGTTTTGGCAATATTTACATTTATCGGCTCATGGGGAGAATTTTTATGGCCAAGTATCGTTTTAACCAAAGAATCAATGTTTACTTTGCCTGTCGGAGTAAATAATTTGCAGGGAATGTTCTCATCAAATTGGCGATTTATTGCGGCAGGTTCAATAATTTCAACAGTTCCTATTATAATATTTTTCCTTGCTATGCAAAAATACTTCATTTCAGGAGAAAATGAAGGGGCAGTAAAAGGATAATTAAAGATTTTCAAGCAGAGCGATTTTCATATCTTTAAAATCAGGGGTACGACCTGTCCAGATTTTTTGAGCCTCATAAGCCTGCCATACAAGCATATCAACTCCATTTATGTGTCTTAAATTCAGTTTTTCCGCAAGTCGTATTAAATTAGTCTTTTTAGGATTATAAACGACATCATAAATCAACGCATCGCATGGAAGGGTACGGAGTTCGTCTTCTTCAGCAGGGGTATAACCCACAGCAGGTCCGCTCATACCTATCGGAGTGGCATTCACAAGCAGATTTACATCCGAAAAATCTTTGAATTTGTCTATTTGATAAGAATTAAAAGTTATATCAGGAAATGTTTTTCTCAAATAATCAATCAGTTCAAGACTATTTGCAATATTTCTTGTATAAAGCCTTATTTCTTTTACCTGTTTTTGAGCAAGTGCAGTAATAGCGGCTCTTGCAGCCCCGCCTGTTCCAAGAACAGCAATAGTTTTCTGATACAACTGAAAATCATCGGGAATTGCGGAAATAAAGCCTTTTGCATCAGTGTTATATCCTCTCAAAGCATTGGTTTGAGAATCAATCATCACGGTATTTATTGCATTAACAACTTCCGCAGATTTGTCTATTTCATCAAGGAACAATGTAACAGGGAGTTTTAACGGAATAGTTACATTAAAACCGCTATAGCCGTTAGTTCTTAAATATTTTATTCTGTCGGAAAGTTCCTCCGGTGTTGTTGGCAGAATTTCATAAGTCGCATCAACACCCATACTTTTGAACCCCGCAATATGTATATATTCAGACATTGAATAATCAATAGGATAACCTATCAGGGCAAATTTTTTGACGGTTTGTTCCTGAACCGAAGCCTGATACTGAACAGAGGCAACTGTCGGCACGGAAGCAGGAGTATTAAAAATATCCGTTGCTTCAGGCATAGGCGCAGGCGTCATAAACGACTGTGATGCACCAAATTGACTTTCATAATTACCTGAGGCCTGCTGATTTTGAGATGTATCACCGTAAACAGTTTGCCACGAATTCTGACTCTGAACAGGCTCAGGTGTAGGTTCAGCCGTTGGAGCCGAAGGATATGAAGGCTGACTCAATGCCGAAAAACCTGTCTTGGGAGTTTGCCCGTTTTGCTCACTTTGCGCAAGTTTTGCCCCTTTCATTGCTTTATATCGTTCAAGTAATTCTTTGTTTACTGCCATAATCCTTATCCTTTTTGGGATAATTTTATAATAAATTAAGGCACTTTCCATCAACCGTTTGCTTGAAAAAACTACTTAATTATCTCTCTTGTCATGACAACTTGGCCGTTTTCGTCATAGCATTTGTCCCCGACCCAATGCCCCAAAAGTTCTCCAAATGGAGAAAAGATATATGTTTCATCTTTTGAAACTCTTAAACTCATATTGACCAATTCGCCGTCAGGGCTGTATTTATAACTACCGTACGGATATTCTAAAGATGTACGAAATTCAACATTAATTAAAGTTCCGTCTTTATCGTAATACCATACATGTTGCAAGTCATTTTTATAATTAACCGCATAACTTCCGTCAGAAAACAATGCCAAAATTCTGTCTTTAAAATCGGTTTTTCCTTTCAACAAAGCAAAATAATTAGCATTTCGGTCTTTATCAACAAAATTATTTTGAGTAACAATATAATCCGATGCCGAAGGTCGATTATTTTGAAGTTCAATTTTGGCATCATCAACGGTGTATTTTATACCGCCCGTCAAAGTTTCTGCGCAGACAGGAAGCGCAAATATCAACAAAAACAACAAAAACCATTTTTTCATATAATTATTATAACGAATTATTAATAAATGTCATCAGAAAATTTATGAATTTAAAACAATTTCTTCAAATTTTTGTAAAAGTTCTGATTCAGGAACTCTTGCAATAATTTCACCTTTTTTGAAGATATACCCTTCTCCGATTCCGCCTGCAATACCAAAATCCGCATGTTTTGCTTCCCCGGGGCCGTTTACGGCACAGCCCATAACGGCAATTGTTATATTTTTATCATAATTTTTAAACCTGTCCTCAACTTTTTTGGCAAGTTCTATAAGATTAATCTGCGTTCTGCCGCATGTCGGGCAGGAAACGAAATTTACCCCTCTTTTTCTTAACCCCAAACTTTTTAAAATATCATAACCTGCATAAACTTCTTCTACCGGATTTTCAGTCAGCGAAACCCTTATTGTATCACCTATTCCTTCTGATAAAAGCGCACCTATACCAACTGCCGATTTAATAAGTCCGCCTTTTAAAGTCCCTGCTTCCGTTAAACCGATATGCAAGGGGTAATCAACTTTTTCGGTCATCAATCTGTATGCCTTGATAGTCGTCATTACATCCGACGATTTTAAAGAAATTTTTATAAGGTCAAAATCCAAATCCTCAAGAATTTTTATGTGATTTAAAGCACTTTCAACCATTTTTTCACTCAACGGAATATCTTTATCCTGCAATTTTTTTTCCAAAGAACCTGCATTAACACCGATTCTTATAGGTATTTTTTGTTGTTTGGCAAGTTTTACAACTTCCTGCGTATGTTCAATTTTACCGATATTTCCCGGATTAAGCCTTAATGCCGAAATTCCGTTATTTATACACTGAAGCGCAAGACGATAATCAAAATGAATATCCGCAACCAATGGCACAGGTGAAATTTTGACAAGTTCTTTTATTGCTTCGCCGGCATCTTTATTCAAAACCGCAAGTCTGACAATTTCGCACCCCGCATCCGCAAGTTCGCAAATCTGTCTTGAAGTTGCATTGATATCACGGGTATCAGTATTGCACATTGATTGAACACTGACAGGATTATCCCCCCCGATTTTTACATTTCCTATTGAAATTACTTTTGATTTTCGTCTGTTTATCATAATTTTCTAATTTTACATGTCGGATTAGTAAATCCGACCTACTTTTACCATAAGACTATTTTAGCACAAGAATTTAATAATTTTTATACAAATAACTAAGTTTTCGATTATACAAATCGTACAATTTCCGATTTCTTTCATTCAAAAGTTCAAGAGTATAAACTAAAGAAATGAAATTTTCATAACTTTCTCTTGTTTGATTTTTTCCATAAATTACCCAATTCGTATCATAGTTATCACGCAAAAGATTTATTATGTTTTTTGAGGCGAGTATCGGAAGTTTTGTATCTTCTAAAAAATCTTCCAAAGTTTCAAGCGCTTCGTGCATAGCATTCTCCTTATATTAATTTATGTGAATATTTATTACATAATATTGTAATAATATGACATTATTATGTAATAAAAGTCAATTAAAATAATAAATGCTATTATTTTATTATGTATATTGTTAATTTATACAAAATAAGTTGGGATAGAAAATATACCCAAGAAGAAATTGTTAAGACTACAAAATTGAGTCCGACAACAGTTAATAATCTATTCAGCGGAAAGTATCATGATTATCGCTTGAGTACATTAGAAACGATAAGCAAGTTTTTCAAATGTAAAATTCATGATATTCTTATAGAAATAGAAGACAAATAAAAAAGACCCTGAAACAAGTTCAGGGTGACAGTGCAGTGTCATTCCGAACTTGATTTGGAAACTATATAATTCGGATGTAAGCAGATATAAAAGTAGGTCGGCGTTGCTACGCCGACAGGAATACTAAGGAGAAATAAATGAGAGTTGCAGTTTTATCTGATATTCACGCAAATGTTCAGGCACTTGAAGCAGTAATGACTGATGTCGTTGAGCAGGGTTGCGAACATGTTTTTTGTTTAGGGGATTTGGCTCTTGCAGGCCCTCAGCCAAAAGAAGTTATGGACTATGTAATGGAACAGGACACCTGGACAGTAATTCAAGGAAATACCGATAAAATGATTGCAAACTTTGGACCTGAAGTTGTTGATTTTCTTGATGCTCAATATCCTGTTATGGCAAATGCCATAGAAAGTGATGTTGAACTTTTAGACGAATCATACAGAGCATACCTCAATAATCTTCCGCCGCAATTGAGTCAGGAAATTGAAGGTTGCAGCGTACTTTTTGTTCATGGTTCGCCAAGGGCAAATAATGAGGATATTTTACCTAATATGCCGCTTGAAACAATTGAAGAAATTATTGAAGGTACGACAGAAAAACTTATACTTTGCGGGCATACACATATTCCTTGCGGATATCAAACAAACACAGGTCAAACCGTTGTCAATGTTGGTTCTATCGGTCGTCCTATGACAGAAGAACCAAAAGCATGCTATTGCATAATTGATTTTAATGAAGGCTCATTTGAATTAAGACACAGATTTGTTCCTTATGACAATCACCTTGCCGCAAGACTGATGTCAAAAAGAGATTTTGAAGGTTCTGACAGGCTTGCAGACTTATTATTAACTCCCGGTCAAAGACATATTTAGTATTGTTACAAATTCTTAACAAAAACCAATAAAATCCTAAAGTTTCCGAATAAAATGCCGATTATTTATTTGTAAGGAAACAAGGGATTAACTATGAGTCTTAATGTAAATTATACTTCTCTATATAATAACGGCATTGACAGAACAATGCTTAAAGAAGTTTCTCAGGAGATTCTTAATCGTGCGACTCAAAAAAGTGCGAATTATTCAAATAATATCTCTGCAAATGCTCAGGTTAATACTCTTGCTAAACCTGTTGAATTGGGGATTGATTTATATAACGGAAAAATAGATGTTCAGGCTCAAAAACAAATCGCATTGAATAACACCTTACAATTTCAGTTCAATTTGGAAACATTAAATTCAATTAAGTTTTTGAATTCACAGGCAGCAATTTCTTCTAAAATTGACGGAAAATATATGCCAAATGTTAATGCTAACGCAATTGTACCGGAAGCACAAAAAACTTCTGAAACAAACAAATCTCAATTTGTAAGTATTTTCACTTCAGAAACCGCAAAAGACAAAAACGGTTCTAATCCTTTCTATGGCGGCGAATTACTTATGAATAACAACAATTCTAAAAAAGAAGAAACCAAAAACGAATTAAAAAGCATTTTTGCTTAATTATAAATCCTCATGTACAGAGGCATCTAAAGTGTTTACAAAGTAAGTGTATAATCGATATCATCTCAAA
This sequence comes from uncultured bacterium, assembly GCA_902792085.1. Classification (GTDB taxonomy): domain Bacteria; phylum Cyanobacteriota; class Vampirovibrionia; order Gastranaerophilales; family Gastranaerophilaceae; genus Zag111. The sequence goes on along the minus strand of CADAYE010000008.1, from coordinate 31,994 downwards.
AGAGATGATATTTTTTTATCCGTACGGGCAATATTTTTTTTTATAAACCAGAATAAAATTCTTATGTAAAAGATGAGGATTTTAAAATGAAAAAAGAAAACATTTGGTTAGTTGGTGCATGCGCACTGTTTTTTATCGGCGGTTATACAATGAATGATGTCGCAATTTCTCTGCCAAGATACAAAGTTGCAGTTGTAGATATTACAAAAGTGATGGAACAATCTAAAGATATAAAAAATCTTAAAGCGTCACAAGATAAACAACTCAAAGAACTTGAAACACTCATTTCAAAGGCGCAAAACGAAATTGCCAACACTCAGGACCAAAATAAAGCACTTGAACTGCAAGCAAATTACAGCAAAGAAATTGAAACAAAGAGAAATGCTATTGATGAAGATTACAGCAAAAAAATTGTACAGATAACCTCGAATATTAAAAATCTAATCTCTAATCAGGCAAAAAAAACAGATTATAATCTTGTTCTGCCGACAGGTATGGTAATCTCCGGCGGAGAAGATATTACGGATAATGTAATCAAAGAAATGCAGTAAATTAAAGTAAATTGTGAATAAGTGAATAGTCTTTATCAATCTGATAACAAATTTTATTATCCTGAATAAAGGTCAATTCACTTATTCACCATTCACACAAAACTATTTTATTCTGAAGGTTACATTCGCAACAGAAGTTACTTTCTTTTTGATAGAAGAAGAATCACTTATACCCATATCTGATACATCATTTGAATCTTCCGGAGTTATTTGGAATACACCCATCTGAAGTGATTGAATTTTGCCGACTCTGTTATGTGTTGCCTTCAACATTGCCTTTGCTCTCTGCTTTGCATCTTTTGAAGCCTTTTCAAGCATTTCGATTTTCAAATCCGAAAGTTTTGAATAAAAATAAGACGGTTCGTAACCGGAAATTTCAATACCCTGTTCAGTCAAAGTGTTGATTTCAGTTGAAAGTTTTTTTATTTTTTCAACATCATCAGACTTAACAATGTACTTTTGATTGGCATTAAAACCAATAATTTCTTCTGTTGAATTACCGTTATAATTCGTTTTGTAAATGTTATATCCGTTTACATATTTTTCTTCAATCTGATTGTCTTTAAACCCCTGTGATTTGAGATATTTAATAATAATCGGTTTTTGCTTTTTCAAAGTTGCATAAGCCGCCGCTCTTGATTTATCTCTTGCAATTACATCAAAATCATAAGAACCTTTGTCTGATGTAACAGTCTGCGAATAAGAACCGGTAACAGTAATAACATCTTTTGACATAGTATTTGTAAAAATTACGGTTGCTACAATACCGCAAATTCCAAGTACAAGTGCCAAAAGCAAAATTTGAAATTTTTCAATTTTTTCTAACATATATACGCTCCTTCTTTTCAATATAAACATATAATAGAATATAAAAAATAAAATGCAATAAAAATTTTATGCTAATATGTATTTATGTTTGGATTTTTTAAAGAAAAGATTGAAGATTTTAAGCAAACCGTATCAAATACGGCAAAGAATTTGGTCGGGAATGTACTTTCTAATGTTGACCAAAGCGAGGAGCAGTACTCTGAATTTGCGCTTGATGATATTGAAGACACCTTAATTAGTGCAGATTTGGGGGTGACTTACGCATCAGAACTCGTGGATAATCTGCGTTCAAAAAAAGGTGCAAAACCGTCTGAACTGAAAGACTACTTAAAAGAGGAATTTAAAAAAACTCTCTATGAAGCAGGTTCAACCGAATTAAATTTCAAAGACGGAGAACTGAACATTTATTTCATAACAGGGGTAAACGGCGCAGGGAAAACGACTCTTATCGCAAAACTTGCTTACAAATTCAAACAAGAAGGCAAAAAAGTTTTGGTTGCGGCTGGTGATACCTTCAGAGCCGCAGCAGAAGAACAGTTGAATATTTGGTCTGTCAGAGCAGGAGCAGATATTGTGCGCCGAGATAAAGCAGATCCTGCATCAGTTGTTTATGAAGCAATCCAAAAAGCAAAAAATGAAAATTATGATGTAATTTTGGTAGATACCGCAGGTCGTTTGCAAAACAAGTTTAACCTTATGGAAGAACTTAAAAAAATTAAAACGGTCATAGATAAGCAAGCTCCTGAATCTTTAAGGGAAAGTATTTTGGTACTTGATGCAAATACAGGTCAAAACGGCTTGCAACAGGCAAAAGTTTTTGGCGAGTGCGTGAATCTTACATGCGCAGCATTGACAAAACTTGACGGAAGTGCAAAAGGGGCAATTATTTTGGCTATTGCAAAAGAAATGAAATTGCCTGTAAAACTTGTTGGTGTCGGCGAAAAAATGGAAGATGTAAAACCGTTCAATGCTGACGATTTTATCGATGCATTGTTTGAATAAACATATTCTCTCCCTGAGGGAGGGTCGAAATCTGCGATTTCGGAGTGTTGGATATGAAAATATTACAATCTGCAACAACAAAACTTGGCAATAAAATAGAACTTATCGGAACACCGAATGAAAATAATGTTTTAATAATCGGTGTTTTTCATGGTGACGAACCTCAGGGGAAATATTTGATTGAAAAATATTTATCAGGAGAATACCCTCCCCTTGAGGGAGGGTCGAAATCTGTGATTTCGGGGTGGGGACATAAATATAGTGCGTTCGCAAAGGAGAAATCTAAAGAATTAAGAAATAACCCAACTCCAAATGAACAAATATTGTGGCAATATTTAAGAAGAAGCCAATTTTTAGGTTTAAAATTCAGAAGGCAACAACCTATAGGACCTTATATTGCCGATTTTACTTGTTTTTATCCAAAAATTATAATTGAATTAGATGGCAGTCAACATATAGATAACAAAGAATATGACCAAAAAAGAGATATATTTTTAAAAAATGCAGGTTTTGAGGTTATACGAATATTTAATAATGATATTTCAAAAGATATCGAAAGTGTTTTAGAATATATAAAAGATAAAATATCCCCCACCCGGGAATTTAAAATTCCCACCCTCCCTCAAGGGGAGGGTAATAGTGATAATCTGTTATTCATCCCCTGTTTAAACCCTGACGGACTGGAAAACAACACAAGAACAAATGCAAACGGGGTTGATTTAAACAGGAATTTCCCAACCAAAAATTGGGGCGAGGATACGAGTGCTGCAGGAGATAATCCTGATGATTATTATGGGGGTAAATCAGCAGGCAGCGAAATTGAAACTCAATTTGTTATTGATATTATTGAAAAATATCAGCCAAAAATGATTTTAACTTTGCATTCACCCTATAAAATAGTTAATTATGACGGACCGGCACAAGATATTGCACAAAAAATATCAGATATTATCGGTTATCCTGTTGAGGCAAGTATCGGCTATCCGACACCGGGGAGTTTTGGGACTTATTGCGGGGTTGAGCGCAACATACCGACTATTACTCTTGAATTAGACGAAAAAATACCGGTCGAACAACTGGAACAACCGGTATTTGATATTTTTGATATATTAAGTTCTATTTCGCTTTAAATATACTGATAGAACCTGTTGATTTATTATGGCTATCTCTTAAATGAATAGTCAAACCGTTTTGTTGCGGATTAACATCAGTTGCGTTACCTGTTTCAGGACTCGTTTTCAATTTGGAACCTGTATCCAATCTGTCCTGAGCGGAATTTACATGATTTTGCAAAATCCCAAACCCGTCATGTCTGTTGTTATAAATATTTGCAACATCAGAATTAGTTAAAACATAAGAATCTTTATTGTGAGGGTCATTTTCTCTCACTTCTTGCGATACCCCGCCTAATGCCGCATAATATTTCGCATCCATCACAATAGCTTTAGCATCTTTTGTGAATTTGTATGATTTACCGCCAAATGATATGCTCATACCTTCTTCAGCATATATGGTTCTTGGTTCATACTTACCATTTACGCATACACTCAATTTTACAGGAATAATGTTACCCATCGTCTCAATCCTTTCTTCGTGTTCTATTACGATATATATTTATTAAATATTTTTTATATTAAAAATTGCCATGAAAATTTATACATGTTCACAATTATTTACATTTATTTATGATAATATAATTTTGTAAGTCGTTATTACTATGCCGACAAAGGAGTAAAAATGCAATTATTTAACACATATTCCGGGAAATTAGAAGAATTTAAACCTATTGAAGAAAACAAGGTCAAAATGTATGTATGCGGGCCGACTGTATATGATTATGCACACCTTGGACATGCAAGATGCTACATAACCTGGGATGTTTTATACCGTTACCTCAAATTCAGAGGATATGATGTTACATATTGCAGAAATGTAACCGATGTTGATGATAAAATCCTTAAAAAAGCAGAAAAAGAAAACAAAACACCGCAAGAGGTTTCACAATATTGGTATCAGCAATTTACAAACTCTATGAACAAATTAAATAATTTACCCCCTGATATTGAACCGTTTGCCACAAAAACTTTGGGCGAAATGATTTCTATGGTAAAGGATTTGATAGCAAAAGGTTATGCTTACGAATCAAATGGGGATGTTTATTTTAGGGTAAAAAAATTTGGCAGGTACGGAAGTCTTTCAGGTCAGCCGATTGACCAACTTGAAAGTGGAGCAAGAATTGCTGTCGGCGAACAAAAAGAGGATCCTTTGGATTTCGCTCTTTGGAAAAAAGATGAAAAATTCGGGTACAATTCCCCTTGGGGTGTTGGTCGTCCTGGGTGGCATATTGAGTGTTCCGCAATGAATCGTAAACATTTGGGTAAAACCATTGATATTCACGCAGGCGGAGCTGATTTGATATTCCCGCACCACGAAAATGAGATTGCGCAGAGTGAATGTGCAAATGACTGCAGATTTGTAAATTATTGGCTTCATAACGGATTTGTTACCATTAACAAAGAAAAAATGTCAAAATCATTAGGCAACTTTTTGACAATAGACGATATGCTCAAAAATTATGACGCAAACACTTTGCGATTATTTATTCTGACAAATCATTATCGCATGCCTGTTGAGTTTTCTGATGAAGCGTTAGCATCTGCTCAGGCTGGCGCAAAAAGATTAACAAATGCAAAACAAACTCCGATTAATGAAAATTTGGATATAACACAAACACCTGAATACAAAGCATTTTGCGAAGCAATGGATGAAGATTTAAACACCTCAAAAGCGCTTGCCGTACTGTTTGACCTTACAACAAGAGCAAACAAAGACGAAAAAGACGCTTATACAATTCTATATAAACTCGGTACAACACTGGGGTTCACCTTTGAAAAAGCAGGTTTGAGTGACGAAGATTTATCAAAAGCAATAAAATCTGTATCAGAGGCTTTGGGGCAAACTTTTGAGTCAATGGATGATATTCTTGACTTGCGCAAAAAAGCGAGAGCCGAGAAAAATTGGGAAATTGCGGATAAAATCAGAGTTTCACTTGATAATATCGGAATTATATTAAAAGACACACCTGAGGGCACAAAGGTTGAGAGGAAATAAAGCTCCATTAACTCTCTTGAGTATTATCATCAACTTTAATCAGTATCTCATGCAAATCACAGTTGAAAAACTTTGCAATAGTTTCAAGTGTAAATAATTCGTAATTATAATGCTTACCACTAAATAATTGACTTATTGTCTTTAAACCCAAACCTGTCGCTTCCGCAATTTCTTTTTGGGTATATTTTTTCTTCCATCTAACATTGTATAAATTAATAATATACATAGTAATAAAAGTATATATTTATTTCTTATAATTGACTAAATGAGTGTTATAAGATATTATACATGTTATAAAAGACATGTTAGGTAATAAAAGGAAACATTTATGAAAAAAGATATTTGTGTTGATTTTGACGGAGTACTGAATATATACACCCATTATGACCCAAATGACCTTTGTGAAATGCGTGAAGGTTGTCCGCAATTTCTTGAACAATTATCTCAAAAATACAGAGTAACCATTTTGACAAGCAGAGAGCCGATTAGCGTAATAAAATGGCTTAAAAAACATAATCTTCTGAAATTTATTGAGGATGTAACAGACAGGAAAATTCCTGCTGTTTATTATATTGATGACAGAGCAGTAAAATTTGACGGCGATTATAATAAAATTATGCAAAATATATTATAAAAGTCCTGATGCATTATAAGAACTTCTGACCAAAGGTCCGATTTGGTAGTGTTTGAATCCGCTTTCTATTGCCATTTGTTTTAATATTTCGTATTCGTCTAAAGTATAATATTTAGATACTTCAAGATGTTCTTTTGAGGGCTGAATATACTGGCCTACTGTCAATATGTCACAACCAACCTCTTTTAAATCATTCATTGTAGATTTTATTTGCTCAAAGGTTTCGCCTAAACCTATCATAAGTCCTGACTTTGTTTTTATATTGCTGTTTTCTTTAATATATTTAAGAACATCAAGCGAATTTTGATAATCTCCCTGCGGTCGCGCAATTTTAAAAACTTCTTTTACTGTTTCAATATTATGATTAAAGACATCAGGTTTTGCCTTAATGATTATATCAAGGGCATTTTTATTATTTTTAAAATCAGGTGTAAGAATTTCTATTTTTGTTTCAGGACAAAGTTTTTTAATTTCGTAAATACAATTTGCAAAATGCTCTGCACCGCCATCATCTAAATCATCTCTTGTAACGGATGTTATAACCGCATATTTTAAATTAAGTGCTTTTATGGCTTGTGCAATATGTTTTGGTTCTTCATTGTCCAAAGGTTCCGGCTTTGCGCAGATAATATTGCAATAACGGCAATTTCTTGTGCAATTATTTCCCATAATCAAAAAAGTTGCGGTATGTTTTGTATAGCATTCGTTTTTGTTTGGGCATCTTGCGTTTTCGCAAACAGTATTAAGACAGTTTACTTTGAGAATTTTTCTTACTTCTCTTGTTTTTTCGGTATCAATTATTGGTCGTTTTAAATATTCAGGCAATCTTATGCGCAATTTTTATCCCTTATTTGTTTTATATATATATAGCAAATTTATTTTTGTTTAGATTTATGTTATAATATAATTATAATATAAAATGTAATATAAAATGAATAACAGGAGTACAAAATGAAAAAAACAGCGTTATTATTGGCAGTTATGATGTTAATTCCATCATTTGCCTGTGCAGAAAGTCTGTTACCGATATCAACAGTTTTATCTATCGGACCTGAACCTACTGCACAATCAGCCATTGCAGAAGGCGTCAATCAAACAGTTTCATCAAATTCAAACGCGTCATCATCAAACGCAAACGGTGCTTATGAAGCAACTTATGTTCCTGCAAGTTATGTTGAAACAGACCCTAATATGATTCCGCAAAATGCAGCAGCAAAAGGTGAACCGGTGCCGGTTCAAACTAAGCCGAGAGTAAGAATCAGAACAAAACAAAGAAGTCAGGGCAATTCTTACTGGAACGCAGGCGGAAAAGGCTGGAAATCATACTACTAAAAAGCACTTTACAAAATAATTAAAACAAAAGGGCATAAACAATGTTTATGCCCTATAAATTTGTGTGAATTTGTTCCGGTAGCCGTTAGTCTGCGACAAAACCGTTGTTGTGGTATTCAATCAGTTTTGCCAGATGCCACTGTCTTTGTTTGACATCTTCAATATGATGTTTGATGTCCTCAAGTTCTGCAAGTAAAGTGTTCAAATCTTTATCCTGCAATTTGGTGACTGATTCAATCGGGGCTTCTTTTTTAACCGGAATATCATCATTCCAGCCTCCTAAGAAACATCCTTTTTCAAATAGCCATCTTTCTTCGTTCATGTTCACATATCTCCAAAATCTTCAGCAATTAACCTCTGTCTGACATCAATTCGTGAAAGAAATCTGCCATCTTAAAGTTGCCATATTTAAACGGAATAGGTTTTTTCATATACTCTGTATTAGTAATCTTGTTTAAAGTATCCATTTCTTCGTTTGATAAAGTACCGAAATCAAAACTTGTCATTTCAGCATAATCAATCATCAAATCTTCTACATCCATAATTCTTTTTTCAGACATTTCTACACTCCTTAATATGTATTAAACTCAACATAGTTTTAGTCGGAGTATAAGATGTAAAACTTTAGAAAAACCGAAAGATTTGTAACAAATATTTACAAATTCTAAAATTTATACATTGTAGAAAATTTTAACTGATTTTTAAAAGAATTATTAACTTCGTCATAAGTCCCACTTGCACCAAATTCAAGACGCAACCTGTCATAATCTTTATTCCCAAACGGATTGACCGATAACACAACTTCTGCTTTCTTACGTTTTTTGACAGTATCTGCAGAAAGAATATTTTTTATTGTAAAATATTGGCTTAACTTCAATTCAGGCATTATATAAAAATTGTCATTATATGTATTATTTGTGGTATTTACGGTTTTTGCGTAAGAAGTACTTATGGCAAATCTTTTGTACTGATATTTTGTAAATATTCCTGAGGACTGTTCGAGTTCTCCGTAGTCTATCCCTTGAGAATATGTCGCACCTGCGCTAAAACCGCCGACAGATTTTGAACTTGAACCTGATATAGGCGAAATACTGTATTCAGAACCGTTGTATTTTGTATAATTATTATCAAATAACGACGGCGAAGACTGAAGATAACCAAAATATTTACCTTCTATCACAACAGGTTTTTTGATATTCAAAACGAGATATTCATTTTCAGGCAAATCAAGTGATATAGCATTTTCTTCATCATCAAAATACTCGGCATAACCGTGCAGAACATAGTCATACATATCTTCTAATTCATAATCACTTTCATTAGAAATTTCCTGATCAGAATCGTATTTGGGAATTCCTGAAGTATCTGCCGTCACATCATCACTGACAATATCTTCTTTTACCGTTACTTCATCTGCTGTTTGGCTCTGTGGTTCTTCTGTTTGGTCTTCATCTTCATCAGGAATATGATATTTGAATACTCCGTTTTGCGCAACAAAAAACGAATTTATGTCAAATTCCTGTGAAAAAGCGGGCATAAATGTGAACAAAAATACTACCAAACCTAAAACAATCCGTTTCATACCCACATTTTACAATAGAAAATGGGAACTTCAATAATCTTTTTGTATGAAAAAAGTTTTTTGTGGTATGATATGTTTGCATATGTCATTCTGAACTTGATTCAGAATCTTTACAATATACCATTAAGTCGATGTGGTACTCTGCCGACGAGAACGATTGAGTATCGTTCGAGGAGAGGGTTGTCAAAGACAACTTCCGGCACATCGACGGTATTGGTCAAGTAACAATTTCATAGTATAATTATAAAATAATCAAATACCATGTCGATGTGGTGGAATGGTAGACACGCATGCTTGAGGTGCATGTGGCGAGAGCTGTGGGGGTTCAAGTCCCCCCGTCGACACCATAAAGCAGATTGGAGCTCGTCTCCTAATCTGCTTTATAGTCCGTATGGGTATGGACCAGAACACCTTTTGGGGTTCAGCGCGAGTGAGCTGAGGGCGAAGGTCTTTTCTTTGGAAGAAACGAAGTTTCTGAAAAGAAAAACCGTAGACCCGTTAAACGCGAACGAGCAAGACAAGTCCCCACTACGTCACCATAATAATAATGTTGGGTTTCACCCAACCCACGAACTATAATATAGGTATGTGTGAAGTGCAAATTTTACCAATTAATAATCAATATAAAGTACGTAATATCAAATTCCAAGGACAATTAACGAACAATGCTGTATTAGACAGCTGTTTAAAACATTTTAGTTCAAAGCAATTTAAAGAATATAGAGATTTAATATCGCTAGCTAATACAGTGAATGACGGGAAAATACTTGAGACATATGAAAGAACTGCAATAGCATCTGATAAGGACGGAATTGTTTATAAATCATATGTAGGTGTCAGAGATAAAAATAATCTTAAAAATTTTGGAGAAGAATTAGTAAAGACATCATCAAAAAAAGGAAATACTACTATTTTTTATGGTTATGTTGATGCTATATTAAAACCTTTACGCACTTTATATAACAACGGGAAAATAATAGAATCAGTTTATATTAGTAAATAGATTGTATAAAACCCAACAATTACTTGCATTCAAATCCTAATAACATTCTCATATTGTAATACTCTTGTGTAGATTGTTTCATGATATGAACTATGCGTTAACAAATGTTGTTAGGCAAAGTTTTTTGTGATACGGTTTCATTGTCGCAGGGTTCCAAAATAGTAACCTCGTCGACACCATAAAAAAAAGGAATTGGACATTAATTTTTTATGTTGTGAAAAATTTGTTGGTTTATTTTGCAAAACTGCACGAAAAAAACCAATCGTATAACACTGTTAAACTTGTAATTAACAGAACAATACCTCACTGCCATTCAAAATATAACACCCCAAGTCAAATCATACGACTACACATATCAAAACTTATGAGAGAGAATAGATATAAAAACCACAAATTTAAACGGTATCGGTACAAAATCTTAAAAAAGCGGACTAAATAAGTCCGCTTTAAATTCTTACATAAGACCTAAAACTTTTTTGTACCAAGAGAACGATTCAAGTTCTGTACCATTGAAAGTTGTTTTTGCGCACTGATGTTTTAAGTAATCTTCAAATTCATCAGCAAACGGTGATTTAATCTTTTTTACTTCCTTTTCCGTTGTTACTGTTGCCATAAAACACTCCTTTACACATTTTAGGTCATCTGACCCCCTATATGCCATTAATTATAACATATAGTTTCTACCTTTTAAAGATATAAAACATGACATTCAAAAAATTTGCTACTATTAAAGGGTTTTAAATGTAAAATTTTGTAAAGATATTTTGTTTTTATAATTATTCGCACTTTAATGTAAAATTTTGACAAAATTTTAAACTTTTCGTGGTATAATTTTTTTATGAAACTGATTGGTGAAAATATACATATAATCTCAGAAAACGTTCGTTGTGCATTAGAAAACAGAGACCAAAATTTTATAGAAAATTTGGTGAAAATTATGCAAAATTGTGATGCGGTTGATTTGAATGTTGGGCCTGCAAAAGGAAAACTTGACACGATTTTCAATTGGCTTGTTCCGCTCATAAAACACGACAATATCTCTTTTGATTCGTCCAATATTGATGCAATAGAAAACGGCTTGAAACTTGTATCAAATTCTGAGAATTGTTTTATCAACAGTACAAGTGCTGATGATGACAGGCTTGAACGACTGACAGATTTGGCGAAAGAATATAACTGCAACCTTATTGCTCTTGGAATGTCTAAAGAAACAGGGATTCCCAAAGATGCAGACGGAAGAATGGAATTGATATTCAAAATTTATGAAAAATGTATGGAAAAAGGAATTGAATCCGATAAAATCTTTTTTGACCCATTAATTTTGCCTTTGAATGTTGAACAGAGTCAGGCAAACGAAGTTGTCAGCACAATACAAATGATTAAAGAAAGTTTTGAGCCCAAGGTAAATACAATTGTCGGGCTTTCGAATATTTCAAACGGCATGTCCTCTGACTTGCGCAGACTTATAAACAGAACTTTTGCGGTTATGCTATTTGGGGCGGGACTTGATGGTGCAATTGTTGATGCAAAGGATGTAGAACTTGTCAGGATAATACGCATGCTTGAATGTAACAATCCGCAAAATGATGTTGATAAATTATACACAAATATCGCAAATATGGTACAATGTTTTGGAGACGTTGATGATATCGGATATAATCAAAATAATTCCGAACAGTCAAACATCATTAAAACAGTCAGAATTCTGACAGGGAAAGAAATATTTTCTAACAGTTATACGCAGTTATAGAGTGTGAAAAAATGGATATAAGAAAAAATTTATTAACGGCTTTTTTGGTATCTGGTTTGTGTATGGGAGGTGTTCCGGCATATTGCTATATGTCACCTGAAGCAAGTTCATTATATCAGCAGGCTTGCAGCGCCGAACATCAGCAGGATTTAAAAGAAGCCATTGCAAAACTTGAACAGGCTATTGCTATCTCAGGCGGAGATGCAATGCTTTACACCAAACTTGCAGGAATTTATTCTGAAATTGACGAGTTTGATAAAGCACTTGAAAATTACAACAAAGTAATAAAAATCAATCCGGAAGATGCTTTTATCTATATAAGTATTGGAAGTATTTACGAAAATCAGGGGAAATACAAGGATGCTCTTAATGCGTATCAAAAGGCTTTGGACTTGTTTCCCGAATACAAATATAACTATTTTAATTTAGGAAATGTAAATTATCAGTTAAAAAATTACAAAGAAGCAATCAAGGATTACAATTCATTTTTAGAAACATATTCAGGTCACCTTGAAGCACGAGAAAATCTTGCCGGTTCATATTTAGCATTAAAAGATTACAAAAATGCTGAAACGCAATACAGTAAATTGTATGAAAAAAATCCTGACAATTTCAAGCATAATTATGAGTACGGTATTGCACTTTTAAATAATGGGGATTCCGAAAAATCCGCTAAATTTCTTGAAAAAGCAATTGAAATAGATGCCGAAAATGATTCTGCTCATCTTGGTTTAGCACAGGCCTATCAGGATTTGGGGAAAAATGAAATGTCTTATGAACAATATCAAATTGTTCTTAAAAATATGCCAAATCTAAACACCGTAAGACTTGATTATGCAAATCTGCTTGCCGATATGGATAAAAATACTGAGGCAGTTGTTCAATACAATATGTATATCAAAGCGTTCCCTGATGATATTAAAGGTTATGGCAATATAGCAGGAGTTTATAAAAAACTTCAAAATTATGATAAGGCTATCGAAAATTATTTGATTGCAATATCAAAAGATGATAAAAACATTGATTACAAAAAAGATATTGCAAACTGCTATCATAACAAAAAGGATTACCAAACGGCATTAAAATATTACGAGGAAGTTTTGGCAGTTGAGCCGAAAGATTTTAATATAAGATTTAATAAGGCACTTGCTCTGCATGCCCTAAACAAATACGAAGATGCCATTTCTATTTATAAAGAACTTCTTTCAGAAAAAAATGAAAAGGCTATCAAAACCAATCTTAACGATGCGCTTGTTTCAAGAGGGCATGAACTTATTGAAGCAGGAAATACGAAAGATGCCATAGCGTATTTTAAAGATGCAATTAAAGGCGGTTATACCGAAGGATATGTTTATTACGGTCTTGCTAAAGCATACAGAAAAGACGGCGACAACTCAAAAGCCGCTGAAAATTATGAAAAGGCAATATCAATAGACCCTGAAAAAACGGCTTATTCGGCAGAATACAGCGAATTTATTTCGGATTTATACAGTACAAAAGTTGAGGTTAAATCTTCAGACAAATCTTCCGAGTTACCGTCAATAAATTTGAGTGTAAATTCCCCTCAGGAAACTCCAAAAGAAACTGAAAAAGCAAAACCTGCCCAAACCTCACAATCAAAACCTGCAACCTCTGATGTTGCGGTGAAGAAAAGTAAAGATTTTATCACTCAGGGGGATAAAAACTATAAAGAAAACAACTACGATGCGGCAGTAAAAAATTATCAGGATGCTCTGCAACTTGTTCCGAATGATGAAGTAACACTGCTAAAAATCGGTAATATATACAAAATGAAAGAGGATAATACAAAAGCGATTAATTTCTATCAGAAATCAATTATTGTTAATCCTGAATACACAGATGGTTGGTTTAATTTAGGGCTTGCTTATGCAAATGAAAATAATTTGATTGAATCTCAAAAGAGTTTTGAAAAGGTCATAGAAATTGACCCTGATTACAATTCCGGTTATGCATACTATGCTCTCGGAATGGCTTTTGAACATCAGGGTAAAAAAGCAGATGCCGTAAAGAATTATAAAACATTTATCAAACACAACAACGATAAAGATTTAAAAAATACCGTTGAAGAAATGATTAAAAAATTACAGTAGTAAAAGATAATCAGACAATAAGAATAGGGTTAATAAACCCTTCTGCCCCCTTTTAGGGGGAAGTATGCGAAGCGGGTAGGGGGTGAAGATTATAATAAAACTTTTAAAAAATTTATTTTTACTTGCAACATTAGGTTTTGTAATGATATTTACAACAGCATGTGAAAAAGAAGCGTATATTCTTTTCAACAAATACCCGTTCAGCGAAGAATCCATGAGCGCAACCACTAATGTTTTCAAACCGGGAGAAAAGATATATTATCTTGTTACAACACCAAAAACTGTAAAGACAAAGCGTCTGCTATTACAGGTAATGAAAATGGGTAAAGACGAAAGACTCGGTTATGAAACTGTTTGGGGCAAACAAGTTAAAGTTCGTGATGAACAGGTTTTTTATTACACGGATTACTTTGTATTTCATTCAACCGGTGCTTATGAAATGAGGGCATATTCAAAAGATGAGCCGACAAAACTTTTGACAACAAATTATTTTTATATAAGGAACTAAAATGATAAAAGATAGAGCAATACAATATTTTATGAGCGGATATTCTTGTTCGGAATGCATAGTTCAGGCTTGCATAGACGAAGGAATTTGTGAAAACAGTCTTTTACCTTGTGCAACTACATTTTCAGGCGGAATGTCCTCCGGTTGTGCCTGCGGAAGCGTTACAGGTTCTCAACTTGTACTTGGCTATCTGTTTGGCAGAGGGAACAAATTCGGAAACACAATCAGCGCAAGAGAAAAAGCAGGTGAATTTGTGGAAGAATTTAAAAAGCGCAACAAAGTAACCTGTTGCAGAATACTATCGGCAGGATTCAGCGGAAGCGAAAGAAAAAATCACTGCACCAAATTTGTATCTGATGCCTGCGATATTTTAGAAGAATTAATGAAAGTGAAAGTATAGACAATGATAAAACCTGATAAACTGAATTTTTTAACGGCAGGAATGCCTTTGCAAACAGATAAAAGAGGATATCCGTCAGCATTTGAAATTTTAAAAGACATGGAACTTGACGGACTTGAGGTTGAATTTGTGCATGGTGTCAGAATGTCTGACGATACAAGAAAATATCTTAAACAAATTTCTCAGGAACAAGGTTTTATCTTAACTTCACACGGACCTTTTTATATAAATCTCAATTCAAAAGAAGAAGAAAAAGTTGAAGCAAGTGTTCAGCGAATTATTGAAACTGTTCAGGCGGCAAACGATTTTGGAGGTTACAGTATAACTTATCATGCTGCATTTTATATGGGTGGAGAAAAAGAAACTGTTTATCAACAGGTTAAAAAACAAACTGCAAAAATTATTGAAGCACTTGAAAAAGAAAAAATTGATGTTTGGATTAGACCTGAAACAACAGGCAAAGCAACTCAGTGGGGCGATTATGAAGAAATTATCAGACTGTCAAAAGAATTTGAACAGGTATTGCCCTGCGTTGATTTTTCACATGTTCATGCAAGAACCGCAGGCGAATATAACACCTATGATGAATTTTGCCTGATCTTAGACAGAATTTCAAAAGAACTCGGACAAAAAGCGATAGATAATTTCCACGCACATCTTGCAGGGATTGATTACACCTCCAAAGGAGAAAAACGACACCTGATACTTGAAGAATCAGATATGAATTACAAAGACCTGCTCAAAGCCCTGAAATCTTTTGGGGTAAAAGGCGCTTTAGTCTGTGAAAGTCCTAATATTGAAACCGATACAAAAATTTTGAGAGATTATTATTATTCAATTTAATTACTCTTTTTAAAAACTTCTTTTAGCAAAAATACCCAAATTACGCATAATATCGGGACAATAACTACAATTAATGGATTGAATTCGTACGCTTTTTCAAATTCAAACCTACACAATGCAACAAATGCTCTTGTCAAACCACACCCGGTACATTCATGATGAAAAAGTAACTTGAACAAACAAAAATTTTTCAAATTCGCACTTACTGCAATATTTGCACAAATTACTGCCAAAAATGGCAAACTTACAACAAAAATTCTTTTAAGTGTTAAACAAATATCCTTTTTATTCATACCAACAAGTATTATAAAGGCTGTACTCATTTTAGTACAGCCTTTACATTTATATATTTATCTTAATTAAAATCCTGCACCTGTGCCTGCACCTGCGCCACCTGCCATTGCACTTGCAAGAGCCAAAATTGTTGCAGAATAAAATAATACAATCACTATTCCGAGTATAGCCAAAACTATATAAACAATACCAACCCAATTGATTCTTTCATATAATTCGCTTCCGTCAGCATGTTTAAATTTGCCCAGAGCAATCATAAATCCGTCAACAATAGACCAAATCCAACTGATAGGAGCAGTACATGTTAATATTGTTAAAACGAGCATTACCCAAGCAGAGTTTTGCTTACCCGTATAAAATCTGTGCATACCCAAAGGCCCTAAAAACCAACATGCAAGCATTGTTGCTAACCAATTTTTACCTCTTTGTTCTTCCATCATTTTCTCCTTTCAATAATTCCAAAAATTTACATAAACGAACACACGAATTATATCATTTTTTTTGTTATATGAACATGCAAAAATTAGTAATACCTTAAAAATACTTTAAATGACCGAATTGATTAAAGAAAAATAGTAAAAGTACCGATATTTTTGTCGGTACTTTTTAACATAAAGGACGAAGACTATGTTCAATTTTGTAAACGGTAATCCGTTCAATCAAAAAATAGAATCCGCAGTTTCGACAGGGCAGGAAAACAAGCGTCAAAATCAGCAGCAAAACGACGAAGACGAACGCAGATTACTTGATGAAGATGACAATGACGAAGTTTCTATCAGCCAAAGACCTGAATTAACCGAAGATGATGTTATTTATCTGTTAAACGAATTTATAACCAAAAGAAAAAATGAACATGAAAATGAACCGAAAATTCTTGAAAAACTTGATAAATACAAATGCAAATTTGATGTCAAAAAGTTTATGAAAAGCAATCCTCATCTGACGGTTTCAGATTTTAACATGATAATGTATAACGAAACCGCAGGGATTTTGAATTAATAATATTTGAAACTAAATACATAAAATATATTATAAGTAACAAAAAAATATACTACTCAAATATTTAAAATTACTTCAGACAATTTTTGAGCGATAATTTTATGCCCGTTTGCATCATAGTGCAAACCATCAACTTCCGATGGTTTTACAAATTCGTTAATGTCAAAATATTCAAGATTATAAATCCGACGGAGTTTTTTATAAATTTTACTCATTTCTTTTGATTTTGCAACACTTACATTGTCAAACTGACAACGGAAATATCCGTCTAAAATGTTGTCTGAAAGTTCAACAGAAGGTATTAAAATGATTTTTTTAGCATAATTTTGCGCAATTACAATAAGTTTTTCAAGTCCCTTTTCAATCTGCTCTAAAGACAAATTATATTTGAATTGCAAATCATTTGTCCCTATCCATAGAACAAGAATATCAACTTCCTTTGTTTTTGGCATTAATTTTGGAAAATGTTTTTGTGCCGAAAACAAAAAGCCGTTGTCATTATTGGCAATTCCTGTTCTGTCACACATACCTTCTTCAATAATTTGATATCTGTCCCCCAAAATATTTTGCAAAAGGGCAGTCCATCTTGTATGCTCATCATACCTTGATGCATCACAAGGATTATATCCGAATGTGTTTGAATCTCCGTAACATAAAATCTTTTTCATACTCTATACCTTTATTTTGTGCATTCAACAAATTTTTTCATTGATATATTTGCTGATTTGTTTAGGTAATTATATACTATTTTACAGTAGCATGTCATTGCGATACAAAGCGAACAGGCGAAATAATAATGAGCCTTGTGAGCCTGTATGTGATTTGTCGATAATGATGAAATAACTGGATTGCTTCGTCGGAAAGCCATTTCCTCCTCGCAATGACAGACATATTTACTGTAACATTGTATATAGTTACCCTTTTTTTTTGGGATTTCATTTTTAACATTTTTTATATCTTTTTTTGCCTGCCCTTTGGTCATCCATATATTTAATTTCGGGAGCAGAACTCCTAACATTAATGCGCTATATAAAATCCCGGATATTTGAGCAAAATTCAATTTTCTTAAATTTGCTTTTACGTCACCGCCACCAGCCAAAATTTCTTTTTGAGATTTTAAAGAAATATCTCTAAGCCAATGTTTTATTCCTGTGCCTTTCTTTGTAATATTAAACAATTTTTCTTGGTTCGGGTCAAGTATTTGAGCAACACCTTTTGAAACAAACCCGCCTAATACAAGCCAATTAAGAAATCCTAAATAGTCACGAACATTAGTTTCACGCAATTCTGTAGAGTCTTTTGATGCAAATATTCTTCCTAAAATTAGTGTTCCGTATATTGTTTTAATTGCATTTCCGCTTGTGACCGGTCCGTCAAATTCAAGTTTTTTAACTAAATCTATCGGCTTTTTTACACCCATAACTTTGGAAAGCATCAAGACAAAAATTCCGGCAGAAATAAGTTTTTTGAGCCACAATCCTTTTTCATTATTTTTTTCGTTTTTGTTTTTGACATTGTTTTCATAGCCGTTTTCGCCGACAAAATTGTCAATTCCTGTTCTGCGTTTAGTTAAATATCTGTTGAGGTATTGATTTGTAATTGCAAGCCCCATTGATAAAGGTATTGCAATTCCTATACGCAAATTATTCATTGATTTAAGTTTTGATATGATGTTATTTGAACTTTGTTTTGTTTCAGTAAAGAAAATATTTCTTCCGGAATCAACAATATCTCTCAATGCATGGGTAAGATTTGATGAAACTTGGCTTGAACCGGATTTGATAGTTATATTATTATCCGCACCGCTAAGGCTGATTATTTCATCCTGTATCTCTGATAATGTTTTTTTGAGATTTTTATCTTTAATAGACTTATTGCTGATAAGATTTGCTAACTTTTCAATAACACTTAGACTTTTTTCTTTTTTAAGTTTTGAAAATTCAACTGTTTTATTCCCGGAAACACCGTACATAGAATCAAAAATATTTTTTACATAATCCTTTGGTGATTTATTCGACTTCTCATATATTTTTGAAAATACATATAAACCGTTGTTGGTTATCCAAGAACTTGAATTAACTTTGACTTCGGGTTTAAGTTTTTTAGAAATAAATTTTGAAGCAAAAACTGCAAATAACGCAGCTGAAAATTCGGCAATAAATGTCCCTGTGTATTCTCTAAAACCCATTTCAATTCCGGCTTGTTTACCTCTGTTTTTTGTTTCCACTACAGTGCGAGGGGTGTCCATTGCAAAAATGTCAACAAAAGAAGCGTTCAGCATGTCATTATTACTCAGGGTGTAGAGAGCATTCGATAAACCGCCCATTGAGGCATTAAAACTCAGGGTATTGTTAATCTTTTCTATTTTCATTTGTATTTCTCCCGTTAAAAAAAGTTCTTAAAACATATTTAAGAACTTTTTTATACTTTTATGTGATAACCGTTTAATCTGCGCAAAAAATTACAAGTAAGTTCTTAACAACAAGACTTACAGCAACAACAAATTAAATTTTCTACAAATGAATATTTCATAACACTCATAAAACACGAAAAATTATTTTTTGTCAATAAGGAAATCGGATAATGATTAAATATTCATAACCTTCAGAATATCAGTAATATCGGATGTGGTCTTTTTAACATCCGCATTTGAATATTTAATGGCATTATCAGGGTCTTTTAAGCCGTTTCCTGTCAAAATGCAAACGATTTTTGAACCTTCTTTGATCTGATTCTTTACTTTTATAAGTCCTGCAACAGAAGCGGCAGATGCAGGTTCTGCCAATACACCTTCAGTTGATGCGATAAGTTTATATGCTTTAACGATTTCGTCATCAGTTACAAAATTAATCATACCGTTACTTTCATCACGAGCCGCTTCGGCTTTTTCCCAACTTGCAGGATTACCTATTCTTATAGCAGTTGCAAGCGTTTCAGGATTCATAATTCTTTCGCCTTTTACAATTGCTGCGGCACCTTCTGCTTCAAAACCCATCATTTTCGGTTTAGCAGAAATTTTACCTAAATCGTAAAATTCTTTGTAACCTTTCCAATATGCGGTAATATTTCCTGCGTTTCCGACAGGTATAAAGTGATAATCAGGAGCCTGACCTAATGCCTCACAAATTTCAAAAGCACCTGTTTTTTGCCCCTCAATTCTATACGGATTAACCGAATTTACAAGAGTAATCGGGTATTTTTCGGCAATTTCACGAACAACTTCCAATGCTCTGTCAAAATTCCCCTGAATGGCAATAATTTCCGCACCATACATCATTGCTTGTGAAAGTTTGCCTAAAGCAATATATCCGTCAGGAATAAGTACAAAAGTCTTTAAACCTGCTTTGGCTCCATAAGCTGCTGCAGAAGCCGATGTGTTTCCTGTTGAAGCACAAATTATAGCGCCTGAACCTGATTCCTTTGCCTTTGTAACTGCCATTGTCATTCCTCGGTCCTTAAAACTGCCTGTCGGGTTACAGCCCTCAAATTTCAAATAAATTTCCGCATCAAGTCCGATTTTTTTTGCTAAATTGTCAGCCTTTATAAGCGGTGTGTTACCTTCGTTCAAAGTTACAACAGGTGTTGAATCACTAACAGGCAAATATTGTCTGTATTTGTTTATTAATCCTTCGTACATATTTCCCTCTTTTCTTTTTTATTATTTTACTACAAAAAAATCCCCGCTAGTTGCGGGGTAAAATCTTTTAGGGAATTAGGAATAGGAATTAAATGTTCTCTCTTTACTATTTAAACGGATTGTAAATCTCTCTCTTAATATCTCTCGTGTTTATTTAATGCTCTCTTGTATATATAAAGTATATACTATTATATATATTTCAAAGAAAGTTATTTTTGTTACAAAAGTTAATAAACTTTATCCGCAATTGAAAGAAATTCTAAAAGGCTGACAACTTTTGTTTTTTTGTTCCCTGTTAAAAATAAACCTTGTTTTAGTCCTAAAATACAAGCAGGACAAGAGGTTATGACATAATCGGCATTGGTATTTCGGATATTTAGTGCTTTATTTTTTGATATTTCTTTTGAAAGTCCACGGTTTTTGAGTGCGAAACTACCCGCAAAACCACAACACTCATCATAATCGTTCATTTTAATATATTCAACATTTGTGCAGTTTTGAATAATTTTTTCGAAAAATGAATCGTTTTTCAGATGGCACGGTTTGTGAAAAGTCACTTTTAGAGGGTGTTTAAATTCAAATTTTAAATCTTTAAGTGCTATTATATCGCCCCAATTAAGCAACTTTTCTGATGTGATGTTGCAGTCAAAATACTTTTTATAGGAAAGCAGAGTACTTTCACAACTTGCGCAATCTGTTACAAGGTAATCATAAGAAGTGTTTAAGTTTGCAATATTAGTTTTAGCAGACTGTTCAAATCTTTCCAAATTGCCTTCGGATAAAAACGGCAGTCCGCAGCAGTCAAAATCGGGTGTAATAATTTCAATATCTGATTTTTCAAATATTTTTTTTAAATATTTGTCTGAATCAGGTAAAACCTTATTAACACAACCTTTGAAATACATAACGGATAAACAATTCTCTTTCGTAATATAAGAAGATTCTTCGCACTCTGTCATTCCGAGGGTCTTATTCCGAAGAAGCCCCTGCTCAGAATGACGAAATATTAATTCCCCAATTTTAATAAAATTAGAAAACACTAATTTACTCTGGAAAAAGTTTATAATTTTACTTAAAAACGTGGTTTTCATATATTCTTGCTTTGCGCAGGTTATAATTTCAAGCGCATCAATTCCTGCGGGGCAAAAATCCGAGCATTTACCGCACTTTAAACACATATCAAGGTATTTGTTGATATTTTTTGACAGTTTTAGTTCTCCCTGTGTAACCCCATGAAGCATAATGAATTTACCACGGCTGACGGTGCAGTCATTTTTTGTAAGTTTATATATAGGGCAGGCAACCTGACACTGACCGCATTTTGAGCATTTAGAAAGTTCTTTTTCATAGTCTTTTAGCGTTTTCATAACAAAATGATAGCACGATAAAACAAAGTTTTTGTAAACAAATTTTAATAAATAACCAAAATTATTAAACTTTTTCCAAAACATATCCGACATTGTTAATAACTAATATTGAAAGAGGATTAATCATGGCAGAAAATTCACAATTCAGTTTTAACAGACCTTATAAACCTTTCGGATTTAACATTCAGGTTCCTGAAAGAACGATTCAGCAGGCAGGTCAGTCTTTGGAAAATTTAATCAAAGCGCCGACAGAACCTCTGTTCAATTTTTTGGAAGAAAATGAAGAAGTATTTAACGGTGATGTAGCCTTTGAAATAAACAAAACTGTTGCTCAGAACTTTACAATTGGTTCATTGATGCGTATGGAAGATGAAAAAGTAAACGGTAAACAGTCAAAAATTGATATGCATTTCTAAATATTTTAATTGCTAAATTAATAAACTGATAACAGCTATTCACCATTTACTATTCACTTTTCACTTATCTATTTTCCCAATTCGCAGGCTTTTTGGGTAGTTTTGTCTATGACATCATAAAAAACTTTTGTGCTGTCATATTTTTTCATTTCTTGTATTCCGACAAAAGTGCATCCGCCTTTGGTTGCTACATTATCAATTAAAGTCTGAACAGGAGTTTCTCCTCTGTTAAAAATCATTTGAGCAGAACCTAAAGCAGTTTGAGTTGCAAGAGTAAGTGATTTTTCGTATTCAAGCCCAAGTTTTTCACCGGCACGAGCCATATCTTCTATAACCTGATAGAAAAATGCAGGTCCTGAACCTGAAATTGCCGTTACAATATCCATTTGTTTTTCTGTTACATCAATGCATTTTCCGATAGAGGAAAGTAAATTTTCAATAAATTTTACATCTTCATCTGTCGCTTTTGAACCGGCACAAATTCCAAACATTCCGAGTTTTACAAGCGCAGGAGTGTTTGGCATAATTCTTATAACTTTTTTACCCTCACCCGTCACTTCGTGACACCCTCTCCCAGAGGTAGAGGGATTTAAAATATTCTCAATTTTTTTTGTCGTGACTCCTGCGCAGATTGATACAACAAGTTTTTGGGGAGTAATCAAATCTTTTATCCCCTCTAAAACTTCGACCGCCTGATTTGGTTTTGTTGCAATAAAAATGACATCAGAGTCTTGTGCAAGTTTTCTGTTGTCACAATAAACTTCTATTCCAAGTCTTTGAGAAGCTGATTTTGCAAATTCTTCACTTATTTCAGAACCTATAACATTATAATCTTCTTTAATTGCGCTGATAATTGCGCCTGCCATTTTTCCGCAGCCTATAAAACCGATTTTCTTCATATTATTTAACCATTCCTTTTTTGTTTTGTTGACTATTAGTTTTTTTTACTATAACATCTGTATTATACGATAAAAATAGCAAAGGAAATAAAAAATGAAACGTACACTAGAAGGAACTAAAAGAAAAAGACAAAATGTAAGCGGATTCAGAGCAAGAATGGCTACTCCGGGTGGCAGAGAAGTATTAAACAGACGCCGTGCAAAAGGTCGTCATAAACTTGCTATTACTGCAAAGGAAAGAGCATAGTAATAAAAAGTCATTCTGAACAAGGAGATTCTTCGGGTTAAAGCCCTCAGAATGACAAAGTGCGGAGAATCTCATACAGTAAATTGTATAAGTTATTCGTTATGCTTCCAAGACAATATCGTTTAAAAAAAAGAACCGCTTTCAAAGCAACATATAAAGTTAAGCACTCCTCCCATTCGGGTGGAGTAACTTTGTTTGCAGGAATAGAAAAAAAAGAAGAAACATTCACAAAAGTAGGTTTTGTGGTTAGCAAAAAGGTTCACAAAAGAGCGGTCAAAAGAAATCGTTTGAAGCGTCTGTTAAGAGAAAGTTACAGACAACTTTTAAAAGAAAATAATTTGTATGGTTCTGATAAATTTTTATCACTTATTTTTGTCGGTGGAGAAAATGCGTTGGGTAAAAATTTTGACGAAATAAAAAATGCCGTTAAAAAAACATTGGAGAAATTACAATGATATTAGAAGGCATGTATTTTGAAAACGCAATGATGCACTCTGAAACAAGAGTTTATCCTCAATTCCCGACAATTACTTCAGGCTTAAAAGAAGGTACTGATGCGGTTTATCGTTACGGACTGAGAGAATCTTCTTATCCTACGCTTGTTATAGTTGATGAGTTGCAGGATGGCAGAGGGAATTATATACCTGCAGGGCATTATGAACTTGCGCTGTCTGATGACAGACAGTTTTTGCTTTTACTTGAAGCAAAAGAACTTCGTGCAATTATTCCAGTGTTTAAACTTGAGGTATCAATGGATGAGCAACCGCAGGTGCATGATGCAAAATCTTTAAAAGCAAAACGCAAAAAAGACAAAGAAATTTGGAAAACAAACCGTAAGCGTGAGCGCAAAGGTATGCCTCCCGTGAATGAAGAAGAACAAATTTACCAAGAAGCCTCAATTGAATACAATAAAGACGGAAAATATTTCTTAATCCGCTACGAAAGAGGAGATGTTAAAGCGTGGGCAGCAATTAAAGCGCTTGAATTCAGACAAGAATATAAATAATTGTAAATAGGGCAATAACAAAAAATACCCCGACAACTATCCAAAATGGCGGAATCCCCGTTCTTCTCGGAACAGAATTCATTGATGTAGCCTGAGGTTTAGGTTTTTGAGGCTTTTTAGCAGGTTTTTTCTTAGAAGTTTTTGCTGCCTGCTCCTGTGCTTCAAGGTATTTATCCGATAAAGATTTTTTTGACGGATTACCTGTTATTAAAAGTTCGGTATCGTATCTTAACTTTAAGATATCAGAACTTGCTCTTTTATGAAAAACAGAATAATTTAAACCTGCTTCAAACGCTCTTTGCAGACATTCTAATGCTGTTGTTGCGTCTTTGCCGACAGTACCGGAATGAACCGACAAATTGCCCTGTTTTTTGAGAAAATATAAATCATCAATAAATTCTTTTTCCTGTTCGCTCTGATTTGGAGTATCTTTCAGAGTAGAAAGCATTTCATCAAAAGTAACTTCATTTGTGCGTTTTGAACCTAAAACATTTCGGCATAAATGTTCACCAAAGCGTCTTGTCTGCCCCATACATTGCTCAAAAAACTCTCCTCGGTAAAGTCTTTCCGCTTCAAGCACTATTTCAAACAGATTTTTATCGACATCTTTTAAATAATCAAAATTTGTTTTAGCCATCTGACTAAATTTTATTACAAAAAAGAATTATTTTAAATTTATAGTATAATTTATTTTAGAAAAGAGAGTTTTATGTATAACAAAAAAAGTTACAATGGGTTGTTGACAGTTGGTATAATTTCAATTCTCGCAGGATTGGCACTTTTAGTTTACTGTATAACATCTTATTCTGAAATTAAACTTGTGACAGACAAAATCGATTTTGACGAACTTGATAATAATATTCATATTTCAACTTCTGATAAGTATTACAAGCACTTATCAATTTGGGACACTTTAAACCAAAAACTTGAAAAGAACAAAAATTTACCCGTCAAAAATATGTCCTGTGCGTATTTGGATTATGCTCAACATAATATCAAATCAATGTATAAACTGATTTATAAGAGCGCAAACGAAGATACTTCAAGAAGAAGTGTTGTGGAAGGCAATATTAAAACTTTATCAAGTATGTATGACAATTACAAAACATGCCGTAAAACTGCTTTGTATAAAGATGAACTTGATAAAATGCTTGATGAAATAGAAAATTCTGATGATATTTTTTATCAGGGCAGAATGGAAACATTCCTAAACGGAAACAGAGATATTGAAAGAAGTGATGCAGGCTCTGCTATAATGATGGGGGGCGAAACCGAGCTTTATCCTGATTATCAGCAACAAAACCAACCTAATACTAATGTTAACGAAACTTATGTCCCGCAGGATATGGTTCAATCAAATCAAAGAGAAGAACAATTCAGACAGGTTCAACAATACATCGAACCTCAGACAAAAAATAATCAAAACCCTCAACGCTTGCCCAACAATCGAAATGAACAGATATATTACGGTGATGCACAAACATTTGGTTTAAAATACAATTCTAATAAAAATTAACACATTATTAAGTTTTGTAAAGTGTAAACTATACACTATAACTTGATTTTCACCAATTTAATAAAATTAGAAATAAATGTTGTTGACAGGAAAATTTTACCGTGTAATAATAATTAAACACTAAATATAAATAGTTCATTAACCCCAAAACATATAAACTCCTAAATAATAAACACTAAAAGAGACCATTAGGATGCAGAAAACGACCCACTCACCAGTTGAGTGGTTTTTTTTGCGGATTTTGACAATAGAGAAGTGAGCGACAAAATACAAAATAAAAGTTTGCGAAAATATCACGCTTTTCGCAGGAATATGAGCAAACTTTTTCGTTGAAATATGGCAAAGATATAAGCGAACTAAACTATTATGGTGAAAGGTTTGATGGAGCGACTGTTTATGCGTATAGCATAAACAAAGCAGAATGCAAAACCTTGAACTGTCAAAATCCAAGACGCGGATTTTGACGATAGTGGAGTGAGCGCGAAATTACACCACAAAAAGTTTGCGAAAATATCACGCTTTTCGCAGGAATATGAGCAAACTTTTTTGTTGAAATATGGCAAAGATATAAGCGAACTGAACTATTATGGTGAAAGGTTTGATGGAGCGACTGTTTATGCGGACAGCATAAACAAAGCGGAATGCAAAACCTTAAACTGTCAAAATCCAAGACGCGAATTTTGCAGAGCCGCAGATGACAGAGCCGATGTAAAATTTATATTACAATTACATTCCTGTCGAACCAAAACCTCCTGCGCCCCTTTGAGTCGGAGACAGTTCTGTTACAACCTCTATATTTGCTTGTTCAACCTTTGCAATTACCATTTGGGCTATTCTTTCATCAGGCTGAATTGTATATTCTTCATTTGAGATATTTACAACAGGAACACAAACTTCTCCTCTGTAATCTTCGTCAATTGTGCCGACACAATTAATTAGTGTAATTCCGTATTTGATTGATAAACCTGAGCGTGGACGAATTTGTGCTTCATACCCGTGTTCAAGTTCAATTTTTAAACCTGTCGGAATCAATTTACGCTCAAACGGTTTTAACACTACAGGCTCATCAATTGCGGCACACAAATCCATACCTGCTGCGCCTTCTGTTTTATATTCAGGTAAAACTCTGTTATTTTCTAATCTTTTTATTTTTAAAATCATCATAAATACCCCTTGCAATAATTTTATAACAAAATAAGTTTACACAAAACATTTTATTAAAATTTATGCTAATATGTATATTGTTAACAAACGGAGAAAGAGTATGCAGGAGTTTAGCAAATACAGAGTAATAACAGCCGGCTTTATATTAATGTTTATATTTATTGTTGCCGCAATTTATACAAATACTAAAGATATTGCAAATAAAAAATTGAAATCAGGTGATATTGTGCAAGAACAAGTACAGCAACCTGTTACAGAACAAGAAATTCAAACAACCGAATTTAATAGAAAAGATTTTGCAACTCAAAGTTCCAACAACAGTATTAACAATAATGAAGAAACAAATAATAAAATTTTACAAATAACAGAAAGATTAGACGAACTTGAAAGAAAAGTTTTTTCCCCTGCAAATGATAATGACAAATCCGTAAGATGCATGGTACAAGGTATTATTGATGATGGGCATATAGTTCCTTTATCTTCGCAAGAAGCCGTAAAAGAATCGCGTGCTAATGGTAAAGAAGTTTTAATTACTTGCGTATTTAAATAAATAATTATGTAAAGAAAATGTAACAAAAGCATAAAAATGCTTAATTCCATGGTGTTTTGTGCCGATAAGAAACATGTAAATACAAAGAAAGGACGCTAAGCACTATGGGAATGTCAGCATCACAAGCTAGATTTCTAACTTTGACGGCTCGCAAGACCAATGTTGAATACGAAGGTCAACAAATTAACCAACAGCGTACCACATTGTCTAATGAATCTTCTAACTACTATAGTAAATTGACATCTATGGATGTCCCGATTCCACCATCAACAGAAGATTTTACAAAAGTTACATATACATTTAGCGACGGTTCTGAAAAGAATACGGTAACATCAATTGTTGCAACAAAAGATACTAAATCGACAGGTGTTTATATGTTAAACTATGTTCAAGAAATACCTGCAGATAATATGATAGTCAGCGGGACTAATGTGATTTCCAAGTCAAACGGTGGTTACTACATTGGCAAAGTTAAACTCCAAAATGCTGAAGATTTAACTTACAAAAATCCTACAACCGGTGAAGTCACTAACAAAGATGTAAATATCATTGATAATGTTACAAATCCCAAAGCAACTATTCCTCAAAGCACTGATACAATTAAATATTACGGACTTACTGATATCAGAAATAGATTTATTGCAGCAGGTATTCCGGCAGAAGTTGTAAATCAATACTCTATAGAGCAACTTAAAGATAAATTAAAAGTTGAAAATCAATACAGAGCAATGGCAGTTGAAAAATATACAGATGAAAATTGGTATGTAAGGTATGTTCAAAATTCATCAACCGGTAATTATGAACCTGCATTTTACAGTAAAAAAGAAACAGAAAATATAGACTATAATGACAGAACATCTTTATCATTGGGCGGAGTCAGAGCGTATATGTTCGGTCAGACAACCGAATCAAGAGAAATCAAAAATGCTGAAGCCCTTGTAGAAAAGGATGCTTCAGGCAGATATCAGGCATTATATATCTTTAACGATGCAAGCCACGAATCAGGTACAAGATATGAATTAACTACTATAACAGAAACTGATGACAATGCCTACAATGATGCGATGAATCAATACTACTACGACAAAGCAATTTATGATCAGATGGTTGAAGAAATCAACGCAAAAATCAGTATTATTCAGGTACAAGATAAAAACCTCGAACTTAAACTTAAACAACTTGATACAGAAGAAAATGCTATTTCAACAGAAATGGATGCGGTTAAAAAAGTTATTTCCAAGAATGTTGAATCTTCATTCAAAACATTTAACGCATAGAAATAAAACAAACATAAAAAGCGGTAAGATGAATTTCTTACCGCTTTTAGTTTATATATGCATCCTGAGTTAGTTTTATTTCATAAATCGTACCGGACGGGAGTGAAATATTTTTGCCTTTTTGGGTTAAACCGGTAACAGGAGAACTTACTGTGCATAGTGCAGAACCAAGCCAACCTGTAATTGTCGGCAGCGGAGCAAGAATTGTTCCAACAGGATTTGATGACATTTTCGATGAAAGATTTCGGGCTTTTTTGTAGAAAGTTATTCCCTGATTGATTTTGTTATCAACGCCCTGTAAGTATTGCCTTGCACCTTTTATATTATTAAAAAATACATTTTTTGAGTTTGCTTTTGTAATTTTTCCTTCAACCTGAACGGTTTTTCCGTTAAAAGTCATACTTGTAATTTTGATTTTTATAAGTCCGCCGTTGCCTGTCATTTGTCCTGCATGAGAAGCGGTAATTGTTCCTTTAAACTGTGTGCCTTGTGGAATCGTTACACCTGATTTATAAACCGGCTCTGTAGAAGTAAAGGACAGTAAAGAATTTACACCGCTCCAACCTGATACGGCAATATTTGATTTTACGCTAAATTTTGTCCCTGACGGAATTTTTATTCCTGTTTTGGGAGTAGTAATATTAGAAATCGTATTTGAAACCTTTGTTATTATCGGAGTAGAATTGTCAAACACGGGGGTTGTTTTTGGAGGTTTATTATTTGTATTTGTACTTGTCTGATTAACTTTCATGTCTTTATTCAGTTTATTTGAATCGTATTTCTGCTCAATCTGTGAATTGACGGAAGTATCCAAATCATAAGCCAAAGCAGGCAGGCAAAACATCGAAAAAATTATAACCGATATGATTTTTTTAAACATTTTTGACAATTTTTCCCTGACACAATATCAATACAAGAAAAATTATAATAGTAACAAGCGGAAAACTTATCATACCAATAACCGAAATTACAAAAAGCACAGTATTTATAATCAGACCTGCATTTTTATTTCCCGTAATATCCCACAAACGCCTTGCACATTGTATAAAATATAAATATAAAAGCGGTAATTCAATTACGATAACAAATAGAAAAGGCAGCCAAAATATTGATTTCAAACCCAAAATATCACTTGTCAAAAAAACAAACATTAAAGCGCATATCGTCTGAATAAGCCCGATAACAATTGAATATTTAAAAAATTCAAATTTCCCTGCCGGACTATTTATCTTTAATAAACTCTCAATTTTCATATCAGTATTATATAATAAATTTTGGTAATTATATATTATTTTACAGTTCTATTGACTTATTTACTTATTGCCCTATTTGGTCAATTGACAATTCATATAATTAAATTTCGACATCCTGCATCATTTCGATAAGTTGGTTAATTGTACCTTCCATTGTAACACTTTCGTCTGTTCTCTGCTGCAAAAATCCGTTAATTTTAGGCATCATTTCGATAGCAGTATCAAGTCTTGGGTTTGACCCCGGTTGGTACATCCCGACATCAATCAAGTCCTTATTTTCACGGTACAAAGACATTATTGTTCTCAATTTTGCGGCTGCCTGCTTATGCTCAGGTGAAGCAATCGCACTCATAAGACGGGAAATACTGCCTAAAACATCAATTGCAGGATAATGGTTTGCTTCTGCAACTTTTCTTGATAAGAAAATGTGACCGTCAACGATACCACGCACAATATCAACTATCGGGTCGTTAATATCATCACCTTCCATCAAAACTGTATAAAGAGCAGTAATAGAGCCTTTTTCGCTGTTTCCGGCTCGTTCAAGAACTTTTTGTAGCCACGAAAAAATTGACGGAGGATAACCTTTCATTGTAGGCGGTTCACCCAAAGACAAACCGACTTCACGCCCTGCCATAGCACAACGGGTAACGGTATCAGTCATTAAAAAAACTTTTTTACCCTGGTCTCTAAAGTATTCACACACAGCAGTAGCGGCAAGCAGACATTTTTGACGAATCAAAGGAGGTTTATCACCTGTTGAGCACACAAGAACCGAACGGCTCATACCGTATTCGCCCAATGCATCTTCAACAAACTCTTTTACTTCTCTGCCTCGTTCTCCAATTAGTGCAACGACATTGACATCCGCATCGGAATTTCTTGCAATCATACCTAAAAGTGTACTTTTCCCGACCCCTGAACCTGCAAACAAGCCAAGACGCTGACCTGCACCCATTGTCATACATCCGTCAATTGCTCTGACTCCTGTTGAAAATTGTTCGGTAATAATCGGGCGTTCAAACGGTCCCGGTGGCGGACCTTCAATTGGTCTGTACTCTGCGTTTTCCAAATCTAAAGGTCGTCCGTCTATCGGGTTCCCCATAGGATCAATCAATCTTCCGAGTAAAAAGTCCCCGACAGGTATAATAATCGGTTTTCCGGTTGAAGTTACAAGACTGCCCTGCCCGATGCCTTCACCGTCCAATAAAAGTGAAAGTTGTGCAACTTCGCCTTTAAAAGCCTGAACCTCTGCAGGTTTTTGTCTGCCGTCATAGGTTTCGATGTAACACAAATCGCCGATTTTTAGTCCGGGGAGTTTTACTTCAACAGTTAAACCCAAAAGTTTTGAAACTGAACCACGATAAGTAAACAACTGCGTTTGGTCAAGTTTATCTCTGACCCTTTGTTTTAGATTATCTATTGAACTTTTATCAATTGTAGTACCCATATACCCTCACCCGAAAATCTAAAACTCATTCTTCGTTTTGATTTTCTACCCTCTCCCACCCAATTGATGCTGTGGGCGAGGGAAAGTTTCTTTTTTAATTTGAAACCTCACCCGAAAATCTAAAACTCATTCTTCGTTTTGATTTTCTACCCTCTCCCACCCAATTGATGCTGTGGGCGAGGGGAAGTTTCTTTTTTAATTTGAAACCTCACCCGAAAATCTAAAACTCATTCTTCGTTTTGATTTTCTACCCTCAGCCCTTCG
>CADAYE010000007.1 GCA_902792085.1 uncultured bacterium | reverse complement strand
TGGGTGGGAGAGGGTAGTTTTTCAATGCGAAATATGAGCATTAGAAAAACGGGTGAGGGTATATCAGGACTTTTACACAGTGAGCAAATACAAATGATTAGCGAGTGGATTACATCGTGGTTTGTTTGGTTGCTTGACGTGTATAGCAAAGACATGTTACTGTAAGATAGTTGTCGCCAAATTTAAAAATTGCTAAATATCCGTTAACGATATATAATGTGTAAAATAAACAGAGGCGCATTGATGGATATTAATAGAAAAAAACAACTTACTGCAGGGGCTTCAATACTGTCTAATATTATACTTACTACATTAAAAATTGTTGTCGGAGTAATTTCGGGCAGTATGAGTATAATTTCGGAGGCAATTCACTCTTTGAGTGATTTTGGTGCATCAGTTTTGACATTCTTTTCGGTTGTAAAATCCTCTCGACCGGCAGACAAAGATCACCCATATGGACATGGTAAATATGAAGATATGGCAGGGTTTATTGAAGGAATGTTAATAATTCTTGCAGGGATTTTTATTATATATAAATCTTCAAAAAAAATAATTCTCGGAGAAATTACACCGGCTGAAAATAATCTCGGTATTGCTGTTATGTTAATTGCCGTTATCGCAAATATTATTGTGAGTTCTATACTTTTTAAAACATCAAAAGAAGCAAATTCAATATCATTATATGCAGATGCTCAACACCTTAGGGCAGATGTTTATTCGTCACTTGGAGTTTTAACAGGTTTAATTTTAATAAAATGTACGGGGTATAACCTTTTGGACCCCATAATAGCAATTCTTGTAGCCTGCTTTATTTATAAAACAGGGCATAAAATTGTAAAACAATCTGTTATGAGGCTTTTGGATTATTCTCTGTCAAATGATGAAATAACAAATTTATACAAAATAATAGGCAATTTCAGTAATAATGTAAAATTGAAAGATGATAGCCTCAAAACGCGTCAGGTCGGACCGTCAACTGATATTGATTTCACTTTAATGTTTCCGAGAGATACTTCGCTTTGCCAATGTCATCAAATTTGCGACGAAATTGAAAATCAAATTCGTCACATATATCCAAACGCATCAATATCTATTCATTCCGAACCGGAATGCTATGATAAAAACTGTCAGAATTTATGCAATAAAATGACAAAAATTAGTTGAACCCAAATTTAAAATTCCATTTCAACTAATTTTTTACCCAAATCAAATGCTTTTTGCAAATCTTTCGGAAATTGTTCATCTCGCACCTTTGCTTTGTGACTTTCATCAAAAAGATCACAATTATACTTTGAATAATCAGCAAATTGATATGTATCATAAGCATATAAACCCTGCGCATAGCCTAATACATGATTCAAACATTTTACATTCTCATCCAATATTACATCATAGTTAATCTTATGCGCTAAGTCTTCCGGACAGTTCATTGTAAAAATTACTCCGACAGGGATTGTTCTGTCTAATTGAGATTTGCATCCGCCTTTTTCTTTGTCAACCATATAAGTATGATTAGCAAACATAAGCCTTTCAACAAAATTTCTGAATACTCCTGTAGGATATGAAAAATAAACAGGCGAACCGATTATTATTGCATCAGCATTAGCGCATTTTTCAAGTATTGGTCTTACATCATCTTTTATTGCGCAAACATTATTTGTTACAGAGCCTTTTCGCTGGCAGGCAAAACAACTTCTGCACCCTAAAAAATTATAATCATATAGATTAAAATATTCGACTTCTGCACCAGCAGACTGTGCGCCGTTTTGAGCTTCTTTAAGCATTTTTGCGGTATTAAAATTCTTTCTTGGTCCTGCGTTTAAAACAATTACTTTTTTCATTTATTTTCCACCCCCTATTAAATTATGGCAATTATATATTATTTATCACCACCCAAATTTCTAAATTTCACATTCTGTTCAATTTGAAATTTCTCCCTCCCTCACGAGGGAGGGTTGGGGTGGGTGCTGATTTTAACTTATTTTTGTAGTAACTCCTATATAGTTACCTAAATTATTATACCAAATATTATTACTTATGGTACTATAAATTCATTAATAGTAAATAGGAGAGTAAATATGAGTATATACGGACAAACCAAAGGAACTGAAATTGAAAAACAAATAGCACAGTTAGCGACAGGAGAGGCTATTGGCGGAGCAATGTATTATGCACTTGCAAAAGTTGCAAAAGAGCAATTTGGGCTTGAAGATGTTGCAAAAGAATTTGTAGAACTTGGCAATCAAGAAACAAACCACGGTGCTTTTTATGCGTCTTTAAACGGAAGATACCCTTACGATGAAAAAACATTTTGGCAGATGGTCAGAGGATTATCAAAAGCGGAGTATAAAGGCGAAAATAATATCAATCAACTTGCGGATAAACTTGCATCTATTGGGATTGATGAAAGGGCAGTAGAGCAGGTACGAGAATTTGCACTTCAGGAAAAACACCATGGAGAAGTAACCGAAGCAATTATTAATAAATACGCACCAAAAGAGAATGAGGATAACTCTAATAAGCCTGTATATGTTTGCAGAGTATGCGGATTTGAATATGTCGGGGATTTAGATAAAGAACCTGACGATTACAAATGTCCTATTTGCGCAATGCCTAAAACGGCATTTGAAAAGAAAACACTTTAAATATTAATCTATAAATATAAATAATAAGCAGTTTGCTCATCAGTAAACTGCTTATTTAATTTTGAAAATTTACACTTTATAATTGATGCAAATTTCAACTAAAGCATATAAAATTAAAACGGAAGTAAAAGAAACAGATAAAAAAGTGGATAAAAGACCGGTATGGACATCTAAATATGCTTTTATAGTAACCGCAATAGGTTCTGCGGTCGGTTTGGGCAATATTTGGCGATTCCCTTATGTGATGGGACAAAACGGAGGTGCAATATTTCTTGCGGTTTATATAATACTTATTTGCACGATTTGTTTTATTCCGCTTTTAAATGAACTTTATGTCGGCAAACTTACCCAAAAAGAATGTGTGGGCGCTTATGAATCAATTAACAAAAACTTTAAACCGCTTGGCATATTAAACCCCATAACGGGCATTTTAATTTCATCCTTCTATTTTATAGTCGGCGGCTGGATTATTAATTACATATTTAAAAGTTGTTCATCTTCAATAATAAAAGATTACGGACAATATTTTTCATCTTTTATAAGTGAACCTGTCTATCCGTGCATACTAACACTATTATTTATATTTTTGTGCGTATTTTTTACCGCAAGAGGACTCAAAAACGGTATAGAAAAGGCTAATAAAATTTTTATGCCTTTACTTGCTTTAATATTAATCTTTCTTGTAATAATTTCGTTAAATCTTCCCGATGCACACAAAGGTTTGGAATATATGTTCAAACCGAATTTTTCAAAATTAAATTCGCACATGTTACTTGCGGCGCTCGGTCAGGCATTTTTTACTTTGAGCATAGGAATGGGCGCATTATTAACTTACGGAAGTTATATAAAGGAAGATAAAACGCTTGTAAAATCGGTTTACACAATAATTCTCTCCGATACAACCTTTGCTATTCTTGCAGGGATAATGATTTTTCCTGCAGTATTTTCATTCGGTATGCTTCCTGATTCCGGTGCGGGGCTTGTTTTTGTTACATTGCCAAAGATATTTTCACAAATCCCATTTGGAAATCTTATTGCGTTTGCGTTTTTTATTCTGTTGTTTTGTGCTGCGGTAACATCAGGAATAAGTATTGTTGAAGGGCCTTGCGCAACTCTTGTTGAAAGATTTAAAATTTCAAGAATAAAAGCCTGCACAATTTTATTTACAATAATTTCACTTATTGCAATTCCGACAACACTATCATTTGGGCTTCTGAATGATTTTAAAATATTTGATAAAACACTTTTTGAATTTTTGGATTTTCTGACCTCAAATATTATGCTTCCGCTAAATACTTTGTTTTTATGCCTTATTTCCGGTTGGTATCTGAAAATTAACGGACAAAATATAATAAAAAATCAAATGTCGGCACGATTGTTCAATTTCGGATTAAAATACATTGTTCCGATAGCATTGATTTGCCTGATTGCTGCAGGATTGAAATAAATTATATTGCAATTAAATACTATTTTACAGTAGAACATGTATGTACAATTACGAACACGCCTGATCGTGGCAATCCAGCCGTTTAATTTGTCGATGCTTTGTCGGCAAGCCGTTGCCTCCTCACAACGACAATATTTACTGAAATATTGTATATAATCACTTTAAATTTTTGATATTGCGTCCATAAATTTTTGAAAATTTGAATTAAATTTGGACATTTTTGTTTGTATTTCTGCAATAAATTGTTCTCTAAACGCATTAAAATATTCTGTTGCCGCTATACTTCCGTTCTTTTTCCCAAGTAAGTGCATTTGTTCTTTGAGTTTGTCCAAATTCTCAACATCATCTAAATCTTTAATTTGTTCAGTTTTTTTTCGCTTTTGTTATTTTTTGCGCTTTTGTTGTCGGTTTAACTGCTTTTTGGGGTTGAGTCGGAATAACTTCCGTTGCTGTTGGTGCTTCAGGCAAACTTATTTTCTCTTGTTGTTTTGTAATCTGTGCCATATAATAATCAAGTTTTTCTTCAATTTTTCGTCTTTTGAGTTGGTCCGGTGTAAGTTCGTAAACTATATGGTCAGATGATATATGAGGTTTTCCTTTATCTTTTGTTCTCAAAATTTTATTTGTAATCATATCTATACTTATAAAATTCAGCGAATTATCGGGGTTGACCTTTTCAAAAGACAAATACGGCATAGAACTTCCGTAACTGCCTACAACTTTTTTCATAACTTTCAGAGTTCCGCCGTCATCGGTGTTGAGTGTAAACCCAAGAATTGTTCCGTTTGGGGTGGATTTTGGAGTTAAATGAGATGGAAAATCCTTTTGGTTAAAAAGTTTGGTTATATATTTTACGATATTTTTTGATTTTTGAGTAATAAATTCTGCATAATTTTCATTTGTAAGCCGTGGTGGTTTACGAACAGGGTAATTTTTTGATTCCGGGTTTCTGTCCACAAATTTGGTTAATTTTGGCTCGGCTTCAGGTGTTGTTTTTCAATTTTTTGCTGTTGCATGCGGTTGTGAGGAAACAGGAGTTTCATTTTTTATAATTTTGGTTTTATTCCCTGCAATTTTATTCTCTTTATCTTTTTCAAGCCATGCTTTTCGAGCAGGAGTCATACCAACTTTTGGCATCGCGATTTCACCTGATACTAATTTTCTTATATAATCCCCGTAGTTTTGCAGTTTTTCATCTGCAATATTTATAAATTTTTCAGGCTGAGCCTTTGCCATCCGCTCGTTATTCATGTATTTCAATTCTCTCGGAAGCATATGAGCATGACGCTTCAGGTAATTTGCAATAAGCTTGTCTTTTCCGTCAACAACAATACCGTTAAAATCAACAAAGCCGTTATCAATACTTATATAAAGAATATTATCTCTTGTCTGGCAGCGCATAATCTCAATGGTATCTTCAGAATTAGGGAGTTTAAAAACAATTCCCGATTTGCACTTTGGAATTAAATCCGAATAATTTTTTTTAATTAATGCTCCAAGTTGAGGATTTTTAGAGGTGTATCTCGCAAAAAAGTTTTTTATAAAATCAAGATTTTTGTGTATATTTACAATTTTATCCTGTAAATCCTGTGCAAGTTCTGCAGGAACTCCGTAATTTACACGCATCCCGAAACTAACCTTGTCTGTTTCAATGTTGTGCAAATTAGTTACAGCTTCTTGTTTTGACTTGTGCTGCATAGGATTTGCCGAATATATTTTTGCGCTTATAACACTGTTTATTTTCATACAAAGACCTGATACATTGCTACTTGTTCATTTTATCATAAGAAATATATCTTGAAGTATATCTTTAAAGTTTTATAAAGTTTTTTTATCATGTAATTGCCTTTTATAAATTATTTTTGGTGACAATGCTTAATAAAATAAAAATTTAACAGTTTGCGAAATATTTTTTTCAATGTTATTATTATTTTGAAGGGAGTAATATGGAGCATTGGATTTGCAGTACTAAATTGTTTGGTGTTTGGTTTTCGTTTAATGTCGATACCGTAATAACAATGTGGATTGCCATGTCTGTTTTGCTTGTTTTGGCATTTTTTGCTACTCGTAAAGTTTCTGTTTTTCCTTCAAAATTGCAGGTTGCATTTGAAAATATTCTCGGATTTTTCTGGGGAATGTCAGATTCATTGATGGGCAGGGAAGGGAGAAAACATATCCCTTTAATTGCTTCTTTATTTCTGTTTATTATTGTAGCAAACCTTATGGGACAAATACCGTTCAGGGTTCTTGAACTTAAAAGCGGAGAACTTGCATCTCCCACAAATGATATAAATTTGACTGCCGGTTTGGCAATAATAGTTTTGGTTTATTACATTTGTGCAGGATTAAAGAAGAAAAAATTGAAATTTTTCTTAAAAGACTTATCGCCTATAAGCATATTTATATGTTTAATAGATATATTAGAAATGTTTACAAGACCATTGACATTGGCACTTCGACTTTTTGGGAACATACTTGCCGGAGAAATACTAATTTCTGCTATGCTCGGGCTTTGTGCATACTTTTTGCCTTTGCCGTTTATGTTCTTTGAAGTTTTGGTGGCTTGTGTTCAGGCATTGGTATTCTCAATGCTGACTATGGTTTATGTATCAACGGCTATACAGGAAGAATAATATACAGTTATAAATAAAAGGAGAAAAATTATGGTAGCAGAATTAGCACAGTTAGGCGCAGGTATTGCAATCGGATTTGGTGCGGTTGGCGCAGGTTTGGGTATCGGTGTCGCAACAAAAGGTTTGATGGAAGCAATGTCAAGACAGCCTGAAGTCGCAACAAAAGCGTTAATCTTTTTCTTAATCGGTGCTGCAATGGCTGAAGCCTGCGCAATTTATGCATTGATTATTGCATTGAAATTAGCGGGAATGATGGGTTAGTTAAATGGAATTCAACGCAACTTTTCTTATAACGATAATAAGTTTTATAACATTCACAATATTGATGAATGTTATACTCTATCGTCCTTTGGAAAGAATCGTTGATGAAAGAAAAGAATTGATTGAGAAAAATTATTCTGATGGTGAAAGTGCAAAACTCAAAGCGAAATCAATTCTTGAAAAGAAAGCAGATGAACTTGCGCAGGCCAAGGCAGATGCAAAACACTCAATTGATGTCAAATTGAAAAAAGATTATGATGAAAGTTCCGAAAAACTGCGTGAAGAAAAGGTCAAGAGCGTGCAGTATCTGTCAGAACAAAAAGATTTGCTTAAACAGGAAAGTGATATGACGGAAGCGAATTTGAGCGAAAATATCAGGCAGTATGCGCAAATGATTAAAGACAAATTATTTGGAGGGCAAAGTAATGGATTTTAATTTGATTTTGCACTCTAATTTGTTTAATTTCGCATTCTTCATGCTTATAATAGTTGTTATTTGTATAAAAGTTGATGTTCCTGCTGTTTTGGAAAAAATGAAAGAAAAAGTTTCTTCGGAAATTGAAAATTCAAGGGAAACAAAAGAAAAATCTTTGAGTGACTTGGCTGAGGCAAATACGCAGTATTCAAAACTCCCCCAGGAACTTGAAAATATTTCCGAAAACGCAAAACAAAAATCAGAGTCGTTGTCTAAACAGATTGCGCTTGAAACTGAACAAAAAATTTCTAATATAGAAAAAAATACTCAAAACATCTTGAGCGCAGAGCAAAAACATGTAACTTCAGACCTAATTTCAAAACTTGGAGTTAAATCAGTTGAGTTTGCAAAATACGATATTATTGAAGAATTAAAAAACAATCCGCATTTGCATGACAAATTTATAGAAGAAAGCATTGCAAAACTTGATGAGGTGGTATTATGACGGAATTTATATCACAGGTATCAAAAATTTATGCAAATGCTCTTGTCGGGCTAAATGCAGATAAAGACTCAATAATTAACGATTTGACTCAAATCATTGAAGTTATTGAACAATCTGACGATTTAAGAGCAATACTTTCAAATTCTTCTGTTAATTTTAATAAGAAAAAAGAAATTTTATCAGAAATTTTTGGCGGTAAAATTGACGAAAAACTTGTTAATTTCTTATACATTCTTACAGAAAAAAATAAAATAAATTTACTTGGCGAAATCCTGAAATCATTTGAACAAATTTCTGCAGAAAATTCAGGAATAAGCGTTGTAGAAATAATTTCAGCAACAGAATTAAATCAGGATTATAAAAACAGAATTATAAATAAACTTGAACAAAAACTCGGTAAAAAGGTAGAACCGTATTGGAATACAGAGCCTGAAATTATCGGAGGTTTGATTTTCAAAATAGGTGATACGGTAATTGATACGAGTTTAAAAAACAAGATAGAAAATTTTAGTAGAGTAATGAAATAGGAGCAGATAATGGCACTTATACAACCTGATGAAATCAGTTCAATTATTAAAAGTAAAATAGAAAATTACGAACTTCAGACTGAAGTATCAAATACCGGTACAGTTTTGGAAGTAGGTGACGGAATTGCAAGAGTTTACGGCTTAAGAAATGTTATGGCAAACGAACTTATACAGTTTGAAGACGGACATTCAACTTTGGGGATTGCAATGAACCTTGAAGAAGACAATGTTGGTGTTGTAATTTTAGGTGAATACACAGAGATTAAAGAAGGTACGATAGTCAAAACAACAGGCAGAATTGCATCAGTTCCTGTTGGTGACGGTTTAATCGGCCGAATTGTTGACCCAACAGGAGCCGTACTTGACGGGAAAGGTGAATATCCTTATGAAAAAACAAGACCTATTGAGAGAGTTGCTCCGGGAATTGTAACAAGACGCTCTGTTTACCAGCCTTTACAGACAGGTTTAACCGCTATAGATGCTCTTACACCTATCGGACGTGGTCAAAGGGAACTTATTATCGGTGACAGACAGACCGGTAAGACCGCTATTGCAATTGATACAATAATCAATCAAAAAGGTAAAAATGTAATTTGTATTTATGTTGCAATCGGACAAAAAGCATCTACAGTCGCACATTTGGCAAAAACATTGGAAGAACACGGAGCAATGGCATACACAATTATCGTTTCTTCTACTGCTGATGAATCTGCACCGTTACAGTATATTGCACCGTTTGCAGGTGTAACGATAGGTGAAGAATTTATGGAGCAGGGAAAAGATGTTTTGATAGTTTATGATGACTTGTCAAAACACGCTCAGGCATACAGAGCAATGAGTTTGCTTCTTAAAAGACCGCCGGGACGAGAAGCATACCCCGGTGATGTATTCTACTTACATTCAAGACTTTTAGAACGCGCGGTAAAACTTAATGATGAACTTGGTGGCGGCAGTATTACGGCTTTACCTATCATTGAAACTCAGGCAGGTGATGTTTCTGCATACATTCCGACAAATGTAATTTCAATTACTGACGGTCAAATATTCCTTGAAAGTGATGCTTTTAATTCAGGTATCAGACCTGCAATTAATGCTGGTATTTCGGTTTCCCGTGTCGGAGGTGCTGCTCAGACTAAAGGTATTAAGCAGGTTGCAGGTACATTAAGGCTTGCACTTGCGCAATACAGAGAACTTGAAGCATTTGCGCAATTTGCTTCAGACCTTGATGCTTCAACCAAAAAGCAACTGTTAAGAGGTGAAAAATTAACCGAAGTTTTAAAACAACTTCAATATAATCCTTTGAGTGTTGCTCAACAGGTTTCTATTCTGTTTGCGGCAAACGAAGGGGCTTTAGATGATATTGAAAATTCAAAAATTCAGAAATTCAAAAAGGATTGGTTCGTTTGGTTTGATGCGAATATGTCTGATTTATCCGAAAGATTAAACGCAGGTGATGCGCTTTCTGATGATGATAAAAAAGCATTAAAAGAAGCACTTGAATCTTTTAAGACAACATTTTAAAATGTAACCCTCACCCGGATTTCTAAATTTGTCTTTCTGACTCATTAAGAAATCCAGTCCTCTGACAATGAGAGGACGAAATAAAGGAAAAAATATGGCAAGTTTAAAAAGCATAAAAAAAAGAATAAACAGTGTCCAAAGTACCAAAAAGATTACAAGGGCCATGAAAATGGTTGCGGCAGCGAAAGTGCGCAGTTCGGAAACTGCTGTTAAGGCTTCACGCCCTTATGCAAAAGAACTTTATCATATGTTTAAAAAACTTTTAAATTCCGTCGGAACTTTTAGTTCTGAAACTTTAAAAATTAAACGTGCGGTTGATAATTACCCAAAACTTCTTGAAAAAAGAGAATTTAAGACTGTCGGATTATTTGTTATAACCTCAAATAAAGGACTTGCCGGCGCTTACAGCGCAAATGTTGTTAAAGCCGCAATAAAAAGAATTAAAGAACTTAAAGAACAAGGACTTGATGTTAAAGTCTTTGTTGCAGGTCAAAAAGGTGTTTCAATGCTTTCAAAGCGCCTTATCCCTTTCAATTGTCAAATAGAAAAGAAATACTATTCCGCAATGGAAACTCCTGATGCTATGGGTGCAAGAGAAATTGCTGAGGATTTAGCCGAATACTATGTTGATGGCAGAATAGATAAAATTGAAATCATTACAACAAGATTTCGCAACATGGTCAGTTATAGTGTAGATAAATGGTCGGTTTTGCCTGTTGACGATATTAAAGATAATCACGAAAAGATAACAGATAATATAATTGAACCGCTGATGGAATTTTCACCTGATATGCATCATATTTTGCAAAAAGTTGTGCCGATGTATATAACGGATACTTTCTATCAGGCTCTATTAGAAGCGAAAGCAAGCGAACTTGCATCTCGTATGACTGCTATGTCTGCGGCTACTACAAATGCTGAAAAAATTATTCACAGTTTGTCTATTGAATATAATAAACTCCGTCAGTCCGCAATTACTAATGAAATTATTGAAGTAATCAGCGGTGCAAATTCACAGATGAAGTAATTCTTATTTTTCGACTTATCAAGCATATAAATTCATAACCAAAGACTACATATGAACTCTATTAATTTTGCCGGTTATCGGAGTATGTCTTGAGTCGCTCGCCGTAAACGGCATTTCGCATTTTGTCTTTTGTGCCTATTGGCACAAGCCAAAATCTGCTCCAGCCTCTGCTCGCTCCTCGTGAACCGACAAAAGGTCGGTTCTCCCTGAAACCACCTAATAAAAAACAGACCTCTTATGAAGTCTGTTTTTTAATTTGCCGGTGGTCGGGGTCTATCTTGAATTTTGACAGTTCAAGGTTTTAGTATTCCGCTTTGTTTATGCTGTACGCATAAACAGTCGCTTCATCAAACCTTTCACTATAATAGTTCCACTCGCTCATATCATTTTATTATTTAAAGGGAAAAAGTTTGCTCATATTCCTGCGAAAAGCGTGATGTTTTCGCAAACTTTTTATTTTTTAATTCATCACTCACTTCACTAACATCAAAATCCGCCGAACCGAGAGTTCTGTTCTCCCCACTTGACCACGACACTAAAAAAGGAACTATATTCATATAGTTCCTTTTTTAGTATGCCGGTGGTCGGGGTCGAACCGACACGAGGCGTGAACCTCACCAGATTTTGAGTCTGGCACGTCTACCAATTCCATCACACCGGCTTGTTGGTATGCGTAAATTAATCTTATCAAAAAAATATTATTTTTCAACAATAAATTATAATTATTCCAATTTTTTCCGAAATGAGAATATTTTTTACCTAAAATTGTTTAATAACACTTATATGAGCAAATTGAAAATTTTATTATTATCTCTTATATTCTTAACTATACCTGTATATGCAACTACATATTCAGGCGGTGTTACAAAAATCGGACAGCAGCAAAGTAATAAAATTATTGATGCACAAACAAAACAACCTGTTGAATTT
Organism: uncultured bacterium; assembly: GCA_902792085.1. GTDB lineage: Bacteria > Cyanobacteriota > Vampirovibrionia > Gastranaerophilales > Gastranaerophilaceae > Zag111. Next base: position 161,234 of record CADAYE010000007.1, on the reverse strand, counting down.
GCCAAAATTTCTATTCCTCAACAAAAATTTCGTACATTCTCAGATATGAACGGCAACTTTGAACTCCCCGATATTCAAATTAAACAACCAACAATTTTGAATGTCGAAAAAGAAGGTTACAGACCGTTTTCTCTCACAATTAACAATAACAAAAGTCTTAATAGCCCTATGCAAATTGAAATTGCACAATCAGAACCCTTTGACATAAATCTTGATTCTGAAATAATTCACCTCGGCGATAACAGTTTTTCCAAAAATTCAGCCTCTGCTCGTGATTTTAAATTAAAATCCTCAGGCGCAAGTTATTCAAAAGATTTTATTATGACAAGTAATGCAAAAAAAAGTGCAAATTATCTGTGCATAGGATCGATTTGCGGACTTGATACCCTGCTTGCAAAAAAAATGGGACAAAATAATATCAGAACCTCTGCATATTCTACTCCAACCGAAATTTTTTTTAATAACCAAAAAATCGGAGAAATTAAAATTAACGGTGACGGGCAAAGAATTAAAATTCCAAATTCACTAATAAAACCTGATGCAAAAAATCAGATTACAATTAAGACAGGGCATAATACCTATGCAAGCAACCACCTTGATTATGACGATATAGAATTGATGAATATATCAATTTTGAGCGAATAATAAGGACAGAAATTTATTTCTGTCCTTTTATTTTATTATTTATTATTTATTATTTATAACTATCTTTTTAGGAAATCAGGAATTTCAATATTTGTAAAGTTTTTACTTATATTTCCACTATCTAAAACAGATTTTGATTGATTATTGAACGCTCCTGAAAAATAGTCTGCAGCATTCAATCTTGATATATCACCGTCAAATGAAGAATTTGAAGTTGAACCGAATGATGCCAAATTCAAATTCGAAGAATTATTTCTCAATTCAAACCCAGTTGCAATAACGGTAATTTGAATAGAACCGTCTTTGATTGTATCATTTACCGCAGTACCAATAATAACTGTTGCATCATCAAGAACTGCATCATGAATAATAGAAGCGGCATCGCTGATTTCGTGAAGCCCCATATCAGGACCGCCGGTAATATTAACGATAACTCCTGATGCGCCGTTGATTGAAGATTCAAGTAATTGAGAATTTACTGCCATTTGAGCCGCTTTGACTGCTCTGCCTTCTCCTTGAGATCTTCCGATACCCATTAAAGCAGAACCTGAAGATAACATTACTGACTTAACATCTGCGAAGTCAACATTGATAATACCGGGAATTGTAATAATATCTGTTAAGCCCTGAACACCCTGAAGTAAGACTTCATCAGCAATTCCAAATGACTGTATTAAACTGCATTGCCTATCTACAACCTGCAATAATTTATCATTAGGTATAACAATTACGGCATCAACATATTCTTTTAATTTATCAATTCCCGCATTTGCCTGATTTTGTCTTTTCCTTCCTTCAAGTGTAAACGGTTTTGTAACAACGCCGACTGTTAAAATTCCAAGTTCTTTTGCAATTTTTGCAACAACCGGAGCCGCACCTGTACCTGTTCCGCCACCCATTCCGGCAGTAACAAATACCATATCTGCACCGTCTAAGGCTTGAGTGATTTCCTGATGTGCTTCTTCTGCTGCTTTTTCACCAACTGATGGATCATTCCCTGCGCCAAGTCCCTGAGTTGAAGAAGAACCCAACTGAATTCTGTTTTTTGTTTGTCCTTGTGCCAATGCCTGTAAATCGGTATTTAATAACCAAAATTCAACTCCTGACAATCCTGAACGAATCATTCGGTTAACGGCATTTCCACCGCCTCCGCCGACTCCGACAACTTTAATATTTGCAGGGTTAATATTTGATTTAAAATTGGTTCCGTGACTTGCGCCGGGTGCTTCTTTGGCTGCAAACAGGTCTGCTACAATGTTTTCCACTTCTATTTACCTCATATCCTTGAATCCTAAAACATAAATTTACACTTATAGTGTAATCCTAACAATATACTATTTTAAAAAGATAAAAAGTACAATAAATTTAACAAAATTATGAACAAAAATTAAGATATTGCCACAAAGTAATAATTGTTAGTTTATTTCGTGTCTGCCCTCAATAGCTTTTGCGATTGTTATTTCGTCCGCATACTCCAAATCCGCCCCGACAGGTAAACCAAACGCTATCCTTGAAACTTTTATCCCAAAAGGTTTAATTAGTTTAGTCAAATATAAACTTGTTGCTTCTCCTTCAACTGACGGGCTGAGTGCAAGAATAACCTCCTTAACCCCCTCGTCTGTTAAACGATTCAATAGTTCTTTTATTCTTATGTCTTCCGCACCAATTCCATCCATCGGAGAAATCAATCCCTGCAATACATGGTACAATCCTTTGTATTCATTTGTTTTTTCTATTGCTATCAGGTCTTTTGATTCCGAAACAACACAAATTGTTGATTTATCCCTTGAAGTTGAAGAACAAATTTCGCAGGGACTTGAAGACGATAAATTAAAACAAATTTCGCAGGTTTTTGTATTTTCTTTCGCTTCTATAACTGTTTTTGCAAAATTTTCCACATCAGACTTTGACATTCTAAGTAAAAAGAATGCCATACGTTGTGCGGATTTAGGTCCGACAGACGGAAATTTTTGAAACTGCTCAATTAATGATGCTATTGATTTAGGATATATCATTTCTTAAAAATTCAATCCCGGAATTTTCATTCCGCCTGTAACATTTTTCATTGTTGATTCCATTTCTTTTGATGCTTTTTGAGTTGCATCATTAATGGCGGCAGATATTACATCTTCAAGCATTTCAATTGTATCTGTATCAACTGCTGACGGATTTTCAGGATTGATAACTTCTGCGGATAATTTAATTGACTTGAATTTTCCCTGACCGTCCATTGTTACTTTAACACCGCCGTTTGCACTTTCGCCGACCAATTCCATAGAGGCAAGTCTTGCCTGTGCTTCAGATGCTTTTTTCTGAACATTTTGAACCTGTTTCATAAGGTTGCCTAAATTTAAACCCATATTTTCTCTCCTTAAAGTCTGTTTTACTTTTGTGCAATTTCTATTATACTATAAAGGTATGCAAAAGAAAACATATTTACAAGAATCAATAAAAGGCGGTCGTTTGATGCGTTGGAATACGATGCCTTTAAAAGTGTTTATTGAGCCGATGAAATTTTATTCAAAACAGGGGCAGGATTTGAAGTATCGCCAAATGGTAAGGCAGGCGCTTGATGAGTGGCATAAGGTTTCAAATGGTAAAGTTTCTTTTGTTGTTGTTGATAATTTACTTTCGTCTAATGTTAATATCGAATGGAAAAGGGTTCAAAGACAGGCTTTAGGTCATTGTATTTTTCAGTATGACAGAAGTAATCGTCTTTACAGTGCAGAAGTTACAATCGGTTTAACAGAAGGACTTGTTCACGCAGATTATAATGACGAAGGTGAAATATATCACACTATTTTGCATGAAATCGGTCACGCAATCGGTTTAGGGCACAGTCCGTTTAAAAATGATATTATGTATACACCACATCAAAAAGGGATAATGCATGTAGGTCCCGGGGACAGGTTGTCTGTAAATTGGCTTTATACTTTTCCTCAAGGAAAAACCGTTAATGAAATTGCTTCAAAATATTCAACCGGCGGCAGTGATTTGGACGAAGTTGTTGCTAATATTCTTGCTAAAAAAGCAAAAACGGAATTTGAAAAAGTTAAAGATTCGGTTGCACTTCCGCCTGAAAAAAATTTGCTTGACGAAACGCAAAATATCGGCGATTTAAAAAAATATAATATGTCGCTGCAAAATATACAAATTTCTGCAGATTTGCAGGAGCAAATCAAAAAACATTATCGTGACAGTTCGCTAAAAAGAGATTAATTTAGGTAATTATACAGAATGTTACAGTAAAATAGTTTGTAATTGCGAGGGCATAAGCCCGAAGCAATCCAGCCGTTTCAACTTGTAATCCTGCAACTCGCTTTGCACACATTACATTCTACAGACCGAGGATTTTCGGTAAATCTGCAAATTCTTTCCAATTTTTACACTCCATTGCTTTTTGTAACAATATTTTGTACTCGGAGTCGGTCATATCCTCTAATCTTTTATTAAATACGGATATTTGAGGAATGTACTCCATTTTTACATAAGTAATAGGTCTGACTGGAGCATTTGGAACTTTATAAAATTCATCTCTTATGGACGGAATATATCGTGTTTCTTTTTGTAGTAATTTAAATCTTGATAAAGCAGGGAAAACTGCTTCACCATTATGTTCCATATTCACAGAAATTTTTGAACCTTTTGGAACAACTATTTCGTATAATATTCCTTCAATTGTTTCTCTATCACTTGTTCCTACATATTGTGCTACCTGAGGTTTGAAATGTGCAGCATAAGCAAAAGCACCTGTAGGTACAATTTCATCCCCAATTTGTGCATTTTTAATAATATCAAAATCGGATCCTTTTTGTTGTCCAATGTATCTGCTTCTACCCCTAAATACTGTACATTCTTTGGGTTGTGGTTCTAATTTAAGAAAATCCCTATTTGTATCAATTCTATCAATATTGCTTTCTGCAATATTAGTTTTTACTCTTACCAATTTTTTGGCAATTTGCTCTTTTGTTGCATTCGGATAATTTTCCATAAACACTCTCATTTCTTCTTCAATTGTGGAATTTGTATTCCAACCATGAAAGCCATGATGTCCGGCGACAACTGTTGTACGCCTATTAGCGTAAGGTGGAGTTGTTTTACTTCCTGCCCCAAACCAAGAATCAATTTTTTTTATAAAAGCATCAGTTTTATTATTAGGGAAATATTTTAGCCCTCCAATATTTGTAACTGCTTTTTGCGGTTTTGAACATATCAAACTTTTGGCGAGTTTTCCGCCTCGTTCAACCATAAAATTAAAGGCTACTTTTTGTATTCCCATAACAATATTTTCCCCGTATTTATATAAAGTATTTTTATTACAAAAAATTGTCATATTGTAAAAAAGTATTAAGGATAATTATATCCAATGTTACAGTAAAATAGTTTGTCATTTTGCGAAGACAACGGATTGCTCAACGAAAATTCTGATGCCTTGGGGTAGTAATAAATCAAAAGGCTGGATTGCCACGCCCTATCAGGCTCGCAATGACATTCTGCCGTGCAATAGTATATAATTGCCTTAATTTATTTTAATTTTTTCAATAATTTATTAAACCAGGAATTTGATTCTGTCTTATCTATATCATCAGGTGGTAATTTTGAAGATAATTCAAAAGAATCAGGTTTTGAAGAAAACAGGCTGCCCTGATTTTCTTTTTTCTTCTGACCGCCTCCGCCCATCATATAACCGAGATTACCACCGCTTCCGCCGTCGTTGTTGGTATTAGCCGCTGCTTTGATAACCGGCTTTGCACTTCCGATATTTACATCAAAACTCATGACTTTATTCCCCTTGGTTGTTCCCTTACTTATATAAAGTCATCTTTGGGTAAATTTTTGTTACAAAACAGGGTAATTGTTAAGAAAAATTTACAATTAATTTTGCTCGATTTCCCCATTTTACAAGTGATTAGACTATTATTAACTAATGTAACAATAATTAGAGTTTGTTAAATTCCGGGTTAAGAAATTCCGTTATATATAATAAGGATACTCATGAGGTTTATACATGTCATTATCGATTGATGCAACACAAGAATATTTGCGCTCAAAACTCGGTCTTAGCCTTGCTAAGATACTTGAGTATGAGAACAAAAGTATCAAAGAGATTGTTGATGCCGAAGCAGCACAGGGAAATCAGGCCGCTATTCAACTTGCGGCAGACATGTTTTCAAATCCTACCATTCTTATTGAACTTTTTCAGTTAGCAAATCCGAAAAACAAACTTATTATTATGCAGCAGATGACTTCGGCTCAACTTGCAAAAATTTTGCCAATGTTAGAAAAAGATGATTTGGTTCAGGGTTTAAGGTATTTTACAATGGACAGCCTTATGAAGATGCTTGAAAAAGTACCTAAAGAAGAATTGGTAAAAGTTGTATTTCAGTTGTTTTCAGAGCGTCAGGTTATTGAGCGTATGCCGGAAAAACAACTTGATAAAGTTTTGACAGGTGTTGATATGGATAAAGGACTTGTATTAAAAAATCTTAAATCAATTCCTGAGACTTATCTGCGTCAGATGATTGAAAGTATTACAGGGCAGGAAACCGAAGAAAATAATGCGGCAGAACTTGTTAATACCATTTCGCAGTTTGGTGATTTGGATTATAAAAACGCATTGAGAAATCTTGATGTTACTCAAAAACGAAAATTGACGCTATTAATTACAAGTACAGATAACAAATATTATATGAACTTTGATGCGGATGCCTATACTCACATGATAGCAAGAGACAGAGAAAAAGAGGATACTGTAAAGGCAATGGGCGTTATGAAACCTGAATATCTTGAAAAAATGCTCACAAACCTTCCTCCTGATTTGTTACAGGTTGTATGCACCCAAATTGATACCGAAAAACTTGCAGATTCACTTGTTACAAAATTCCCTGAATTGCTTGCAAAATTAATCGCAGGTTAGTTTTTAGTTGTGTAGGGTATTGCTTTAGCCGACAAAATTTTATCAATTATTCTAAATACAATTCTGCAATATTGTATTTATTTTCAACATTGTGTCAATTTATTATATAAATTATTTTTAACAAATTTAATTAGTAGCGAATTACACAAAAATACAAAAATAGATGATTGGAAATATTTGGTGCGTATAAACGCGCCCTACATGCAACTTTCCAATAATAGCAGATTAACCTTACCAGCCAACAATAATAATTTGTAGAATTAGTAAATTCGACCGACTAACCAATTTTTAGTACAAAATTATACGGTAGTCTAATTGATACTATATCACTATTTTTCTATTCTCCTATTGTATGAACATAATTTGGAGAAAAGTATGAAAAAAAAACTGATTTTGAGCCTATTATTTTTTATGATTACTGGGGCATTACTTTTTAAAGCAAATTTCAATAAAGCTTATGGAAGGTGTACTCCAAATGAGATTCATCGAGCAGGATGCTGTTCACATCATGGCGGAGTATGCGGATGTAATCAATATGCAGGGCGATTAAGATGCTGCGATGGAACAATTAGTCCTTCTTGCGGGTGCTAAGCGTAATATGAAAATCAAAATTTTTATTATAATTTTATTATTTTCAACATCATCCACTTATGCAAAACATTTAAATCAAGAAAAAGTGTACCAAAAATATTGGTGCGACAAATATAACGGGGAAATAGAATATATTCTTGATGATAATACTAGAGTTGATTGTCTGTTACCTAATCTTGCCGTCGAATTTGATTTTGCCCCAAAATGGGCTGAATGTATAGGTCAAGCGATATATTACGGGAAGAAAACAAAGAGAACTCCCGCTTGTGTGCTTATAATGGAAAATAATTATAATGATAATCGGCATCTGCAAAGATTACATTATGCTGCCGATAATAATTTGCGCATCTACACAATTAATCCAGATGTTATCAGTAAATAATAAATTATTTTTATGTTAATTACAATTATATAGCCGTCATTGTTGTACATATCATTATTTGCCATGTACGACTATGACATTTTTTACTGTTACATTTTATTATTCCCAATTTTTCTACTCCATTTGGAGGATAATTTCACCCTTTTAATAAAGTTAAAAAAAAATATGTCGATACTAAAAATATAGATATGAAAAACTTTCGTTTTTCATACCTCCTCCCCAAGTCTGGTAGCCGTTTTTTGAAAAACGGCTTTTTTTTTATGACTTGACAAATTTTATCTGCATAATTATCATGTGCATGTCGTTTAATCGGAGTTAAGAATTATGCTTACCAAGGAAGTCAATGATTGGATAAAGAAAGTTGAAAAGGGCAATTATTCTTCGTGGGATATTATGGAAGAATTTGCACAATTTTCAAAATACTTGACAAAAACAGAAATGAAACAAATTACAAAACGATTAAGAGCAAATGAAAAACACTAAAAATAATTGCCATTTTATATGTGACCATTATTTTTACATATACTATATTATCGGTATGTTCATTCTTTCTCTTTTCCTACGATGAAAAGAGAAAGAATGAACCAAGAAAGAGAAAATACGTTATTTTACTGCAATGCCTGACTGCATCGCTTCGACCATAAGATATAAGTATAAAATGTTTGTTCTTTTTTGTACTTACGGACAAAAATCTGCCAGACGTCTAAAACTACGGCGCCTTTGATACTATTCTTACAAGCGCGTGCCATTGTCCCTAACATGAAAATCGAAAACGGCAAATGCTTATGTCATTGGACACATTATTAAATATTGTTGGGGCACTCGAAATAAATGTAACAGAATTACTTCAAAATTAATTACTGAACATACGCATCACCGATTGTGTCGATTGCTTCAACTTTGATATCAGTTATGAGTTCTGAATATGAAATTACAACAATAGTCGGGATATGACGTTCCAAAAGCTGATAAAGCGGAAGCCTGATTCTTGGGGAACACAATACAACAGGCTGACGACCGCAAGTTTGGTGCGCACGCATCAGAGTAGTCGCAGTTGTTTCAATAAGTTCCTGCACCTGAACAGGATTTAGCAAAAACATTGTACCAAGTTCGGTTCTTTGACAACTGTCATCAAGAATTTTTTCCCATTCAGGTGAAAGCGTAAGTGCATAAAGAACTTTGTCTTCTTCGACATTTGATAAACAAATCTGTCGACCTAATGCGGCACGCAAACGCTCTGACAAAATATCAGGTTCTTTTGAAAATCTTGCATAGTCGCAAAGCCGCTCAAATACAAATATAATATCTTTTATAGAAACTTTTTCACGGATTAAGTTTACAAAAATCTTTCTTAAATCACTTGTAGAAATAATTGTCGGAACAAGGTCGTTAACAAGTGTCGGGTCCTGGCTTCTGACAAGTTCCATAAGTTTAAGAACATCTGTTTTTGTCATGACATCATCAACATGTTTTCTGACACATTCCTGCAAATGTGTAACAATAACATCTGTCGCATCGACAGCCGTAACAAGTCTGGCAGATTTTGCATCATCACTATTAATCCAATATGCCTGTGTTTGATATGTCGGGTCAATGCCGATAATTGCATCATCCGGAACTTCTTTTTTCATAGAATCCCACTGGTCGGCAATAACCATAAACTTACCCGGATAAACATAACCCGTTGCAACAGTGTTACCTCTAATCAATATCATATACTCATTAGCATCAAGTGCTGATGAGTCCATAATACGAATGTTTGGCAGAATATACCCCAGTTCATCAGTTACTCTTTGACGCAAAGCGGCAATTTTTGCTAATAATTGTCCTTCCTGATCAGGATCGGCAATTACAAGCAAATTGGAACCTACCTGCAAACTCAAAATATCAACCCCCAAACGCTCATACATTCTGTTCGGGTTGACAAGGTCTTGCATGTTTTGTTTAACATTTTCCAACTGCCCTAACTGAGATTGAACATCCGCATTGATTAAAACCTGGAATCCTGCAATAAATATAAGAACTGCAAATATTATAAACGGCAAACTTGGTAAACCTGTTCCGTCCCAAAACCATGTTTTTCCAGTAAGACCAAGAAAAAATAAGAAAATTGAAGCAAAGAATAAAGCATAAGGTTTACTTGTAATTTGTGCCGTAACATCAGCACCCAAAGATGAACTTTTAGCAGATGCACGGGTCATAAATACACCGGCAGCGATTGACATTAACAAAGACGGAACTTGAGAACAAAGACCATCACCTATAGTTAATTGAGTATATTTGCCAACCGCATCAGCAATAGGCATTTGCTGCATTAAACACCCTATTGCCAAACCTCCTATAATATTGACAAGTGTAATAATAATACCAGCAATAGTATCCCCTTTTACAAACTTCATCGCACCATCCATAGAACCCATAAGATTAGATTCTCTTGATAAGTCATCACGACGCTTTGTTGCTTCTTCGGGAGAAATTAAACCTGCATTAAAATCCGCATCAATCGTCATTTGTTTACCGGGCATAGCATCCAAAGCAAAACGCGCGGAAACTTCAGCAATACGCTCTGCACCTTTTGTAATAACCATAAATTGAACAATTGTGATAATCAAAAAGATTACACCACCGACAATCATATTACCACCCGTTACAAATTCCCCAAAAGCCTGAATAACTTCACCTGCCTGACCTTTGGCAAGAATTAATCTTGTCGAACCTATGGAAAGACAAAGCCTGAACATTGTACCGACAAGAATGATTGATGGGAAAGATGATAATTCCAATGTTTTTTGAACATAAAGTGCAAACATCAAAAGAACTATGCCAAGTGTAATATTCAAACAAATACAAACATTTATAATCCAAGTAGGAAGTTCCACAAGCAATATGACAATAAGGAACAGTACGAATACCGCCATCATAACTTCACTTATTGGATTTGGTTGTCCCTCCGGTGCCGCCATACTACTTCTACAATTCCTTCAATGCTTCACTTATTATATCAACCTGTGTTTCAATGGTTGCATCAATTACCCCGTTAGTTGTTGTCAAAAGGCATCCGCCTTCCATTATATGTTCTTCAGGGATAATTACCACTTTTGCTTCTAACCCAGCAGTTGTGACGATATCCGGCACTTGCTGCTTTAGCATTGCAGCCTGAGCGGGATTAACTTTCAAAATCAACTTGGTTTCTTCTTTTGAAAGACCGCCAAGCATTTCTTTTATATTTTCAAGCACAATATCAGGGTTTTCTGCCACTTCTTTTTTAATAATTTTTTTTGCAATATCAAGGCTTATTTCAAGAATATCAGGAGCAATTGCATCGTAGATTTGCTGTCTTGCACCAAAAAAGGCCTCAATTCCGTCTTTTAGCATCAACAAATCTTCTTTTGCCATATCAAGTCCTGCCTGATAGCCGTCTTTTGCAGCATTTTCTCTGATAGCATCTGCTTCTTCTCTTGCACGAGAAATCAGGTTTCTGTCATCAATACGACGAAAACCTCTGCGCCTGTCACCCTTACGGCGTTCATTGCGTTGTTTGAAATCTATATTGTCAAGGTCGAATAAGTTTATCTCCTCAGGCTTTACTTCTTGTTCTTCAACCTGTTCAAGTGACTCTGCTCCTGCCTCTTGTTCTACCCCTTGAGACTGTTTTTTATTCTTTTTGATTATCATGATACGACAATATTATACACTATTTATCAGGTGCGTGGCAACAATACTTGCAACTTTTGGTGGTATATTTTCGTAATATTTATCTTCAAGCGCCGTAAACACAAGTCTTTTAACACCGATACGCTCTTTTATCAACATAGTTTCAAGTTCTTTTTCGCTATATTTTGATGCAAAATTCTTAATTTTTTTAACAACTTTCATTGGGGCTAAATCAGACGCTTTAGGAAGATTCATTTTAATCTCCTGCAAGCATTTCATGGCGTTTTCAACCCCGATTCGCTGCGTTAAATCGGGCAATTTCATATATTTTATGACATCTTCGGCATCATTTTGTTCAAATTTATCAAGAAATGTCTGAACTCTATCCTGATTCATTCTGTTAAACAACATTGCAACAGTTGCAAGTTTTAGTGCTTTTGGAGCAAATTCCGGCTCTCTTGCTGTAACAGGTGAAGTCTCTTGAACATGAGGGAGATTTTGGCCATCAACACCCGTTTCAATTCCTTGTTCGCCCTGAGCCTGCGCTTGCGCTTGAGCCTGCATTTCTTGCGCCATTTTATTCATATTAGACTGAGATGCTGCAAATTCCATCAGACTTTCATCAATTATACCCTTATCTTTTAATTCAGTTATTGCATCAACATAAGTTTTATTAACATGATGCTCAATAATTTCAATTATCTGGTCATTAGGCAATTTTTGAGAAAATGCCTGTTTGGCCACTTCAAAAATGGTGTATGCAATTTTTTGCATAACACCATCCCAATTCGCTCTCGGAATACCCGAACGAATCACATCAACAGATTTATGAAATGACCATTCTGCAATTATCTGAGTAATATAAGTAGAAGTATCAACATCAAAAGGCAAACTTTTATCTTCGGCAAGCGCTTTACCTGCCATCATTGAAAAATTGCCTAATGTATTAATGACATATTCTTTTTCTTCCGGAGAAAATTCGGCAGGCACAAGATCTTGCGCCTGAGCCGCAAGATTTTGTGCAAAATTTTCGTAATCAAAGCCTTTTGCTGCCACTACTGACCACCTTCATTTGTCGCACCAATTGCTGCGCCTGCTTTACCTGAGCCGTCTTCTATCCAACTCTTGATTCTGTCAGCCGCATCTTCATTAAGTTCATTTGATAAGGCGTTCAACGAATCATCGAGCATACTTTCATCAAAAGCATAACCCGGTAAAGCTCCACCGCCATTTTGACGCTGATTGAGCAGGTCTTGTGCAAGCTCGGATTGTCTTTGAGTTAATTGACTTGCACGGGAATTAATGTCATTAAGTTGTCTTTCCTGTTCAAGTGATTTTTGACGAAGTGCTTCAACTTCGATAGCATTTTCTTCTTTAATCTGACGGACTTTTGCAGTAACTGCTTTGAAGGTAATTATAATACCGATAGCAGTAATAAGAAGTGCAAGCCACCACGGATTGCCTGATTCATCAACTTTTGGTAGATTTTGTTGTTTATCAGGGGATAAATACGGATCATTTGAGTTTGAAAATGCTATAGAAACATTTGCCGCCGTAACTTTTGGGCTTGCCGCACGGGCAATCAAATCTTTCATTTCTTCCATCGTCGTATCTGCGGGAATACTGTTTCTGTCTAAAGTTACCGCAATTGAAATTTCTTCAACTACACCGGGTTTTATATATTCATTTGTTTGTGTTTTAGTGACACCGTATTGGGTTTCGGTGGCTGTTCTTGAGTAATTTCTGTCCTGAGATGAATCCATACCGCCTGTTGGTAACCCATTCGGTAAATATGTACTTACTGCATTTATACCTCTGCTTTGATCTGAAGTTTTATCTCCCAAGCCTTCAGAGAAAGATTGTTCTGTTACCGCAGTTTTTCTTTGCGGATCATAATCTATTGTAAATTTTTCAACAGGAGTTTGTCTTAAAAATGTACTTACAGTCGCAACATAATTTCCCGGACCAACAAGTCTGTCTAACTGTTTAGAAATCTTTTGCTGCATATACTTATCATTTTCTTCAAGTTTTTGAAGCATTTCATCTTCCGCATCCATAACACTATGGTATGTGTTACCATTTGTATCAGTTATAGCAATATTTTCGGCCTTTAAACCGGTAACGCTGCCTAAAAGTAAATTTGTAATAGCCTTAACTTTTGACTGATCAAGTTTTTCGCCGATTGGCATAACAAGTTGAACAGTAGCAGTTTGCGGTTTTTGTTCATCAAACATAGAGTTTTGTTCCGGTATAGAAATAAATACCGTTGCGCTCTGAATTGGCGGGATTTGTTTGATAAGTCTTGATAATTCCCCATTCATTGCTCTTGCAAGACGAATTCTTTTATCTTCTTTTGTAGAAGTAAAATCACCTTTATCAAAAATTTCCAAACCGACATTCTGGTCAACAAGACCTGACTGAACAATAGCGATAATCGCTTTATCTCTGTCGTTTACGGTACATTTTGAAGTCATATTTGAACAATTTTTTGCGTTCAAAACAAGTTTTGATTTTGTACCATCTAACTGTCGTTCTGCAACAATCCCTTGTTTAGCAAGCATTGCTTGAATTTCCAATGCTTTACCGATATTATCGGTTGACAAAAGTTCAACATTAGATTTTAACGCTTCGGAGCCAACCGTTCTTGGCCCGCCTTTACTACCTGAACTTGCACCGATAATTATTGCCATTAAAATTATCGCAACAATTAACACGGCTCCGCCGATTATTCCATAAAATAGTGGTTTGTTTTCCGTAATTTTACTAAAATCCATGTTGTTTCCCGCTGTCTGATTTTTTAATTCTTACCATTAAAGTAACAAATTAAACATTAATTTGCATAACTCTGTCATAGGCATTGATAACTTTACCGACTGCCTGAGTTGCCACATTCACGCTGATTTCTGTTTTTGACATCGCAACCATAACATCGTGAATATCGACATTTTTGTTGCCCTGCATAACATCTTTTAACAAATCATCAGGTGCGTTCAAATCTTTGTTAAAATTCTCAACTAATCCTGAAAAAACTTGTTTAAAGTCCTGAGTTTCCGGTTTCTCAACTCTGTCAAAACGAATACTCGGCATATTAAATCCCGAAGCGAATTTTGTATGCTGTATTCTTCCCGCCAAGTCATAATTTGGAAAGTAACTTGTCATAATCTGCTACCTCTCTTTTCTATAATACTTTATTTTATTAATTTTGTTCAAGTTATACACAAAAAATCAACCATACGGAGTAGAGAATATGATTTTTGTGCATGAAGTTCTTAATGATTTATTAAAAAAAATCAAGATTTTGAATTATAATTAAATTTTCTGAATTCTACTTTAATATCTTAAATTTATTAACATAATAAATTCTATGTAAAAACATAAGTATATATGTTGTTGCAAATAAATATGAAACACTATAAATATTCAAATGATTAGTTAAATATAATATGCTTATGCTTATAACATGGAAAATTCCTGCAAAAACCCAACATTGATTAGTTTCTTTTGTATATCCAAATGCCCCCAAAAGAGGGAATGACATGATATCTGCAAGAATATGGAATGGAACAATAATCGCAAATATATTTAATATCTTATAAGATTCATACATTTGCTGACCATAAAAAATTGTAATTATATATTTTGAAAATAAAAGTATAAATATAGTTAATCCTACTGCGAAAATTGTTAAAAATTTAAAAACTTTTTTGAAAAATTTCAGGTCTTTGTTTTTTGACATATATGGGAAAAATGCATTATAAAACGGATAATACATAAAATATATTCCTAAATAAATCTTTTGAGCAGAAACATAATAAGCAACCATAGTGGTTGATACGCACAAACCTAAAAAGAACGCATTTGTACTTTGATATAATCCTATTGAAATACTACTCAGAAAATATTCACTACTGTCTTTTAATTTTTGCCAAATATGGCAAAAATTTGGTATATGAATATTCACTTTGAATCTTGTTAAAATAGTAATAAAACTTACAAATCCTGCAATAAGAAGTCCTAATGAATTAGATAACGGAACAAGAATATAATTGTCCGGAACTTTTACAAAAGAAAAAATACAAACTAATGAGATTGTTCTCGTAATTACATTGAAAAATGTTATAAATTTCATTCTTTCCATGCCTTGAAAGAACCATGCAGACAGCAATACATTTCCTAAAACTGCAAGGAATGAAAAATAGTAAATTATGCAATCGTGTCTAAATTTATCAAATGAAAAAATTATAATTGATAAAATTATAAAACTTACAATTAATAAACTGATTTTTGCAAAAAATATATTTGTAAATATTTCATCAATTTTATTTTTTTCATCCCTGTTTATCGCAAGTTCCCGCACACCTGATTGATTAAATCCAAAATCAGTAAATCTCGTAAAATAATCCATAATTGCCTGAGCAAAAAATATAAGTCCGAATTTATCAACTTCTAAAACTCTTGCAAGATATGGCAATGTTATAAATGGCATAACATAATTTAAAATTTGAATAATTCCTAAAGCAGTAAAATTTTTAAATACATTTTTCTTTTCATTTGATAGTGACTTAATTTTATCAATAACTTTCATATTCCCTCACATACTTCCTATTTTTATATAATAGGAAGCATGTAAATACTACCGTAAACATTTTTATAACGCAATATGTTTCTGATTATATTTATAATAAGAAACATGTGAGGTTAATAAGTCATTATATATTAGGTATTTTTAATAAAAAGGAAAAAATTATGATATACGATGACAAAAATTTTATTGGAAATGTAATCAGAAATGCACGAAAACAAGCAAAATTAAATCAGTCAGAATTATCCGAAAAACTTGGTATGAGTGAAAAAAATTTGGGTAATATTGAAAATGGGCGTCAATATCCGCAAGTCAATAATTTCCTCAGAATAATAGAGGTATTAAACCTTTCACTTGAGGATTTTGGCGTTAAGTTAACAAAAAGAACAGATAATGAAGCAAAATCTGAATTAATTTCTAAAATTTTGGCAACACCCACCGGTAAAATAAAATTATACAATAAGGCTTTTAATTTAATAGATGAAGCAGCGTTGAATAACTAAATTATTATACATCAGGCAAAGTGCCTTTAACTTCGGCAATTTCATCACAACCTAAATTAAAAACTTCATGTAATGCTTTCACTGCCTTTTGAGCATCTTCTTTGTTAATCAAACAACTTATTTTTATTTCAGAAGTTGAAATCATACGAATATTAATTCCGCTGTCTGCAAGAGTTTTAAACATTGTTGATGCGATACCGGGACGGTCAATCATGCCTGCACCGATTATGGATATTTTTGCTATATTATCATCAAAACTTACATCTCCGGCTCTGAGTTGTTCTTTTACTTTTTGCAATATTTCCTGAGTTTTTTCCAAATCCTCTTTGCTTATTGTAAATGCAATATCGTTTTTAACTTTTCTTGCATAAGACTGAATAATCATATCTACTGATATATTTTCTTTTGCAAGACTGCCAAATAATATTGCGGCTTCACCCGGGGTATCAGGAATATCACAAACAACAACTCTTACCTGTGATAAATCTGCAGCAACCCCTGCAACCGGTTTATTAATTTCCATATCTTCAACTCCTAATATTAAAGTTCCTTTATTTTCATACTTAAATGTTGAACGCACACGCAGAGGCATTTTATACTGCTTTGCCGTTTCAACACTGCGAGGATGCAAAACATTTGCACCTGCATGAGCAAGTTCAAGCATTTCTTCGTAAGAAATTTCTTTAAGTCTTGATGCGTTAGGCACAACTCTGGGGTCAGTAGTATAAACACCTTCAACATCCGTATATATATCGCATCTTTCGGCCCCTAAAGCAGATGCAATAGCAACAGCAGAAGTATCTGACCCTCCTCTGCCAAGTGTTGTTATTTCTCCTTCGGTTGTAACCCCCTGAAATCCTGCAATAACAATTATATTACCATCATCAAGACTTTTTCTTAATTTATCAGTCTTAATATCAATAATTCTTGCTTTTGTATGAACATTTTCGGTTATAATCCCAATTTGCTGCGCATTATAACTTATTGCCTTATACCCCTTTGACTGAAGTGCCATAGTCAAAAGCGACATTGAAACACATTCGCCGGTTGAAAGAAGCATATCAAGTTCACGTTCTGACGGATGAGGATTTATTTCATGAGCAAGTTTTACAAGGTGATCTGTTGTGTGTCCCATTGCCGAAACAACAACCACAACATCATTGCCGTTTTCCTTTTCCTGAATAATAACATCAGCAACATGCCTCATTTTTTCAATATCAGCAACAGATGTTCCGCCAAATTTTTGTACTACGATATTTTTCAACTCTAATTTCCTTGAAAATTTGCTAACATTCGTTCAAGTTCTTGTTTTTGGGGTGTATAATCAAATCTCCCTAACTCAAGTGCTTTATCGGCAACCGAAATTGCTTCCTTTATATTATATTCACAAATGTTTTTCTTGACAAGTGTAAACTGTGTCAAAAAAAGCATATTTAGTGCGTCAAGATTGTCAGGCTCAAGTTTTAGGGCTTTTTTCAGTTTTCGTCTTGCTTCTTCAAAATCCGATACATTTATTAACCATTGCGCATAATCAATATGCCCTTGCGTATAATCAGGATTGACTTGTGTAAATTTGTCTAAATATTCCCTTACCTTATACTGACTGTCAAGCATAGCGTATGCTCTTGCAAGATTAAAATAATTATAAGTCTGATATCTGTCAGTTGTAAGTGCTTTTTTAAACATTTCTATTGCACCTTCGCAATCCTCAGCACAAAGAAGTTCAAGCCCAATTGCTTCCTGTATATAAACATTACTTTGATTTTTTTCTTTCAGTTCATCTAACATCTTGAAATTATTTTGATAAGAATTTAACAACGCAAGTCCGATTTTTGCATCATTACTTTCTGCATCAAGGTCAATTGCCTGCCTGAATTTTTCTTCCGCCTGCTCAAAACGAAATAACCTCACAAGTCCTTTTGCCCATTCTACATAAAGATTTTCGTTCTTTAAACCACAATCCAGTGCCGTTTGAAAATTCTCATCAAACTTGTCATAATCCTTTTGAATAGAGTAAACTTCACCCAAAATAAAATACGCAGGGAGCATAAATTTGTTCAAGACCAAAACCTTATTTGCATATTTTTCAGCATCATCAAATCTGTTTTGTAAAAGTTTCAGATGCGCATACTCATATAAACTGCCCTCATTTGGAGCAACTTTTACCAAGAATTTCAGTTTTTCTTCTGCGATAGCATATTCTTCAAGACGCATTTCCATTACCGCAGATAATAAGATTGCCGTAAAATTATATTTGCTTATCTGTGCGGCACGATTAAATTTGTCCTTTGCAAGAGCATATTTTTTCTGCTTCATATACACCATGCCCCAACCAGTGAAAACATCCGTATTCAAGGGCGAAAGCCTGTCAGCGAGTTCAAAACAATGTATTGCTTTGTCTAAAATGTCCGAATACAAATAACTCATACCCAACCGCAGCCATATCTCTTTGTCATTTGAATTAAGATTGGCAGATTTTTCATAATAAACAGACGCATCTTTAAAATGGCGGTTAATTTCTGCAATTTTGCCCAAATATTTATAAACAAGAGGGTCTTTATCGGAAATATCAATAGCGGAAAGTAATACTTCCGTTGCGCTTTTGTAGTCTTTTGCTTCAATTAGTTTTTTGGCTTTGTTTACATAAGCAACCGTAGGCAAAGACTGAATGATAGTATCACTTTGGTAATTATTAACAGATTTGTTCAGATTTTTTATATCATCATAAAATTTTTTTAATTTGTTAAACAATCCGCAACCTCCCTGAATGCACCGTTTCCGCCAAAATTTTCCGTAATTTGTATCCCTTCAACCGCTTTTACTTTTGATGTTGAATTGGGAACGGTTATTCTGTACTTTGCATAATTAAGACACTCTAAATCATTTATATCATCACCGATATACAAATACTGCTCCTGAGATAAATTCTTTTTGGTAATAATTTCTTTCATTACAGGCAATTTATCTCTTATACGCTGATGAACTTCTCGTATATCAAGATTTTTTGCAATAGTTTCTATTGCAGAATTTTTTTCTCCGGAAATTATTGCAACATCAATACCATTTTTTTTGAGCAAATAAAATCCGACGACATCTTTGAAATTGATTTTTCTGGACAAGATACCGTCATCACTGATGTAAACACAATTATCAGTAACAACACCATCAAAGTCGGTTATAACCATTTTTATAGTAGCCGGTAATTTTAATTCGCTCATATTCCCTGTTGTTTACAAAGTCCACTCTCTTGATTATAATTTAATTATATCATGTTAAAACGAATTTGAGAGAGCAAATGGAATCTTATCTTAACATAATTAATATCGCCGTAATTTTAGTGTTTTTATCGTTATTTTTTATTACCCGCAAAACAAACAAACGTTGGTCCAAAATTAACGATTACTTAGGCAAAGTTACAACGACAGTTGATTCTATACGCTACGGCGATTTGAGTAAAAAAATTAATACAGACCACCCGACATACCAAAATGTTACACACAGTATCAACAGAATGGTTGAAACACTCAACGACAGAGAGCGAATGATTGCTGAATATCAATCAGAACTTATGAACCAAAACAGACTGTTAGAATCTGTCATCAATTCTTTATCTGACGGGATTTTGATTATTAATGATAAATTTGAAATACTAAGGGCTACCCCGAAGATTTTAAAATGGTTCGGAGTGAGAAAAGGACATAACATTATCGGCAAAAGCATTTTTGACTATATTCAGTTATCGGATGATAATGCAAAAGCAAACGAACTTGATAATAACGAAGTTTTTATAAAACACACTCCGACAAACAATTTTATAATCAGTTCACAACCGCTTGTTCATATTGAAAAGAAAAGATATGTAATAATTATCAAAGATGTTACGGTCGAAAGAGAAATTGAAACCCTGAAAACAGATTTTGCAGCAACATTAACTCATGATTTGAAAGTTCCGATTATTGCGGCAGCAAATATGATTGATCTTTTCCTGAATGAGAAATTCGGACAAATATCAGAAAAACAAGAATTTGCCCTGAAGAATATGAAATCATCAAACAATAAACTTCTTGAACTTGTTCAGATACTTTTGGAAACATACAAAATTGATGATAAAGGCGGAATCGAATTATATAAAGAATACATAGACCTTAATTCTTTCACTCGGGAAGTTGTAGAAGATATGATACCTTTGACAAAGGATTTAAACATAAAACTCAATTTTATTCCGGTCGATAAAAAAGTTTCAATCAACGGAGATAAAATGCAGCTGCAAAGAGTTATAAAGAATCTTGTTTCAAATGCAATAAACCATAGTAACACCCACAAAGACATTGATGTTAAAATCGGGGAAGAAAAAGGATTTGCAACGATTTCCGTTATTGATTACGGACAGGGGATTCCGAAAGATGAAATAAAAATGATATTTAATAAATATTATTCTGCAGCAAAAAAATTGCGTAAAGTCGGAACAGGTTTGGGTTTATACCTTTCTCAACAAATAACGGAAGCACACGGCGGAGAAATTACGGTTGAAAGTGAAGAAAATATCCGCACGGAATTTTGTGTAAAACTGCCGATGTAAAACTTATTGTTCCATATAATTTTTTACTCTGCAGGCATTTTTATCTTCAATAATTTTTGTCAGTTGGTCCTGCAATTCCTTTTTGGATTCTTTTGAACTTTGCATATTGACTTCGTTCATTTTTTTTGTAATGTATGCAAGTTGTGTTCTTGTAAGTCCGCATTTTATTGTCATAATTGTCTTATCTAAATCATAACTGTAAACAGTACTTTTTGTATAGCATTTTCCGTTTATAAAACCCAAAACTTCCTCAGTCGATTTTACTTTTAAAGACGGCGTATTTACATCATTTGTCGGAATTTCTGTTGAATAATCTTCACTATATATACTGCACGCTTTCAGATGAGATATATAAGAAGGTGTATATGTATATTGATTATCTGCAAATGCACCAGTTCCTATTAATAACAAACCCGCTAATATAAATTTTTTCATACTTCCCGCCTCTGATTTTTCTACATTGATAACGATATATTACAAGTATTTCCCTTATTGTGTCAAATAATTAATCATTTTTTTCAAATTTTTGTTCCAAGAACCGTTCCATTTTTTTATAATTTCATCTGCAGGAGAAATTCCTTTTGCAATATAATCTTTAACAGGTCTTATAAAAAGACTCTCACCGGTTTGCATATTTTTTAATGATTTTTCGGCAATTTCAATTATTCCTTTTACATATTCAAGAACAGTGGAATTTTTTATTTCTGTTTTTAGCCCGTATCTTGGATTATCATAGCGCAACTGAGAATAATCCTTATATTGCAGGTGTTTTAATAATTCTTCCGCTTCCGACATAGCATTGTTATCATAAAAAATACCCTTATAAATTGCCAAAATTGAATATTTTAAATCCCCTCCGACACAATCATGATTTCTTATTTCAATAAAATTACGAAGTCTTACTTCCGGAAAACACAAATTCGCCTGCAATTCATAATCGCTGAGACTTGGCATAATTCCGCCATAACCTTCTTTTAAATATTCTTCAAATGTAATATCACCGTTTATTGTAATCGGCTGTCCGTTTCGCTGAATAAATATCATCGGAGTTTTTAATACACAATCAACATAATCGTCAAACGAAAATTCTTCACTGATTTTTCCCGCAAAACCGCATCTGTCATTATCGGTATTCAGCCAACTTAAAGCCCTGAAAGATTTATACCCCGTATCAACTCCGCCCCTTATCGGAGAATTTGAAAACATTGCAGTCATAAACGGTGTGAGTTTATTGGCAAGTTTGAATTTGCGCATTGCATCTTCTTCCGATTTAAAATCAATACAGCACTGAATACCTGCAGTTTCCCTCATCATAACGTCAGATAATATTCCCCAAAGATAATTTGCCATAATTTTATAGCGTCTTTTGGGAATTAAATGAATATTTTTGCATGTTGATAGCGGCGAAACACCGTAACTTAAAAGAATTGTTCCGTGTTCTGATAAAATTTCTTCAAGGCTTAAATTGATATTGTCAATTTTTTTCTTTAACTCAAATATTGTCCGCTCAGGTTTGGTACTGATTTCCACCTGACTGCCCGGTTCAAGAGTTATTGTATCGTGACCTTTGGCAAGTCCGATAATATTATTTTCATCAACGATATAATCCCAACCGTTTTTTCTTGCAAATTGTTCAAGGCAAATTGCTATCCCATGTTCGCCCCAATAATCAACGGCTTTTAGTGTGTCCAAATTTATCGGCAGCCTTTCGTATTCAAGCCCGATTTTGTAATCCTGCGGAATTGTATAACCTTTGGTGTAAAGACTAAGTATTTCACTCCTGTTTAGTGTATTTGACCGTAAGTTAAGCATAAATATCCCTTTAAATTTATATTATCATAACAATATTTAAAATAACAAATAAATAAATATAAACATCTATCCTTTTGTGGTATTATCAAGGGTAATATGAATTACTTTGAACGGGCAAAATATTTCAGAACAAAAAAAAGATTAGGTCAAAACTTTTTAATTGACGGTGAAGTTATCGCAGATATTATTGATTATGCAAAAATTTCTCCTGAGGATACAGTATTGGAAATCGGACCAGGGGTTGGTTTTGTAACAGAACAACTTGTCAAACACGCAAAAAAAGTTATTGCGGTCGAACTTGACGAAGATGCAATAATAGAACTGAAAAAACTTGATGCCCCAAATCTTGAAATTATACACAAAGATATTTTAAAAACTGATTTATCAACACTTTGTGAAGGTAAAATAAAAGTTGTCGCAAATATTCCTTATTACATTACAAGTCCGATTATTGCACATCTGTTAGGTGAAGTTGACGATTTGAATAATAAAAACAGAGCAAAAATAACTGATATAATTTTGATGGTTCAGGAAGAAGTTGCAAGAAGAATGTGCGCCACTCAAAATTCACAAGGCAAACAATACGGACTTTTAACCATACTTTCGCAGTTTTGGGCAGAGGTGGAATTGTTAAGGACAGTGGGAAGAAAGTGCTTTTATCCTGCGCCAAAAGTAACTTCTGCACTTGTAAAATTAACCGTAAGAGAAAAACCGTTATTGGAATTAACCGATTATTCTCATTTCAGAAAAACTGTCAGAGCGGGATTTGCACAGCGAAGAAAAAATATTAAAAATTGCCTTTTAAACGGCGGATTTTTGAAAGATGCAGTAATAAAATCATTATCAGAACTTGAAATTGATGAAAACACAAGAGGGGAAAAACTCTCTATTGCAACATTTGGCAAATTATCCGAACTTCTGTTAAAAAACGGCTAAAAAAAAGACCTTGAGTATATTACCAAGGCCTATCCGTTTAAATAAGAAGAGAGAGCTTTATATATTTATATAAAGTCATCTAAATCTGAAAAATTGCTAAATATTCTTATATATATTTACAAAAATTAACAAAATGATTCTCATTGATTTCACAGACAGTTTTATGTCATTGCAAGCGAGTGAAGCAATCCGATTTATTGCCTATCTCCCCTGCGGGGAGAGTAATTTTTCAATGTGAGAAATCTATTTCGAATATTTGAAAAATAAGAGAGGGTAAAATTCACATTCGTTCATTAACAAATTCTGCCCTCAGCACAAGGCATACAGGCTCACACGATTTTGAAGATCCTGAATCAAGTTCAGGATGACAAAAATCTGTTCGCTTTGTATCTCCGTAGGAGAGGTAGAGTTTTTTGTCAGACAATTGCATAATCTAACATACCCAAAGTTACTATTTTAACCCTGTCTGTATTCTTCAGTCCCCGGAAAACCGTCTTGACCTGTTCTCATTTTTGTAATCCAATATTGCATTTTCGGAATTAGCGTAGATAAGAACAATGCAGAAACCGCAAAACCGCTGCCCCAATTTATGAGGTTCATCTTGAAGTTGTGTTTTGATGCTTTTTTGAGCAGTTTTGATGTAACTTCTTTTGCGTCAGTTTTTTGTGCCTGCTCAACAATTGATTTTACATAATTTGTCAGGTCTTTTTTGAGGGTATCAAATGTGCTTTGCGGTACAAATTTATATTTGTCATTGTCCATAAATTTTCTGTGTCCGAGAGCATTAGCATAAAATTCTTTCAAAAATTCAGGATTATTGATGTGACCACCATTTAAGATATCCTGAGCCTGACCTTGAGTTAAAATTCTTGCTACCGTAGTTTTATCTTCACCCAACTTAATTACTCTTTCAGGCTGGAGTTCTGACATTTGTTGTGCAATTCTTTCATAATCTGCAAGTTTATCCGCAGGTACAATATTTTTGAGTTCGGCATTAAAGTCATCAAGAGTAATTATTTTATGCTTTTTAAATTTCTCTTTCAAACTGTCAGGGAGTTCTCTGTTTTCACCCAAAACTTCTTTGGCAAATGTTTCGACATCAACTTTATTATCACCAACATAGTTATTTAAGTATTCGGTTGCAAATTTTGCGGAAGCAGGGTCTAATCTTGTACTGTTACCTTTGCCCTGTTCAATTTGGTTGAGCCAACTGTTCATATTTGCCATATTGAACATATAGAAGTAAATTGAAGATAAATCTCTGAATAAGATTTCTATTCTTTCGTCATTATTTCTTGCTGAATATGCTCTGCCTGATGCGGTTCCTGCATCAACAGATAAAAGTTTCCAATTTCTTTTGCTTTCAAAATTATTGGCAATAGTCAATAAATCCCATTTACCCGTAAATGATGTGTCTTTATCATCATTTTTCTGACCGAATGAATCTAAGTGCGGTCTTTTGAAAAATTCATCATTATTAACAGGACTCTGTCCCTGATTATTTTTATCGTTTTTATGGTAAGAACGGGTTATAGCCTGATTGATTTTTGGTAGTATAAACCCGATAAATGCGTTTGCAATAAGCACACTTGCAATAACTTTGGTGAATTTGAATTTCGCCATAAGACTTTCGGATATTGTTCCTCCGTTCTTTTTAAGTTCGTTGCGGAGGAATTTTTTAAGCGGATTTCTTGTTTCGTCATGGGCGATATCTACCGTTTTGTCAGGTAATTTGAGAAGTTTTTGTCCGAGTTTTTCAAACACCCAATTCAAGGCGGTTACACCGCCAAGCCAAAATACTGCACCGGAAAATTCTTCGGTTATTCTCTCTCTTGCTTCATCAAAACCGCCTCTTTTATATGCCTGATAAGTTCTGCCTGCTTCTACAAATGCTTCTAACGCTATTACAGGCAAAAAACCGTCACTTGCCATCGCAGAAACAATATTGCGGGGTTGAAACTGTTTCTTTAAATTGGCTACCGAAAATGTCGGGTGTATATTTGCTTTTGGAATTTTTATGCCGGACATATAATTGTTACTTCCACACTACTAAGATATCATGGTAAAAACCGCTCAAGTTTTATTTTTGCCCCGAAATCGGATAAAATTAAGATTTTGTTACATGTTATTTACGATTTATAAACTTATCAAGTTTTTCAGAAGTGTAAGTCGAAAATATCGGAAGCAAGCCATAGTATATAAATGCAAATATTATTGTCGGCCGTATAATATTTATCCCTTCAACATATTTAGTAAGTTTAGGGTCCTTTATATTTGCTTGTTTAAATCTTTCCATTATACCGTTTGAGTGATTTTTTACTCTGCCGTCAAGCCAATACCCTGCCATAATTGTAATTGCAGTATTTATTATGTTGTTGTAATTCAATACTCTTTTGCAATTTTCTTTGATATTTTCGGATTTATTTGTCTGCCAGACAGAAGCCGATGTCAAAAGAACATCAGTCATTGCAGTAATGTGTTTATAGATATCTTCATCTTCCATTTCGTATTTTTGCGCAAGTTTCTGAACCTTTTTATTATTTATGATTTTACTTATTCCGTTTGATAATTTCTCTCCGATATGGCCTGTAAATACAGGATCTTTTGCCTTTGGCTGTTCTGATTCACGGGTTAATTCTCTGTTAAAAAATTTTGAGGCTTCATTTTTATACGGAAATTTTTCCGCCGCTTTTTTCAAATCTTCAAGCGGATTGTAGTGAAAAATTTTGTTCATTACAACAGGAATAAGTGCTATTGTAAGCATTGATTTTGGAATTGCCGTCAAAAGTCCGGTGCTTAATTTTATAATTTGAGTAATAAATTTGTAACTTCTGGTTTCAGGACTAAAATTTTTCAGAGTAGCATCTTTTAAATATTTACTTGCATCTTTATCTATTCTACTGACGGCATTTTCTATCGGAAGCGCAATAGCCTCAACAATTCCGAATTTTACAATACCTGATGTGATAGAATTTGCCATAGCATAGAATTTGTTTTCTTTTTCAACATCCGGAGTATTATAAATCGAAAAAGTTCGCACCCCCAAAGACATCAATAAAGATGCTCCGGCTGCAAATGATGTTCCGTGTTCGGATATTTTTTCAAGCCCTTTCAGAACTGTTTTGTTTGTGAGTAAACTATTTGTTATTCTATTTACTTGCATTTCAAATTTCTGTTAGATTATTTTAGTGTTTGTTATTGTGAGCCCGATAGGGCGCGGCAATCCAGCCTTTTATTTAAAATGAGTATGTGGATTGCTTCGTCACTTTGCTCCTCGCAATGACATGAGGATTATATAACAACTGCTTTAACACTATACTTTATGATACAATTAAACCATGAACATTTTAGAATTTGCTAAAGGAGAGTTAAGCGGTTGGGGAAAATACGAAAGAATTATTTTTCCGCTTGAAATTTTGCTCATTACTCTTATTGCAATTTATATGAAAGATAAAACTGCGGCATTAATTAGTGCCATCTGCGGAATTTGTGCAACTATTACGGCAGGCAAAGGCAAAATTTCATGCTACATGTTTGGAATGATATCTAATATCTGCTATTCGTATATTTCATTTAAAACTCAACTATGGGGACATTTATGCCTTAATATGCTATATTATTTTCCTATGCAGTTTGTCGGAATTTCAAAGTGGAAAAAACACCTCAAGCATGACAAACAGGAAATATACAAAACTGCATTATCAAAAAAAGAGAGAATTTTATATTTTAGCGGAGCATTTTTGTTATCGCTAATCGGATATTTTTTACTGAAACATTTTGAGGACTCAAACCCGCTGATTGATTCTGTCACGACCGTTTTATCGGTTATCGCATTTATTTTAACCGTAAAAAGATGTATTGAACAATGGTATTTGTGGACTGTTGTGAACGGGTTGTGCGTAATTATGTGGACAGGTGCGTATTTTAACGGTTCTCAATGTTTTGCAACAATACTTATGTGGTCAACCTACTTTATTTTGGGTTTGTATTTTCTGCATAATTGGAATAAAGAAATAAAAACAGAGATTCAATAACAAGATTTATTGACCTGCGAGGAAAATTATTTTATAATTAAGGAACCAAATAAGGAAAGCATGGGTGGAAGTCCCTCACTGGTCCGCAGCCGTTAAAGTCGGAATGCTTATTGGTTTTGTTATTACTTTACGAGACTGGAGGCTTTATTATGCAACAAAAAGTTATCAAACGTGACGGACAAATTGTCGAATTTGATTCCGAAAAAATCACAAATGCCATTTGTAAGGCATCAAATGTTACAAAAGAAATTGATCAATTTACCGCAAGACGATTGACTAAAAATGTAATAAAAATCGTCAATGATTTTGTCAAAGAAAAACAATCTAATCTTGAAGCGCCGACGGTGGAAGAAATTCAGGATATTGTTGAAAAAGTTTTGTTATCTTCAGAATACAAACAAACGGCAAAATCTTATATTCTCTACCGTGAACAGCACAACAAAATGAGAGATTTTGCCAAAAACGCATCAATTAATATGGTTGATGATTATTTAAAACAACTTGACTGGCAGGTGAATGAAAATTCTAATATGGGGTATTCAATTCAAGGGTTAAATAACTATTTGGCTTCGGCTATGAGTAAAAATTACTGGCTGAATAAAATTTACCCGAACGAAATTAAAGAAGCGCACGAAAACGGTGATATTCACATTCACGATTTGAATATAATTTCAGTTTATTGTGTCGGTTGGGATTTGAAAGACTTACTATCCGAAGGTTTTACAGGTGTAGAAGGTAAAGTTGCATCAAAACCTGCTAAACATTTTCGCACTGCATTAGGACAAATGGTCAATTTCTTATATACAATGCAGGGAGAAAGCGCAGGCGCTCAGGCATTTTCAAACTTTGATACCCTGCTTGCTCCGTTTGTAAGATATGACGGATTAAATTATGTACAAGTAAAACAGGCTTTGCAGGAATTTGTGTTCAATATGAATGTTCCGACTCGTGTCGGATTTCAGACCCCGTTTTCTAATGTAACAATGGATTTGACTGTTCCGTCTTATTATAAAGACCAGTGCATAATAATTGGCGGAGAAATGAAAGAAGAAACCTACGGCGAATTTCAAAACGAAATGAACATGATAAATAAAGCATTTTTTGAAGTTATGATGGAAGGTGATGCTTCAGGCAGAGTGTTTACATTCCCAATTCCGACCTACAACATCACAAAAGATTTTGACTGGGATAATCCTGACTTGGACGGACTTTGGGAAATGAGCGCAAAATACGGGATTCCTTATTTTTCAAACTTTGTAAATTCTGATATGAACCCTGAAGATGCCCGTTCAATGTGCTGTCGTTTGAGAATTGATAACAGACAACTTGAATACAGAGGAGGCGGTTTATTCGGTTCTAATCCTTTAACGGGCTCAATAGGCGTTGTTACAATAAACTTACCCAAAATCGCATATCAAACTAACTCTAAAGACGAATTTTTTACCGTTCTGAAAGACAGAATGGTAATAGCAAAAGAATCACTTGAAATTAAGCGCAAACTTCTTGAACGCTTGACTGACGGCGGGTTATATCCATATACAAAATTTTATTTGAGAGATATTAAAGCAAGGTTTGGTGTTTATTGGAAAAATCATTTTTCAACCATAGGTTTGGTCGGGATGAACGAAGCCTGTGAAAATCTTTTAAACTGCTCTATTGCAGATAAAAAAGGTCACGATTTTGCAGTAGAAGTAATGGATTATATGAGAGATATAATAGTTAAATTTCAGGAAGAAACAGGCAATAATTACAATTTGGAGGCTACTCCTGCAGAGGGTACAAGTTATCGTCTGGCAAAATTAGATAAGAAAAATCTTATTGATATCAAATGTGCTAATGACGAAGAATACTACAACCAAGGAGCAGAACCGTATTACTCAAATTCAACTCAACTGCCGGTAAATTGTACTGATGATATTTTTGAACTCCTTGACCATCAGGACGATTTGCAGACAAAATACACAGGCGGAACGGTTGTCCATATTTTTGCAGGGGAAAGAATAAATGATATTAACACCATGAAAAATCTTGTAAGAAAGATTTGCAATAATTATCATTTACCGTATTTTACTTTTTCCCCGACTTTTTCAGTCTGCCCTACTCACGGCTATGTCGCAGGGGAACATCAAACCTGTCCTGACTGCAAAAGCGAATGTGAAATATATTCAAGAATTGTAGGTTACATTCGACCCGTTAAACAGTGGAACAAAGGTAAAAAAGCAGAATTTAAAAACCGCAAGACCTTTGATATGACAAAAGCGGAGATGTGCTGTTGTTCATAATCGGCGGAATACAAAAAACCACATTAGTTGATTTTCCGAGCAAAGTTGCAGCCATCGTTTTTACGCAAGGCTGTAACTTTCGCTGCGGATATTGTCATAATCCGTCATTATTAGCATACCCACCCCTTGAGGGAGGGTTGAAATCTGTGATTTCAGGGTGGGGTATAAACTCTAAAACTCATTTGCATCTCACCTCTAAAGGGGAGAGTGCCAAAGATTTCTTCTCTTTTCTTCAAACTCGTATCGGCAAACTTGACGGAGTTGTAATTACAGGCGGAGAACCTACACTTCAATCAGGGCTTTACGATTTTATAAAAGAAATAAAGCAAATGGGGTTTGAAGTAAAACTCGACACAAACGGAACTAATCCACAAATAATTCAAAATCTTATAAAAGATGATCTGCTTGATTATATCGCCATGGATATCAAAGCCCCTTTAAAAAAATACCCGCAAATTGTAAATATTGTTTCCCTCTCCGAGAAAGAGGGAGTAAGAGAAAGGGTAAATTTTGTTTTAAATAACATCCAAAAATCAATAGCACTTATTATGCAAAGCAAAATTGATTACGAATTTCGCACAACTGTACTGAAATCTCAATTATCGTATGATGATTTTAACAAAATCGGACAAATGATTAAGGGAGCAAAAAGATACTATCTGCAAAAATTTGTTCCGTCTGAAATTTTAGACAAAAAATTATTAAATGAACAAACCTACACAAATGAAGAATTTAAAACTATCTGCCAAAATTTAAAAAAATATGTGGAGTTTGCGGATTACAGATAATTATAAAAAGCCGTTTAAAATTCTGAAATAAATTCAGAATGACAAATGACTTTTTACTAAAAAAGACTAACCATCGTTAGTCTTTAAAAAAAATCGGGATGACAGGATTTGAACCTGCGACCCCAACGTCCCGAACGTTGTGCGCTACCAAGCTGCGCTACATCCCGATATTGTCATCCTGAACTTGTTTCAGGATCTTTTTATATTTTACACCGAAACTATCGTTTCGGTGGGTGCGCGACCCCTCTCACAAAAACTTGACATTTAGTCAACTTTTTGTTCGGCAGAGTGCTACATCCCGATATTGTCATCCTGAACTTGTTTCAGGATCTTTTTATATTTTACACCGAAACTGTCGTTTCGGTGGGTGCGCTACCCCTCTCACAAAAACTTGACATTTAGTCAACTTTTTGTTCGGCAGAGTGCACATCCCGATATTGTCATCCTGAACTTGTTTCAGGATCTTTTTATATTTTACACCGAAACTGTCGTTTCAGCGTGCGCGTTACCACTCATTCCCTCACCAGAAAATCATAAACTCGTACCTCGTTTTGATTTTCTTCCCTCTCCCACCCTAATGATTCTGTGGGCGAGGGGAAAGATATGAAGCGTTGATTGATGTAGGTTGGGTTTACTAACCCAACAACAAAACTATTATACCACTAACAAACAAAACTACAATGTATAATTCTTACTTCACACATTCACTCAAAAGTGCTTTGACTTCTTTGCGTTTAATTTTGCTTGTTGCCGTTCTTGGCAGGGTTTGAGTTCTGACCACGATATTTATTGGTCGTTTATACGGTGCAAGTTGATGAGAAAGTTGTTTTACTTCCGCCTTAACCGCACTTTCAAGTTTTTCTTCATTCTCAAAAGTTGAAGCATAATCTGCACTTGGAACAATTACGGCAACAATTTCTTCACATCCGTCTTTTTCACCGCCTGATTTTGGCATACCGACGACACAAACTTCCGAGAAATTATCACTCTGCTGCAATACGGTTTCAACTTCTTCAGGAAATACTTTTTTACCGCCTGATAAAACTATCATATTTTTAATTCTGCCTGTGATATACAAAAGTCCGTTACGAATTTCTGCAATATCACCTGTATGGAACCAGCCTTCCGGTTCTAAAACTTCGTCTGTCAAATCCTGTCTGCCGTAATAACCTTTCATTACAGAAGGACCTTTGACAAGCAATTCGCCTGTGTCAGGGTCGATTTTTGCATCATAAGAATCCAAAATCGGACCAACAGAACGGGTATTATCCTGATTTGGGTTATAACACATTGAAACAACAGGGCTTGTTTCCGATAAACCATACCCCTGGAATATTCTTACACCGATTCTTTTGAACCACGCTCCTACAATAGGATCTAACGGCGCACCACCTGAAATATAGCCGTAAAAATGTCTGCCGTACAATCTGTGAATAGTTCTGAACATCAAGCGTCTTATTATAAACGGCATAAATTTTGCCAAATGATATTTAAAATTATACATAAACTTATACATTGGAGATTTTTTATTTATTTCAGATTCAAAATGCGATTTCAAAAGTTTTAAAAACGCAGGTACAGTAACCATAAATCTGATTTTTTTCTCCTGCATAATATCAAGACAATCTTTCGGTTTCAAACTGCTTGTATAGTAAACGGAATAACCATGCGTAAGCATTGTAAAAAATCCGACAGTCAATTCAAACAAATGATTCATCGGCAAAATCGACAACAAACGCATTTCTTTATTTTTAGGCATCATGCTTTTTAAAATTTTTCTCATACCATACATTTGCGCAAGCATATTTTTATAAGTCGTCTGAACCCCTTTTGGCGCACCGGTTGTACCTGATGTATAAATAATCAAAGCAGTATCATTCAAAGGGCGTCTGCGCCATTTTGCACTATAATTAGCCGGAATTGAATACAAACTCGGAGTATCTTTGCTTTCATGTTCGCATGCTTCCATTAAAATTATATGCTTGATTGACGGAATTTTACCCTGCAATTCTTTTGCTTTAGCGTAATTTTTGCTTGAACACATCAAAACAGTCGGCTCGCAACTTGAAAGAATTGATGTCAATTCATAAATCGTTAATTTGTTGTCCAACGGAACAATCGTCAAACCTGCCAAGACAGAACCAAATACACAAACTCCGTATTCAGGCAAAGATTCTGATAATATTGCAAGTTTTTCACCCTTTGGAATTTGCAAATCATTTATTAAATAAGCCCCTAATCTTTCAGCCAGAAGGCTCAGACCTTTGTATGTAAATTCATTCCATCCCCAAAGATTTTTCATACCCAAAGCAACTTTTTTCTGATTTTTTATAGTAGTTTCTTCAAGTAGTGTAAAAATATTTTCATACTTCTGTTTCATACATAATTCCCTTATATCTCTCTTTTTCATAGAATATTTTAACTCAAAAATATTTTCTTGCAATATTTTCTATACCATATATACAGTTGCTACTGCTTGTTTTTATGAGTTGTGTAAATATAAGAAACAAGCATTAATATTATGCCAAGTGCTAAAAAGGCAATAAGTTTGAATATTGCTTCAACATGCGCAAGGTCATATATAAATATCCTCAAAATTGAAAGTATAATTAGCGCAATACCTGTATTGATAAGGTATTTTTTGTTTCTTAATATTCCGGCAATAGTTGTAATTCCTGAATACAAAACCCAGGAAAGGGATATAACATATTCCATGCCTTTATTTTGTGCATAAATCTGATTACTTTCGCTATGGCAAATCAAAAACCCCAAAATTATAGCAAGATACTTGTAAATATCCGTATTATCCCATTTTGAGAATATAAAGCACGCAGCAATGCCAAGTGCAAAAGCACAAACCTTCATATTAAACAGTACAATATAAGAACCGTAATAAAAATATGAACAAATCATCAAAGCCAACAATGATATCTCGAACATTATAAATCCTACAATATCAAAGAGTTTTGAATCATTAGTTTTTCCAAGTCGTTTTGTATTAAGAGCATAAACAAAACCTATTATTATATTTATCATACCTCTGTTAAAATCAAGCATGTCACTATCTTTTGCAGTCTGTGACAAGATAGAATTTATTTCTCCTGTCAGATAAACATAACCAAGCGACAAACCGCTGAACAAAAGCAAATTATACATCTTAAGATTATTCTTCTTGAAAACAAATGCAGAAGTAATCATCGACAAAACAGGAAACGCAAAAAGAAGTGTTCTGACATTAAATATCGGAGTATAAGCGGTTATAAGACAATTTTCGCCCGAGTATTTTGCACTCAAAACAGCAATAGTTGCGGTTGAATAATACCAAATAAGCCCGCCTTTTAAATGTTTTACATCAAACCTTTGAACAATATATGTAATTCCCAAAGCCAAAATTGACCAAGCAATTGCACTTTGAAAAGTATTTAAAAGGAAAAATACCACAAGCCAAACATTCACAATTGCCGAATATTCATAAAATCTGTATAAATTGTTTTCAAGTTTTCTTGAATAAAATGACAAACCAAAATAACACAATGCCGTTACACCAAGTAAAATTGCAAGATAATTATATGCATCTTTGAATATAATTACTGAAAACAATGTCAAAATTCCGTAATTTATATAACATACAACATTATCTATATCGTTATCTTTTTCGCGCAGAACATCATAAATTATATAAGTTCCCCACAAAATTAAAGGATAAACAATACTCATAGTACTGCCGTAAGAATAGCAAAGGAACACCAACATTGACATAAACAAATTAATAATATTCACCCAATTTGTACTTTTATTCCTCATTGTAAATATCACTGACAACATATTTATAAAAATTACATAAGACAGAACAGCATGAGTTCCCGCTTTTGCACAAAACGGGGTAAGATACGCACCGATTAACCCGATAATAAGCATAGAAAGAGTTTTCATTTTATCCGCAACCAGATAAGTTACAATCAAAAGAACGGTGCCTATTGCAATTACAGTCGGAGTATTCAGAAAATCGAATATTGTGTATGCACAAAAAGTTGTTATGAATAAATCCGCAAATCCTGTTCCAAGCATAACTTCTGCATAATTTTTCAGATTTTCTTTTCTGTGCAGATAAAAACCTCCGCCAACAAGCCCTAATCCTGCAAAATAAGCAAATATTACTTTCATAAGCGGAGTTATAACAATATATGGTGAAACAAGTTTTATAAATATAATCAAGGCAACAATAATGGCAATTGCACCAATTTTATTAAAAATATTCCCAAGCAAAGCCTTTTGTATATCAAAACTTTCCTGAATTTTATCATGAATTTCAAATGTCGGAGAAGATTCCTGATAAGTTTGCTCAGGTTGAGGTTCAGGTGTAACATCTTGTATAGATTCAGAAGGCATTTCAGATACAGGCATCTGCGCAGGAGAAGAAGTTTGTTCATTAGACTCAGGTAATCCAAGTGATTTTTGTTCCCAAAAATATTTTTTAATCTTTTCTACACTTGCAGACAAATCACTGACCTGATTTTGTATAATGGCAAGCCAAACTATAAGACAAACACATATCATATAAGAAATCATAATAACCCTCCGATTTATGAGTTATTATAACATTTATAATACTTTATCGCAATATTTTTCAATCGGGCACATATTACACAAGGGTTTTAGCGGTTTGCAGACATTCTGCCCGTGAGTAACAAGTAAAGAATTAATGGGAATCCAATATTTTTTGGGTAATTTTTCTCTTAACGTAAATTCTGTTTCTTCTGGGTTCTTTGTCTTTAAGTACCCAAGACGATTAAAAATTCTGTGAACATGAACATCAACACATATAGCAGGTTCATTAAAGCCTTCCGATAATACAAGGTTAGCCGTTTTTCTGCCCACCCCTCTGAACTTGCACAGTTCATCTATATTACAGGGAACTTTTCCGCCAAATTTTTCAACAAGAATTTTTGAAAGTTCTATTATCTGTCTTGCCTTATTTTTATAGAATCCGACAGGATAAATTGCTTTTTCCAAATCCTCAACTTTAACCCCCATCATTTTCTGTGGAGTTTTGGCAAGTTCAAGCATTCGCAAAGTCGCTGGGTAAGTTGTCCTGTCATTTGTTCTCAGACTTAAAATACAAGATATTAAAACAAGATATGGGTCTTTGAACGAACCCATAAGTTTTACAAACTCACTTTGAGGTTGTTTTGCTTTTTCTAAAGTTGTAACGACTTTATCAATATCAACCATTATTTTAAAAGTTCCTCAACATCAATATTTGTTTTTAATTTGAGGGCATAAATATTATCCATATCAAAGCGTTCGAGTTTAACCGCATCTTTTTCTGTAGTAATAATATTACCCGTAATATCAATAATATCAGAAGGTTTATACTGATGATGATCGTCAAATGTAAGTGTTTTTACAATATTGAAATCAGTAAGGAAATCATAAAATTGCTGAGGCTGACCTATTGCACAAATAGCAGTTGCATCCATTCCGTTCATTAACCTTTGACCTGTTTTTATGTTATAAACATAGTCAGGCTCAGTATAACAAACCTGTGTCGGCAATTTCAGCCTTTTATTCATAATTTTTGCAATTTTGTTAGCAAGTTCATGCTTTATACTCTTACTGACAACAATAAGTTTATCAATACGGTCAAGCGCTTCTGGTCCTTCTCTTAAAGGACCTGCAGGAAGCAGATTTTCATTACCGAAACCTTTTACGCTATCCATTAGTACAAGGTCTAAATCTCTGTGTAATTTTCTGTGCTGAAAGCCATCATCAAGAATGATTATTTCCACTCCGTATTTTTCAACCGCAAATTTTGAAGCCAAATAACGATTTCTGCAGGTGAATACCATACATCCCGGGGTATTTTGTGCAAGCCAAAGAGGTTCATCCCCGCTATCTATGGCATCAAAGAAAATATTTTTACCATCAGAAATCATATTAATATTTTTGTTATTTAACTTTCCGCCATAACCTCTTGAAATAATAGCAACTTTTTTGTTTTTTGAAATAAAATATTTTGCAATTTCCGATACTACAGGAGTTTTACCCACTCCTCCCGTTGTCATGTTTCCGACAGAAATTACAAATGCATTAACCTTTTTAGGGCGAATTATTTTTTTATCATACATAAAGTTTTTGAAATGTGCGCCTATTCCGTAAAAATACGAGCAGAATTTCAGTATTTCAAATAACATTCCCTTTGGATTTCGTGTATAGTGTAAATTTGTAATTTTCGTTTTTATATTCATGTTTTTAGAATAACAATCTGAACAATAAGAATCTCTTATTCAATTTTTCGGAGAATTTCTTGAGGTTCTCTGTAATACATACGGTATCGTCAACAATAATTTTCAAATCCGAAACCTGCTGTTTGTTGTTCGGGTCAACATTGTTTACCGTTTCAAGAGCAATAGACATCTGAGCCATTGCACTGTTTATATTCGTAATTGCAGATGCAAGTTCGGATTTGAGTTTTCCGTCACTTGTCATTGCATTGACACTCTCACTGATTTGAGCAAGGTTATTTGTAATAATTTTGATATTTTTACCTGTTTGTTCCGCATCAGCAGCATCCATTATTTTGTTTAAGTTTTTAGATAATTTCCCTACCGAATCTGCTGCAGACACAACCGTTGATTTAAATTTCGGGTCACCTATCAGGCTATTGATATTAGCCGAAAGTTTTGAAAAATCATTTGTTGCCTGTTGTGTCATATCAAGCAATCTGTTTATATCCTCTTTTGAAGAATCAAGCAGATTATCAACTTTGTCTAATGTCTCAGTTGATCTTGCGCTCAATTTATTCATATTTGCAATAGTGAGTTTTAAATCATCAATCACTTTGTCTGTCAAAATATCATTAAGTTTTTTATTTGTTTCTGTCAGAGTTTCAGCCGCTTTATACTGCCAATCCATAAAATCGGACAATCTCATAGGCTCAAGAATTGTATATGGAGATTCTTGCTTCGGATACAATAAAGGAGTTCCGTCAAAAGCAACAAGTCTTAACTTGTAGGTATTTTTGTCTTTTTCTGCGCTTCCTCGCAAAAATTCAGGCAATACTAACCCCGGCATGTTTATAAAATAATCTACTTTATACGCATAGGCCGTTGAAATATTATTTTTATAGTTATAAGGAACGGAATCTCTCGGTATTACTTCTACACTCTTTATAAGACCGACATCATAATACTTTCCGCTTAGTTTCATCTGAACTTTGTCATTTTTATAAAGCAAATCCTTTTTAGTCATAGGAATAAAAATTGTTTTTATTTTCGGCGGAGTAATTTCTAAAAATAATTCACCAATTATACCTGAAGATTGGATAGAAAATGATGATGCCTTTGGAATATCAACATCAGGATTTGTTATAACAAATCTGACTTTTACATAACTGTTTTCATCTTTTACAACAGGAGTAATTTCTTCTACCTGTCCGACCTTCAAACCCATCATCTGAACACCGGCACCTGCTCTTAAGCCGTTTACATCTTTAAACTGAATTTCTATTCTGTCAGCAGATGAGAACGCTCTACCCTTAACCTTGAGAACAGTTCCAACAAGTAAACATAATGCGATTACGGTAAGTAAACCTACTTTAAAAGCCGATGAAAATTTCATTGTAAACCTTTCAATAATAATTCAATTTCGAATATATATTATCAGAAAAATATTAAATATGTAAAGATTAAAAAACCATTTTGATGAAATAATAAGCAAAAAATCCTCCAAAC
The DNA here is from genome assembly GCA_902792085.1 of uncultured bacterium. Lineage (GTDB taxonomy): Bacteria > Cyanobacteriota > Vampirovibrionia > Gastranaerophilales > Gastranaerophilaceae > Zag111. Next base: position 122,796 of record CADAYE010000007.1, on the reverse strand, counting down.
AGTCGATTTTTAGAGGTTCATATATATAAATCAAAATAATTTTCGTATAATCATTACAGGACTTGTTGACTTTTGAAAAAAAATAATTAAAAAGTTTGCAAGAAAGATAAAAATCAGAAAGAGGTAGTAAATATGGGCATGGCAGCATCTCAGGCAAGATGGATTTCACTTGCGGCAAGAAAAACAAATGTTGAATACGAAGGTCAGCAAATCAATCAGGCAAGGACTGCATTGTCTAACCAAAGTTCGGAACTTTGGAACAGATTATATCAGATGGATGTTCCTGTGCCACCAAGTACTACTGATTTCACAAAAACAAAATATACTTTTGATATCGGAGACAGTACCAAAACAATAACAGAAATACAGGCTGCCGATTATTATGACGAAGACGACGGTATTACATACAATTCCTATGTAACATATACTGCAGATGTCATTGAATATAAGGGTATAAGAAATACAAACTCAAAACCGCAGGTTCAATATGTCGGGGAACCACCGGAGGGTGAAAAAACATATTATATGGTTGGCACAAGAAAATTAACCCGTATGAGTGATTGCGATCCGGAAAGCGATGATTGGGCAACATATATTGTTGCATTGCAAAAAATCGCCGAAGACTGGCCGGATAGTACAGTAGCAAAGGAATGGAATCGTATAAATCCTGATCCTGCACAAGACCCGAGTAAAGATGTTTCTTTATATTCGCACATACATCTATGGAAAGACAGTCAGAATAATATGAACTTTGCCATTGACGGAACAGGCGGAAGTGCGGTTGATGGTGCAGTTGATACATTGGAATATTGTATTCAAAATCCTGACGAAGCACTACATTCATACTATGCGCAAAATCAGTTTGTAAAACAAACCTTATCAAAATATGCAATTATTGATTATGATTCAAGTGGCCGTGCTAAAACTATTCAACTGGAAAAATCAAGTGCGGTTTATAACCTTACAACATCAACTCAAACTGATGATGCAGCATATAATGACGCAATGAATGATTATTATTATCAAAAGCAGATTTATGAACAAAGAGTTCAGGAAATAAACGCAAGAACAGAACAAATTCAGACAGAGGACAGAACGCTTGAACTTCGTCTGAAACAACTTGATACAGAACAGAATGCACTTCAGACAGAAATGGATGCCGTACACAAGGTTATCTCTAAAAACATTGAAGGAACATTCAAAACATTTGAAAGTTAGTATAATTAAAATTATAAGAGGTTTTTTATGTCGTACAGATATGATAGCGAATTGGTTATTGCAAACAGATTAAGCAGCGCAAGCGGAGATGCGAAGGCAGTCTTGTGGGAAACTTATGACAGGCTGAGAGATTTAACCGTATCAGGAAGCGGAACAGGCTCAGGTTTTGAGTCTTGCGGAAATCTGATTTATAACATGGCAAGTTTACTTGCGCCGTCATCATTTGCCACAGTATTTGGCGGATCTGAAACAATGAATGTTCCGGGAACTTCATATTATTCAAAAGGCAATACCGGTACAGCATACGGTGTTGATTCGCTTTATAATTATTCCGGCTTCCCCGGAGGTGCGGCATCTGTTTCATCTGTTTACGGATTGGCAACAGGCGGAGCATCAAGTATATTAAATGGTTGGGGCAGTAACGGATTTTCTACAAGCGGAACGGCGACTGGTTATGCTTCAAATGTTGCTGGAGTTGCGGATATTGCAAGTGCTGCTGCTTATGGTATCGGTACAAGCAGCGGCTTAGGCAGAATTTCGTCTAATGTTGTCATGCCTGTTGCAAGTACAATTTCAGGTTTTGGGGGGTTATTAACGGCTATTTCTCCTTATTTGGGTGTTTATGGGGCCGGTACGACAGTTTTAGGGAACTTAATGCAGGGTACAACTTCTGCAGCCTTGGCAGCATACCAAAATATCACGGGTAATATTACAACTAATGCAGATGTTATTCTATCAACTAAAGTAAGAAATATTGAAACTGTCTGCAAAATGCTTGATACTCAGGGCGATATAGTTAAGAAAATGCTTAAAGAGAGTATGGAAAGCAGTAAGAACGCTCTACAGAATTTGTAATAAAAAATCGACATCAGTTTTATTTTGTGCTAATATCTTTTGTATGGATTTCAAGCAATTATCAAAGAAAAAAAGAGTCTATCTTATGATTGCGCTTGCTATTACGGGAGTCCTCCTTTGGGCCTTTGCAACGGCAAAACTTATCACGCATGACTTTAAACGCCAAATTTCAGATAATAAACAACCTCAGCAAGAAGCCATTGTAAAAGGGGTAATTTTGACCGAAACAAAAAATGATACAAAGTATTGGGAAATATACGGAGATACGGGGCATTGGGACGGCAACAGCGGAATGGCACAACTTGACGGGGTACTTGCAAATTTTTATAAAGATAATAAAGTTACAATGAGTTTAAAGTCTTCAAAAGGTACTTATAACTCCGATTCAAAAGTTATAACCCTTTATGAAGATACTTTTATTGCAATAGAGGGCGGAATTACTCTTAATGCGGACAAACTGACATATGTCGGTTCAAACGACCCTATTGTTGCAGAAGGTCATATAAAAGTCAGAAAAGATAATACGTTGATTTCCACGGCAGATAAAATAATTATCAGTCCGAGTTATGAGGATTTTAAAATAATAGGAAACACTGTTTCAAAAGTTTATGAGGATAAAAAATAATATGAAAAAGATTTTATCATTTATTATAGGAATATTCCTGCTTACAGGGATAGCAGTTCAGGCATCGGATTTGATTATTGAATCAAAAACTCAAACTTATAAAGAAGAAGAGAGCAAAATAAAATTTGACGGAGATGTAAAAGTTACCATAGATGACTTAAAGGTCGTCGGAGACAAAGCCGATGTTAACATTGTCGGAGGTCAAAAACTTGATACTGCAACTTTTTATGACAAACCTTATGCTTTTGAAATAAAGAAAAATAAAAAAAGAGAAGTAAAAGCAAATATTTTAAAAGTTTCTTTAATTACAAAAATTATTAAAGCGGAAGGAGATACTCAATCAGTTGTATTTGACGGAAAAACTCCCGTTGTTGTAATAAATGCCGACACTCAGGAATATAATACCAAAACAGGTGTTATGACAGCGACAGGTACAGTTACAATGCTTTATAAAGATTTGGAATCATATTCAAATGCCGCAGAAATAACAACCGATAAAAACGGAGATTTAAAAAGACTTGTCTTAATAGGTAATGCAAGAGTTAAACAAGATAATAACGAAACACTTGCGGACAGACTTGTCTATGATGCAACAACAGAAAATATCACAGCCACAGGGAATACGACTTCAACCGTTTACACCGATGACGGAACAAAAATGGTTTTGAAATCCGGAATGCAGCAATATAACCAAAAAAGAGGAACATTTAACGCTAGCACAAATGTAAGAATTTGGTATGACGATTATTATGCGGCCGGGCCGAAAGTTACTCTCTACCCCGGACCAAACGGAAAACCAAACGAAGCAAACTTTATAGGTCGCTCAAGTATCACTCAGGGAGTAAGAACAATATTTGCCGATAGAATTAAAATGACTATGAAACCGAAAACTTTTGATGCTACAGGTAACACAAGAACGGTTATTAAAAATATCGGTTCAAATTCAGGCGATAATGTAACATTAGGATTATAATATTTTGCCCCAATTCAGGTAAAGGTAATAGAAATGGAAAAAATAGATAAAGCAATAGAATGTTTTAAAAATAAAGATTGGAACGGTGCAATTAATTTATTTACCGCAGTTTTGGAAACAGATATTACAAATGCCGAAGTTTATAACAATTTAGGCTTATGTTATGCAAATGTAGGGAATGATGAAAAAGCAGAAAAAAATTACCTAAAAAGTATTGAACTCAATTCCCGCATTCCACAAACTTATATAAACCTTGTGGATATTTATTACAGACAGCAAAGATTCGCAGAAGGAATAAATATTTTGTCTTATGCGATAGACAATCTGCCTGATGATTTGATATTCAGACATTATCTTGCAAGATTTTATATGGAAGATTCAAAAAGGGATTTGGCGATAGACGAACTTGAATATATTCTGGACAAACAACCTGACAACTATGATGCGTATTATGATTTGGGCAGGGTATATTTTGAACTTGGCAATTATGACAGTGCAATAGAAAATTTTGAAAACATTTTGGAATATAAAGACGAAAACGAATGGATTTACTATTATTTAGGGGAAGCATATCAGGCAAATGACGAAATAGACAAGGCTCTTTCAAACTTTTTGAAAGCAATTGCAAGAAACAACAAACTTGCCGTAGCCTATAAAAAGGCGGCAATTTTGTATATGGCAAGAGGGGACAATGAGGACGCTGTTGAATATTTTGAAGACTATCTGAATATGGATATTCCTGATGAAGAAAAAGAAAATATTAAAAAAATTATTTCAAGGCTAAAATAATAATTATACCGATACTGATATCATTTTTCGGCATTTTTCAATTTCATTAAAGGCAATATTAATATTTTTACTTGCAAGATTAATTATTGTTCCCTCTTTTGCTTCACCTTCATAAGCATCTTCTAAAATTTCAAGCAAATAAATTGTTTCAAGTAATTTTTCCGATATTAGTCTACTACGTTCTTCTAAATTTTTAATTTTGGTAATTATATACTATTTTACGGTATGTCGATAATGATGAAATAACTGGATTGCTTCGTCGGAAAGCCATTTCCTCCTCGCAATGACAGACATATTTACTGTAACATTGTATATAGTTACCTTAATTTTTTTCATTGTATTTCTCCTTATTAAAATAATAACGGTTATTTGCAATGTCGGCTAAGTAAAGCCAACTATTTTATTATATTTAATTCTACTTTATAGAATTAAATATAATAAAATAGAATTGAATTGTCAAATAAAATGTAATAAAATTTAATAAAATATAATTAAATTATAAAAAGGTATAACTTATGGGTAAAGAAAAAAAGAGATTAACATTACTTATTGATAATGATGTCTTTGAAAAATTTAAAAAATTAGCACAAGAACAAAACCGTACCGCAGGGAATTTGGGTACAAAATTAGTTATAGACTATGTAAAAGAAAATTGTAAAGATTAGTATAGAAGGTCTTAAGCAATTTGAGTGATATTCTTCGTTTCGCTCAGAATGACATAATGTAGGTCGGCATTACTATGCCGACAAGAAAAGATCCCGCATCAAGTGCGGGATGACAGGATGTAGGATGTAGGTCGGCGTTGCCACGCCTACAGGTAAAAATTATGAATTACAAATACTGGATAGCATTTTCATCAATAGAACAAATCGACAGTAGGTTTATAAAGCGGCTGTACGATTATTTTGGCGATATTGAAAAAGCCTTTAATTCAGATGCTAAAGAACTTGAAAATATTGATGGTTTATCTGTTAAACAGGCGCAAAATTTTATAAAATTAAGAGATAAAGTTGATATTGATAAGGTTTTTGCAAATGTTGAATCTAAAGGAATAAATTTTCTCACGCTTGAAGATGAAAATTATCCAAAAATGCTAAAAAATATAGAAAATCCACCCACAGTTTTGTACTATAAAGGAAAACTTTTTGACTGTAATCTTGAAAAAACTTTAGCCATTGTAGGTTCAAGAAAGGCGAGTACAAATTCAAGAAATAATTTAAAAAATATAATTTCAGGACTTGGCAGCACTGATATTTGTATAGTTTCAGGTCTTGCATCAGGGATTGACACTGTTGCACACACATCAGCCATTGAGAATAATTTAAAAACTATCGGAGTTATTGCAAGCGGTTTCGATTATGTTTATCCGACCCAAAATAAAACTCTTTATGAAAATATAGAAAACGGTTACGGGGCAGTTGTAACTGAATATTATCCGAGTTTTGAACCGATAAAATTCAGATTTCCGCAGAGAAACAGAATTGTGTCAGGGCTAAGTTACGGCACATTGGTAGCAGAAGCAGGGATTCAAAGCGGTGCGCTGATTACAGCAAATCTCACGCTGGAACAGGGCAGAGAACTGATGTGTATTCCGGGAGAAATTTCAAATCCGAATACTCAAGGGATTTACAAACTTCTCAAAAACGGTGCAACTATGGTGACTGAAAGTTCTGATATTCTTGATGCTTTGGGGTGGGAGATTAAAAAGGAAGTTCAGACCCAATTAACTCTGCCGACATTAACCCCTGATGAGGAAAAAATTTATGAATATGTCAAAATAGAGGAGCGAGGAGTAGATGAATTGCTTTCTCTGACGGGTTTAAGTTTTGATAATCTGCTTATGAACTTGACAACCATGGAACTAAAAGGCATAATAAAACAAGTAGGCGGGGATAGATATAAAGCGTTTTAAATAAATCCTCTCTCCAAGGGCGAGGGGATATGAAGAATAATTTTTTATAAGGAATAAAATGGCAGCACAGGAAAAATCATTAGTAATAGTCGAATCACCGGCTAAATCAAAAACAATTAAAAAAATATTGGGCGACAGTTTCCAGATTGAGGCAAGTTACGGTCATGTACGCAATTTGCCGACAAAAGACCCTGCAACAGAGAATTTGGGCTTTGATGTAAACAAAAATTTTGAGATGAAATTCGAGATTATCCCAGGCAAACAACAGGTTGTCCGCAAACTCAATGATTTGGCAAAAAAAGCGGGTAAAATATACCTCGCATCCGACCCCGATCGTGAAGGAGAAGCTATTGCATGGCATGTTCGTCAGATTTTGAAAGTGCCTGATGAAAAAATTTATCGTATTGTATTTAACGAAATTACCCCAAAAGCAGTAAAACATTCCGTTGAAAATCCGCGCGGAATCGATATGGATATGGTTAAAGCACAACAGACAAGACAAATTTTAGATAAACTTGTGGGTTACAAATTATCCCCTGTTTTGTGGAAAGAAATGGGCAACCGTAAACTTTCGGCAGGTCGTGTTCAATCGGTTGCTCTCAGAATGATTTGCGAAAGAGAAGAAGAAATTGAAGCATTCAAGCCTCAGGAATATTGGTCAATTCATGCAAATCTTGATAAAGAGGGCAAGCAGTTTGAGGCAGAACTTTCAAAAATCAAATGTAAATCTGTTGAAAAAACGATTAAAAATCAGGAAGAAGCACAAAAAATCGTTGATTACCTGACGAACCCTTCAACTGAATATAATGTTTCAAAGGTTACCAAAAAGACTATAAAAAGAAAACCGACCGCACCGTTTATTACTTCAACAATGCAGCGTGCGGCAAGTTCAAAACTTGGTTTCGGGGTTTCAAAAACCATGCAGGTTGCCCAAAAACTGTATGAAGGTGTTGAAATTGACGGCGCACCTGTCGGTTTGATTACTTATATGAGAACCGACTCTGTTCGAGTATCAGATGATGCACAAAATATGGCTCACGATTTTATTTTGCAAAACTACGGTGAAAAATATTACCCAAAAGAAGCCAATATTTATGCAAAAGGCAAACAAAATGTTCAGGACGCACACGAAGCAATTCGTCCGGCTTATCCTGAAAGAACACCTGACAGCATAAAAAAATATCTTGATAATGACCAATACAAACTTTATAAACTAATTTGGGAAAAATTCATGTCTTCACAGATGGCACCTGCCGAAATTGCAAACAAATCAATAGAAATTGAAGCAGGCGATTACACGCTCAAAGCAGGGACAAGCAAGGTCATGTTCGACGGATTTTTAACACTTTACAATGATGATGAGGAAGAAGAAGGCAAAGAAGCCGATGCAAAAATTCCTGATTTAGATAAAGGCGACAAGGTTGTATGTAAAAAAGTCGAACCAAAACAACACTTTACCCAACCGCCGCCAAGATACAACGAAGCATCATTAGTCAAAGCATTAGAAGAATACGGAATCGGCCGTCCTTCGACTTATGCAACGATTATCACCGTAATTCAGACAAGAAAATATGTTGAAAAGAAAAACAAAGCACTTTTCCCGACACTTTTAGGTCGTGCGGTTTCAAAACAGTTAGTTGCCGAATTTTCTGACATTATGGATTACAAATTTACTGCAGGCATGGAAGCAAAGTTAGATGAAATAGCCGATAAAAAAGTTGATTGGGTAAAGGTTTTAAAGGATTTTTATGCTCCGTTTATGGATGAAGTTAATAAGGTAATGCAAACGGCACAAAGAGTAACTGTTTCAAGTAATATTAAATGCCCGAATTGTGGTAAACCAATGGTTTTGCGTTCAAGCAAAACAGGTTCGCAATTTTTGGGTTGCAGCGGTTATCCGGAGTGTAAAACGGCAATGTCTTTGAATGTGTTGCAGGAATTGGAAAACGATACTGACGAAAACGGCGAAGCAAAACCGCAGGAAATTTGTGAAGAAAAATGCGAAAAATGCGGTTCTGATATGGTATTTAAAATCGGGCCATACGGGAAATACCTTGAATGTACCTCACCTGATTGCGGTTTTAGAAAGCCTTACCGTAAATCAACAGGTGTAACCTGCCCAAAATGCGGGAAAGGAACAATAGTTGAACGTAAATCAAAACGTGGAACAGTATTTTACGGATGCGACAAATATCCGGACTGTAATTTTGTACTGTGGAACGAACCGACAGGCGAAAAATGTCCTCAGTGTGGTGAACTTTTAGTCAAGAAAACCCTCAAAAGCGGGGAGGTTATAACCTGTTCAAGTATCAAATGCGGATACAAAAAAGAACAACAGGATTAAAAACACATCTGGCATTTACTTGAAGTATAAATTAAATATTTTAATTGCAGATTTGCTTGAATACACGCCTGATTAAAATTGCTTAATTAATTTGATTCTCTCAAAAGCAGGATAGTTTGTCTTATTTCGTTTTTAAGATAACCCATTTGCTCTCTCAGGTTATTAGGGTTGTAAATATAACCCTCACTGCCGTATGACAAATACGGATTATATTTTTCCGCTTCCATTCTCAATTGCGAAATCGAACGAGAATGAGTGTTTAATTCTAACAGTCTTTTATACGAAACAAATTGGCTTTCCGGTTTTCCTGCATACTTATCCCTAAAATAATCCACACTCTTATTAAAATAATAAACTTTTGCATTAAAAATCTGAACACTTTTGTTTTCATCAAGCATATCATAAATTTCTTCCAACAAAGGAATAAATTCATTCAGGTCATTTGCATATTTTGAAGTCTTGTCAGTTTTCAAAATAATATTTACAAAAGACGGATCTTCAATCGGCGCAGGCTTGATTTCTCGCTCGGAATTAAAATCCCTTGACGGAATTGGGGAAACAGAAGCAGGAGTTTTATCAGTTGCTTCTTCATTTGAACCGTAATTTCGGGTCAAAACAGGCAAAGAGCCAACATAACCCTGCCCGGGTGGAAGTTTATCTTTTGCAAAACAACTGTTACCTGAAACAAGAACTAATGATAATATTACCAAAAAAAGTGCGCACTCTCTCATACAAATATTATAATAATTCTGCAAAAAAAATCATCATTTATTTACATTACTAAATCTATGCTTCTTCCAAAATCAAAACAGGTTCAGGTATTGAAGTCTGATATTCTATATCAAGATCAAGTTCCTGCGCCTTTTGTTCATCGGATAATGCTTCTTTTTCCCTGCCAAGACTTCTGTAAACCTGCGCTCTTTCATAATAAAGACGGTTTTCTATCAAATAAATTCTGTCATCTTCGGATTTTTTTATAAGTTCATCATAGATTTTGAGAGCATTTTTATATTCACCAATATTGTATAAAAACTGCGCTTTATCCCATAGCAGAGAATCTCTTTCACCTTCATCTTCGGTTTTTTTGATCTCATTATCAAAATCATCTATTGCAGATTCATAATCATTTAAAATATATTTGATGTAAATTTTATTATCAAAACTCATACTTTTGTATTCATTATTTTTGAGAATATAAGCCTTGTCATAATCTTCTATAGCACCTTTATAATCCCCGTCATAAAATTTTGCATATCCTCGTAAAGAATACCACTGTGCATCAACAGGCAAAATTTTTGACCATAAAGTTGTCATCTTTACAGCATCAGAATATTTCCCCTTATTTATCAAATTCAAAGTCGTTTCATAAGGCGAACCAATCCATAAATAAATTCCGCCAATAGCCATTAATAACAAGAAAATTTTTAAAATTTCTAACTTAAAATCTCTATATGACTGTATTTCGATAATATTTGTCATAGGGAAACGTGTTCTTTCAAAACAACCGTATTTCTTACTCAGATAAAACTCAAATAATAATGAAATAAGCCAAAGAATAACAAACGGTAAAACAAGTGCAAAAACAATAATCGCAATTTTCAAATTGTTATTGGTAAAAAGTTGATAATTCGGGAAAACAAATCCGTAAACAAGAATTAAATAAAACAAAAGCACCGCTACCGTTGAAAATCTCTTGAAATTTTTTATAACCTTTCTTAAATTGTTCAAATCTTCATCGGAAAATATTTTGTTATATTTATAACCTCTAAAGGTATTATTTATGGATTTTATAATGGTTTCCCCGTTTTCGGTTATACTGTAAAAGTTTACAGGTGAATGTTTATACAACCATTGTAATATATTAATTTTAGCCATGCGGTTAATTTATATCCCTCTTGAAAGTATTATATAATAAACGATTTTCAAGAATATCATAGATTTTGTAACAATATATAAAACTATTGTATATATTGAATTTCGGGAGATAAAAACTTTTTGACTTTCTTAATAATTTGTAACAAGAAAATTTATTAAACGCCTATCCAATGCAGATGCCCGATTACAAGCCCAAATAATGCCGAAACTCCCAAATAGAAAAGCGGATCACGTTTTTTTATAAAACCTGTAATTAAAAATAGCGCAAGGCATAAAAAACCGAGCAAATGCAAATTAGAAGTGAATAAAAGTTTTATCCCAACTGCAGATAAAAGCGCGCAACCTGCCGGCTTCAGTGCTTTTACACAACTTTGAACATAAGAATTTTCTTTGAATTTATCAAGAATTTTATACACAACAGAAACAAAAATAAAAGACGGGAGAACAATTGCAAAAGTAGCGCAAATCGCACCAACTATCCCTGCCGTTGTGAACCCTGAAAATGTTGCCATGTTTATACCGACAGGTCCCGGAGTAACTGAAGATACAGCAATCATGTCTGTTAATTGAGTTACACTAAACCATTTAAATTTTTCCGCAATTTCATACAAAAACGGAAGTGTTGCATATCCTCCGCCAAAAGAAAATAATCCGATATAAAAATACTGAATAAATATTTGTAACAGGAGTTTAATCATTACTTTTCCTCCTGTTTTTTATAAACTGAACCACAAGTCCGCTAATTATTGCAAATATAACTATTATCGCAGGAGAAATTTCACCCCATAGTGCAAGAATTAGACACAAAACATAAATAGCAGAAGTAAATTTGTCAGTTACGCATTTTGGCCACATTTCTTTTACAGCAAAGCATAAAAGCGCAACAACACCAATTCCGACTCCCCAAAATATGTAATTTATGTGGTTAAAGCGAACAAGTTCGCTCAATACCGAAGCAAGCAAAACTATTACCAAAAATGACGGTAAAGTAACCCCTAAGATTGATGCAACAGCCCCTTTTGTCCCGAGAAGTTTTCGTCCTGTAAATACGGCGGTATTTATTGCAATTACACCTGGCAGACTTGTACTAATCGTATAATATTCGCACAATTCGTCAGATGTTATCCAGCCTTTTTTATCGACAAGTTCACAAGACAATAGCGGCAAAATAACATATCCTCCGCCTAAAAGTAATGTTCCTACTTTAAAAAATGTTTTGAATATGCTGAAAAACGACTTTTCCATAATGTAATTATACAATTTTATTGATTTTTTCAACTTTTGTTAACAAATTTTAATAAACAGGCAATTTTTGAAAACAAAAAAACTTTATATAGAAGTAAGGGTTATTTAATTATTTTTGTAGGAAAGGTTATTTTATTATGGGTAATGGTTTAGTATCACAGGTAGGCAGCACAACGACTGCAACAACACCGGCAACATTTTCAACAGGTTTCAATACATGTTTTAGTAATCCTATGACAAGCAGTCTTTTTGGAATGCCAAAGGATTATTCAAATGATTTTATGATGCCGACAGAATTGAAAACAGGCAATATAACTGATGAACAAAGAGCAAGTATTTTCGGACCTATGTATGTTCCGACACAACAAACTCAGGTACAACAACCTCAACAGGCGCAAGTTCAGCCGCAATATCAACAACCGATTCAGTATCCTCAACAACAAATTCAACCACAGGTTCAGTATCCGCAAGCCCAAAATCCTTATTACCCTGCATTTAGCGGACAACAAGTTCAGGAACAAACACAACTGACACCTGAACAGATTAGCGAATACAACGAAAAATTAATGGCTGAAAATCCCAATATTAGAATTACCGAAAAAGGTAATGTATATGAAGTTACCAACACAGGAAAATCGACAGGTATTCTTGCAGGTATCGGCACGGCACTTGCAGGCGGAATAGTCAAACTTTGCAAAGGTGCAGGGCTATCAAGCGCATTCAACCTCAAAAGCCTTGCAATAAAAGTTCCTGCGTTGGCAATCGCAGGCTGGGCAATCGGTTCTGTTATTGATGCGTTTACAAACAGCAACAGAAAACAACAGGCAGATGCTCAACCACAACAAGTTTAGTTTTATACCCCTTTCTATAAATAATTAACCCTAATATCTTCGGTCGGAACTCCTCCGACCGTTTTTATTTTGTTATTATCGTTTATAGATATCTAAATCCGACAGTTTTCAAGTTCGGGGCAACCAAATACATATTTCTTTTTCCCTGCGTGGGGAAAAAGATTTAAACTTGAGGCGCTGCCGAAAGTTAGAAATCTAATAGATGGTTTACACTATCTCCCTTGGGGGAGAGAAATTTTTCAATGTAAGAAATTTATTTTGAACATTTGAAAAATGAGAGAGGGTTTGTAGATAATACCCTCTCCTGTCAACTTCGTTGACATCCAGCACAAGGCATACAGGCTCACACGAAAAATTTTGTCATCCTGAACTTTACAAAGGGAACCGACGAGAAACAAGTCGTGTGACCATGTATGCGCAAGCGCAAAGCGCCCAGACTGTTTCAGGATCTTAAAATTTTTCGGTTCGCTTTGTATCTTCGTAGGAGAGGTAGAAAACCTATCTCCCAATGATTATACTTTATTTGATTTTAAAATATAATTACCCCTAATCAAACAATGCGTTGATTTTATCAATTATATCCTGAGGGTCAATTTCGCCGGTAATTTTGTTTACATCCTGCGCAATCTGATAAAGTTTTGCAGCCTCAATTTTATCCCCTGTTATTGCAACGGAACGGGCAAGATTGAAATGCGCCAACGCATAATTGGGGTTATTTTCTACCGCTTTTTTAAACATTTCAATAGCAGGCGCTACTCTGCCCAAATCGTCAAGATATATTACGCCCAAATTGTTATAGGCAATTGCATAAGTATCGTCATACTCAATAGCATGCTCATATTCTCTGATAGCTTCCTGAGTTTGGCCCTGGCCCCAATATAAAAATCCCAAATTACAGTGAATTTTTGCATTTTTAGGGTCAAGTTCAAGTGCGTTACGATAAACAGTCAGCGCATTTTCAAAATCTTCTTTATCATAAAATGCACTGCCCAAATTTACATAAATATCAATATCTTCCGGAGTCAGCAAATAAGCACTCTGATATGATGTAATCGCAGCGTCAATATCTTTTTTCGTTTCCTGAAAAACAAACCCCAAAGTCTGATTAACAACACTTGTCCATTCTTTATTAGGATTTAGTGTGATTGCGGTTTGAAAATGCGAAACCGCACCATCAACATCCCCCTTAATATACAAAATATTTGCCAAATTTGAATGAAACTCAGGCATATTAGGCATAATTTGAATCAGTTTTTCATAAATTTCTACCGCATTGTCGTAATCGCCCAAATCTTCATATGCTCTGCACAAATGTTGATATGCAGGAATGTTTAAACTGTCAAGCCAAATTGCCATTTTGTATTCGGTTATCGCATCATCAAATCTGCCTAAAGACGAATAAATATCACCCAATAAACAGTACAACGGAACAAACCCCGGAGCCTTGTCAACCGCATCAATATAAATATCAAGCGCTTGATCAATTCCTTTGGTCTGAACCGCCAAATATCCTTTGAATAGTATCGGCAAAAATTTTGCATAAGACAATGATTCTTTTACCCTTTTTATTGCTTCTTTATCAAAAGGCAAAGTTAAAACAGACATCATATTTTCATGAAAAGCCCTTATTTTATTTTTAAACACTCTGAATGATGAAACCTGATACAAACTCTTTAATAAATTGTGAGCGCACGAACTTGAAAACGGAGCATATTTTACAGCAAGTTTTGCATTATCAATTGCATCAGTAAATCTGGCTTTTTTTGTATAAGTTTCTGCAAGCATATAATAGGCTTTGGCATATTTTGTATTTCTTTTTATAGCAGCACTAAAATAATTAACCGCCTTATCCAAATCGCCCTTGTGATACTGCGCAACACCGATTTTGTAATAAAGCTCTGGAGTATCAATAGATTCAAGCGCCATCTGATATTCAGTTATCGCTTCATCAACATATTGGCTCGAAGTATAAATATCCAGATGCCAAGTCAAATACAAATCCCCCAAGCGCAAATGCAAATTTGCATTTGTCGGATCTTTCTGCAAACCAATCTGGCATAATTCAATCGCCGATTTTACATTTCCCGTTTTGACTTCTTTTGCTATCTTTTTATCAAGTATGGTTGTATCGTTTTTCATATCTGCTCTTTACCACATTTTAATTAATTATACTTAAAAAATCAAGTTAATTAAGATATTTTATACTATAATAATGATAACAAAGGGGAAAATTTATGAGCGATAACAGAATATATTTTGTAGATGTAACTAACCGTGACGGGGTACAAACATCACGCTTAGGACTTGCCAAACTCCAAAAAACCATTATAAATCTGATGTTAAACAGCATGGGCATAACTCAGTCAGAGTTTGGATTTCCGACAACAAAACACGAATTGAATTATTTAAACGGGAATTTGGAACTTGTAAAAAGGGGAGTTATAACAAAAACAAGACTCTCAGGCTGGATGAGAGGGATAGCAGAAGATGTGGAATTATCGTTCAAAAATGTTCCTGATTTGCAATATGTAAACCTTTCCCAATCCACATCAGAACAGATGATTAACGGGAAATACGGCGGTAAAAAAACACCTGATGACATTATAAAAATGACCAAAGAAGCAGTCGAATGCGCCGTTGATAAAGGAGCAAGAATTATCGGAGTAAACGCAGAAGATGCATCAAGAAGCGATATTGATTTTCTTATAAAATACGGTAAAGAAGCCAAAAAATCAGGCGCACACCGTTTCAGATATTGCGACACATTGGGCGGAGAAGACCCATTAACAACTTATGACAGAATTTATACACTTGCAAAGGCTCTTGAAATGCCTATTGAAATGCACTTTCACAACGATTTGGGAATGGCTGCGGCTTGTTCTATTATCGGCGCAAAAGCAGCAATAGATGCAGGTGTTGATGCATACATAAACACTGCCATCAATGGTATGGGCGAAAGAGCCGGAAATGCCGATTTGGTGTCCTGCCTTTTAGGGTGTCTGAAATCCGCAGGCTTTAGAGGAAAATATAAAATTGACGAAAATATAAGACTTGATAAGGCTTGGCAGATAGCAAAATATACCGCTTACGCTTTCGGAGTTCCTATCCCTATGAATCAGCCTGCTGTCGGAGATAACGCATTTGCACACGAATCCGGAATACACGCTGACGGTGCGTTAAAAGACCGCAGAAATTATGAACTCTATGACTTTGAAGAACTCGGCAGAGGCGAACCTGAAATCATTGAAACAGGACGAATGATTACAACAGGAGAATACGGCGGAATTAAAGGGTTCAGAAATGTTTATAACAACCTTGAACTTGAATTTAAAGACGAACACGAAGCAAGAAATATTCTTGAACTTGTCCGTTATGCAAATGTCCACACTCAAAAACCTTTAACAAAGAGTGAATTAAAATTTATCTATTATTATCCTGATATTGCGGCAAAAGTAATGACGGTTGAGCCTTACTACGAACCGATGGGCGCAATTAAAGACAGAGTGGAAGCACAGAAAATTAACCCCCCGCAAGATGTGATTTAGGATAACAATTACGCAAAATTTATTTTGTTCGTATTTATTATAAATATGAAAGTTTTTGCAATTAATTCAAATTATAATCAAACACCATTTGTCGGTAAAAAAAAGAAATATGACAAATTACCCGATTACCAAAATTATCATTATGAAAGAGATACTTATGGCAGTATAGATTCTCTGCCTAAAGAAAGAGCCGAAAATGTAATAAGACTTATAAATAACAATGATTTAAAAATTATTGCTCAAAATTATTATGATACAGAACATTATATGTCCCCAAATGTTGCAGGGCTTGTTTTAGGTATGGATGCAGGACTTGAAAATATAAAAGACAAATATATCAAAAACCAAATAAAAAGTGGTCTTAAGTATATTTCTAAAAATATTGAAAAAGAAGAAAAATATTATTATAATGACGAGGGAATAAATTTAATATCTGATATGATTGATACATACAATACTTTAAACGGCAATTATTCGAGATATTTTATTCCTGAATTAGACCTTGACACTGTTAAGTACAAATTATCTCCTGCAGAGCATTATATGGAAGTTATAGATAGTGATATGCCATATATTGCCGGAAGAACTTATCAGGATTTGGATGCAATTTTTGATCGTACAAAAAATCATAAATGCACTACTAATGCAAAAGATATTGTTGAGAACCAAAGAACAGAGGCATACTCATATATAGCAAAATATTCGCCGTTTAATGATTACATGTATATTAAATATTATCTCAATACTAATAAAATTTCTCCTGAAGTGTGCAAAATGTGTCTTGATATTTTAAATCAATTCGGAACGCATGTAATTTTATCTGATACTGATAAAAATCACAGTATTAAAGACTTAAAAGCAATAAAAAAAGAATTAAATCTTTGGAAGAAATACGGAAAAGAAGAAGCAATATTTCCATATATCATCAACCTTAGTCGTATTGATAATTTTTATACTGATAATTTGGCAAAAGGATATTATTCGCATAAATTTGGGGGAATATTTTTGGAGGGAGGAATAAAGGACAGTCTGCGTCATGAAATGACACATTTGAACGATAGATTACTTGATGCCACAGCAGGAAACAAAAATTATATTAAATTTTTAAACTCAATTATGCCATCAAAAACAATCATCGTAAACGGGAAGGAAAAGGTCGTTCAGGATTTTGAAAATTGCAAATACCGTGAAGAATTTTTAAAAGCTGGTGTTTATCCTTCCGATATAAAGTATGCTTATACAAATAAAAAAGAGTTTATAGCAGTCGCATCGCAGGGTGATATGCGCGAGTATTCTGATATATTTAAAAAAGTTTTGGTAACAATGGGCTTACCTGAATTTGCCCTGAAATTACCGCAGACAAATAATGAAATTATATCTAATGTTAACCAAGTCAAACGCGTCATGAAAGAACATCCTGAATGCAAAGACTATGACAGCATATTACAATATTGCGAATATTAATTCTTTTTTGCCCATATATACCGGATTCGCCATCATAAACTGTAGGCTAAATCTCTACTTTTGATACATCAACCAAATCAGTCAAAGAAATCCCAAAAGCATTTGCGATTTTTTCAAGTGTTTCTATTGTTGGAGAAGATTCACCCCGTTCAATTGCTCCGACAAAATTCTTGCTTATGTTGGCAATCTCACCGAGTTTATCCTGAGATAAATCTCTTTTCACTCTTTCAAGTTTTATTTTTTTTCCGATTTTTATATTTATATTTCCCTTTTTGTTAGTCATAATACCAATTATATTAGTCTATTGACAAACAATATACAACATTGTATATTTGTTAAATGGCACAATATATATGGTATGAAGCAAATTATATGAACAATTTTACGCAAGAATTAGATGATTTACTTGATAAAGCATTAAATTTAGAAGATTTTATTAAAACAATTAGAGATGCCGTCTGTTACAATGCGAATGAAGTTCAAGACGGTACACATGTTTTATCAGCATTGAATTATTTATTGACAGAATTTGAAGTTATGACAAATAATATTGAAAATATCAGTTTAAAAACATTAAATTTAAAATTAAAAAATAATCAATAAAATGTTACCTTTGCAAAGTCAAACAAAATTTTTGATTAACCTTATTTAATTTCTTTTTGATAAGCCCAGGCAGAGTGGTTGTGGATACTTTCAAACGCTTCGCAATCAACCTCAAACTCTTTTACAACCGGATGATTGCGAAGTTTTACAACAACTTCTCTTAACACATCTTCCACAAACCTCGGATTTTCCCACGCTTTTTCGGTTACATATTTTTCATCCTGACGCTTTAAAAGTGAATACAAAGGACAAGATGCGCAGGATTCAACAAGTTCTATCAAATCCTCTAACCAAATGTGTTCTGTTTCATCATAAGAAACCTTTACACTTATTATTGCCCTCTGATTATGCGCTCCGTAATTTGAAATTTCTTTTGAACACGGGCAAAGAGTTGTAACAGGTACTTTTGCACCTAATATAAATTTGTAATTGTTATTTGCATCAATTTTCCCCTCGAAAGAACAATCATAACTCATCGGGGCAGAAAGTTTTGATACAGGGGCTTTTTTATTGACAAAATACTTGAATTTGAATTTCAATTCTCCGCTTTGAGCGTGAAGTTTTTTAATAATTTTTTCAAGACAACCTTTTATATCGACCCCAAGCATATTTTTTTCACGCCATTCATTAAAAACTTCAACAAAACGGCTCATGTGGGTACCTTTATAATTTCTCGGCAAAGAAACAGCCGCTCTTGCAACTCCTGACACAACCAAATCCGACTTATTTTTTCTTTGGATAACCAAAGGTAAATCTATATCGGTTATTCCAACTTTTTGTATATCTACATTCCTGTAATCTTGTGTATTTTGAACATCTTTCATGCCTGTACCACACTCACAATTTTCCCGACTTTATCTCCGCTGTTAATTAAAATGTCATGATTCACTTCAATATTTGCCCAGTGAAGATTATTTATTAAATCAATAGTAGCAACTTCTCTTGCAAGCATATTTGCATCACAAATTTTTACAACAAAACCTTCTTCAATTTCAGGATTTACGACAATACAAAGTCCGCCCGCACCAACTTTTGCTATTAATTTTTTGCTGTTTTCAATAATTTTTGTATCGGTGCGATTTTCTCCGCCTATAAGATAGGGGTTATTCAAAAATGCATCTTTTATTACAGCATATTTTTCATCGCAAAACAAATTCAGATACCCCTGAACCATATTAGATAAAGGCATTGAACAAATCGGGACACCGCAACCGTCCTTTGTAACAGGGAATCGTTGTTTCAAACCGCAAAGTTCGTATATTCTTTTTTTAATTTCTAACTGCAAAGGATGGTTCAAATCATCATAATTTTCAATATCCCAGCCCTTTAACCTGCACAAACCGAGCATCATAATATGTTTACCGGAGCAGTTGTTATGCAAAACAGTCGGCTTTTCATTATTTAAAATCAATTTTCTTTGCGCTCTTTGAGAAAGAGGTTCTATTACTCCGCATTTTAAATCGGTTTCAAAAAGTTCAAACTTTTCCATCAGTTTTTTTAAAATATTTATATGCACCGTTTCACCGGCATGAGATGCACAGCATACGGCAATTTCAGACGAAGTTAAATCATACTCTTTATCTAACCCGTAATCAACAAGCAAAGATGCCTGCAAAGGTTTTGCACAAGAACGCAGATAAAACGGATAGTTTTTATCATCTCCGATTTTTTCTGCGACATGATTTTTTGAACACCTTACAACATATCCGTAATGTTCAGTTTCAACAAGCCCGTCACGAACAAATTCTACGAGTTTTTCACTTTGAGTATTAGTATTATTCATTTTTACCGCCTGATAAAAGTTCTCTTATTCTCATTTTCAATTGCTTATTTTCCTGTTCCAAATTTTCAATTTTTTCTTCATAGTTTTTTGCTTCAGCAATCTTTGGAATTTCATTATGATCAAGAATAAAGCGTTTTTTAGCCTCATCTTTAATAGATAGTAATATATCAAGTTGTTTTTGGCTTATTAAACCAAGTTCAATCAACGACTGACCGAATTTTTTATCATGTTTTTTGGTACGATGTTCATAATTTAAAACCGCATCATCAAGTTGTTGTTCAGATATAACACCATCCTGAACAAAATATTCGCCCGTTCTGAATTTTCCTGCAAGAAAACCTGCAATATTTAATATTTGAGAATTATCGGGAATTTGTATATAACCTTCATCAACGGCAAAAAGAAAATATCCTGCGACTTCTTCCATTGAAAGATAAGTATTAAGTGTAATATCAGAGATAGTTGCCCCATTATCACAGTATTCAAAAATATTATAAAGATTAAGATCAAACCCAGATTTTTTTGAATCAAGTTCACATTTTCCTTTATCAGATAAAACAGGTTTAAAAGTAGCAAAAATATAAGCAAGTTCACCCTCGGGCTGAACATCTTTTTGCAGACGCAAATAGATAATTTCTTTTATCCAACTCGGGAAATTAGATATTTTGTCCAAAAACTTATCTAAAAAATTTCTCTGCACTTTTACACATCTCCGCTTGAAACTATATTATCATCAAAAGATTATCAGTTCAATATAATATTGCGCAAAATAACTTAACATTAAGGCAATTTTTACATCAAAAAATACTTTATATATACACAGGGGATATAAAGGGATATTATTATGGGATATGTAAGTCTTATTGCTAAAGGCCTTAAAATTGCTACAAAAGGCAAAACGGCAACCAAAACAACATTCAGAATAAAACCTGAAATCACGATGCCTGTTAAAGCATCTACGCTGCAAAATAAAGGAGTGACAAAAGTTATTGATGCAGATGCGCTGAAAACTGCTGATGCACAGGGCGAACTTGGTAATGTTGCCATTCGTCAGGCTGATAATTTAAAGAAGAAGGGAAAATATGCAAAAGAACTTGCTGACGATATTTTTGGCGATATATCAGAAGTTAAGACTCATTCTGTAAGAACAAAAGATGCAAATTCAATATATTCAAAATACGAAAAAAATATTCAGGACGGCAAAGTAGTAACATCTGAAGAAGATGCTCACGCATTTATTACAGATTCGATTGGTATGAGATTTCAGATGAAAGATTTAACTATTGATGATGCAATGCAGGCAATCAAACAAGCGAAACATAACGGTAAAAAATTAACTACAAGTGAACAACGACTTGTAAAAAGATTATTCAGAAATGACCCGACTCTGACGGCTTCTGAAATTGAAAAAGCGGAAGAACTTGCTAAACCTGTCAAAATGCTGCTTGCAGAAAAACAATCTCAGCCGGTATTTGAAAGAATGTTATTATGCAACATCAAAAGCGCATTGGAAAGAAAAGTTACAACTATAGAAAAATTGAAACAAAGCGGTTTTTCAGAAGAATTTTTAAGCAGGCTGAACGACCCGCGAATTAAACCGCTTCAACTTACAAGAATATGTAATTACAAAGGATTAGACGGAATACCATATTACTCTGATGATCAAATGGTAAGTATCGGAAAATTATCATTGGCAACAGGAGAAGATATAGTAGTTCAGCACTGTCCAAGTACCAAAAATCTGAAAAAATACGGGACAGATATTTTATCTAAAGCCGAAAAATCTGCCATCAAACCATCAGGATATACAACAACCCAAATGAATGTAACTTTGCCTGACGGTTCATTGGCGGAAGTTCAATTCAGAGGCTCAAATCTTTTTGCCGAATATGAGCATATCGCTTACGATTCAAGACAGGGTAAAAACACTTTGGGAAAAACATTTGACAATTATAAAAAAGCAATTGAATCTTTAAAGAATGATGAATTTAAAGAATACAACGCATATTTAAGAAAATGTTATAATTATTACAGAAATCAGGAACTCGGAATTATGGTTGGTCAAAAGCCAAAACTTCCTGCAAAATTCCCAAAAATTTTATCACAGGAAAGCATGGAAAGTTTATACAGACTCAACCACGAAAATACACAACTTGCAATGCAAACCTTCAAACCGCATCTTGAACTTGTTGCATAAGAATTAAAACAGAGGTAAAATATGGTACATATAAATAAAGCACAAATAGTAAATCTCAATCCAACAATTAATAAGGATAAAAAATTGAGCCAAAACTTTAATTTAAAAGAATTAATTAAAAAACTTACTTCTCAGGCTGAAAATTATATCAAAAAAGATGAATATTACAGACAGATTGATGTGGGCTGCGAAGCAAACGACCCCAAATATTATGCAAAAGGAATAGCATTTTCTATTCAGAAAGATAATACTGCGCAAGATAAACACATGCTTTGGGTTTCTATGCTTCATCCCTCTATGCAGATTGAGAATTCAAAACCGTTAGCATACGGCAACAAAGAAGAAATTGTAAAGTTTTTGAAAGACGAAAAATCTCTTAAACAAATTGAAGAAAAATTGAATACATTAAGCGAAGAATTAAAGAAGAATTAAACATCATTAAAAAATAATTAAAAAATTTTAAAATCTCTTACAACTGTATTATCATGTATTGTAGGAGATTTTAATTTATGAAGTATAGAGATTACTACGATATATTAGGTGTAAAAAGAGGCGCAACAGATTCGGAAATCAAATCCGCATACCGCAAACTTGCGAGAAAATATCACCCTGATGTAAATAAAACAAAAGAAGCAGAATCAAAATTCAAAGAAATAAATGAAGCCTATGAAGTATTGGGCGACAAAGCAAAACGCCAAAGATACGACAGCCTTGGAGCCAATTGGCAGGGTGGAGCAGATTACACTCCGCCTCCGGGGTTTGAAAACTTTGGTTTCAACCCAAATGGCGGGAGTTATCAGCAATTTAACTTCGGTGGCGGTGATATGGGCGGATTTAGTGACTTTTTCAGTTCACTTTTCGGCGATATGATGGGTGCAGGCGCTCGCAATCAAGGCAGTTTTGGCGGTTTTGATTTCGGTTCTATGGGGGCTGAACAACCGCGTACACGCAGAACTCAAAGATCATCCCGCACCAAAAAGGAAGATTTGGACATAACACTAAACCTTAATGTTACGGCAAAAGATTTGTTTGGCTCAGAACCGATTACAGTCCGTTACAACAACATGGAAAAATGTACGCAGTGTAATGGCGGAGGGTATTGTTCGCATTGCGGAGGAACAGGAATTGTCCACGAAAATAAATCAATCAAAGTTAAGCTACCAAAAGAAATTAAAGACGGACAAAAAATCAGGCTCAAAGGAGAAGGGAAATCAGATTCTTACGGTCAAAAAGGCGATATGTACCTGATTATTCACCCAAAAGATTCGGAATACGAAATAAACGAAAGCGATCTAACAAAAGAAATTGAAATTACACCGCCTGAAGCAGTTTTAGGCTGTAAAAAAGAAATTAAAACTCTGCACGGGAATATTACCATTCAAATTCCGCAAATGACTTCAACTGGCAAGATGTTAAGGCTTAAAAATCTTGGTTTGCCTAAAAAGTCAGGCGGATACGGGAATTTGAATGCAAAAATCAAAATCGTTCTGCCTGAAAAATTGACGGCAAAACAACTGGAACTTTACAAACAGATGTAACATATTTTAGTTATTTTAATGTTTTATCCATTTGAAACTTTTAACATAATTTGTTCCGTTTATATCCCCAAAGATTTCGGCTTTAAACACTCGGACGGCATTTTCTTTGTTAAAGTTTGGAATTTTGTTTATTTTGCTTGTCGATTCAGGATTAATTTCGTTTATATTAATCCCCGGAATTCTGTTTAATAATCTGTTTAATGAAGCATTGCCGATTCTGCCGAGCAGAGTAGAAAAATTCTTTGACAAACTGCCATAGACTTCCATATCAGCAACAAGTGTTTCAAGGTTATAACGCCCTGTCATGTACATATTGAGTTCTTTGCCTTCAGAATATACATTGATATCATTTGCCGCACCGTTTTCAAGTTTAATATCTCCGCGAATCTGAGAAAAATCGCCTGTTTTTAACGGGGTAATAAGGTCAATAATACCGTTAACTGAAACTCCTGTTATTCCGCCTGTTACAAGATTTGCCGCTTTTAACAGGTATTCTAACGAACCGAGTTTTGGCATTCTGCCGTCTTTAACCTTAAATGCCCCGTCACCGCTTAAAGTATCAAGACAATCAACACTGTTTGTCCCTTTACAAGAAACTCTCAAATCCCCTGTCACAAGTCCATACATTTGTCCCGGCATGTCAAAGATATTTTCACTTATAAGTTGTGCATCGGCATCTTTTATATTCATTGTTGCATTCGATTCATAGGTCGAAAGATTTGTTGCAATATCACCGTCAACCGTTCCGTTTGCAAGATTAAACGCATATTTGTCAATATGAAGAATATGGTCATCTCCCATTGTAACTTTTGCATTAAAATCAGTTGCTTCCGCTTTTTTGATACGAATTTTATCTGCACTTATTGTGCCGTTTTTAATTATTACCTGCTCAGGTGAAACAGTCATTGTATTACTTGAAGTTTCCCTGTTTTTAAGTTTATTAGTATCATAATCATTAAAGGTATTTGCAATTACATTAAGATCCAAAACATCTGTTTTTACATCAAAATCTTCAACTATATACGGCGGAACTGTTTTATTAACTATTTTTGCATAAGTTGTTATATCATTTGTAAGGATAACTCCTCTTGCATTAAGATTTATATAATCTTTTTTCATATCAATATCAATATCTCTGATAGTTGAATCGAAAAGCGGAATATCAACACTTGAAATATTAAGTGTCCCAAGCGCATACGGAGCAAGTGATGTACCGTTTACAACCATATCGGTCATAAATATTCCCTGCTTAATTGTAGGCTTTTTCAGAATTATATTAAATATTTTCGCATCTGTCGGTTCAAAAGTTTTAATTTTCAGATTATCAAATTTCAAAATATTATTTTTTAAAAGTGAAACCGCACCGGACATGGAAAGTTGTTTTTGAGTTGAAGTCTTTTTATTTTGTGAAGTTATAGTCTGAATGTAATCAAAAGCATTAATTCGTATCTTATTGGGAGTTAAAACGGTATCGGCTTTAATTGATACAGGATTAGTTGCAATTCCGTCAATATCCGTAACTCCTGATGGTGCGCCCGATAAAGTTGCACCCATATAATAAATTGAAGAATTTTCTTTTACATTAAGAGTAGAATTTGCGTGAATACTGTCTATCATTCCGTTAAGTTTTGAATTGAAATTAGCATCACCTTTGAGTTTGACAGGATAAACAGATTTTTCATTTACAAATTTATCAAAAAATTCCTGATTTAATTTTCCCGAAACATAAAGATTCAGATACGGATTTTGTAAAATATTTGAAATACTACCGTTCAGATATACAGGCATAGAACTTACTTTTGTATTTATTCTGCCCAAATAAAGTTTATCTCCGCGCATATTTGCTTTGCCTGACAAAACATTTATAACAGCATCAAGCGGAGCATAACGAAAACTTATATTTTTTAATTCGGTATCAGAATATATTCCGCCATTTTTAATTGTACCTTTAATATTTATATGTCCCTGAATATCCTGTATATTATCTATTTGCTTCTGATATTCCTGCGGAAGATTCAGACTGTCTTTCATACCATTAATTGATGCGATATTAAAATTATTAAAATCAAATACTGCATCTTTTATATTCATGTATTTATAAATATCTGTTCCCATAAATGAAAGTGTAAACGGATTACCGTTAAAAATACCTTTTAATCCTTTTGCATTCAAAACGGAATGTCTGACATTAAAATCTCCACCACTAACTTTGATAGGATTAGTCGAATTCATGTTGGAAAGAATTTTACCGTCAACAATAATTTTGTCATAATCAAGTTTTGAGGCATCTGCAACCCCTTTGTATTTACCCGTAAATGCAACTTCAAGTTCGCCCAATTCTTTTTTAAACGGTACAACCATATCAGGTTTCATTGCATTCCACAGATTAATAAGTTTAAACCTGTCAGAAGTTGCAACCAAATCCATTGACATGTTTTTGGCAGTACCTTTTACATGTATTTTTGAATTGCTCAGATATCCTGTTATGTCATAATCAGCATCTTTTTTATCAAAATTTACCGTACCGTTTACATTTTCAAACGGCATATAAGTATTTTCAAGGACTGCTGTTGCATTATGCAAAACAACTTTGCCTTTTGCAAATAAGTCCTCATTAAACTTAATTTTTGTTACATCTTCTCCTGCTTTACCGTATATAGTTAAATACAAATCCCCGATACCGTCAGGATTAGTAAACGGTTTTACTACGCGTTGAACTTCTGCCATATCCGGCGAAGTTTTTATGACCTTAATCATATCCGGAATTTTTTGCCCTTTTGTTTCGGCAAAAACTTCCATATCTCCAAATACGCTGCATTTCCCGCTAATTTTGGTTGGTCTGCCGTTTATTGTTCCGGAGTTTGTTTTGAAAGTTACATTTCTGTCATCAAATATAATTTCACCGGCACCGTTTATAAGTTCAAGATTATGTACTTGTGTAAAACGCGCATTTCCTTTCCAAAATTTCAGATACCCGAATAAATGCGGATCAACTTTTTTCCCTGCAGAACGAAGATTTATCGTACCAAAGCCTGTAGCTTCCATAACCGGAACAGGTCCGAGTTTGAATTTTAGCATTTGATGAAGCGGCGTAAGAACTGTTTTTGCCGTTTCAAGCCGAACATTACCGGTACTTTTTATATCAAGTTCCGAATATTTTGAACCGTCAATTTTTGCAAAGCCCTTTACTGATACAGATTCTTTTTTTGTTATCGGAACAAATACATTTACTTTCATTATTTGCCCGACAAAGTCTAAATCTGCCATACCGCCTTCCGGTCGAAGCAAGTGCCTATTTACAAGATGCATGTTACGAAGTTTCACTTTCCCGAAAACTTCCGGAAGTTCACCGTTGCCTATAATATGCAGATGACCTTCACCTTTACCCCACAGAGTTGCTTCTTTAAATTTATAAAAGTCCATTTCAGGAGGTAATTCCCTGAACCAGGGCAAAATCTTTACAACATCTTGCAATTTCGCCGGTTTTATTCCGACTTTCAAATCAAGTACAGGAATCTTTTTACCTGAGGATGCAATTTTTCCGTTTACACTAAATTTGAAATCTTTTGATTCTATTGCGGTATTTTTTAAATTTATACCATTTGCAATAGTTTCAATATTTGTATTGAGAGAAAGTTTATCGTGATATATAATTTGAGACGGTTTATCAACCCCTATAACCTCTAAACCCGTTGTCCCAAAAGAAGCATTTACAAGTTTATGCCCGTATTTTGTAACCTTGGTATCTGCATTAAAATTCAATGTCCCTTTCAATTTTTGCACAACTCCGTTTGTTAAAACAGGAGCATAAGATGAGATACTTGATAGGTCAAAA
Organism: uncultured bacterium; assembly: GCA_902792085.1. Lineage (GTDB taxonomy): Bacteria > Cyanobacteriota > Vampirovibrionia > Gastranaerophilales > Gastranaerophilaceae > Zag111. The sequence continues at coordinate 95,144 of CADAYE010000007.1, read as the reverse complement.
TCTTTTAATTGACCTTTTATTTTCAGCCTATCGTCATTAAATCTGTCTAAAGGCAAATCAAGTTCTATATCCGCAAAATACGGAGTGACAGAGTTTTCAACAACAAAATTCCCTTTTGTTGAAAGTTGAATTTTATCATCAAGTACAAACTTGGCATTGTTTAAATATTCACCGTTGAGAGCAAGTTTTTTATTATTTAATTTATCTTCAAGATTTATTTTATATTCGCCAATATCAAGATATACTTTTGAGATTGTAAACGGGGTTTCTTTTTTTTCAAATTTTATCGGAGTATCACCTAATAAAAATTTTTTATCTTTTGAAAAAACTAAATTAACAACTTCTTTATCGGCAAAAATGTGGGCGATTTCAACTTTTTTGAAAATCAGCGGAAATAATTTGAGTTTAACTTTAGGATTATCAATTGAGAGCGATTTTGAGCCGTCCTTGTTGAGAACAGAGATATTGTTACTTTTAACCCAAACAGACGGGAACCCGCCCATAGAAAGTTTTGCCTTGCCTAATTTTACATTATACCCGGAAGCCTGATAGATTTTTTGTTCAATCTCAGATTGGTGTTTTGGCAGGTTTACTATGGCAGGAATACCCCAAATATAGCCTGCACTTAAAACAAGCGCAAACCCTGTTAAGGTTATAATTTTCCACTTTGCTCTCATATTACATTTATTATAATATAATTCTTTGTATTATGATACTCCTCCAAATTTAGTATTTTTCGCATAAAAGTTGAAAATAACCTTTTTTGTGATGGCAATTAGGGCAGTAGTCCGGAGCGCAGTTCCCCTCATGGATAAACCCGCATTCACGGCAAATCCATTTTTGTTCCGATTCTTTTTTAAATATCGTACCGTTAATTAAATTATCATATAGTTGCTGAAATCTGTGGGCGTGATGTTTTTCGGAATTAATAATGTGTTTAAAGGTAGATGCGACAGAATCAAAGCCTTCTTCAAGCGCTATTTTTTCTGCATTAGAATAAAGAGTTGTATATTCTTCTGTTTCGCCATCAATCGCACTCAATAAATTCTCTTCGGTTGTTCCGAGAATAAATGGGTAGCAGGAATTTACATTCCCGTCTGGGGTCATTCCTATATGTTTATAAAAAAGTTTTGCATGTTCATATTCATTATGCGCAGTTTGTTCAAAAATTTCTGCTATCTGTTCATAGCCTTCTTTTTTTGCAATTGATGCAAACATTGTGTATCTGTTGCGAGCCATTGATTCCCCTGCAAATGCGTTTAAAAGTTGTTGCTCTGTTTTCGAACCTCTGAAATTTATTGACATTTTATACTCCTTTTTATAAATCATGTTATTTTAAGGAATTTTGTTCAATCCACAATTTACTACCTGATAAGGTAATTTTTTAAATATTTTTTTCTACTTTCCGGTGATTATTTAAAAAAATAAAACATTCATAATAAAACTGTTATGATAGTTAGGAAAATTATGGCAGATTTGTTGCATTTTACAAAAAAAATTGCACAACAGATTAACTACTATGATGCAATTATAGATTTTTCTCAGGACACTCATTGGTTTAACCCGTTTTATACCCCCAAAGAGATTATGGTAATCTGGAGTGATGATGAAGATAAATTCAATAAATATTAAGAATTTTTGAAAAACATAGCAAAAAATATTTTTCTTGTGTATTATTAATTCCATATCCTATAAAGTTATTGGAATAAAACATGCTATCTTTAAAAGAACAAGAAAAAGAACGAATATACAAGCCTGATTTTAATTCAAAATCAGGTCGTGAATTGCTTGCATTCTACCTTCAGACAAAATTTAAACAGATATTTTTGTATGATAAAAAACAACAAACCCCGATTATAAATGCTATTGCACCTGATTTTATTTCAAGATTCACAAAAAGGATAATAAATAATCCGTCAAAAAGACTTTTGATAGGTGTAACAGGGGAGTCTGCATCAGGGAAATCCACTATTTGTTCTGAAATTCAAAATGTAATAGGTCAGTTTGACATGCCTGTAACTGTTTTGAGTACAGATAATTATTTCAATGACATTTCAGGCTTAATCAATAAATACGGTTCTTTTGACAGTGTTCGCGACAGCGGATATGATGTCGATGCTCCGACAAGTTTTCAACTTGATATTTTAAGACAGGATTTAGAAGATTTATCTGTCGGGCTTGATGTCAAAGCACCGATGTATCTGCCCAACGGCACAGGAGTTTCTGTTCCTAACGCAATTGATGTTAAATCTCAAAAAATCATTGTTGTTGAAGGTATTGCAACAATGTATGATGAAGTAAAAGATATTTTTGATATTAAAATATATGTTGAAACCGAAAACGAACTTCGCCGTTCAAGATTTATGTCCAGGGCGGTAGAAGAAAGAAATCAGGACAAAGAAAATGCTCTCAAACATTGGAATTATATTTCCAATGCAGGAGAAAAATATGTTAAACCGTTCAGAAAAGAAGCAGATTTGGTACTAAACGGCAATTCAGATTTAGGTTATTTTGCTCAAATTTTAGAATACATATACAATATTACAAATAACTTTGAAAATTAATTTACCTTATAATTAACACTTTTCCGTTATTTATAATTTTCACAAGTTTACCAGTAACATCACGAACAAATTCGTTGATATAGTTGTTCTGTGGGGATGTTTGTGATGTGAATTTTTCTATATTATGTGTAAAAGAATCTTTTATGACTGTTTTAATCTCTCTCACATACTCCTGAGTTTTACTTTTATATGTTTCAATACAGCCATCTGGAGTATATTCTTTATGCAAATGTCCTATTACTTCCTTTTTTTCATTAAATTCTTCGCTGTCAACATCTCTGCAAAGTTTGTCATATTTTACTCTTCGGACTAGATTTTGCCTGTCATCAAAAGTTTCTAATATATTGTGACTTGCATCATGATAGCGTATATTTTTGTTACCAAAAGATACCGTTCTAAAATTTACCTTCATATTATTATCCTAATTTAAATCATAAGTGAATTGCAGAAAATTACCCATTAAGTTTTCATTCCAAACCTGAACTTCATCAGGTACATCAAGAATTGTCGGAGTGAAATTCCAAATATATTTTATACCGGCATTTACAAGAAAATTTGCGGTTGTTTGTGCGTAAGATGCAGGAACAGTCAAAATTGCAATATCTATGTAATGCTGCCAAACATATCTTGGAAGTTCTTTAATATCAAGAATTTTCTTGTTATTAATTTCCTTACCTATTTTATCACAATCATTATCAAAAAGGCAAACAATATTTAATCCGTAATTTGCAAAATTGTCATATTTTGCAAGTGCCATACCAAGATTGCCTGCTCCTACAATATATGCTTTTTTGTTTTTTGAAAAACCCAAATTTGTTTCTATTGATTTTTTTAATTCCTTGACTATGTATCCGACTCTCGATTTACCCGAATTATTCAACAGACTAATATCTTTGCGAACCTGTGAATCGTCGATTTTTAAAAGTGACGAAATTTGTCCGCTGGAAATGTATTCCTCACCTTTATTAAGGTAATCATTCAAAATACAATGATACAATGTAAGTCTGTTTATTACTTTGTCAGATATTTGTCTTTTCATAAAATCATTATACACAATAATAAAAAAACGGAGAGTTTACTCCGTTTTTTTAGTTTATATAAGTTTTTCAATATCCTGAGCAATAAGTTCTTTTGTCAGATGGTAGCGCTGATTCAACTCACTCATTGGCACTCTGTCGTTGAACTCTTTAAATGCACCGTAATTGAGGACTTTTACATCACTATTTCCGTAAAATCTTGATATTTTTTCACCAAATCCGCCGTCTAAAGTCCCATTCTCAAGTGTAATTACTATATCATGGTCAGATTTTAAATTGTTTAAAAGTCCTTTATCAACTCCTGAAATAAATCTCGGATTGATTAAAGTCGCATCAATATTTAATTTCGATTTTAATTCTTCTTTTACGCTTCTGCCAAGTTCAAAGAAATCGCCCAAACCAATTATGGCAACTTTTGAACCTTTTTCAACCAACTTATACTTGTTAAGAATTGAATAATCGGTTGTATCTTCAACTCCAGAAACAACATAATTTGCACTCGGCACTCTGATTGCGACAGGATGTTCATTTTGTTCAACAGACCAGTCAAGCATTTTTAAATATTCTTCTTTGCATGTCGGTGCAAGATATACAATATTCGGAATATTGCATATCAACGGAATATCGAAAAGTCCGAGGTGTGTGCAGTCTGCACTTGAAATTCCGCCCCAAAATACAAGAATTGTCGCAGGGGAATTATTTAGAGCCAAATCTTGCGACAGTTGGTCATAAGCACGCTGAATAAATGAAGTCATTACTCCGAAAATCGGTTTGGCTCCGTTTCTTGCAAGCCCTGATGCGTAACCTGTTGCATGTTGTTCTGCAATGCCGACATCTGTGTAATTTTTGCCTAACTTATTTCTAAATTCGCTGTCCCACCAAAATACCCCCGGAGTTGCTGCATTTACTGCGATAACAGTATTGTCTTGTTTTACTTTGTTCAAAATATACTCTTTTGTGATTGTTTCATAACACTCCGGAGCATTAGAGCCTGACGGAGAAAGATTTTGACTGATTAGCCCCGGAATTGACCAGTGCCCCCATTCTTTAAACTTCTGTGCTTTTTCAAAACCTTTACCTTTTAATGTGTGAATATGAACAACAACAGGTCTTGTTGAATCCTTTACATCAGAAAATGCTTTTATGAGTGATTCAATATCGTTGCCCTGTTCAACATAAATATAATCAAACCCGAATGCTTTAAACCAGTTGTTTGCACAAGTTCCGTTTGATTCTCTTAATTCTTTCAGATTTTTATATAATCCGCCCTGATTTTCAGCAATTGACATTTCGTTATCATTGACAATGACAATAAAGTTAGAACCTAAAACGGATGCGTTATTAAAACCTTCAAATGCTTCACCGCCCGAGAGTGAACCGTCACCTATTAAGGCAACTACATTATAATTTTCACCCTTTAAATCTCTTGCTTTGGCAACCCCTGTTGCAAGAGTAATTGATGTTGAAGTATGACCAATCATAAAATGGTCATGTTCACTTTCGTTTTGATTTGAATACCCTGAGATTTCAGGATGATTAAGCGGGTCTAAAAAGCCTTGTTTTCTGCCAGTCAGCATTTTGTGAGGATAACATTGATGCGAAACATCAAAAATAAATTTATCAACAGGTGAATTAAAAACATAATGAAGCGCAATAGTTGCTTCAACAATACCCAAATCCGGTCCTAAGTGACCGCCAACCTTATCTACTCTGTTCAAAATACCTTGTCGTATTTCTTCCGCAAGCGTTTTCATTTCATCTAAAGAAAGTTTTTTTACATCCTGCGGAGAATTTATGTTTTCTAAAATTGTTGTTTGTAATGCTGTCATATAAAACTCCCTATATATTATGTAACATGTATAGTATGATTAAATTTATTGAATTCGTCAAGAAAAATATTTACACAAGTTTATAAGGTTTAAAAAAAACACTTTTATATTTTAATTATGACGAAACTAATAAAGGAGATAAGATGAGAATAACAGTAATTACCCCAATAAATTTTTAAGAATTAAAACCTGCATGTATTTTGCCGAAAGTAAAAAACTTTCAAAAATAAACAAATTAGGAATTTATTATAAAACTAAGCAATAATATAAATATTAAGATTTATTTAATAATTATTATAAATACATCAATTTTTCTTGCAGTTTTTTTTTAATATATATGAGATATTTATAAAAAATGAAAGGGGATAGCATGTTAAGTCATTTATTGAAATTGGGTTTTAAAGAATTTGGGGTTTTGAAAAACGGAACAAAAGTATTAAGAAAAGTATCTAAAGAATTTACTAATAGTGAAAGGACTTGGAATATAATTGAAAGGAAGGCTGCTAATGCAGGTCGTCCAAGTCAGATTACAACAGATTACTATTTATTCGGACAAGATGGAAAGGTGACACCAATGAGGCGCATTGCCGGTAATCATTATACAGGTCACTCTGCTTCTTTATGGATGAGCGGGAAAGATGGGGCATACCTAAAAACTAAATATAGTGCCTATCGTGGGGTCGGATATAAATTTGACTAAATTATTATAGGTAACTATATAGAAGTTACCACAAACTTAAATAAGTCTCATTAATTGAGATTTTATCTCAACAATCAGGTTTTTATTTTAATATAAAAATTCGGGGTTGAGTATTAAAAACAAATTTAAACACAAAAAACGGCTTTATTTTTTTAAGCCGTTTTTTTATTATATAAAAGCCATTATTATATTATAAAATCAATCTTAACTATGCTGCAATCAAGTATTTGTACCTTGTTCTGACGGTCATATTTGTCAAAAGATGTTCAAAAGTTTCTTCGGCAGAATTATATCTTGTGTTGAAACGGAATACAAATTCGTCCAAATATTTTTGCAAGTGTTTTTTGCTTGTAAAGTGGTAAATCCCGATTATTCCTCTTTTTAATATTCCCCAAAAACATTCCATATTGTTTGTATAGGCATTTCCGTTTACAAATTCTCTTGCTCCGTGATTTACAATTTCGTGGTTGTAAAATTTGTGAATGTCTTTATATCCAAGCCATTCGTCAGTATAAATGTTTGCAGATTTTTTAACACTTTTCAGAATTTCTTTTGTCAAAGTATCAGCCTGTACATCTTCAACAGTTCTTGCAATAAGTTTTCCGTTTCTTTCAACCATTCCCAATACGGCAACTTTGTCTTTCATACTTCTGCCCTGAGAATTTTTAACCTTTTTATTTTTATGACGGTTTTTATTTTTTCCTCCAACATAAGTTTCGTCAATTTCTACATCATTGTCTAAAACAATATTATTCTCAATCTTAAAACAATTTCTTATTCTATGTAATATAAACCAAGCAGTTGTTTGAGTTACATTCAAATCTTTTGCTAACTGCATTGATGAAATTCCCTTTTTGTGAGTTGTAATAATAAAAATAGCCAAAAACCAAGTCCTAAGTTCAATTTTAGTATCCTCAAACATTGTCCCTGTTTTTACATTAAAATCTTTCCCTGTTTTTGAACAACGGAATCTATTTCGGCTGCATTTGTAAACTTTTGCAGTATTATCATAAGGACTTACAATCTCATTACCCCAACGAACTTTTTTGAGAAAATTCTCACACTTTTTCTCCGTAGAGAACACTTTTAAAAGTTCCCTAACGGATTTAAAGCTATTAAGTTTTTCCGTAAGTCCAATGTTCTTCATACCTTCAGTATAAGGGTTAAGCGTGACGCATTCGGTCGCATAGTACCTCATAGTAAGTATTTGGGACGCATTTCTTAACACTTTCAAAAACGTACGGTCAAGGTACAACCTCGCCATGTAATTATACTGAAAGTTTGAACTGAGGTTTTTATTCTTGACTTTGTGGCAAGATTGTGGCAAAATAGTGGCAGAAATAAGGAAATTTTATGGCAAAGTTTGAACCAAAATTTTCAATAACAAACACAATAGCTAATAATCTTATTGAAATAGAGAGGGTTAAAGAAGGTATTAAAAGCTTACCTATCAATCCTAAGCTACTGAACTCATTAAGAGAAACGGCAAAACTTTCTACAATTCACTATTCAACTCAAATAGAGGGCAATAGACTTACAAAAGAAGAAGTAAAAGACCTTATTGGTAGTAAAAAAGTCGTTTCAAATACTGGCAGGGTACGTGATGAAAAGGAAATAAAAGGTTATTATGTAGCACTTGATTACATAGAAAAACTTGCTAAAAATAAATCACCTATTACAGAATATAATATTAAACATATTCATGCACTTGTCGTTGGTGGTGGTAGTACAAGAGTTAAAGGTACAGAATATCGAGATGGACAGAATGTTATAACAGATTCTACAACAGGTCAAATTGTATATATGCCTCCAGAAGCAAGTGATGTTTCCGATTTAATGAAAGAACTTGTTAAATGGATAAATGGGGTAAATGATATACCTATTCCAATAGTAGCAAGTATTATTCATTGTCAATTTGTAACTATTCACCCTTATTATGACGGGAACGGGAGGACTGCAAGACTGTTAACAACTCTTGCATTACAAAAAAACGAATATGATTTGAAGGGTATTTATTCGCTTGAAGAATACTACGCAAAAGACCTTCAAGGATATTACGAAGCAATTAATATTGGTAAATCTCATAATTATTATATAGGCAGAGTTGATGCTGACATTACAAAATGGGTTGAATACTTTGTTAATGGTATGGCAATAGCTTTCAAATCCGTATATAACAAGGCAAAAGAGCAAGAAAATTCAAAGGATAAAATTAAAGTATTACGTGAACTTGATACAAAGCAACGTCAAATACTTAACCTGTTTGAAACTCAAAAATATGTAACATCAAAAGATATTGCAGATTTCTTCAAGTTTTCTCCCCGTAGTGCAAGACAATTAGCATCAGATTGGGTTAATATCGGTTTTCTTATTTCAATAGGTGAAGGTAAACAACGAAAATACCAACTAAATGAAAAGTTTGAAAAGATTTTGTAATTATAAAATTATTGGTAAATAAGGGATACGGAATCAAATGTTTTATACACCATTTTTAGACAAACAAGGCAATCCTAAAAAATTAACAGATATTGAATATTCTGATTTAGATATATTAACGAATATAGAGGAAGGTTATAAAGTTGAATACAAATCTTTATGGGATGACAAATTTAAAAAGAAAGCACTTCCTAAAAGTATATCTTCATTTGCCAATACAGATGGAGGATGGTTATTTGTTGGAGTAAATAACGATGGTACATTACAACCTATAGCAAAAGATCGAACAGATTTTGCTCAACAAATAGGTGAAATTATTAGAACACATATTTCACCATGTCCAAAATTTGAAACCAAGTTTATTACATTACCAAATGATGATGAACATGGAATTTTGATTATTGTTATCTACGAAGGGGTAAATCCCCCATATATTTGTGATGGAACTGTATATACAAGGATAGGTAGCAGTAGTGAGCCTATAAAAATTCAACATAGAGCTGATATTGATAAATTGTATACAAAGAAAGAGGATTATATTGATGAGTGGAAAAATTTTTGTACTAACAAAATATTTGATCAATTAAATATTCCTTATTGCTCAATATATTTATATTATGAGGGTGGTAATACTACTTATACAGAAGACATTAAAGGTAATGAAGAATTCCTAAACACTTGTTGTAAAAAATGTGGGTTTGAAGTATATATGCCTTCAACCTATAATTCATACATTTTTTACAATTCTAAAAATGTTGGTTTTAATTGTTGTACAAATTGTATGGAGTTATTTAGGAATTGGAGTATAAAATTTCATACTCCATTTTGTATTTTACCCCAAAATATACATGATTTAATCGCAGAAAAAATTAATTCTTATGAGCATAAAATTGATATACAATACTTTACAGGAATAGATGGATATTTAACTTGTGAACTGATATCAAATACTATATCAAAAATTTTAGAACAATTAGCTTTACAAGGATGCAATATAAAAGATTATAAAATTAAAGTTAATGTTTCTAATGCAAAAAATACATATTTATTTTTTCCAACTAAAGATAAGCAATGGCGAAATTTAGCAATTAGCAATTTTAGGCATGCTTCAATGAATACCATTTCAACAGATATTCCTTATAGGTTAGAAAATGAAGGGGATTTATTAAATGCATTCTTGATACTAACATTCGGAATAAGTTATCCTTTTGGCTATAGTAATAATGAATTTTCTCAATTATATACTAAAGGATTAGAAGTACGAAAAGAATTACTTGACGACATCCGATTTACAAGTGAGGAATATTTTAAAAGACTTGAACTTTTTATAAATAACTACTTATAAATATTTAGTTGCCATGATTATAATTCTATTATTTTATCTATTTCTTCCATTATCTCTATTGTTTTTGATATTGCTACTATCATGTTATGAAAATGTAAAATATCATCATATTTTAGAGTGTATTTTTTCTTTTTTCTATCGTTCAGCCAATGTTGTATCGGCTGATAACCACCAATATAAAAATTCCATACTATATCAGGTACATTTTCAAAATATTGTTTGTCATTTATAGAAACATTATTATCTTTGTACTGAACTTTTATTACACTATAATCTCCACCACCTTTATCTATAAATTTAGCAATAGTATTATTCAAAGGTATATTATTTAATAAATGTAAATTTCTTAGTTGTTTACCTAATTCTACAAGTTTAAAGAAATAATCTTTATTTTTAGGCAATCTTTAAATACTTTTAATTGATTAGCTAATATACCATCAGGATTTTGTTCTAAATTTAACAATAAACTATCCTTTAATAATATTGCTTTTTGTGCCATCAAACTTGCTAATTGTTTACCTTTTTTAATTAAAGTAGGAGGTAAAAATTATGAACATAGTCGAACCAATCAGAAAAAAAGAATATATTAAACAGGTTGAAGATTATTTAGCCAAAACAAGTAAACGAAACAGACTTATTTTTGCTTTTGGCATTAATACAGGATTAAGAGTATCAGACATTCTTGCTCTTAATATTAGTGATATAGGAATTTCACAAGAAGAAATAGACAATTCTTATGCTAATTTTGAATTGTAAATTTTTCACATCTAAATTTTCTATTAAAATATAGGAATTTTTAACATGAACATAAAACAACTAACGGAAGAATTAGATAGAATACTGGAATCTGATAATGTAATGATAGGAGAATTTGAATTAATTCCTCACAGAGAAAATGCCGTAAAGTATTACGACAAAGCAGTAGAATATTTTAAAAATCATGCGGATATGGTTAAAAAAGGCTATGTAAACCTTCCCATAACCGAACTTGGAATACCTGATGATGATGCCACAACTTTAGGTTATGAACTAAAATAAATTTTTAAAGGCTGAAACGATTACAGAATAGTCACTTCAGCCCTATTTTGTGGCAATTTCTATATAGATACCTTATTATATTATAAATATAGTTACTAATCAGGGTGCATTGTATAAAGTATCTTAATTAGTATATAACTCTGAACTCAAATATCTGTCACCACAGTCAGGCAAAACTGTTACTATGAGTTTGCACTGATTTTCTGCCCGTTTTGACAATTCTATTGATGCAAAAACATTTGCTCCGCCTGAAAATCCCGCTAAAATACCTTCTTGTGTTGATAATTTACGGGCAGTGTCAATCGCATCTTCGTTTTTTACGGGAAAAATTTCGTCAATCAATTCGCCTGCAAAATTTTCAGGTCTAAAATTTGCCCCAATACCCTGAATTTTGTGAGGTCCTGCCTCCCCACCACCTAAAACTTGAGAGGAATAAGGCTCTACTGCTACACATTTTATATTCGGATTTTTTTCTTTTAACTTTTTTGCAATACCGCTTATTGTTCCGCCTGTTCCGACACCGGCAACGACTATATCGACTTTTCCGTCTGTATCTACCCAGATTTCTTCTGCGGTATTAAGATAATGCGCTTTTGGGTTTGACGGATTATCAAACTGCGACGGAATGAAAGAATTTTTTATTTCGTTATGAAGTTCAAAAGCCTTATCAACTGCGCCCTGCATACCTTTAGAACCTTCGGTTAATATAAGTTCTGCTCCGTAGCCTTTTAAAATTGCTCTGCGCTCCATTGACATAGTTTCAGGCATAGTCAAAATTATTCTGTAACCGCGAATTGCACTAATCATAGCAAGTCCGATACCTGTGTTTCCGCTTGTTGGTTCAATAATTACAGTATCTTTATTTATTTTTCCGGATTTTTCGGCATCAAGTATCATCTGCAAAGCCGCTCTGTCTTTTATGGAATTTGCAGGGTTAAAATATTCAAGTTTTACGGCTATATTAGCGCAACCGTTGTTTAATTTATTGAGTTTTACCATCGGGGTATGTCCGACAAGTTCTGTTAAATTGTTTGCAATTTTCATTTTGTACCTCGTATTCATGTTAATATTTAAATATGAAATTATGTGTTTTTCAAGGGACTTTTAATCCGATTCATAATGCGCATTTGAGAGTAGCAAAATATGTATTGAATAAATACAATTTTGACAAACTCCTGTTTATTCCTGCATACAAACCTCCACACAAAAATTATGACGATAATATGAGTATGCACAGACTTAATATGGTAAAACTTGCCGTTGAAGATGAACATAATTCTAAAATTGAAGTGTCAGATATTGAATACAAAAGAGAGGGTAAATCTTATACATATCTGACAATTTGCGAACTTTATAAACAATATGAAATTGAAGGTAAAATAAATTTCATTATCGGAACGGATGCGTTTAAGGATATTGAAAGTTGGTATGAGACAGATAAACTAAAAAAACTTGTCAAATTTACGGTTTTTATCAGAGAGAATGATTTTTCGTCTTTAGGGTATAATTATTTAAGAGACAAAGGTTATGATTTTATTTTCGATGAGCTTACTTTTGAAGATATTTCATCAACAGAATTGAGAGAAAAAATTAAAAACGGGCAAAATATTGACGGTTTAATAAATAACAGTGTAAAGGAATATATTAAGAGAAATGGATTATATAAAACTTAGTCTGGAAGAAGCAGACAAATGGCTGAAAGAAAATCTTAACGAAAAAAGATATCAACACTCGCTTGGTACGGCAGAATGTGCAAGAGAACTTGCAAAACATTTTGGACAAAACGAAGAAAAAGCCTATATTGCAGGACTTCTACATGACTGCGCAAAATGTTTTAGTGATGAGAAGTTACTTGAAATTATAGACAAATATCTTGATGATGTTGATTCTGACGAACGCTCAAACAGAAAAACTCTTCATGCCCCAGGGAGTTATTACATAGCAAAAACCGTTTTTGGACTCGAAGATGATGAAATGCTTTCAGCAATCAGATGGCACACTTTGGGCAAAATAAAAATGACTGATTTTGAAAAAATAATTTTTCTTGCCGATAAAATTGAACTTCGCACAAGAAATGAGGAATACAGAAATAAAATTACAAAAGATTTATATAGCGAAAACGGATTAAACAAGGCAATTTTGGAATGTTACAAAGAAACCATAAAAAGCCTGACAGACAGAAACCTTATAATTTGTCCTTTGACGGTTGAAATTTATAATAATCTTCAAAAATCAATAAATGTTAATTAACTTAATAAATTTATCAGGGCATGCCATTTTCATGGTACAATTAAAGTCAAAATTGAGGGGCTTTTAAATGAAATTAATCGAAATACGAAATAACTTAATTAAACTGTCATACGAAGAAAACGAAAGGCCGACATTGGGTCAGTTTATTGCGTTAACCGGTATAGAAAAATCCTATGTTGCTCAATATGTAAACCTTAAAGCAGATAATCTAAATAATTTTGCAGTTGCAAAACTTATGTTTTCTTTCAATGCAGACGGAGTAGTCAGCGAATATGACGGTTCAGCCCCAAGTATCAATAGCAATATTGTTGAATTGCCGGCAAATGAACTTCTTGATTTGCTGCCTGTTGATACCGCACTAAAAATCGGTCAAATTTCAGGTTGTAATGATGAATTAAATGTGGATATTTCTATTTTTGAACATAATTTTACAGTATTTTGTGAAACTGATTATGAAAAAACAACTGTTATTTCAAACTGTGTAAGACAACTGTTCAGAATGAAAGAAAAAAGTGTAATTCTTGACTGTGATGACCTTTTTGAAGAATACCCGAGAATTACATTAAGCAAAGACTTTAAACTACCGCTTAATTCAGGTTTTATTGATTTTATATTTGAACACGATTTGAAAAATGTTGATGCGGCAACAAAAGCAGTTATTCAGGATATTTTTTATGCTGTTCAACAGTATATCAAGACCCTTGATGATGAATTTTTGCCGATAGAAAGTTTTATAGATGTCGTTACTGCGCAGTATAAAGAAACACAAATGCCTGAACTTGCTCTGCTGAAAAACAAACTTTTGAAATACAAAGATGCAGGTATTTTTGCAAACGAACCTGATGAATACAAGCAACTTGAACAAAGACTTAAAGAAAGAAACTGTATTGTAATCAATATAAAAGAAGCAAGTGGTGATTTGCAAAGAGAAATTATAAATTATGTTCACAAGATAATTGAAACTTTTGATAAGTATGTATATTATTTTGTACCTCTAACAGATGATAATTCGGATAAAAAACTTGTAAAACGACTTATTAACCACAACCATGTATTTACGACATTCTTGGCAAGTCATTTGTATAAATACGCATCCGAATTAAAATCTCATGCACAGAATATATTATTCTTTGCCCCACAAACAATGCAAAACGATTTTGCGGCATATAATACATTCTTAAATAAACTGAATCAGTATGAAGGTGTTATTTACGGAAATCTTACACAAGGAATCCCGCTTATTATAACCCTTGAAGATTTAGAACTCGATTTGACAAAAGATGATGTGTTTGGGGACAGACAAAGATTCGTTCCTGCAATAGAAGAAGATCTTTTATCAAGTGATAATATTTATGCAATAAACAATTTGCAGGAAGCACCTACTTCTGCTCCCGTTCAGGAACTCCCGACTCAGGAAGCACTTGATATGCAAGAGCAGGAAAATTATTTTGATGAAATTTCAGATGAAGATATAGAAAAATTTGGCTCGGATGAAGCAGAACAAGAACAGGAAGAACAAAAATCTGAAATTCCCGAAAAAATTTCTCATAACGAAATAACTTCATCTGCAATTGAAGAAACAGAAAAAAAAGAACCTCAAATTGAAAATATATTAGCAGATAGTGAGGAGATAGAAACAGAAACTTTTGAACCTGAAACTGAGGTTGGAGAAGTTGCAGGTACAACTGAAGAATTTACTCAAAAAGTTACTGAAGATTCAGTTGAAGACGAAGACGATTTGTCATTTATGGACGATTTTCATTCCGCCAATGAAGAATCCGAACAACAGGAAGAAGTTGAAGATTTTCCGCAGGATAATGATACATCAGAACAATTAACCGAAGATGATTTAGATTTAATAGAAAATTCAGGACAAATTCAATCCGGGGATGAAGTTATTGATGATTTTCTTGAAGCAGACGAAAATGAAGAAGATACCCCACCTGTTGTGCCTGTATATGATACTGACGAAGACGATGCAGAAATTGCAGATGAACATATCGGTTTTAAAGCAGGAGATATGGTTTCTCACCCAAGATACGGAAACGGTACTGTTGAAAAAATTATCAAATACGGTAACAAAACTCTTTGCTCAATAGATTTTGAAAATGTCGGCAGAAGATTGTTAGATCCGTCTATTTCTGATTTTGAAAAAATCTAATTTTTAATAGCAAATATTATTATTTTTGTATTTTATACTGAATATGGTTTCAGTATCTTTTAATGGCAGTTTCAAATCAGATATATATATAAAATCTAAACAGAAAGACGATTTTGCAGACAAAAAGGCAAAGATTGTTGAACTTGATAAAAATAATGAAAACGATTTGGAATCATTACACAATGTATCATTACTCTGGAACAAAGAATGTCCAAACTTTGTTCCGTATTTATTTTCAGATTTTATAAAAGATGATGAATTTAAGCCTGATGTAAACCAAGACCACTGTTTGATATTAACATTACAGGATAATAATTTTGAAAATATTGATCCTCAAAAAATTTTGGGGGTTTCTCTTTTTTCAGAAGAAGATAATGAAAATGAACTTAATTGGCTTCAGGTTCAGCCCCAAAATAATTCCGTTTACAGTCCGGCAAACAGAACATATAAAGGTGTGGGACAAGCAATTGTATCATATATAAAAAATCAATATACAGGTAAACAGATATTTGTTAATTCTTCAGATGCGGCAATTAATTTTTATAAAAAATTAGGTTTTGAAACCTACGATGAAAAGTACCCGTGTTATTTGTATTGCGAGGCATAGAATAATTATTATCTTAAATTTGATGCACCTTTAAGATAAACAAATTTAGGCTCAAAATCTTCATTGCAATTATATACAATAAGAATACGCAGGCACATTTTGAGTGAATTTGGAACATCAAGTTCATGATAACACATCATTGCGACATCATCCCAGCCAAACTCAAGTCTTGGAAATTTTGCAGGGAAATCGGCATTCAAGTCACTTGTTGTAGTAAAAATTACATGTGAGATATTTTTTGTACCTTTAATCCCGTTTTGTTCAAACATCTCGCACAAAAGTTCTAAAGTCGCATCTTCGAGTGCTTTTGAGGTATTTTCTTCAACGGTTATTGCGCCTCTTATACCTTTTGTAATCATTATTTTCTTACTCCGTTATACCAATCAAATGCCTTCATTTCACCTTTACCTTCAGGCTTTACTGTAATTAGTCTTACTAAACCGTTTCCGCAGCCCATATCGACACCCTCTTTTGAATGTGCAACTATTTGCCCTTGAGCGCCTTTACCCTCAACTACTTTGGACTCTATAACCTTAATTATTTTACCGTTATGAATAAAATAAGCACTCGGACTTCTGCAAACTCCTCTCACAAGATTGTGAATATCTCTGTTTGATTTTGACCAATCTATTAAACATTCTTCTTTAGATAGTTTTGGAGCCATACAAACCCCGTTTTCACATTGTTTTTCAGGCTTTAGTGTGCCGTTTTTTAGTGCAATTAAAGTGTCTTCAATCATTTTTGGCGACTTTTCGCCAATTTCGTCCCATAACTGTTCACAATTCATACTATCAGAAATCGGAATTACAAGTTTTTGGCAAATATCACCGCAATCAAGTCCAAGTTCTGTTATCATTGTGCAAATGCCTGTTTCTTTATCACCATTAATAATTGCACGCTGAATAGGATTTGCGCCACGATATTTTGGCAATAATGATGCGTGAAGATTTATTGTTTCATATTTTGGGATATCCAAAACTTCCTGTGATAAAATCTGACCAAACGCAAAAGTTACAAAAAAATCAGGTTCAAATTTCTTTAATTCTTCCTGAATTTCAGGCTCTTTTCTTATTGATTTTGGTTGAAATACAGGAATATGATGCTCAAGTGCATACTTTTTTATCGGAGAAGCCTGAAGTTTATTTCCTCTGCCTGCTGGTTTGTCAGGCTGAGTAACTACTGCACAAACTTCAATTTTATCCGAATTATTCAGATAATTAAGAGATTTTAAGCCTATATCCGGAGTCCCAAAGAAAATAATTTTTATCATAACTGAGATTTCAACTCCTCTTCATCTAACAATTTGTCAGGATCAATAGATGGAAGATTATTTTTTTTCAAAATTTCTTCGGTTTCAAATCTGTTTAGGCAGTGGTCTATAAATAAAATTCCGTCAAGGTGGTCATTTTCATGCTGAATACATCTCGCAAGAAGTGTACCGCCTTTTGCTTCCATAACAAATTGCTTGCCATGTTCATTAGTTGCTTTTACCATAATATCTTTGTATCTGACAACATCAGAATAAGCTTCAGGGAAACTCAAACAACCTTCGGTACTTTTTACCGCACCTGATTTTTTAATAATTTTCGGGTTTATAAAAACCATAGGTTCAAGCGGTTCTTCTTTCGTTGAAGCATCTACAACAAAAACTCTCAAATTTATGCCAATTTGCGGAGCGGCAAGTCCGACACCATTTTGCGCATACATTGTGTCAAATAAATCTCTTATTAAATCACTTATTTTTTTTGATACCTTATGAACTTCTTTCGACGGTTGTCTTAATGATTCTTCACCATAGTGCAAAACTCTTTTTATAGCCATAAATTAAAACCTTTCTCAACTTCTTTAACATCATACTACAATAAATTTTTAACCTTTGCAATAAAATAGGAAAAATATAATCGCAAAAAATTCAATAATATGCTATAATATTTTCGTCAATTTAAGGGGTATAAATTATGAAAAAGCATGCTCTTATTTTATTTTTAATTTTAGGTTTAAGTATTATGCCTGCAAGCGTATGTTATGGCGCGGATGCAGATGCAAGCAAAACCATTACGGAAATAGGAATACTTGTCAATGCTCAAAAATATCAAATAGCAATGACAAAATGCAATACTGCAATTCAAAAATACCCGAATGAATCTTTCTTATACTATTGGAGAGGTTCAATACATAACTCTATGGGCGAAAAACAGGCGGCAATAGAAGATTTTAACAAAGCCATCGGACTTGATGAAAAAAATGCCAAAGCCTATGTTTTGAGAGGAATTTGCAAGGCAGATTTAGAAGATAAAGAAGGCGCTTTGCAAGATTATAACAAAGCAATAGAACTTGCACCTCAAGACGGCAGCGCATATTCAATGCGTGCAATGGTGAAACTCGACTTGGGTGATATGGATGGTGCAAATGAAGATTTAGATACCTCAAATAAATTAATGAACAGTAAGTAAGGTAAATATGAGAATACAAAGAGTTGATAATACGCAATTTGGCGCATTAATAAGAATAAAACCCCCCGAAGAATTATTAGCACAAGCAAACCAGATGATAACGCACATGTCTCCTGAGCAAAGAGGTTTTGCTGCGGCAGCATCAAGTTCGGGAATGAGTACAAGCGGCTGCGGACTTGTAACACTTGGGACGACTTTAAATACAGCAGCAACAACTTCTGATGTTATTGCTTCAGCACATTTTTTAAAAGCAAGCGGAGTTGATTCTTTTGGGATTTCACCGAGTGCAATAGCAAAATCCGCACCATATATGACTCCTGAAACGGTAGCATCATCTCAGGCTCATCCTGAAACTGCCGGCACTATATTTTCAGGTTTAGGCGGTTGGATTCATTCTCATTTTAAACTGTTTGATAACAGACAAAAAAAAGTCCCTTCATAGAGATAAATTTATTTTGAGAATTAAATACAATACTATTTCTTAATTTTTATTTAAATTAACTGTTAGTTGTAAAAAATTCCAAAATTTTATCGTTGTAGCGATTATTATTCGCACTGAACGGAAACACCTCGCCCCCAAATTCTCTTTTTACATATGCAAGTGTCTGTGCAACTTTGTTATGCGAAGAAATGCAATCAGTTTTTGTTACAATAGTTATAATCGGCAAATTGTACGCACTAACCCACTCTCTCATTTGATAATCATTCTTCTGAATTTCGTGTCTTGCATCAATCAGTTGAACAAGACATTTTATATCTTCTCTTTTTAATAAATATTCTTCCAAATTCTTCTGCCATTTATTCTGAACTTCTTTTGATACCTTGGCATAACCATATCCTGGTAAATCTGCAATAATGAATTTGTCACTAAAATTAAAAAAATTGATAAGCCTTGTCTTCCCCGGAGTATTTGATGTTTTGGCAAGTTTTTTATTATTGGACAAACAATTTATAAACGATGATTTCCCTACATTTGAACGCCCCAATAAAGGATACTCGTTTAGGTTAAACTTTGGACACTGTGAAAGTTTTTCCGCACTTTGTATAAATTTTGCCTGCATAAAATTACTCATTTTGACATCTTATCTTTCTGTTCTAAAAGTTTCTTCTTATATAATACGGTTTGAAAAAGATTATACATCTTTGAACTATTTACAAGTGTTAATTGAGTTTTACCATTTACAAAATCAACATTAAACGATTTTTCTTTTGCAAAAAAATTTTCACCCTCAATATTAACAATTTGGAACAAACCGTTGGTCAAAACACTCAATGGTTCTGCTAAAAAAGATTCAAACGTTCTTCGTATATCAAATTTTTTCTTTTTCATATCCCTTTATTTTTATCAAGTAAAAGGCTGGATTGCTTCGCATACGCTCGCAATGACAGCCCTCTACCATACATATTAAAATTTATAACAAATTACATCTCTTGAGAGAATACCTGAATTCTCTGTTCAACCGCAGATTTATCCGAAGCATTTGGAGCCAAAGACAAATACTGTTTGTAGTATTTAACAGCACCCTCGTAGTTCTTTTCTGCTTCGTAAGCCTGCGCTTTGAGTTTTGCAATAGACGGAGCATTGTGATAGAAGTCAATTGCTCTGTTACAATATTCGATAGTTGATGCAAAATTACCTTCCTTATATTGTCTTAAAGCAATTTCAAAGAATTCGTTTGATTTCATTTCGCACAAATCAATATAATGCAAACCGTTGAGTGCAATCTTATTATCAGGTTCAGACATCAAAACTTTTTCCAAAGCCTTTCTTGCGGTTCTGAACTGTTTATGCTGAACAAGAATTTCTGACAAGTACAACTCATCATCAATACTATTTGCAAAATTAATTGCGTTTTCAAATGTATAAACCGCATCAGATTCACGACCTAATGATAAATATGCTTCTCCTTTGATTACCGTATCAACCAAATTGTTTGAAGCCGACTGAACAATGTAATTCAAATTATCTTCAGTCATTTCAACCTGATGAGTCAATTTAGCCAATTTGATTTTTGCAAGATGAAGTTTCAAATCATTAGGAGTTCTTTGAATTGCTTCATTTACATAATCATAAGCCAAATATACATCTTTGTTTGTTGTAAAATCTCTTGAGTCTGCCGTATCTCTTGCCATTTCGTAATAAGTATTTGCAAGACCTACAATTGCAGCATTATTGTATGTTGTATCACCCAATAATCTTGAATAAAATTCCAAAGCCTGTTGGTATTTCTTTGTTTCCAAAGACATATTACCGACTCTGTAAATACCTTCTTTATAATTCGGATTCAATATTATTGCTGTTTTCAATTCTTCCATAGCAAATTCGTGGTCCGCACGGCGCTCATAAACACCTGCCAAATTTACATAAGGTCTGAAGTTTTCAGGTTTTACATATTTTGCTTTTTTGAATGAATTGATTGCCGCTGCTTGGTTACCCTGTTTTAAATATAACTCTCCTTGCAAGTTCCAGCCAGGTGAAGACTGCGGATTGATATGAAGTGAGTGGTTTAACCAAGTCAAAGCCTTTGTATAATCCCCTCTGCGTGCTTCAACCTGTCCCATGTGATACATTGAAGTAGCATTGTGGGAATTACATTTGATTGATTGCAAGTAGTATTTTTCTGCCTGATCCAAATCGCCGTCAAGCATTGCAATATTACCCAAATTATCATAAGCAGGTGCAAATTGAGGGTTTATTTTCAATGCAACTTTAAATAAATCTGCGGCATCTTTCTTGTTACCGAGTTTTAATGTTGCAACACCCATTGCGTTGTATGCTTCAAAATATGTACTGTCTAAATCAACCGCTTTTACAAATTCCTGAATTGCTGCATTAGACAAATTTGTGATGTTTTTAATATATTCAACATCGGATGAGGTTTCTCTCATCAAATATACAAGCCCTTGTGCATAGTGGAATTGAGGATTATTCGGATATTTTTCCAATAACTTGTCCAATTCTGATTGTGCCGGTGCTAATTTCCATTGTTTTGCAAAAGACATCAGTTGCAACGCTTTTGCTTCCAAATCATTAGGGTTCTTTTGCAAAATCTCTTTCAACTTCGCATCTGCTTCCGCATAGTTGGTATATTCAATCATTCTGCCGATATCAACATAATTCTTTGAAATACCTGCTTTTAACGGTTCTGCAGAAATAGATGCAGGAGCGAAAAGAACACATGAAGCCAAAATCATTGATGTTACTAACAATTTTTTACAATTCATTGTTTTCTCCTAACCTTTATCGCTTAATATTATTCCAAATCTTATGAGGATATTGTATAATAGTTATTATAAAAAAGCAATAGAGTTAAAAAATGACAATAAATTCGAATTCAAAAAAAGATTTGGAAGATTTTAAAGGGTATATTTTGATAGAAAAAAACTTCTCCGAGCATACCGCAAAAGCTTACTGCTCAGACATTTTGAGTTATCTTATATGGCTCGGAGATGAGGGTTGTGAAGGGGCAGATTTTTCAAAAATTCGTGATTACTTACACTTTATTCAAAAGTTTGACTACAAAAAAACTACAATCGCCCGAAAGATAGCATCCATAAGGACTTTCTACAAATATTTATCAAGAGAAAGAAAAATTGAAAACAATCCGGCGCAAAATATAATTTCCCCCAAACGACCGAAATCTTTGCCAAAATTCCTCTCAACAGAGGAGATAGAAGATATACTAAACAATATAAATATTTCTACTCCGGCAGGCTTCCGCAACAGAGCAATACTTGAACTGCTTTGGGCTAGCGGAATGAGAGTTTCAGAGTTAAGCAACCTCAATTTCGGCAACCTTAACCTTGAAAACAACGAAATTACGGTATTCGGTAAAGGGGCAAAAGAACGAATTATCCTCATTACAGACAGAGCAAAAACATATCTTAAAAATTATATTGAAACAGCAAGACCGCTTATTGCCAAAGGTTACGATATCCCGCCAATAAGTGACAATTCTCCCGTCTTTATAAACAAAACAGGTTTCAGACTTCAAACCCGTATGATTAGAAATGTCATAAACGAAACAGTTGAAAAAATTGAACTACCCAAAAAGGTTACTCCGCACATGTTTCGCCACAGTTTTGCAACCCACCTGATAGAAAACGGAGCAGATTTGAGAATTGTACAAGAACTCTTAGGACACGCAAGCATCTCAAACACTCAAATCTATACCCATGTTTCAATGCAGCATATGAAAGAGGTTTACGACCAAACACATCCCAGAGCGTAAAGTCCTTAATATATCTTAACATAAATATAGGGCGAATTATTATAGTTGATAGTTCCTCCCCAAAGGGGGAGATCAGGAGGGGTTCAATTTTTTAGTTGCTTATTCCCTCCCCATCGGAAAGGTGCAATTAATTATCAATATATGTTTGTCGTATCAGACGATTTATATATTTAAAATTTCAAATTATTGGAATTCTTATAAAATAGAATTATAATTAAGTTATTGCACATTAAAATAATTTACAATAAGAATAGGACAGTCGCGTGATTTTCCTTTTTATGCACGACAAACTTTTCTGCATAAAGGTGTAAGAAAGGAGGGTCAATCAATGATGTCAGAGCAAATCAGAGAAAAAATAAAAGGCATCCTATTGGTAGTAGGAAACCTTTTATAATTGATTCCTTCATTATTGTAGGGACTGCATTGGGGGTATCTCTGCGGGATACTCCCTCCCCACTCTTATTATAAATTATTTTTTCTATTTTTCAAGTGTAATTTTGTATTTTTGTAACAAAAAGGCAATTTATGAATAGAAAAATACTTTATATAAACATAGAGGAAATAGGGAGAAACTACAATGGCTGGATTGGGAAGACTTTTTGTTGAAATTTGTAATGGTCGTAACATTGAAAAATGTGTAGAATTGGCATCAAAGACTGTCAATAAAGTGAATAGTGGTGGGCAAATGGCTCCTATTTTAAGTATGTAGGGTGCGTTTATACGCACAAAAATGCTGGTACTATTATTGAAAGTAAGTAGGTCGACCTACAATTTGGAATTAAACTATTCAACTATTATTATTACTTAAATTCGTTTAACATGAATAAATTATTCCAAACCTAACCTCCTAAACTGGGGAGTAAAGGTCGAGTTTTAACCCGACAAAATATGTCTGCTCACTCCTCCCCAGAGGGGGAGGAACTATTGGCTCGCTTGCGCCGAACTTGATATTACAAGTTCTCGCCAAAGTATCGCATTATAAAACCCCCGATTCTCTCGGAGGCTCTATGGTGGGCGATACAAGGCTCGAACTTGTGACCCCTTGAATGTCGTTCAAGTGCGCTACCAACTGCGCCAATCGCCCATAAAATTATTTAATTGTTTTGCGCCCTTACGAAACGCTTCGCTTTTTCGGAACTGCGCTACCCCTCTCGTTCCCTCACCCGAATTTCTAAATTCGCTGTCGCTTAATAAGAAATTCTGCCCTCTCCCGCTTATAAACGCTGCGGGCGAGGGAAAATGATTGAGTGCCAATCGCCCATAAAATTATTTAATTGTTTTGCGCCCTTACGAAACGCTTCGCTTTTTCGGAACTGCGCTACCCCTCTCATTCCCTCACCCGAATTTCTAAATTCGCTGTCGCTTAATAAGAAATTCTGCCCTCTCCCGCTCACAAACACTGCTGGCGAGGGGAATAAGATTGAGTACCAATCGCCAAATATAAAAGGAGACACCCGGATTTGAACCGGGGATAAAAGCTTTGCAGGCTTCTGCCTTACCACTTGGCCATGTCTCCCTAATTCGTATTTCTAATATACGAAAGACATAAACCTATGTCAAGGTAATTTATTGCGCCCTGCTCAAAAGCATTTTCCCAAGCATTTCTTTCGCTCTTTTAAGTTGAGAATCGGTCTTCGTTTCCATATCATTTTTTGTGAAATGCACTTTATAATCAGGACTTATCCCTCGCTTGTTTATATCTGCACCATTAGGAGTCAGATACCTTGCAATAGTCAGATTTAACCCTGTTTCATTAGGCATAGGGATAATTTTTTGAACCATACCCTTGCCGTAAGTCTTTGTACCAACAAGTTTTGCCCTGTGATAATCCTTCATCGCCCCTGCAAAAATCTCCGTTGCACTTGCACTTGTTTCATCAACTAATATTACAACAGGTTTTTGAATACCAACATTTGTATCCTTAGCCATTACATCATAACGATAGCCGTTTCGGCCGACAATGCTGACAAGCCTGCCCTTATCTATAAACAAATTAGCGATAAATACCGCATTTGACAGTAATCCGCCTGTATTACCGCGCAAATCTATTATCAATCCTTTAGATTTTGAAGTATTTTCAAGTGCCTCCAAAAATT
Source organism: uncultured bacterium (assembly GCA_902792085.1). Lineage (GTDB taxonomy): Bacteria > Cyanobacteriota > Vampirovibrionia > Gastranaerophilales > Gastranaerophilaceae > Zag111. Next base: position 70,396 of record CADAYE010000007.1, on the reverse strand, counting down.
CGTTAGGAATCGTACTACTGATAAAACTTGAAATCTGAATATACCCTATTTCATCTTCAACTGAACTTTTTATGCTTTTTATTGCAATTTCTTTTCTTATAATTTGTTTGGTTAATTTTGTATTTCCGCGCAAAATATCAAGACTGATTAAAGTATTCTGCGGACCTTTGACCAAATTTGAAACCTGCGAAATAGAAAGACCGTTAGTATCTTTACCGTTCACGGACAAAATTATATCCCCGTTTCGCAAATCGGCAAACTGGGCAGGAGTTTGTTCAAGAACATTAATAATCTTTATTTTACCGCCATCATTTACTATACTTACACCAATTCCGTAAATTTTTGACGCGATATTTGTATTTTGTTTTGCAAATTCTTCTTTGGACAAATACCTCGAATACGGGTCATTCAGACTTGCAAGCATTGTATCTGTTGCAACTTTTGCATCGTCCGGTGTTTTGATTTTATTCTGATAATGATGTTTCCACCTGCTCCAGTGCTGATGATTAAAAGTCGAATCATAATATTCACTTTTTATAACATGCCAGTTTTTATCAAAAAGTTTTTGAGGGGTAACCTTACGGTTGTCAACTACTTTTTGACTGCCGGACAACACAGGGTTTTTGTTTGCGATATAAAATGAATGTCCTGTATAAAATACAAGCGCAGCACCTGCAAGCAAAATTAAAGTAGTAATCCTCCGTTTCATACAAACAATTTAACATCAACGAAGTCTTTTTATCAATATACTTTTTGAGTAAGACATTCAAAGTATTCAAAACTTATTACAAATCTTCAAACCCAGGCGAATATGACGGTAAATTTTTATACCCTGAATTTTGCATAACTGATTTTTTGATATATTTATTTGTATAATTGCCTTTTTCAAGAAGTTTTTTCAATGTATTTTCTCTTTTTACAAGCGAAGAACTTTCGTCATTACATTCGGGGTAAAGTTTTAATATCTCATCCCACACAACAGCTTCCATGTGCCACGCATAAGTTTCTTCTGCAAGAGAATTGTATTCGTCCTGATGCAATGCCTCATGGGATAATAAGGCAGCAATAGCGCCTGCCGGTGCATTACGGTGTTTTTGATTTATATAAATATACAATCTTTTGCCTCTTTTCCAGCCCAATGCGTCAAATGTAGCATAATCGGCACTAATCTTGCTCAAATCCCTGAATTCAATTTTGACAGGTTTTTGAGATAAATTACTGCCTAAAATTGCGTTACGGGAAAACATTCCTGTCGTATCTTTCAGCATATCAAGAGCCACATAAAAAATTTCATCCTGACCGACAGATTTATACCCCGGAGCAATTTGTTTTATGTAAACAGGGGTATATTTTGCCGGATATTGTTTCGGAACGACCTGACTTGTAATATCTTTATCTTCTGCAAATGCAAAAGTTCCCATATTTACGACAAGTAATGCCCCGATTAAAAATTTTGCTAATACATTTCTTGATTTAAATTTCATACTTTAATTATATCCCTCATTAATCTCTGATATAATTATTATATTTATGTTTTTTCAAAAGGCAAATTTTTGAAATAAAACAATGAAAAAAATGTCAGCATTGCAATACAGACCTTATAAATTTGGTGCATATAATTGCACCCTACATACTAAAAGATAATCAACCGGAACTCTAATTAGATTCTGAATCAAGTTCACCAATGACACTATAATCTTAAAAATTATTTCAATTTTGTCAAGATTTCTTTCTGTTCAGTTTGACAAGTTCAGAGTACCTGTATTTGTATTCATTTGAACCATCAAGGTTTTGTGCCTCTGACATATATTCAAGTGCCGATTTGTAATCTTCTTTTGCCTGATAAAATTCGCTCATTTTTGCATAATATTGCGGATTATTCAAATCGTATAAAATTGCACGTTTCATACATTCAATCGCTTCCTCTGGGTCGTTTGTATTTTGTCTTGAAAGACCAAGATAGTAATACCCTGATGCACAATTTATATCAAGTGAAAGTGCATTCTGAGCAAATTCTTTAGTCTTTTCATAATCCTGTTTCAGATATGATGCCTTTGCACCTAAAATATATGCGCTAATGTAGTTTTCATTTTCATTTATAATTTCTTTTGATAATTCAAGCGCTCCGCAATAATTCTTTTGAAGAATATAAATTTCACCCAAATCACAAAGTGATGACGGGATTTTTCTTTTTACTCCATCGGTCTGCTCAAGAAGTTTTTGCGCCTTGTCATAATTTCCTAACTGTAAAAATATTGAACTTAATGAAGTTTTGGCAAAATCGTCATTCGGATTTTTCTGAACACAACTTTCCAAAATCTCAACACTTTCAATATATTTTTTGTCATAAGCAAGTAAAAGTGCTTTCAAGACAAGTGTTCCGCTATGTTCGGGATTTATGCCTAATATTGCTTCAACTTCATTTGATGCTTTTTGGTATTCTTTATTTTCATAATACAAGTAAGCAAGTGAATAGCGATAATCTGCATTATCGGGGCTCAAATATATTGCCTGTGAATACGCTCTTTGCGCTTCTTTTATCCAACCGTTATAAAAATAAGCATTACCAAGATTGTAATAGTACTTTGAATTTTGCTTATCTAATTCTATCGCTTTTGAAAAATGCTTTATTGCTTCCACAAAATTCATATTCTCTAAATCAAACAAACCTAAAAAGTTTAATATTTCAGGATTTTGGCTATTTGATGATATTCTGTTAAAAATTTCTTTTGAAGAATCCAAATCTCCTTCATCATATTTCATTTTACCTTTTAAAAGCAAAACTTTTTCATTATTTTCATCACAACCCTCCAATAATTCTTTCGCCTTTTCAGTTTCACCATTCAAATAAAGAGAATTTGCACATTCAATTTTTACATCGTTATCAAAATAAGGGTTGCTTTCATACTTTTCAATTTCGGTAAATAATTTAAGCCTTATAAGAGTTTTGACAAGTCTTTTTAAATTATCACCGTTTTGACTATGTTCAAAAAGTTCCTGAGCCAGAGCCAGCGCAGAATTCAAATCTCCCATTCTTGTATAAATTTTGCATACAAGTTTTTTGGAGGCCTCGTGTTTTGGTTCAAAGCCAAGAGCCTTTTCAAGGTACTGCATTGAGCGTTCATAATTATTAAGCAAAAAATATAATTCGCCGATTTGATAAAGAATTTCGGCATTATCATTTTCGATTTCCAACGCTTTATATAGCATTTCTATCGCAGGTTTATAATATTTTTGCTCCTTTAACTCAAATGCCTGTTTTATATAATTTATTACCTGATTATCTTCCATAATTTCCCCTATTCTTCGTCAACTGTCTGCGGAATATACGGGATTTCATTAACTCCCTGCTGATTTGCATTTTGCTTAGGTTTGAACCATTGTTCAAAATCAAATTGTTTCTTTTTCTTTTTCGCTTTTGTAACCTTTTTGTTTATTATAATCAAAACTTCATCAGATTCAGCCATTTTAAGATTATTTCGAGCAATCCCTTCCAAACTGTTATCCGAAGTTACCATTTTCTTTTGACGCTTCAAATCTTGATTGTGGAGCTTGGTCTGCTCTAAAACACGCTCCAATGTGATTCCTTTTGACTTGTAAGAAACAATTTTACCTACATTCAATATCGCTCCGTAACCAATTTGAATCAAGCAAAATACCAAGACTATTGTCAAAAAAGAATAATAAAAACCCGCCTGTCTGTTACGGCGTTTTTCTTCATAATTATTCAGATTATCCTGTTTTATCTTGCCCATATTATCCCTGTAACTTGATTATAAACAAAATTTTTTATAAAAACAAAAATATTTTACAAATTTTACAGTAAGCAAATTTTACATAAACTATATCGCTCCGCGCATAAGATATAAGTATAAGATGTTCATACATTTTTGTCCTTACGGACAAAAATCAATCAGGCGCCTAAAACTACGGCGCCTTTGATATCACCCTCACCCGCAGTTGTACGGCTCATAAATTCGCCTACCACTGCTCCCTCTCCCATCGGGAGAGGGGTAGGGTGAGGGGTTAAGCGCACGGCGTAGTTTTAGCCGTGCTAAGAGATTTTTGTCCGTATGGACAAAAACACATATTACTGCGTTAGCAGTCTTATGCCGCCGTAGGCGGTATTGTAATCAGCGAAGTTTTCTTTTCTTTGGTTCATTTCTTTTCTTTTGCCTCGCAAACAAAAGAAAAGAAATGAACAGGTAGAAAGTGCTAATCTCTCCAGGACTACCGATAATATAGTTTATGTAAAAATAGGATTTTTGTAAAATTACAAAAATCCCATTTTTACTTTTTTTATTTAATTATTCAGCATCTTTTTTAGCAAAAGATTGATTTGCTCTGGATTTTATTTCTTCTTCAATTTTTGAAATAAATTCATCAACGCTGAATGTACCGATTTGACCGATACCTCTTGCTCTGACAGCGACAGTCCCTTCTTGTGCTTCTCTGTCACCTACTACACAAACATAAGGAATCTTTTTGTCCTGCAGAGATTCTCTGATTTTGTAGTTCATAGATTCTGAACGGTCATCTAATGAAGCCCTGATACCTGCTTCACGCATTTTTTTGTAAACGCTTTCTGCATAATCCGTATGTTTATCATTAGAAATCGGAACAACATTGACCTGAGTTGGTGCAAGCCAAGTCGGGAATGCACCGGCATAGTGTTCTATCAATATACCGTGAAATCTTTCCATTGATCCAAAAATTACTCGGTGTAACATCAACGGAGTTTTCAACTGACCATCTTTATCCTGATATTTGATATCAAATCTTGCCGGTAAATTGAAATCTAACTGAATTGTAGCGCACTGCCATGTTCTTCCGATAGCATCTTTAACTTTAAAGTCAATTTTCGGACCGTAGAATGCACCATCACCTTCATTGATGTCATATTTCATTCCACGTTTTTCCATAGCTTCTTTTAAGCCTGCTTCTGCCTTGTTCCAGTTTTCAATTTCACCAACAAAACTTTCAGGTCTTGTAGAAAGTTCAACTTCAAATTCCATATTGAAGATTGCCATTGTATCTGCAACAAAATCAATGATAGAGTTGATTTCATCAACCAATTGTTCAGGAGTACAGAAGATGTGAGCATCATCTTGAGTAAAGCCCTGAACTCGGGTTAATCCTGATAATGCACCTGATTTTTCTTTACGGTAAACAGTTCCTAATTCTGCCATTCTTAATGGTAATGAACGGTATGAATATCTGTTTGCCTGATAAATCAGGATATGGAACGGACAGTTCATTGGTTTTACAACATACTGATCGTCAGAATCTTCATCTTTCTGAACAAAGAACATATTTTCTTTGTAGTGATCCATGTGACCTGAAATTTCCCAAAGAGTGGATTTTGCAATTTGAGGAGTATTAACGATTACATAACCTCTTTTGCGATGTTCTTCTCTCCAATAGTTTTCAATTTGTTCACGAACACAAGCCAAATTTGGGTGCCACAATACAAGACCTCCGCCCATTTCTTCACGGGTTGAGAATAAGTCTAATTGCTTGCCGAGTTTTCTGTGGTCGCGTTTTTCTGCTTCTTCCAAAAAAGTCAAATATGCCTGCAAATCTTCTTTATTCCAGTATGCAGTAGCATAAATTCTTTGAAGCATTTTATTTTTTTCGTTGCCGCGCCAGTATGCGCCTGCAACTTTTAATAATTTGAACGCATTTGCTTTGATATATGAAGTATTTGGCAAGTGAGGACCTGCACAAAGGTCGTTAAACAAGGCATTTCCGTCTTTATCTTTTGTAATATACAAAGTCGGGTTGTCGTTGCGATGTTCTTCTAACAATTCTGCTTTGTAGATTTCGCCTTGTGCCTTAAATTCATCAATCTGTGCCTGAACATCAGGAATTTCGTATCTTTCAAATGTCAGATTTTGTTTAACAATTTCTTTCATTTTTTCTTCAATTTTGTCCAAATCTTCCTGCGTAAAAGCATGACCATCTGTTAAATCAAAGTCATAATAAAAACCTTCAGCCGTAGATGGACCGATTGCTAATTTAGCCGACGGGAATAAACTTTGAACAGCCTGTGCCATAATGTGAGATGTCGAATGTCTTAAAATCGACAGCGTTTCGTTGTTCTTTTCCATATTCAATTTTCCTTTTCTATCCTTTGGGGTAAATTTAATCCGGCAATCGTTACATCGAAAAGCCTAAACCTACCCTCAGGGTGGATCCCCTTAACAAGTACAAAATTATTATACATCCAAAATTAAAATTGGCAATTTTACTTCCTAAAACCTGAAATCACGCTGACCGTGTTCAATTTTTTCAAGATATTCTTTTGTTTTGTCTTTTACAACCTGAGTTGTTTCAAGTTCATTTAATTCTCTTTTTATCAGTTCATAACCGATTTTCTTCGTTTCTTCGGATGCGTAATCTTCTAAATATTCTTTTAAAGTTATAAGCGCATTAGGGTGGCAGAAATTGTGGATTTGTTTATCTTTACAGATTTCCATAAACTTATCACCCACTCTGCCTGCTCTGTAACAAGCCGTACAAAAACTCGGAACATAACCGATTTGCATAAGCCATTTTATTACTTCATCAAGTGTTCTGCGATCCTCAACATCAAATTGGGCTGTTTCTTCCTCAGATTCATCTTCAGGGTGGGCATAACCGCCAACACTTGTTTTTGAACCGCCGGAAATTTGAGATATACCCAAATCCAAAACTCTTTTTCTTGTTTTTGCACTTTCTCTTGTAGATATAATCATACCCGTATAAGGTACGGCTATTCTTATACAAGCAACAATTTTTGCAAAAGTATCATCATCAATTCCGTTTTCAAAAGCACTCGGATCAATATCGTCAGCCTTTCTTATTCTCGGGACTGAAATCGTATGCGGTCCGACACCAAAAACCGCCTCCAGATGTTCTGCGTGCATCAAAAGAGCACTGAATTCATATTTATAAGTTGAAAGCCCGAACAAAACACCCATTCCGACATCATCAATACCGCCCTGCATTGCTCTATCCATTGCTTCCGTATGGTAGTCGTAATTATGTTTTGGACCGGTCGGGTGTAGTCTTTCATATCTTTCTTTATCATAAGTTTCCTGAAACAGAATATATGTGCCTATCCCTGCATCTTTTAATTTTCGGTAATTTTCAACCGTTGTTGCTGCAATATTAACATTAACTCTGCGGATTGCACCGTTTTTGTGATTTATAGAATATATTGTTTTGATAGACTCCAAAACATATTCTATCGGGTTATTAACGGGGTCTTCGCCTGTTTCAAGCGCAAGTCTTTTATGTCCCATATCTTGCAACGCAATAACTTCCTCCCTAATTTCTTCCTGAGTCATTTTTTTTCGTGGAATGTGAGTGTTTTTAGCATGATAAGGGCAATAAACACAACCGTTTACGCAGTAATTCGACAGATAAAGCGGAGCAAAAAGAACTATTCTGTTTCCGTAATATTCCTGTTTAATTTTTTTGGCAAGAGAGTATATTTCTTCGTTTTTATCTTCAATTTCACAGGCAAGAAGAACAGAAGCCTCCCTATGAGTCAAACCGTTGCCAAGTTTTGCTTTATCTAAAATTTTATCAATTAATTCAACATTATTTTTATTTTCCTGTGCATATTTCAGGGTTGATAAAACTTCTTCATTATCTATAAATTCAGTTGCGTGAGGTGATTTTACATTATACATTCTTTGTTTTTCTCCAATATTCACTTCAAAATATTGTCACCCTGAACTTGTTTCAGGATCTATTAAATCGGTAGATGCTGAATCAAGTTCAGCATGACATTTTAATAATTTACTCATCAATGAGCATACTTGCGCCGATGACACCTGCGCTGTTACCTAACTGTGCAGGAACAATTTCAACTGCTGAGCCTGCAACAACCATTGCGCGTTCTTTAACAGTTTTTCTTATAGGTTCAAGAAGCAAATCGCCACATTCTGCGACACCACCGCCTACAATGACTTTTTCGGGGTTAAGCAAATTAATTACACTTGTTAAACCAAGTCCGATATATTCGCCCATAATTTCAAAAATACGCTTTGCAACAGGATCACCTGCTTCTGCGGCTTTTGCAACAATATACGGAGTAATTTCGCCATCACTTGCCATTTCGGCAAATTTAGCGGATTTACCACCCTTTATGTAATCTTGTGCCATTGCAACAATACAAGGACCTGAAGCATAAGCCTCCAAGCAGCCTGTATCTCCACATCCGCAAATTGCACCGTCTTTTGCTTTCAATTTAATGTGTCCGATTTCTCCTGCCGCATTACTTGCTCCTCTAACTAATTTTCCATTTATAACAAGTCCCGAACCGATACCTGTGCCGACTGTAATGCAAACAAAGTTTTCACAACCCTTTCCTGCCCCGAATTTTAACTCTCCCAAAGCGGCACATCTTACATCATTATCGATTCTTGTTTTTATATGAAATTCATCTTCTATCATTTTGGCAATCGGAACATCAACCCAACCCGGAATATTAGGTGCAAGTTTTACTATTCCGTTTTTATAATCAATTTGCCCCGGGAAATCAAATCCGATACCTTCGATAGATTTTTCATCAGTTCTTGTTTCTTTCATCAAATCTCTTATTGACTGTTTGATATTATTAACGGTGTATTCAAAGCCCATCTTTGCATAAGTAGGCACACTGTTTGAATAAATTATTTTTCCCTTTTCATCAACAAGAGCGATTTTAACATTTGTTCCGCCAACATCTATTCCAATTCGTTTTCCCATAATTATCCCCCTCTTAAAACTATCTGTAGTTTTATGATAGCACAAAAAAAAATAAGAAATTTATATACCAAATTAGCCAAGAAATAAAAAATATTTCCCTCTCCTGAGAGATTTAGGAGAGGGAAATCTGTTTTGTGTTAAGTATATAAGTCCATTAATTATTCCTGCTCATATCAAAGAATATCAGAACCTTAGCATATTTAAGCCTGAGTATTTTAATATTTTGTAAACATTTGTAACAATGCATCTTATAACCTAAAGTTTACAATTAAAAATGCCGTCAAACCACATGATAGAACATGTCCAAAACCGATTTTAGAAAGGAAAAAAATGGGATTAGCGGCATCACAAGCGAGATTGTTAACTATCACAGCCAGAAAAGCGGACTGTGAATTTCAATCTATGAAATTATCTCATGAGAAAATTGCTCTGTCTCGCGACATGGAGAGAATTTCTGATGAGTATCAAAACGCTATGAACCAGACAAAACTTATCTATGATTATTATGGTACAGGCACAAGTGATATGTCTTTAACATACGGATTATTAATGACTCCGTCAGTTTACAATGATTATTACCCAAAACTTTTAACAGATAAATCAAACAGGGTTGTATTATCAGGAATATATGCCTCTGCAGCAAGGGCTGCAGGGATTCCGATTGAAGGTTATAACGGAACACCATCCTCCGAAGTTCGTAATTCATTTGTTGAAGCATTAAGAGATTTGGGGGTAATTTCTGCAGCAACTGCGGCAAGTATTGAAAGTGTATCATATAACAATGGGATAGGCTTGGGTGCAACTTTTTCTGCAACAGCCGCAACTACGGATATAACCGCTGAACAATTTATGGATTTGGTAAAACAGCGATGCAAAGACACAACCGATTATGGCATTGCAGGTCAATTTACGCCGGGAGGCGATGGTGTATACCCTAATGAAAAATTGTTATCCATGCAGAACAATGACTGGAATTTCAGACTTTCAGTCGGAAACGGGCACGATGACTGTGCCAACAAAGTGACAACAATTAATCTTTATGACTTATTAAAAAATGACCCCGAAAAGCAATATACTGTAGCATTAAAAACCGAAGAAGGAGCAACGACTCCGGTAGGTGAAGCAGCATTCCTTCAACAATGGTTAATCGGTACTGAAAACAGCCCCTCGTTCTTAAACTGGATGGTTGACCAATTCCGTTCAATCTTTGGCGGTGTAGCAGAAAACGATTTGGCACTTCAGTATGCACTTAATCAGGTTTATGATTTGATGTATCCTAATGAAAGAATACAAGATGCCGGAAAAATATGTATTGATAACAATTATTACGAATTAGGAAAAGATGAAGCAGATCTGGGGGAATTTACCGAAAAATTCACACAAGGTGAATACCATGAATTTGACGATGTTGATTTAAGATTAATTGCCACAAAAGTGGATAATAACTACACAACAGATTTAAGCTGGCTACCCAGAAATACCGCAATAGACTATATTGGCGGTACATTTACATCTTGCGGAAGCGGTTCAACTTCATGGTGGGACGATGGTGGCGGTAGATACCAAGGTCTTGCCCTAAACTTGAATCATATTGCAGAAATATTTATGACTGCTTTTGTTGAATATCTGAGAGGTATTGATACTTCACAATATTCATACGAAATAGGTGAATATTCAAAAGCATCATTATACAAAATTAATGAACATGGCGATGATATTTTCAAAATTAAAGCACCTACAAATGTTACTGACGGCACTGATGACCTTCTTGCAGGATTTTATGATGCATTATTTAACAGAATTTGCGTAAGCGGCTGGACTGAAAATGATAATATTGAAAGCGTAGAATATATGCAGGAACTTATGAAATCCGGCGCAGTATTTATTTCGTCTATCAATAATGACGGAAATTATTACCAAAGCGGTTATTCAACAGATACATACATCTCAGAAGTTGCTGACCTTGAAGGCGTTGCTCAGGCAGAAGCAAAATACAACGCGACTAAAGCAAAAATTGAACACAAAGAAAATACAATTGATATGAAGATGAAAAATCTGGATACTGAAATATCATCACTTACAACCGAATATGATGCAGTTAAAGGTATAATATCCAAAACAGTCGAAAAATCATTTAAGCGATATGATGCATAAAAACAACCCGTACGGGTTGTTTTTTTTGACAGGCGGACAATTTTCTCTTGAAAAAAAATCATGTTCTTGATAGGGTAAAGTTTAGGCAAAGGGAGTGTTGTCATATTCCCTCACCCGCATTTGTACGGCTCATACTTCGCCGACAACTGCTCCCTCAGCACAAGGCATACAGACTCACACGCCTCACTGCGTATCGTCGGTTCGCTTTGTATCCCACCCAAATGATGCTGTGGGCGAGGGGAAATACAAGAAAGAAGGGATAGAAAATGAATAAAAGAGTATTACTTTGCATTATGGACGGATGGGGGATTTCATCAGGTTCAGAAAAATTTGATGCCACAAAATTGGCACACCCAATCAATGTACCAAAATTAGAAAAAGAAGAAAAATTTATACAGATTCATGCTGACGGCGAAAATGTAGGTCTGCCGGAAGGTCAAATGGGCAACAGTGAAGTCGGACACCTTAATTTAGGCGCAGGCAGAATTGTTTATCAGGATTTGTCAAAAATTAATAATGCTATTAAAGACGGTTCATTTTTTAAGAACGAAAGATTTTTAAATGCAATTAAGCATGTCAAAGAAAACAATTCCGCATTACATATCTACGGACTTGTTTCAACAGGAGGAGTTCATTCATCACTCAATCATGTTTTGGCATTAATTCAACTTGCTGCTCAAAACGGAGTGGAAAAATTTTATGTTCACGCATTTTTAGATGGTCGTGATACTCCTCCTGCAAGTGCATGCGAATATTTGCAAATTGTTGAAGACGAACTAAAAAAATACAATCTTCCTCCTGTTGCAACGGCTATCGGTCGTTATTACATTATGGACAGAGATAATCGTTGGGAAAGAGTTGAAAAAGGCTACAACGCATTATTATTTGGAGAAGGCAACCACGCATCAAGCGTAATAGAAGGAGTTAAGAAATCTTATGAAGAAGGAATCACAGACGAATTCGTCCTCCCTGTCATTGCAGGAGGCGATGAATCAAGAATACACGATAACGATGCAATCATATTCTTTAACTTCCGTCCGGATAGAGCAAGAGAAATCACAAAGGCAATTAACTTTGCTGATTTTACCGGATTTGACAGAAGGAAAGTCTTAAAAAATATTCTATATACAACAATGACAAGTTATGAAGCAACATTTGATTTTCCTGTTGCATTCCCGAAAGAAAAACTTGTCAATATATTAGGGGATGTTTTAGAGGCAAACGGAATAAATCAGTTCCGCACCGCAGAAACAGAAAAATATGCGCATGTTACATTCTTCTTTAACGGCGGCATAGATGAACCTCAGCCGCACGAAACAAGAGTACTTGTTCCGTCACCAAAAGTTGCAACTTATGATATGCAGCCTGAAATGAGCGCACCTGAGGTTTGCGAAAATGTATTAAAAGCCGTAAATGACCCGAAATATCAGTTCATTTTGGTAAACTTTGCAAATCCCGATATGGTCGGACATACAGGGATTGTTGAAGCCGCAACAAAGGCTTGCAAAGTAGTTGATGAATGTGTAGGGAAAATTGCAGATGCGTGCAAACAAAACGGGGTAACAATGCTTTTAACTGCAGACCACGGTAATTCTGAAACAATGGTTAATGAGCAGACAGGTAAACCGCACACGGCACACACAACAAACCCTGTTCCGTTTGTTTTAATCAATGCACCGAAAGAATTAGAACTCAAAGAAACAGGCAAACTTTGTGATATCGCACCGACAGTTCTTCAACTTCTTGGAATTGAACAACCGAAAGAAATGACAGGAATTTCATTGATAAAATAAGGCGATAAGACTGCTCGGGCGATAGGGCGATAAGACCTTTACAAATACAGGAAATCGAAATTATGTATTATCAAGATTTAGATGCTTGGAAAGAATCAATTAAATTAGTAAAAAAAATATATGAGATTACTAACAAATTTCCTCAAGATGAAAAATTTGGAATAGTGTCTCAAATTAGACGCGCATCTATTTCTATTCCTTCAAATATAGCAGAAGGTGCTGCCAGATTTTCTGATAAAGAGTCTTTAAGATTCATGGAAATTGCATTAGGTTCTATTGCTGAAGTTGAAACTCAGTTAATTATAGCCAATGAACTTGGCTTTATTAATAACATATATGATGAATTAGAAAGTCTAAAAAAAGTAAATGCGATGACATTGGGCTTAAAAAAATTCTATGATAAAAACCAAACATAAATATTATAATTAAATAATCTGATAAGGTCATATCGCCTTATAGCCTTATCGCCATATAAAAAAGGAGTAACATGCAAAATACTGCCGATAATTTTAACATAGATTTTTCATTCAAAAAGAATAATGTAGATGAATTGTTTTTTAATTTGGGTGAAAGCCCTGAAGGATTTAAAAACAAAGACTTTCGCTATACTTTGAGCATGATTTATCAGATTGTTGAGGATGAATTTGCAGGGGTATTTTTAAGTCCTAATATGCCGACAAGAAATACTAATTTCTATCTTATTAATAAAGACGGCAAATATTCATTTTTTGTCACTCCGACAAATAATTTTGAATATTACCTGAAATCTAAAGGTTCACTGTTCAGATTCAGACCGGAAGAACTTCCTGACGGAACAAGAGGATATTTCTTATCCTGGGATATTGTAATGGATTATTTTGGCGGATTTGGTAATGTCGTTGATTTTGAAGCCTTATCGCCGACTTTTGTCTATTTCAATAAACTTACTTATTTTGTAATGAAGTTGATTGAAAAACTTTACTTTATTCCGACAGTCAAACGCAACGGTACAATGTTTCGCATAATCTACGAACCGATTATAAATTCTACTCAAATGGCAAGAATTGTAAATTTGTTTGAAGAAAATATGCCAAAAGATTTATTTATTATAGGCGAAAAACCAAAAGATTTTATATACGAATTTATTTATACATACCTCAATTACCTTGTGTATAAATTCCTCGGAATAAAGATGTTCCGCTTTAAAGATGTTCAGTCAGGAACTTATCTGCTCAAAGATTTGGAACGCAAAATTATGTTCAAAAATCGTGATTTGGCAGAGAGTTTTAACACCTGGTTTGATGAACTTTATTTAGGGAAATATGATGTTATTCCGCTTCTTAAAATTGAAAAACAAACTGACGAAATCTTTAGACTCAAAGTTTATATCAAAAACAGAAAAACAGATGAAGAAGTGCTTATTGATAAACTTTACACCGATGAAGATGTTTTTGATGCAAAAGCAAGCGATATTGCAAGAATTGTTGAAAAACAATTAAATTACGCACTGCGCTACATGCCTGAATTAGAGCAGTTGTTTGAAGATGAGGACAAATTGTATCTTGATTTCAATTTGAACGAAGTTTATCAGATAATTACAAAAACCGCTTATTATCTGCAAAAAGCACAAATCGAGGTTGTTCTGCCTGACGAACTTACAAATATTGTAATTCCGAGAGCATCAATTAATGCAAAAGTAAAATCCGCGAGAGCAGGTGATTTATCGGACATATTTAACAGCAACACTGCAGGTAAATTGTCTTTAGACGATATTTTGGAATTTTCTTACGAAGTTTCTATCGGGGATGAAAAGTTATCACTTGAAGAATTTAAGAAACTAACCGAAGAAAATAACGGTTTAATTAAGTTTAAAAACAAATATGTTCTTGTTGATAAGGAAGAATCAAAGAAAATATTTGAACAAATAGCAAAAACCAATCTCAAATCAATGTCAAGAATGGAACTTATCCATGCTTCATTATCAAAACAATTTGACCAATATGATTTTGACTATGATGCGGCTTTTGCAAGAGTTTTGGCAGATTTTACAAAGCCTGTCGATATTACTTTGCCAAAAGATTTGAACGGAGAATTAAGACCGTATCAGCAGGTTGGTTTAAAATGGCTATGGACAAATATTGCCAAAGGTTTTGGTGCGTGTATGGCTGATGATATGGGATTAGGTAAAACAATTCAGGTTATCAGTCTGTTATTAAAAATGAAAGAGGAGAAAAAACTCAAAAAACCTGTTCTTGTCATTTGTCCGACAACATTAATGGGTAACTGGATGAAAGAATTACAAATGTTTGCTCCTTCTTTAGATGCGGTAATTTACCACGGTACGGACAGAGTTCTTGATGTTAAGCATGATGTAATCCTGACAACTTATGCTATTATGCGAATTGATGTTGAAGAACTTAAAAAACAGGCTTGGAGTGTCATTATTGTTGATGAAGCACAAAATATCAAAAACCCTGATACTGCACAAACTCTTGCTATAAAGATGTTAAAATCAGATGTTAAAATCGCGATGACAGGTACTCCTGTTGAAAACAGATTAACAGAATTGTGGAGTATATTTGACTTTATCAATAAGGGTTATTTGGGATCACTAAGAGAATTTCAAAAAAGTTATGCTATTCCTATTGAAAGGTTTAAAGAACATTCAAGAGCCGGAAAACTCAAAAAGTCTATTTCACCTTTTGTTTTAAGACGATTGAAAACGGATAAGAATGTAATATCTGATTTACCCGAAAAAATGGTACTCAACGAATACTGTTATTTGTCTAAACCTCAGGCTGTTCTTTATGAAAAAACTTTAAATGAAATGATGGAAAAAATCAGCGGATTTACCGGAGTTAACAGACGCGGTAACATCTTCAAACTCATTACCGCCCTCAAACAAATCTGTAACCATCCTTATCAATTTCTCAAAGCAGGCGAAATGGGTGTTGAATTATCAGGCAAAATGGCAAAATGTTTGGATTTGGTACAAAGTATTCTTGACAGGGGGGAAAAGACACTTATCTTCACTCAATATAAAGAGATGGGAGATATTTTATGCAAAGTTCTTGCGCAAGAATGTAATATTGAACCTTTGTTCTTCCACGGGAGCCTGACAGTTCCGCAAAGAGAAGAACTTATTGACAAATTCCAAAACGACCCTGAAACAAAGGTTATGATATTGTCACTCAAAGCGGGCGGAACAGGTTTGAACCTCACAAGTGCAACAAATGTAATTCATTATGACCTGTGGTGGAATCCTGCAGTTGAAGATCAGGCAACAGACAGAACTTATCGTATCGGTCAGGACAAAAATGTAATGGTTCACAGAATGATAACTTTGGGTACTTTTGAAGAAAAAATTGACGAAATGCTCAAATCCAAAAAAGAACTTGCCGACATGGCAGTTTACGAGGGAGAAAAGATTATCACAGAACTTACAGACGAAGAAATTTACGAAATCTTTACACTGTCTGCTTAATTTAAAGCAAAAAGAAATTGTTGCTATAGTCGGGTTTGAAATACTGCTTATGAACCTTAAAATTTTGGTCTATAAATGACGGGTAACTGTCTTTTTTGTCTTTGAATTTTGACAGTCCAACAGCATCTACATCTTCTTTAAAGATAAAACTTAACAATTCCATTATTCAAACCTCCTAAAAATTTTTAGCGTGTATAATGTATTTAATGAAGTTCATTAAAAAGTCAAAAAAGGAGAATAAAAAATGGCAGAATTAGTAACAAAAGATATGAACATTATCGAAATCGCACAAAAACACCCTGAAAGTATCGAAATTTTTCACAAATACGGTTTGGGTTGTTTAGGTTGCGCTGCTGCAAGATTTGAAAACTTGGAAGCCGGTGCAAAGGTTCATGGTTTTGATGTTGATGCTATGGTAAACGATATCAATGCCGCTATTGAAGCAAGCGAAACTGAAGCGTAATAAAGATTAAAAATTAAAAAACGGGAATTTTGTCATTCTGAATTTATTTCAGGATCTAAAAATTTCCGTTTTTTATGTGAAATTCTTTACGCTACATTTTTATTCAAAAAACCTGCCATAGACGGCTTGCTTGACGGAATAAGCGGTGCCTGTTGTGCTTGTGTAGCAGATTTTATTTTGTTTTCTTCTGCTTTTCTTTTATCTGTCATCGCCTTACAAATATCAGTTAATGCGATAATTAAGCCCGGAACAAGAACTAATGTAGATAATGCGCCAAAGAAACTGTTACAAGTCTTTGCTCTGTTAAGCAATTTGTTTGGTTTATCAAATAATTTATAAAAATCTTTAAGTTTTTCTGATTTGCTTATTCTTGCCTGATGCAATGCTTCTTTTATTTCTTCTTTTGTAGCATCGGCATAAGATTTTCCGTTAAAGTCATTCAAAATACTTTCAACTGCCTCTTTGACTTTGGAATCATTCGCAAATGCTTTTTTGATATTTCCGCCTGATTTTTCAATAAAATCAACAAACCCGTCAACACCATCTTTATATAATCTTATGTTTGTATATTTTGAATCGAGCTGTTTGCTTGAAAGTATTGAATGTCTTGAATCAGAAGGATTTAAGTAATCAATAACTTTTTGGAATGCATTACGACCTTTTAGATTTTTGCTGTTCAGCGCAAGCCCTGTCAATTTTGTAAATCCGTCAGAGAACAGTCTTGCAAGTGCTTTTGCTCCGAATAACAATGCCGAGAATGCAGTCATATCACGGACAAGAATTTCACCGTAATCATATTTATCCTGTGCATGAAGAAGTCTTGGAGGAATACAAGCACTATATAACAATACAGCCATTGCATTACCCTGAATTATCGGTCCATCAAGTTCAAATATATCCGAAATCTTTTTCATCTTTGAACTGCCGATAACTTTATCTCCTGCTTTCTCAAGAGCAGAAGAAAGTCCGCCGAATGAAACCTGTTTGTTATCAACCGTATTCTGCGCTTTTTCAGTTATTCCGCTTTGCAATGCAGGTTCTTCATCATTCATCAGTGCAGGATTTTTACCACCTGTTCCCATATTATACAATTTAGGAATTTGAGTATAGAATAATGCAACCGTAGCAAATAAACCAAGATTTGTTAAAATTCTTGAGCCCATTCTGCGGCTTGTAAATTTCTTTATAATATCGTCTAAGTTAGCATCTGCAGTTTTCTTCAATGCATCATGGGTATTTTTGACGGCATCCCCGAAATAATTTTTCATTGATTTAATAAGTTCACCAATGCTGCCACCTTTTACTTTACCGTCTGAAGACAACATCTGAATTGCCATATCACCGCTTGCTCCGCCGACATGACTCTTTCTTAATCTCATAAAATCATCTTCAACAGAAGACCCAAGTTCTGCCAACTTTTGTTCTCTTATTTTTCTGTTTTTAAAACCTTTGTATTGGTTTTGGATATCTTCGGTTGCAATAAGTTTATCAGCATATTGTCCGGCAAGAACATCAAGTTTTTTAATCTGAATTGCACCGGGCTGCTTATTGATACTTTCATCAAGAACATTCTTAAATACTTCGGTATAGAATGCCTTTTTGTCAGCATTACCCGCCTTTATTGAATCAATATTTTCTTTTGCGTATTTATTAAAAATATTTTTAAATCCGTCAAGATAATCAAGTTTAACACTGTTACCCGTTCCGTATTTTTTATTTATACCTTTTAATAACAACCAAGGAATAATAAACGCACTCGGACCCGTGATAACTTCTCTAATACCCTCTTTTCTTGCATAAGCCCAATTGAGTTCGCGTTTTGGTTGACCGTTTTTATCTAAAATTTCATTACCGTTTTCGTCATGCTTTTTCTTACCGCCACGCAGAAGTCCTTTGCCTACACGGGGAGCAATAAAACCTAAACCGTCTTGAATACAAAAAGAAGCGGCAAAGCCACCTGCGGCAATAAAATCCATCAAACCGACAATGAAATTAGGGGCATTTTTGAATGCTCCGCCGGTAAAAGCAACACTATCAGCCTGCGAACTAACACGATGGGGCTGTATATTTTCGGTTCTTTTAAGATTATTATTATTGACTGAACCTATATTTTTTCCTACTGATTTTACCTGCATAATCCCTACTATATTTCAAAACCTGCTACATAATAGATAAAAACAATACTTTTAGTTAAATTGTCTTTTTTTTGGGTAATGTTTCAAAACATTTACATTTTTTTACACAACTGTTTTAAAACAAGTGTACTTATTATACTTAATCCGAAAAATTTTTTCAAGTTATTTACTACATTTATAACAATTCTGTTACAAAACTTCTAAAATCCACTCTTTGAAAGGTAGTTATTTAATGTCGCAATGGCTCTTTGGGACATCAGTTCGCCTTTTAGTTTTTTGTTTTTGCGTTCTTTTTTCGGCAGTTCAACAGGCGGTATAATCCCCCAGTTTGAATTTATCGGCTGAAAATTGTCGTTTTCGGGGTTAGTTATATAATGAGTCAACGCTCCGAGCATGGTTTCAGGCGGGAGTTCAAGCAGCGGTTCATTATTCAAAAATTTTGCCATATTTATTCCTGACAAAAGCCCCGATGCAATTGACTCTGTATAACCCTCCGTTCCTGTTATCTGACCTGCAAAAAACAAATCTTTTCTTTCTCGTGTTTGCAAAGTCGGATTTAAAAGTTTTGGCGAATTTATAAAAGTGTTTCTGTGCATGACACCGTAACGAACAATATTGCAATCTTCAAGCCCCGGGATAGAATGTAAAAGTTCTTTCTGCGCCCCCCATTTTAAATTTGTCTGAAATCCGACGAGGTTGAAAAGTGTTTTTGCGCTGTTATCCTGTCTTAACTGAACAACTGCATAATTTTTTTCTCCTGTTCTTTTATCAACAAGCCCGACAGGTTTCATAGGGCCAAAGCGCAAAGTATCTTCCCCTCTGGAAGCCAAAACTTCAATAGGCAGACAACTTTCAAAAAATTTAGCTCCTTTTTCAAAATCATGGCGTTCAATTCTTGGAGCATTGATTAAAATATTATAAAATTTTTCGTACTGCTCTTTATTCATCGGACAATTGATATATGATGCCTCCCCTTTATCGTATCGGCTTGCCCAAAACGCAATATCGAAATTTATACTGTCGCACTCAACAATTGGCGCTATCGCATCAAAAAAATGCAGATATTCGCTTTTTGTAAACTTTTTTATGCTGTCAGCAAATTTATCGCTTGTCAAAGGACCTGATGCGATAATTGTTGGAGTATCAGGAATTTGAGTAACTTCTTTTCGTATTAAATTGATGTTAGGATTTGATGTAATTTTTCCGGTTACGGTTTGAGAGAATTTGTGTCTGTCAATCGCAAGTGCGTTCCCTGCCGGAACGGCACAATCTTTTGCAATTTCTATTAATTCTCCGCCTAAGATTTCCATTTCGTGTTTCAAAAGACCGCTGCCGTTTGTTATATCGTAACTTCCGAGAGAATTTGAGCAGACAAATTCCGCACAATCTTCTGTGGTATGCGCACCTGTTGCAACATTCGGGCGCATTTCATATAAATTAACCTTAAACCCTCGTTTTGCAAGTTGCAAAGCCGCTTCCGAACCCGCAAGCCCTGCTCCGATAACATTCACTTCCATGATAACCTTATTTATCCTTTTTGCGAATTAAAATACCATCATTCTCAATAGATAAACTGACTGTATAATTATCGGAATCAACACCTAAAAATTTTAAAAAAATAGGAGGTATAATTATACCCTTGCTACGACCTATTTTTACAATTTTTTTATCTATTTCAAGTTTCATATTTCAATATTATCATTATAATTTTTTCATTAATATATCTAAACATAATATTTACAAACACATTATATATATTATAATAAGTATAATGACATGGTGAAAATATGAATCTGGAAAAATCTGAACAAATGACAAATTGTATATATGCGAATTTAAAACTGCTTGAATTCTATTGTAAAAATCATATAACCGAATCAACCGCAATATTATATCCGCTTTTAAAAATTACCCGCAAAATAGCAGATGATTTGTGGTATTTGCATATACAAGAACTTGAAAATGCTGATAAACTTAACAAATTTACATAACCTCTCGACAAATGAGTTATGTAGGATGGGCAAAGCGATGAGCGTGCCCATCTTTATTATATTTGTGGGCACATTACATTTTGCCCACACTACAACTACCATAGTTATGTAGGATGGGCAAAGCGATGAGCGTGCCCATCTTTATTATATTTGTGGGCACATTACATTTTGCCCACACTACAACTACCATAGTAATAAAAGTTTAGGACAAAGAAGAATTGTAGGTTGGGTGAAACCCAACATAATATTAAAATAAAAATCTTTCTTCGATTAACTATCTTTTTTAAAGCCGTAGAACTTAACAAATTTACATAACCTCTCGACAAATAAGTTTGTTTGGTGTAAGGTGGTGCTACACGCAGAAATATAAGTACAAAGGAGAATATTATTATGCAAATTATATTGAAAAAAGATGTTCAAAACCTTGGCGAAGCCGGTGACATCATCAATGTTAAAGACGGTTATGCAAGAAACTTTTTGTTACCGCAAAATGTTGCAGAATTAGCAACTAAAGGTGCTTTGGAAAACAGAGAAAAGAATATTGCAAGAATCAAGGCAAAACAAGAAAAATTGAACGCAGAAGCATTAGAAAAAGCAGGCAAAATTGAAGATTTCGGAAAACTTGAATTATCCGCAAAAGCAGGTGAATCAGGCAAATTGTTTGGTACAATCACTACCAAAAAACTTGCAGAAGAACTTCTTGCTAAAACAGGTATTGAAGTTGATAAAAAATCAATTTCTCTTAATGCTCCAATCAACAAAATCGGCGAATACAAAATGCTTATCAAATTAACTTCAAAAGTTAAATGCGAATTAGCTGTTGTTGTAACCGCTTCAGAAGTTGTTAAAGAAGCAATTGAAGAAGAACCTGCAACTGAAGAAACTGCTGAATAATATAGAATAACGGTTATAAATTTGAAACTGTCATTCCGAATTTATTTCAGAATGACAGTTTCGTTATAAAGGCTAAATTAGTATGGAAAATGATTTAAAACTTCAACCGCTTGGAATAGGTTCATTACCTCACAAAAATTCTGATGAGGCGATGAGAGTTGTAGTGCAAAATTTTTCTCAAATTCCGTTTTTCCCTCAACTTGCAAATATCAGCAAAAATGAAGATATGATGCTTCAGTTTTTGGAAGGATTACCGACATTTTCATCCGATAAGAGTGAAAAATTTATTCTGAATAGCGAAAGTGAAGAATTTTTATCAGGTTTGGAAGAGTTTTTCAGCGACTATGAAGAAATTATGGCTGATATAAATTCACCTTTACTTGATAAATATGCTATCAGCAAAAAATCATCTTCCACTTTTGAAACATTCGAGCAGTTTATAAAAGAAAACAAACCTAAATACGCCAAAGGCCAAATTGTCGGTGCTTTTACCCTTTGCACCTCGTTAAACGACCAAAACGGCAGAGCGATAATTTATGATGAAACTTTGCGTGATATAATTGTAAAACTCTTAACACTAAAAGTTTTATGGCAGATTAAGCGCATAAAATCCGCAAACTCTGACACGAT
Organism: uncultured bacterium; assembly: GCA_902792085.1. Lineage (GTDB taxonomy): Bacteria > Cyanobacteriota > Vampirovibrionia > Gastranaerophilales > Gastranaerophilaceae > Zag111. Next base: position 48,134 of record CADAYE010000007.1, on the reverse strand, counting down.
TCCGATAATTTTTATGGACGAACCGTCTGTTTCTCAAATCGGTTCATCTGCATATTTGACGATATCAGAAAATGATGTTATTTCGATGATTAATGAAATATCAGAAGTTATAAAATCAAACGGGGCATTAAGCGCAATGCACTGTTGCGGGAAATGTGACTGGAGAATTCCGATAAAAACCGGAGTTAATATTATAAATTTTGATGCCTATACTTACGGACAAAATTTTAATGTATATCATAAAGAGATTTCAAAATTTTTAAATAAAGGCGGAAAAATTGCGTGGGGATTTGTACCGACACTTGACGGAGAGATTTTACGCAGATTAAATATAGAAAATTTGGTTAAAAAATTTCATGATAGTGTAAATTATTTGACTAAAAACGGCATAAATGAGAAACTTATTTTAGATAATTCGCTGATAACATCATCTTGTGGGGCAGGAGGATTAAGTGTTAAAGATGCAGAACTTGCAATGCATTTAGTCAAAGAATTATCAGACAGATTAAAAAGTGAGGAGTAGATTTTGACAATAAAATTAGCCGTAACAGGTAAAGGCGGAAGCGGAAAAACAACAATTGTAAAAGCGTTTATGCACATTTTTGAAGAAATGTACCCCGATAAATCAATTTTGTTATTTGACAATGACCTGACAAGCGAACTCGCTCACAGTTTCGGACTTGATATAAGAAATACAATTTACGGTATCAGAAGCGGAAAACACGAATATAAAACCGGAATTCCGGAAGATATGAGTAAATCGGAATTTATAGAATGGGCATTAGAAGAAATTATTGTTCCGATAAACGATAATGTTGACATTATAGAATCCTGGTTTGTAGGTTCAAAAGATTGCAGATGCCCGATTACAAAACAAATCAATGATGCGGTGTATAAACTCATTAATCGCTATGATTTTGTAATTTTTGACTGCGAATTTGACCTGAAATACTTAAACCAACTTGTCGATATTGAAATTGACTCCACAATAATTGTTGCTAATCCATCAGAAGAATCTGCACATCTGGCTCAGCGTATTAAAGAATTCAGCGCAAAACACGCAGCAGGAGCGCAGTTAGGCGTCGTTGTCAATAAAGTTGATAACAGTAAAATGCTTGCTCTGTCAGAACTTTTACACAAATACGATTTGGATATTTTAGGCGCAATTCCTTACGATAGCGAACTTGAAAAAAATCCTATTGCAAGAGAATCGGAAGTTGTGAGAAACGCAATAAAGGCATTTTATTCACGGCTAAATTTACCGCAAGAATTTTAAGTTAATATTTCTTAATATTTGGCAAAAATTTGTCAATTTTTAATTAATTTTGTACTTAATTAATATATAAGGGAAAAATCAGGAAACACTATGGGAATTAATGTATCAAAATTATTTGGTTCAAATGTTATAGCAGGCACAAGAGGGAATGTACCGGCTCAAAGAGTTGTATCTAACCCTATCCAAAACAAAGGATTATATGCTTCTATCAACGGTTTGGACAAAACTTACGGGCAATCTCCTGTTGTTGAAGATTACGCAAACGCAGGAAAATATTTTGGCGACCCCGTACTAAAACATCTTGCATATTGTTAAGATAAAATATCCAATTTATTCGCAGTTGTAGAATTTTGAACATTCGGATGAAAAGGATTAAACGAATTTGGACTCTTTTGATTTATAAAATCGAAAGAGTTTTTTGATGCAACGGGTGAATTTTTTGTTTCAAAGAGTTGCACAGGGTTTACGGCAAACATATATTGCCTTTGTACTGCATTTACCGAATTGTTCATCATAATCAATCTTCTTGGGTATTTTTTGTAGTTGCGAACCGTTTTTGCGGCTAAGCAATTCATTACTTACATAAATATAAAAATACAAAAAAAATATAAATTTCAGTTTTAAAAATTTTCGTTACAATTTTAACAATTTAAGATTATTTTTGGTAATTATATACTATTTTTAATGATGAAATAACTGGATTGCTTCGTCGGAAAGCCATTTCCTCCTCGCAATGACAGACATATTTACTGTAACATTGTATATAGTTACCTTATTTTTTTTCTTGAAAATTTTTCTTTAACACAATAAGATAGTTTTAGTAAGGTATTTTATTTTGGTTCATAAATGAACAGTTATTATCGGAATTAAGTAAAATTGACTTAGTTTCCCTTACAGGAAGGATTTTTGTGGATAGTATAATAGCGGAAGAAGGGCAGGAGCCTTCTGTTAACCCGTGGCTTGTCACAATTCCTCTTGTTACTGCGGCATTTCTATTTGCGCTTAATGAAACTATTGCAAATGTTGCTTTACCATATATTGCAGGGACAATTTCAATAAGCAGAAACGAATCAACATGGATTGTTACAAGTTATCTTGTGGCAAGTTCGGTTATTATTCCTGCAATCGGGTATTTTTGTAAAGTATTCGGAAGAAAAAAGTATTTTATATTCAGTATAATTTTATTTACTGTAGCATCAATGTTATGCGGGCTTTCCCGTTCTATGCCTATGATTATTGTTTCAAGATTTTTGCAGGGTATAGGCGGAGGTGCGATATTACCTTTGGTTCAGGCGATTATGATGGAAATTTTTCCTCAGAAAGAATGGGGAAAAGCAATGTCATTGTACGGTTTTGCTTTTGTAATCGCCCCTATTATAGGACCTGTAATCGGGGGCTGGCTGACTGAAAATTGGTCATGGCCGTGGATTTTTTTGATAAATTGCCCGATTGGACTTGTTTGTGCAATATCATTAGTCAAATTAATTAAAGACCCGCCTTATGCAAAAAAACAAAAAGATGCAAAAATGGATTTTTTTGCATTTGGATTGCTTGTTGTTTGGATATTATTATTGCAGGTAGTATTGGACAAAGGTAACGATGCAGGGTGGTTTGATGCAACTTGGGTTTGTTGGTTAATGGGTATTTCAACAACCTCAGGTATTTTGTTTTTCTATACCCAATTTAAGAATAAAAAAGACCCGCTGCTCAATTTAAGATTGTTAAAAGACATGAACTTTTTGTTTGGGACATTGATTCAAATGGTGTTGTTGTTTGTTTTAATTGCTTCTGCAATGCTTTTACCGTCAATGTTGCAAGGATTGCTCGGATACAGCGCATTTTTAGGTGGAGTATCAATGTTACCGAGAGGTTTGGGTAGTTTAGCGGGACTTTTTATACTCGTTATTACAACAGGCAGAGTGCCTGAAAAAGTTTCATGCTTTATTGGTTTAATTCTTATCGGGGTCGGCGGTCTGTTGTTTGGATTATTAAATATGCAAATATCACTTGCGAATGTATTTTTGCCAAACTTTTTATACGGAACAGGTATGGTTATGTCAATGACTCCTGTTATAAATCTTTCCTGTGCAACTTTGAGAAAAGAAGATTTGACAATGGGAAGTTCTTTACAAAACCTGATGAAAAATTTGGGGGCATCATTTGGAACATCTATTGCTACAACCTGTTTATCCAGATTTTCGCAAATGCACCAAAATATGATGGTGGGGTACTTAAATGACTTAAACCCTGTTTTTGCGCAGAGAGTTCATGAGGCGACCATGCACATGGCTCAATATGTTGATATTGGTACGGCTAATTATATGGCATTAAAACAGATGCATTTTGCCCTTTTGGAGCAATCTACTCTATGGGCTTTTATTGATACATTCAGAATTTTTGCCCTTGCGAGTTTTATAATTATTCCACTGCTTCTACTTATGCAAGAAAATTGCAAAAAATCATAAAACCTATAACTTAATTAAATCTTCTAATTTTAAATTTAAGGCTCTAAGGATTTTTAATAAGGTAGATGTACGCATATCTATGTCACCTTTTTCAATTCTGCCAAGATGTTGAAAATTTGTCATATTCGCTATTTCTGCGAACTGTTCTTGTGAAAGGTGGCGTCTGAGACGCTCTATGCGTATCGCTTCGCCTATAGTTATTAAATCTTCATTTTTCTTCATAATCAAATTTTATTATATTGATAAAATTTATTCTAATGGTTATAATATTTGTAATTATAGTTATATTATGTATTAAAATACTTTTATTATTAAAAAGGATTGTTAATGAATAAAGAATTAGAAAATTTATTTAAAAGATTTGAAAATATAAGAAATTTGTCGGAAGAAATTGTGTATTTTGTCCAAATAATGAAAATTGTTCACGAAAATGCAACTGATGACGAAAGTGCTTGCTTAATTCCTCTTGTAGATATTCTACGACATAAAACAGTACATTTACTTGATAAAACAGAAACATTTTATCAAAAATTATATAAAGTAACAGAAAATATCTGATAACTTTATATCGCAAATTTGTTATATAATAAAAATATGAAAAGATTAGGCTTAATTATTTTAATTTTAGGGCTATGTATTTGTCCCGTATCCGCAAATTACGCAGACAATTCAAATGAAATTAATAAAATAATTGATTCTTTTAAAACACAGAATTTTAATAACGGAAAAACCGTAAGAGTAGGTATAGGGAACCAAAACTTTTCAAATTATCTGTGGAATAATGTTTCTGTTTACGGGACAGGGGAATACGAAGTTTACAATAACAAGAACTATATAAACACTTTTGACGGCAATAATCAGGTTAATATTTCTATGGTCGGCAAAATTTTTGTATTAAAAGACAGCAATAATAATGTCTTAGCAAAAGTATCAGGACCAATAATTTTCAAATCCGATTACGGTTTTATCGGGATAAAAGATTTAAAACGAGCCGGTAAAGACGCACAATACAGAGGTCAGATTGAACTTATATGCCCCAAAGAGGGCTATTTTCACATAGTAAATTCTTTACCAGTTGAAGAATATTTAAAAGGAGTTGTACCAAATGAGATGCCTGTTCATTTCGGACTTGAAGCACTCAAAGCACAGGCAGTAGCGGCAAGAAATTATGTATTAACACCAAGAGTAAAAGCCAACCCCAATTATGATGTTGTAGATTCTGTTGCAAGTCAGGTATATTTTGGGGCAAATACGGAAAAAGAGTTGTCTGATAAAGCAGTTGAACAAACAAAAGGAATTGTTGCAACTTATGACGGTGAAATGATACTTGCTCTGTATTCTTCAACTGCAGGCGGATACACAGAAAGTTATCATAACGCTTTTTCCGATCCGAAAACAAAAATTTTCCCTGCTCAGCCAAAACAATATCTGCGTGGAGTTCCGGATAACGAAAATTTTGGTACACTTGAAAATGAAGAAGATGCACTGAATTTTTACACAACAAAACCAAAGACTTTTGATAATAAATCCTCTTATTTTCGTTGGGAAAGAGAATGGACACCTGAAGAATTGCAAACGGAGGTGCAAAATCATATTGCTGCCCAAAGTGATGCCGGTTTTGTTCATCCGTCTGTAAGCAGAGGCGAAATTATTGATAAAATTACGGGTTTAAAAGTCATCAGACGCGGAGTTTCCGGTAAAGTGATGCAAATGGAAATCCATACGGGCTTAGTTCATTATACTGTTGAAAAGGAACTTGTCATCCGCAGACTTTTTACGGTTAACGGCAAAGCACTGCCAAGTGCCAATTTTGTAATTAAAGAAGAACATGATATTGATGGTAATCTTATAAAAATTAAGATATATGGCGGAGGTTACGGACACGGAGTCGGTATGAGCCAATACGGTGCGGGTTATATGGCAACACACCTGCACAAATCTTTTGAAGAAATTTTGAAACACTATTATCAGGGAATAGCCCTTTCAACAGAACCAATTTATTTAACCTCTAAAGCACCCGAAAACAAAAAAACTCAAACTTTTTACACCAAAAACGGAACGGGAATTTTGGTTATTGATAACAGGTACAAACTTGATTATATTGACCTGACAATAAACGGGATTTATGAAGCAATCAGACTGAATAAAAAAGAACGCTTTAACCGCATAGATTTAGGGCAATATTTACAAAACGGAATGAATACGATAACATTTACATATCCGTCATACATAAACACAACAGGCGGAATGAGATTGTATGTGGAAGTAGCAGGAAACAATGACGACACAAACCGATAAAACAACAAGTGTTTTGAAAGCCGCATGGATTATTATGGTGGTGACGATTATCAGTAAGTTAATCGGGTTTGTGCGAGATATTATAATTGCCAACTATTATGGCGCATCAATGGTATCTGATGCTTATTACTATGCGTATCAAATACCGTCTTTGTCTTTAATCCTGTTAGGCGGAGTCGGCGGACCATTCCACAGTGCAACAGTTGCAATCTTTTCAAAACTTATACCGAACTTAAAAGAAAAACCGCCAGAAGCTGTCAATAAGTTGTATTCAACTTTTATGACGGCAACGATTATATTTTTTGTATTATTGTCGGTTTTGATGTATATTTTCCCACGACAAATAATGAAACTGATTATTTCCGGAGGTTCGGAACAATTGGTTCATCTTGCATCGGTTCATTTGCAAATTATGACACCTTTGCTTGTTATAGGCGGAATTGTCGGGATTTATTACGGTATTTTGATTATCTATAAACAATTCATGCTGCCAAATTTGTCGCCTATAATTATGTCACTTGCAATTATTGGGATAGTAATCGCCGTACCGAATGATCAAAAGGGTTATGCGCTTGCATGGGCAACAACTGTTGGTGCGGTATTACAACTTATTATTCAGTACCCGAATATAAGAAAACTCGGTTATAAATTGAAACCAAATTTTGAATTTGTAAATAATCCGCATTTTAAAGAAATCGGCGAACTTTTGTTTCCTGCCGTTTTGAGTTCGACAGTCGGACAGGTGCATATATATGTTGATATGTTTTTTACCTCATCAATTTCCGAGGGTGCATGGACTGCAATAGGCTACGCTAACAGAGTTTTTCAATTTCCCGTAGGAATTTTGGTTACTGCGTTTTTGGTTCCGTTATTTCCGATTTTTGCAAGACTTGTTGCAGATAAAGATTATGACGGAATAAAAAATTATTTTAATAAAGGTGTCGGAGTACTTTTATTCGGCGCAATTCCGATTATTATAGGTATTTTGGTTGTCGGAACGGATGCGATAAGACTAATTTTTGAGCGTGGAGAATTTGATGCAACCGCAACATTTATGGTAACAGAAGCCTTGTGGTTTTTGTCTGTGTCAATTATTCCGTATGTGTTCAGAGATTCAATAACAAGAGTTTTTTATTCATTTAATGACTCTGCGACACCGTTTACTGTTGCTTTTTCATCTATCGTTCTAAAAGTATTTTTAAACTGGATTTTAATTTCAAAAATGCACTTTGGTATCGGTGGAATTACGCTTTCAACATCTCTTGTAACTATGTTCAATGCCTGTGTTTTAGGATATTTTATTACAAGAAAAATGAAAATGGATTACAAATCTTTGTTCATAAATTTGGTAAAAATGTGCGTGGCCGGAGTAGTCGCAGGTGTAATTTGCTGGATTTGTGCGGTTCAGTATGACAAATTTGTTTACCTGTCAAAAATACCGTTTGAATTTTTGAAAATCAGTTTAATCGCTCTTGTTTGTTTAGTTGTTTATATTCCGCTAAATTTAGCAATGAAAATGGAATACGCAAACGAATTATTTAATCGTTTAAAATCGAAATTTATCGGATAAAAGGGTGATGTTTTAAAATTTTAATCTTATTAAAATAACAGTACCATGAGATTGTCGGTTCAAAATTATACGGATAAAAAGGCGCGTTTGGAGTACGAAAATACTCCGTCAAAACCCCGTTTTGCACCTGCGTACATTATAAGCGGGCAAAGAGCGGATGAGTTTGTGCAAAAATATAACAAACAATCCGAAACATTACTCAAAAATTCAATATTTATGACAGTTGCAGGATTTTTTATCGGTTGCGGAATTGGATTATCCCAAAATTCCAAAAAGCTGTCACTTGCTCTCAAATCATGTTTAGGCGCAATTATTGGTCTGTGTTCGGGAATAGCAATATCACACCACGAAAAAAATAAACTCATGGACAAATACCATGTCGAAGAATTTTAATTAAGCGAAATTTCAAAATTCCCGTTATAGAATTTTATTGTTAATCTCAAAGTTTCACCTTTGTAAGCCTCAGGGGGCGGATTATAACTTGTAGTGGTATTTAGTGCATTGAAAGCCGCATCATTGAGAGTAATATTTGAGGATTGTTTTGTAAATGCTTTTGAAGTCAGTCTGCCGTTTGAATTGACTTTGAAAGACAAAACACATTCCCCGTCACCAATTACTCTTGTAAAATCTATTTTTCTGCCAATAGTATTTCTCAAGCCAGATTTATAAGAAGATAGTTCCTGTTTTAACTGCGCCTGAGTTTTGGAAGGAGTCTTTGCAATAACTTGGTTTTGTGCAGCCACAGGTTTTGTTTGGGTTTGACTTTGAGTCTGAACAGGTGCTTTTAATGTTTGGGTTTGTGACTGTGTTTGTGTTGTTTTTGGTGTAGTTATGGCAGTCTGCGGAATCGGAGCAGATTTCACAGGAGTATTGCTGTGAGTCGTTTGTGTTTGTTTTTGTGCTTGAGTTTGTGATTGAGAATACTGGTTTCTGATTTTATTTGTTAAATCACCAAAAGTCATTACTTGCTGATTATTAGCAGTATTTGACGAAGTTTTTGAAGTTGTTTGCTTTGGCTTTGCAGTTTGAGTTTTTGTCATCTGAGCAGTTTTCTGCTGCTGTACTTTTGGCTTCTGAACAGTTTTTTGAGTTGTTTGTACGGTCTTTTTCGTTTGAGCAACAGGCGCAGGTTTTGTTTCTTTTTGGGGTTGTTCCACAGGAGCGATTTGCTGAACTATTTTATCTAAAATGTTTTCTTCTTTTTGAGGTTGAGGTTCTTCCTTTTGCGCAATTTTTACCACAGTATTATCCCAATAAGAATCAACTGTCGGAATTTCAATTTTCTCCTGAACCTTTGTTTCTGTTTTTTGAGTTGTCAAATCTTTTTTGGGATTACCTATTACAAAAAGAACTAAAAGTGATAAAATTATACAAAACGCAAAAATTCCAATACTTACAGGAGAAAAAGATTTTTTTCTGAAATTTCTGTGCTTTGGAGTTTTAATTTCTTCTTCAAAATCTTCTATTTCCTGAACTTCAAAATCTTCTTCCGGTTCAACATTTATAAAAATATCGTTTCCGCAATCGCAATATTTTGGGGCAATTTCGTATTCAGTACCACATTCGCTACACTTAAACATTATCTTTCCTATCTTTTAATTTTTTCTATATCATGATAATCATCGGGAGTTGAAAGTTTTGAGTTACTTGAAATTTTCCACGCACCCGATACCTCTGTTGATGTCCTATTCGAACCTGTCGGGAAATTCAAAATCGCTCTGCCCTGATAACTTCTTATTACAGGAGCAATAAACTGAATTGCATAAGGAGTATATCCCGGAGTTGTAGAAGAAGTTTGAACATTTGAAACTTTTCCGTATTTATCGACCGTAAATTTGTATTTGAAAATTATACCGTTTGGCATAGTCGGGAGTTTTGAATCTTTCATAATTTGGTTATTAAGATTGGAACGCCATTTATTCCATGCAATTTCCTCTTCTTTCGCCGTTAAAACAACAGGTTTTGTTTCAGCCTTTACGGTAACAGGTTTTGACGGAGTTGAAGTTGTTTGGGTTGCAACTCTAATCGGTGGTGTCTGCGTTGTTTGTTTTTGACTCGGTGTTTGAGAAGGCTGAGGTTTTGTTGCCGCAACAGTGGTATTTACGCTTGGCAGACTGTCTGCTCTGACAGGCGCAGATGATGGCACAGACGGAGTATTTATAATTTTTTGATTATTATTTACAATTTTATTCAAATCAATTTTAGGCTTTTCGGCAATCGTTTTTATCGGCTTATTAGATGCAACGGGTTGAGTATTTACTTTTGTTTGTGCCGGTTTAACGGTATTATTTACCGTTTTGACAGGTGTAGTTTTTACATTTGTATTATTATTTTTTATCCCGACATTACTTACATTTTGGCTTTTTGTATTTTGAATATTCCCTGTATTCTGGATATTTGCAGTATTTTGAGTTGTTGTTTTTGTGTTACTGAAACTCAAAGGAGAAAAATCTTCAACTTTTGGTTCAACAAAATTTATTCCGCCCTCGTTTTGGACTTCGACACTATTTCCGCCGTCAACCGGAGTATCCTGAACAAGAACTGCAATATTTTGTTCATCAATATTTACACCATCATCATGTTCAACACTAAACTGCGAATTTAAAACCATAACAGGTTCGTGCATTTTAGGTTTGATAATGCTTATACAAACGGTTGATATGATTGCAAGTATGAGCAATATTTGTATTATTGATTTATATGTCATTCTTCTCTGTCTATCCTTGCAATTAGTTCTTCCGATGCGTGAATTTCAAATCTTGTATGCGACAAAATTATTGTTTCTGCTATCAAAAGTGCTGTCGGAACAAGTGCGGCAACACAACTTATAAATAAACCTTTCATATCAGAGCCGATTTCCTGAGTAAAATATGAAATATTCATTGAAAATTCTATTAAAATTATCGCTAAACCGACAAGAATATATCTGCGCATCTCCGCATCAAGTCTTTTTACACCCTCAAGACCGTAAATTTCTACCCCATGAGAAAGGTAATTACTAAATCCGTCCTGCTTTATAATATCAGATGCCCCGATTTTTTTCATTGTAGTAAATGCGCTTACAAATGAAAAGAATGCAAAAATAATCAAAAATGTTGCAAGCACAAGAAATATCGGGCTAAATCTTAAACCACCTATTCTCATCCAACCTGCCGCTTCAGGAAAACACATTGCAAGAGTATTTGACACTCCGTATGCCAAAAACGGTGCGGTTAAAATACCTAAAACCGTTTCCAAAGCAGACCAAATCTGAAGACTAAGTAACTTATCTTTTATTTTCAAAACTCTTGTTTCACTCAAAGAATTTGCAAAATTTTCAATCCAGTTTTGATAAGATTTTATTACACGCTCAAAATCTTCTCTGTATTCATATTTATCAAGTTCTTTTCTTGCAACGGAACTGCCGTGTTTAAAATAACCGCAACCCAAAGCAAGAGTCAGTACCGTTCCTGCATAGAATAAAGAAATAAATATCGCAAAAAATGCCATATTTTTTCCTGAAATATAATAAAGCAGATTTATCAAATAAATTGCAACAAAAAATGTTAAAGACAAACCTATCATAAGTTTTTCGACCAAAACAGGCGTCGAAGTGTCACAACCTGCTTTCCTCTGCATATATAAAAACATACCCTGCTTTAACATGCTCCCGACAGAATAAACAATAAACGCATAAAATACAACAAGTTTTGCATTCATTGGAATCTGAACGGTTGTACCGTCATAACTCAACGGAATACCCATAAGATAATTTGAAATTCCGAAAGCGCAAATAAACGAACTTATTAACATACCCAAATGAAGCAAAATACCCAATTTTGAATTTATTGAAATTTTGCGCTTGAGTGTACTAACCGTTGAAGAAACTTCTTTTACAATTTTCACTCTTTCAGTTTCAATTTCGGATTTTACACTGTTTATATCAGAGTGAATTACGTTACTTTTCTGCGTTTGTTCAACTGTTTGAACAGGTTCACCGACTTTGATTGTTATATAATCATCACTTCCGTCTATCATAATTTTGCAGACTTTATCAATAATCATTTTTTCAGGTAATACTTCCCCTTTAAACCTGAACTGCGGGTATTTATACTTATTTACAAGTCTGCATTTATTAGTACTTTGGTCATATTGTACTCCCAATATAAAATCAAAATCCGTTTTAATTTGAAAATCGTAACCCGATTTTGAACTTATATAAACAACTTTTTTATCATTAAAGGTTTGCTCATTATTTTTTGAACTGACGGTAAAACCCATTTTTTCTCCTTTATCTGCCAATGGCTTTTATCAACTTTGATGCGGACTTATCAACATTAACTTCATTGACTATTATCAATTTGTTTTCACCCAAAACAGGATTCAGTTTTGTTTTTACTTCATCAAGTTTTTGCGGATCTGCAAAAGCAAACATCATAGCAATTTCAGGAAGATATTTTTGCGTTTTTTCAATATTTTTCGGCAAAGTATCCCAATTTATACGCTTTGATGCCTCTCCGTTATCTTCAAGACTTCCGACCACAACAATCGCTGTATTATAACCGTTTTTTTTCATTGTAAGCGAATAATTTACCGCTTTTTTGATTGCTTCTCCGTATGATGTTTCACTGCTGCCGTTTTGAGTATATTTTTTTACGGCATTTGAAATAGCAACACCATCTCCAGGACTTCCTTCATATATAAGATATGATGATTTATCTGTTTTTATTATTTTTATTGCATCTTCGGGGTCTAAAATTGCACACAAAGATTTGATATATTTTATCTGTTTAGGCAGTTTAGACTGATTTGCTACTGAAGAATCAATAATAAAAGTGATTGCTGTTTTGTGAAATTCATCAATCTTGACATTAGACAACAACACAAAGGCCATTTTTAATAAAATTGCCACTCCTAAAATTACAAGTCCGACAGTTACTAATCTTTTATCCACCTTTAAAAAACCTCTTTAATAACCAACTGTCGTGCTAAACGGCTTCGTCAGGGTAATCTCCATTTCAGTAAATGACGGAATTTCGGCATCAACACCTCTTTCCGCCGCTCCGCCTATCAGTGCACCGCCTGCCCCAACACCTGCGCCAATTGCGGTAGACACTCCGGTATGACCTGATAAAGCACCGATTAATAGTCCGGACAACGCTCCGACAGCAGCACCGACCGCAATATTTGTTGCAACTCTTGAAAATTTACCCTCATTTGTTACTGTAAAATCAATTTTATCGGTTTCTATATTAAAAGTTTTTCCCTCCGGTGTAACAATTTGATTAAAATCAATAACAACTTTACCGTTTCTTGAACCGTATGATGCATGACGAGCTTTTGTCAAAATACCGTAAACAAGACTTCCCTGTGGTGCAATTACATAACCTTTATAAGTTAAATCGTTTGTTAAAACAGCAATAACCCTGTCACCTTCAACTGCGGTTGCAGTATTGATAGCGTTTTGAAGATAAATATTTATCTTTGTTCCGCTTTCAACATTTGCAACATAACCCTTATAAGTATTTGAATTTTGTCTTTGAACAGATTTTGTTGAAGTTGTGTAACTCCCTGAATACGCAGGTTCATTGTCATTAAATACATAAGTATTTTGAGATGAACCGGAAGCAGATATTGTTCTTTTTGCAATATCGTCGAATGTCGCAATTATATTTGAATTGTACGATTGTTCATAATCAATCCCTGCCCTTTTTATTGCTTTCAAGATATATTTGTTTATTTTTTTATTATCATTTGACTGATAATAATAAAATGAATTATTACCGCTCTGCTGTAGGATTACAACCGCATAATCAGCGGAATCCTTAGTTGAAACCGCATAATACGGATTTTTTTGATCAACAAGTTTAAAATTCTGTGAATAAAAACCATTCAGAACACTTGGCTGAATTGCAGCAGGAGTAACATTTTTAAGATAATACACTTCGCTGAAAGCAAATGCGCCGTTCAATGTTCCTACTAATAATGCCAAAAATAATGCTATAAATTTTTTCATACCCTTTAATCCTATATTATCTTTAATCAGATTATACATTTAAAAGGGCAGAAAATAAAATAATTTTAACATTTATTAATGAAGAAATTTTTCATCCAATACAATCTGTCCCTGCCTGAAAATTCGCAGTTCATTATTCATAACACCGACAACAGTGGATTCTAAACCTTGCGCATAAAATCCGTAATCAGGAATAATCATATCTGCAAGTCCCGACATATTTTCTAATGCTTGCGCATAAGTTTTGGCTGAAGGTTGATGAGAAAGGTTTGCACTTGTAGTTGCAAGAACATGATTTGGGACAGCCTCACAAATTTGCCTGAAAATTTCGTTATCAGGAACTCTTATTCCAACCGTTTGCATGCCTGAAGTTATGTAATCAGGTGTTTTTTCACTTTTATCGGTAACTATTGTCAACGCTCCCGGGAAATATTTTTTTATTAAAATCTGACCTATTTTTGGTATTGGTTTTACATAATCAAACAAATTATAAACTTCGTTTGACATTAAAATAAGCGGTTTTTGGGCTTCACGCTTTTTAATTTCATAGATTTTTTTTACTGCTTTTTCATTGTCAGGCAAACATCCCAAGCCCCAGACGGTATCTGTCACATAGGCAATAACCCCGCCATCTTTAAGACATTTTATTATATTTTCTTTATCCTTTAGCATATTTTTATATTAACATGAATAATGACAAAATAAATTTTTAGGGTTTTTATATATTCACATAGGAGAAATTTTATGAATATAAAAAAAGTTGATAACAATACATCATTCGGAATTAAAATTGCACCGCACTTTTCACAAACGGCGCAAAACTTTTATAACTACGGTAAGGTCGCAAACAAACGCAACTTAATATGGAAATTTAACCAAAAAACCGAACAGTATGCAAAATTCGGACACGATGATTACACTTTGGATTATGAAAAAAAATTGCAAAACGGGAATTGGGAACACTTTTTAATCGCAACAAATGATAATGGACAAAAAATAACGATTTTTCACCGCCATACACTTGCAAAAATCATAGACAAATTTATGCAGATGAACAAACACGAACTTGACACAAAATTCGCTAAAAAATAATTATTACAGATAGCATTTTCTTTCTGCGCCTTCAACTCCGGCATAGAGTTCGACAAATTTCTTTGCCGGACTAACATCAATTTTTGAAAGTAAAACTTCTTCAATTTGGAAAAAACCGACTTCAGAAGTCATTTCGATATCAATTTTAATCGGTTTTCTTTCCCCGTGGTGAATACCTATCCATTTAATTGCATTAGCACTGTACTTGTGAATGTCACCGACTTTTGGAGTTGTATTTATTGCAAGAGGTATTCTTGCCCTACCTTTTGTCATATCACAACCGTCTGCGATTAAGATAATTCCCGCTTCTATGGAATGAATTTTGTGTGATGACATGTGACCGATAATCGCTTCCGTTGTCATTGCTTTAATAACAACTCTTTTGTGCAAATCATTCGGGAACATGTGGTTTAAAGTTCTTTCAATCAAAGGTTGTGCAAGCAAAGCAGACATTTTTTCATGTCCCTGCCTGCCGATAGCCATTCCCAAATCATGCATAAGTCCTGCCATAATAACGGTACACATACTATCTTCAAAAGTCCCGATTTCTTCCTCCTCTAAAGAGGTTTTTATCCCAAAATCGTGTAAGATATTAAGCATTTTTATTGCATTACCAACAACCTGACGCATATGAACAGGACCATGGTCATTATACCCCAATCTTCTTATGGAAACATTATTTGAATACTCCTGCATTTCCTGAAGTTCTGCATCATTAAACAAATAATTTACCAATTCCAAACATACAGGATTATTTTTTAACCTGTTTATAATTTTTGTTTCCGTTGAAATTTCTTTTACTGATTTCATTTCTCACCTTTTGATTGCCCATTATATTTCTATATTAATAATAAACCATTAATCAAAAAAAGTTAAGAGGGTAAGTACTATTTTATGCTTGGAGAAAACGCACTACAAATGTTATAATAGTATAAACCACTCATTTATCTGTTAAAAATTTACTTTGTTTTAACTTTGGACAATGAAAGTGAGGTTTTTATATAAATAGATAGCGAAATATAATTAGCAAAAATTAAATAAACCCAAAACTGTAATTATTTATATAATTACTTATTAGACTTTAAAGTTTTCTATGGTTTACCTTGTTATGAACCATAAATAAAATAATAGGTATAAAATTGAACAAACTATACCTAGCCAAAACAAAATATTGTATGTGCATCTTATATTTTCATTTTTAAATGGGATATTTAAGAGAAATTTGTTGTGTGTAATTTTGTTTGCAAATATTTCTATTGGTAATATCAATAGAAATCCTAAAATTATAAATGCCCATATCCCACAATTTCTTTCAATATACATCCAAGCATTACCTTGAATAGTGTAAGTTCCAATTAACGACAAAAGAAAAATACACAGCCCAGCATTCCCCATTAAAAAGAGTATATTGGCACATATATATTTTGTTAATTTCATAAGCACATCATAACAAAAAAGGAGAAAAAAATGAAACACGATTTAAATTATTATAAACATCCGCAACAGAATTTCACAAAAGAAATGGTAAACGATACATTAAAATATCAAAAAAAATATGGGTTTGAAATTGGCGAAAACAATCTTGCTGTTGATAACGAATCAGATGCTTTTAGACATACTTATATGCAAGCATATTTATCCTTAAATTTCGGGAATAGCATTGCAAAGTTTTTGGGGAATCAGCACGAAAAATCAGGACTTCAAACAAATGGTCAATATTCACAATCATCTAATATGGATTTATGGAATAATCAACAAGGTCGAGAAATTGCAAATGAAATTCGTAGAGAGTATCTAAACTTTAATAAACTTTCTGAACAGCAACAAAAAGATATAATTGCGGGAAAAGTTGTACAAAGAATGAGAGAAGGTAAATTAATTACAGGAATTGAAGACCCGCGAGAATTTCAAGAACAAAAGCTTCAACTGCCTTTTACCCCAACAAGAGGAGTCGGTGGGGTGGATAATAATGGTAAACCGCTTGGTTTTGCGGCTGACATTGATATCAATCAACTTGCAAATATGTTAGGAATTCAATTACCTGAAGTTCAATCTAAACAGGATTCAGGCTTATTCGGTTACACAAACCCACTGACAGGCAGTAACCACATATATACACGTGAAGAAGTCGGGCAAATGTCATCAGATGAATTTGCCAAACACGAAAAAGAGATTGACGCACAAACTCGTGCATTTAAAGGGACTATGCCAACTAATGGTGATTTGCAACGAGAAGAAATGACAGGAGGCGGAGTTGTATATGTAAATTCATATACGCGTTCAGATGGGACGAAAATAAAAGGTTATTATAGAAGCAGACCAAGATTTTAGCAAAAAAAATTCCTCTTAAAAAAGAGGAATTTTTTCTTTGCTTCAAATAAATTACTTTTCATCCAAAGCCGCAACACCCGGCAAAACTTTACCTTCAATAAACTCTAATGAAGCACCGCCGCCTGTTGAAACATGAGTGAAATCTTCTGCTTTAAAGAATTTCTTAGCAGCACTTACAGAGTCGCCGCCGCCGATAACAGAAGTTGCACCGTTTTTGGTTGCTTCAACAACTGCAGCCAATACTGCTTTTGTACCTTCTGCAAATTTTGGATTTTCAAATGCGCCGACAGGACCGTTCATCAAAATAGTTTTTGAAGATTTGATTACATCTGCAAATGCTTTTCTTGATTCTTCGCCGGCATCAACACCTTCAAATCCGTCAGGAATTTCATTGATTTTGACGAATTTATTTGTTCCGTTGCCTGAAAAATCATCAGTAACCAAAACATCTGTTGCCATTACAAGTTTAACACCTTTTGCCTGTGCTTTTGCTTCAATAGCCTTTGCAGTTTCAATCTGGTCGTCTTCGCAAATTGAATTACCGATTTTACCGCCGTTTGCTTTAACAAATGTATAAGCCATACCACCGCCGATAATCATATTATCAACTTTGTCTAATAAGTTTTCCAAAACTCCGATTTTTGAAGAAACTTTTGCTCCGCCTACGATGGCAGTGAAAGGTCTTGTCGGATTATCAAGAGCCTGAGATAAGCATCTGATTTCTTTTTCCATCAACAAACCTGAAACTGCAGGTTTTACAACCTTTGCAAGTTTAGCGGTTGAAGTGTGGTTTCTGTGAGCCGCACCAAAAGCATCATTTACATAAAAATCACCCAATTTTGCAATTTCATTTGCAAAAGTCATATCATCATCTTTTGCTTCTTCAGCCTTATAGAAACGAATGTTTTCCAAAAGTGCAATCTGACCGTCCTGCAATTTTTCAACATAAGGTGCTGCTTCTTCAACAGATGGAATAAATACGATTTCCTGACCAAAAACTTTGCTCATATATTTTGCAACAGGCTCAAGTGAAAATTCCATATTTCTTTCACCCTTTGGTCTGCCCAAATGAGCCATCAAAATAACTCTTGCACCTTTTTCTGTTAAGAAATTAACAGTAGGTACAATAGCCTGTATTCTTGTATCATCCGTTACATTTTTGTTTTCATCCAAAGGTACATTGACATCAACTCTTACTAATGCTCTTTTACCTTTAATGTCACCTAAATCTTTGATTGATTTTTTCATAAGTTTTCTCCTTCTTAAAAACTACCGCATGACTATTCTACAAAAAACAAAAACTTAAAACAATTATTTTCAATAAAACGACCTTGCGATATACTTGCAAGGTCGTTTGTTATTATTTTGAACTATTTTATTAGTCAACTTTTTTAGGTCTTAATTCTGAAATTTTGTTTTCCCAATTTTTGTCATTATCAATGATGGTTTTAACCGCTTTTCTGATACACCCGATTAAATCTGCTCCTTTTGCATCATCCGGAAGGATATATTTTCCTGAAAGACTTTTTAAATCAAATGCGGCAGCAGGAAGTCCATCTTGCCCAATTAAAAGAGAAATCCCTTTTTTATAAACATTTAACTGCATCGAATTTTGGAATAAATCTTCCCCCGGAACAAATTCCAAATGGCAATTTTTTCTTTGTGCATATCTTGCAATTGAATCAATATTTTCATTTATTTTCTGTGCAAACTTAGGTTCAAGAGAATCAGCAACAAAGGTATATTCCTGTATTCTGTTTAACCTTTTCTTTTCAATAGTTTTGTGTAACATTTTTTGTGGTAATAATCTTGCAATATTCATATATAATCCTTCCCTATTTTTGTTTCCCGTATTGTTTGTATTCATTGAATTTGAGAGCCTGTTTTATATAAGCATCTATTTTTTCTTCAGGAAGATTGTGTTCTTCAAATTTTTGGTAAACTTTAAAACCTTTTTGCCTTAAATTTTGTTCGAATTTACTGTCCTGTTCTTCAGGGATAGAAACTCTTACACATCCTTTGTTGCCGTTTGGGTACAAATGATTTTCATATTGAGAAGCCAAATCTTTAAGCGCCTGACGCTTTGCAACAGAAACTTTTCGTTCTATTAACGGTATTCTGTATGTTGAAGTAAATGAAATTTGTGCCATGGTTTTATACTCCTTTTTGGGTATAAAACCCGTAAAAAATATTTTTGCTGATTTTATACAGAAATTATGCTGGTTGGATTACTACCGTAAAATAATAATTGCAGACTAAAGTCTACCATATCTGCTGAAATGACATTTTTTAAAGTGTTGGGCTTCACCCAACCTTTCTTACTATCACAAGCTAAATTTCTTATACTGTAAACAAGAAATATATATTTTATAATTATGAAAATTTCTTAATTTCTATATGCCCATTCCCTTGATATTCAATGTCAAAATCGGTTCCTATTTCTGCACCTGAATTAATATATGATATTAATTCATCCAAATTTGCTTGGCTAATATTGTGTAAATTATTATTCTCCACAATTGCTTGCCCATTATTAAATGTAATCACCAATTCATTGGGTAAACCACTATTTATAACCACTTTATCCAAAGTACCCTGTGGATTTTCGGGTTCTGGACTTTGGTTGTTTGAATAAAAAAACTCTGTTTTCTTAAACTGCTTAGAATATGAGTTACTATTCCAATCTAATTTTATTGATAAACCTGAATTGTATTTAAATTCCTCTAAATTGGTATTACCATTTGGTTGTATAAGTTTTGTACTTTTTAAACATCTTCTGTCCATAGTATTTTCGTCAACTTCAAAATTTTCAAAATATCCTACCTGTTCATCTTCACTGGAACCTTCGTGAAAAATATGATATGAAAAACCATTATGTTCTTGTATTCTAATCAGTACATCTCCTTCTGGTAACTCATAGTCATTAATTATCACCGGTTTAAACTCTTCTATAGCATCTCCATAAAATTCTACAATATTATTGGGTAAATCGTAGGAGTTTCCAGAAAGTTTTTGAGTATTTTTTTTTGCCATAATTTCTGCATTCCTCGCTTGTCTACGAGTTTCAAGTTCATCACACAAATCTTGAAGTGCACGATCAACATCTTCTACAGTTATATTTTTTCCTTTGAATGAACCAAACATATCAATTTTTTTTTGAGAAACATATCCATAATGGCTGGGATCATCAAAGTTTTCATAAAAGTCAGGTTCAAAATGAATAAAGTCACTATGTATAAACCCGTCTCTTACCTCAGTTGTTTCTTCATTATCTATTAAATCAAAATTTGAAAAAATGCAACGCATTTTTTCTTCGTTGTCAGTCCCTTTATATTTTTCCATAAGTTTGTCAACAGATATTGGACTTCTTAAAAATTCAGGTGTATATTCGATTAATTTCCGTCTTAAAAAACTTCCATATTCCGGCATAAAAATGTCCTCATAAAATTTACAATATGTACTTTAATTATATATATACAGTTATTATAAGTATTATCCAAGTTATAAATTTCAAGTTATATATATATTTTTACAAATCTTTACACATGTAAATTAGCGGTTGGCAGTATTCATTATTGTAAAAGAACCGCCCCAATATGAGTTTGTAGCCTGCAAGGTTGGGCGCTCAACAATAACTTAAAAGTGGGGAATTGTACAATTTAGCGCAAGAAACAAGTATAAGAGTGCAAGAAAAGTTATTTTTGAAGTAGTTTGAGCCAACTTATTTCCTATCTTAATAAATCGAAAAAATGGATTGCTTTGGGTTATAAAAAAGTACAATTAACAAAAATAATTAAAGTTTTTTGTTAAATTAGCCGTATTTTATATAAAGATAGTAAGGTACAGGATCAAGCATAATGGAATTTAATTATTTAAATAATAATAAAAAAAATTGAATATTCATGCAGGTCAGAATTGGAGCTCATATAAAAATAAAGATGATAAAAGTTCTTTGAACTCTATTTTTGATATTGTAGATAACAATTCTGATGGTAAGGTAGATGATGAAGAATTAAATATACTTCAAAAACTTTTAAAAATTGCAGACTCTCAAATTGATAAATTTAAAGATAATAATATTATCGAAGAAGAAGAACTGAAGTTATTAATTGATAAAATTAAAAATCTTAAACTCTCGACTTTAGATACTAATAAAAGCCCTAAAGGAATCTTTCATGGTCCAACACATGAAATAATAAAAATTCCTGATGATATAAACAAAAAAAATTTTACATTTTTAGAGGCAACTTCGTTTTTGAATTTCTATACTCAACTTACTTTCGACCAATTTTGTCATTCTGAATTTATTTCAGAATCTACTCAAAGTGGCATTAGTAAGTAGGTCGGATTTACCAATCCGACCACCTACAATTTGGAATTAAACTATTCAACTATTATTATTACTTAAATTCGTTTAACATGAATAAATTATTCCAAACCTAACCTCCTAAACTGGGGAGTAGTTGGTAGGTTGGGTGAAACCCAACAATAAATTTTGATTACATACATTACAATCCAATGAAACATTATAATGTTGTCCCAAAAGATTGGAAATATTCGTCATTTAATAAATTTGTACAAAATGGATATTATGAACAAGATTGGTGTAATTTTGAAGATAAGTACAATATAAATGAATTAGATTATGAATAGTGGGTGTAATTTAACACCCAGAACAAGATTAAATTATCTGTGAGATGAAGATGGAGTATTATCTGTGATATTTATAAGTTTTAATTTCTCTGGATTGAAAGCATATAAATTTTCAACATATAACAAAATAGATAATCGAGTAATATTTAATAATCTTAAAAATTCATTATTATCTTTATTTTCAAAATCAAAATAGGATTCTCCACTATGTGCTATACTTGAACGAATAGAATATGCATTTTTTGTAAAATTATAAATTTCATTGTAATCTTGAGCATAAAAAACATGAAAATATTCAGCTACTCTACTACTTAATTTTTTCTTTATATTATGAGTTTCACCTTGTATATATAAATTTTCCAATATTACAACTAAATCTCTATATTTTTCATCCGGAGTCAGTTCGGAAAATGATAAAATTCTTTTGTATGATTGAATTATTTTGGTAAAAATTTCATCATTGATATTAAGGGCAATATTAGAATATAACTTTCTAATATTTGGGATATCTTCTTTAGAAAGTAATAATTTTGGTATATACAAACAATTGGGTATTATATCAAAGTCTTTATATTGATCTCCTCTGATATATTTGATTCCAAAATTAGAAGTTTTAAATAGCATTAATGTCGCAACAACTTGTTCAAATATTGCTGCTGGCATTATTATTTTATGATCGCAGCCCAATCTAAATCCATAGTCATTTATATTTGGTTGAATAGGGTCATTTGTAGTTACAAAAACATTACCTATACCATAAATATCATCAATTACATTAAAATAATCTTCTTTATCTTCCGCAGACATTTTTGATAAATAGACATTTGGGAGAATTTCAAATGTATCTTTTTCAATACAATCAATTACTATTGGACAAATATATTTCTTACACATATGCATTCCTAATTAGGTAGTGACAAATCTAAAACTACTGATGTTACTTTCTTTTCATCATTTGATAATATTTCAGATTGCTCATTGAAATAATTAATAGTTTCATTTATATCAGTTTCAGAAAAGCGATCTTCTGTTTTTATATGTTGGATTTTATCTTTTTTCTTTTCTCCATCCCATTTATCACACCAGTACCAGCCAATTAAGTATATACCATACTTATATCCTGTATCATCACGCATATATCTGTCATATAATTGAGTTTTTATTGCCCTTCTTAAATCTGGATTCCAACATCCCTTAACTTCAATTATAACAGATGCAATTATAGATTCACTTGTTTGACATTCCACCAAAAGATCTGGAATATTATTCCCTGAAGTTGAAATTTTTGGAGAAATTTCAACTTCCCTATTTACGATCATATTGTCTAATTTCGTTTTTAGTAATCTTTTTAATTCATCACTTAAAGCTCTTTCATCTTTGGGCCAACAAGTATTATTGGATTCATTCCAAACTCTCAAATATCCGGAGTCTCTTCTTATATCAAGTTGAATCTCTTCAATAGCTTTCAAAATAATTTCATATAGGTGTGAATCATTTAAAATGATATGAGAGTTTTCTTTTGTAATCATTGTTATCAAATCTTCAATGGTAATATATTGGTATTGTAGTTTTGTATAATTTCTTCTTGCATTTGACACCCAAAAAGCTTGAATATTTAAATCTGAATTATCTTTTATATAATTAAAAAATTTAAGATTACCATTGTTAATGGATTTATTAATTATTATTCTTCTAAGATCTGAAATTTCATCACGAGGAGTTACAACCCCATTAGGATGCGTATCTTCAGAAGATGGATAATATTTTTCAAGAATTATAAAAAATTGACCTAATTCTTCATTGCTTAAATTTAATTTTATTTGATTGTTATTTTGATACGAATCAGTTGCAAAACAACCTTTTGAAACGTTACAAATAAACTCTTTGGCAAATTCTTCATTATTATCCAGTAAATCTTTGTAAGTACTAAATGTACTATTGTTATAATGTGCTAAAAATTTGGCAATAATTGCTTTTAAATGATTAGATTTATTCTCACTTTGGAGTATAGATATAAACAATTCTATACAACTATTATAATTTTTAATTGTTAAGTATTTGCCAATATGTTCTATAATATATAATTCTGATTTTGTGTGAGTGTCTTGATTTAATAAAGTACTTAATTTTTGAAAAAGCATGTAATTAAGTTGTTCATTGTTAATACTATAAAAATCTTCTAAAAATTCTAAATATACTTCATTGTCTTGAACAGATAATTTAATATCAATTATTTGCTCTAAAGCTCTTAGGAATTCAGATTCGTTACTATTAATGCAATATTGCAATAATTCTATCCTGCATGATTTTATTTCATTATAAAAATTATTATCTATAGGATAATTTATAATATATGGTAAACTTCTCTTTATAAGATCATTTTGCCTTATAAGATTATTTAAAACTTTTTCATCTTGCTTATACAAAAAATACATTGCAGGGACAATTAACATATTTGCGAATGGATTAAAGGAATTTGTCGTTAGTCTATTATTTATTTGTACTGTGTTATAAGATTGATTTTTTACGTAAAATTCGGCTAAATAAAGTAATTGAGATTGTTCTTTTGGGGATAGTAAGTAATATTCTTCTATATATTCATAACTTATTGGACAAAATGAAAAAGATCTTTTATGATTATCTTTAATATAAGATAAAAAATAAATGCAGTTATTCCAATCGTGTTCGGAAAATGCAGTTTTATTTAATATTTTTCTTAAAAGATCTATTGGTCTTTTTCTTAAAATTAAATTTCTTGTCTTATAATAGTTATTTAATATTTTTTCAGAAAATGTTTTTAATTTATCCCATAAACTATGCAAATGATATTGATGATAAGTCAATTCTTTATTTTTTATAGCATGTTTAATATCCTGTATTATGTACCATATATAATTAACATAATATATAATTTTGTTCATAGATGACGTATTTATCAATAAATCATACAATAATCTTTTAACCTTTTTATCTTGTGATTCTATAAATTGCTTAATTAAAAAGACTAAATCGTGTTTGTCAAAAAAGAATCTATAATAACCAACGTATAAAGTATCTTCATTTTTTAATATCATTATATTGTTAAATAAATAACTAAAAATTTCGTATTTTAAATTTCTATTTATATTTTTAAATAGAGAATACAATTCAGAATGTAGTGAATGTAAGTAACAACAATTTAATACATCATATATGAAATTTGCAACGTACTCTATATTGTCAAAAGGCAAATTTTTAACTAAACTTTTCAATAACTTATCAATAAAATTAGTCTCGTCCTTTTTACCATCCAAAAATGGTTTTATTAATATTGACAGAATAATTCTATGAAACTCTTTGTTTTGTGCAATTATTTCAGGTTCAACATGATAATAGAAACTATCATCTAAGTTTTGATTTATTATTTTTTTTAAATTTGTTTCTGATAAATGATTTGGTAATAATAAATTAATTAAAATATATGCATATCTTGAAGATTCTTCTATATTTTCTACCAAAAAACTATCTATATAATCAGAAATTTTATATAGATAAGAACCAGAATGTTCTTTTAAGAAATATAAAGCTTCTATTCTACAATGAAAATTATAATTATTTGAAATTGCAATATTAAAAATATAGTCCTCAAATTCTGTAATGTTATTGATATCTAATAGTTGTATTGACAATAAAATATAAGTTGGATCCTCAGATTTCAAATAAGTTTCAACAGTATTAATTATTTCATTCTTAGAAATAGATAATTTTCTTAAAATACGACTATATGAATTTAATCCATATATACCGGTATCCGATTTTAATAGCTCATAGAATTTTTTTAATATTTTTAGATTCTTTTCTTCTGAAGAAAAAGAAACCATACTTGTCAGCAATATGTCCGGATCTTTCGAATATACTTCTTCAAAAATGTCATCATTTTGGTCTGCTAACCAACATATTGTATTCACAAAGGGTGGTAAAACTTTATCATATTCATCAAACATAAGATTTTTAAAATTATTGTATAAATTGGAATCTAAAATGAATTTTGCAACAAGAAATTCCATATATGTTTTTTGAATACAAGTAACCTTGTCATAATCCCCCGTAAATAAACCTGTATTTAAAACTTCTTCTATATTACTTGCTGGAATAGCAAAACGTAATATATTTAAAACATTTTTTATGTCACCAAAGTATTTTTGCGTAAAGAATGTATTTGGATCCGAATATTCAAAAACATTTTTATCATATGAAATTGTATATTTATTGGAAAATAGCATTATTGTGAATAGAGTAGCTGCTATTTTCATTCTTTCGCTTGTATTTAATATTTGTTTATTACTTTGTCCATTGTACTCATTACAAAGTTTTAAGCATATATTATTATATATTTCAAATTGTGACATGCTATCAAGATTTTCGTAATTGTCAATTATATACAATGCTGTAATTGGGGTTTTTAATTCCTCGGAAAGCAAAGTATTATTATAAAAATCATCTTTATTAATATTCTTATGCTCTAATACTTTATTTATATCATCTTTATTAAGGGGCAATAATTTATATATTTCTACAGGTATATTTTTTTCTTTGCTATTATTTATGATTTTAAATTGCTGTTTAAAAATGTCTTTTGCATTATTAAACTGAAAATTTTCTTGCTCTCTATATGAGAGTTGCTTAAGTTCATCACATAAATATTGAGGAAATACGACTGTTCTACAAGCAATTCTAATATATATTTTACTTAAGTCTAAGTATTTTAAATTATCAACCAAACTGTTAACAATATTATCAAAAACCAGTTGTCCTTCATCAAAACTATCCATAAATAAATATACTTTTGATTTATTATTGCAATATTGTTTTAAACTGATAAATTTGTCTTTTAAGGATGTATAATCACTAATACATTTTAAATCAATAAAAAATGCCCCAATATTAGCACTCTGAAGATTTTCATATTCCTGTTTTAATGTAGTAGATTTTCCTAGTGCTGCATCTCCTAATAATATTAGACATTTTTTGTCTCTTAAATCAGCCAAAGTTGGTTTCTCATTATTATATAGTGATGAATATTCAAAATATGATTCTTCATGACTACCATAAGGTACCCAATAACGCTTCCAATCATAAATTGTTTTTTCTGAACTCATAAGCCTATTATACAACAAAAAGCCAATTAAATAGGATAAATGCATTTTACAAAATATTGACAATATTGTTTTTGTAAATTATAATAAAGCGAAAGGTTGTTTACATGGTACAAAATAAAGAAATTTTAATTCAAAGAAAACAATACACCCAAAAGTTGAAATCTTGGCTGGGACAAAATGATTTGGTTAAGATTGTAACGGGGGTAAGGCGTTGCGGTAAGTCTAAATTATTTGTATTGTTTCAAAAAGAACTTTTGAAAAACAAAATCGCAACAAAAAATACTATTATTAGTATAAATTTGGAAGATGTTTTGCACACACGAGAAATTGGTCTGACTTATAATGATAGCGGTTTTCTTGCTGACTATAATAAATTGCTGGATTATGTTACAAGCAAGTTAGTGCCAAACAAAATAAATTTTGTTTTTATTGATGAGGTACAATTACTTGAAAATTGGCAACTTGCTGCAAATGCTTTAAAACTGATAGAAAATGTGGATTTGTATCTGACAGGTTCTAATGCTTATATGTTTTCAGGAGATCTTGCGAATTCTTTCGGTGGTCGTTATGTAGAAATTAAAATGCAGCCGTTTTCTTTCAGGGAATACTGTGAGGCAAGTAAAGAAATTGAATTGCAAAACAACCCGAGTTTAAAACAATTTGTACCAAATTATAATTTGCAAGAGCTTTATTCTAAATATTTAAAAGAAAGTGGGTTTCCTCAAACTATAAAATTTAATTCCGATACAGATTTAATATATGATTATTTGATGAATACTGTTTATTTGAATACTGTTCAAAAAGATATTATAAGCAGATACGGTATTACTGATGTAAATAAACTTAATTCCGTAATACGATACATATTTGATAATATTGGCAATGAAACATCTTTAAGAGGGATTGAAAGAGGTTTAAAGGCATCCGGACAAAATATATCTGTTCCGACATTAACTACGTATTTACAAGGTCTAATGGACAGTTACTTGGTTTATAAATGTGATAGGTACGATATTAAAGGCAAAAAATATCTTGATAGTTCTCCTAAATTTTATGTAGTAGATATTGGACTAAGGAATGCAATATTAGGAAGTTCCGATAGAGATTTAGGTCATATTTTGGAAAATATTGTTTATTTAGAACTTTTAAGGCGAGGGTATAGCGTTTCGGTCGGTAAAATTACGAAATTAGTCAGAAACGGTCAAGTTCGTGAGAATAAAACTGTTGAAATTGATTTTATTGCAAAGAAAAAAGAACAAATTGAATATTATCAAGTTGCATTGAACGCATTAGAACCGGAAATTTTGCAAAGGGAGTTAGAACCTCTTGAAGAAATAAAAGATAATTATCCAAAATATCTGCTGACAATGGATTATGGTAGTGGAGATAATAATGGAATTAAAAGATTAAATGTTTTGCAATGGCTTTTTGGAAATATTTAGATCTGCGTTATTTTCTCTTTATTAGTAACTCTTATAACTTTATACGGAATTTTATATTATAATCTTGATATGTGTAAATCTTATTATAATTCTCCTGTAGGAGTTTTAGAAATAATTTGTGAAAAAGACGCTTTAATTTCATTAAAACTTGTTAAAAATATTGAAAAAACAGAGCAAGAAACGGCTTTCATTAAAACGATTAAATCTCAATTAAAGGAATACTTATTAGGTCAAAGGCAAAAATTTGATATAAAAATTAATCCTAAAGGAACTACATTTCAAAAAGAAGTTTGGAAGGAACTTTTAAAAATCTCTTATGGTAAAACAAAAAGTTATTCAGAAATTGCTTATGCTATCGGAAAACCAAACTCACAGAGAGCTGTTGGCTTTGCTTGTAATAAAAATCCGATTATGATAATTATTCCCTGCCATAGGGTTATTTCAAAAAACGGAGAATTAGGTGGTTTTGCCTATGGAAATCTTATTAAACATAAATTATTAGAATTAGAAAATTACAAATTACAAATAAGTAAAGGATGATAAAAATGAGAAAAGCTTCAGAACAAGAATATTTTCCTTATGGTTCAAAACTTGTATGTTATATTGAGCTGACAAAAAATAAAGAAATAGAACAAGTTCAAAATTATGTAAAAGACAAACGTGATGTCTATTATCGTGTAAAAAATGAAGGTAGCAAATTATATGCCGTATGGCCGGGACAATATAGAAGTGATCTTTTTGAGATAGACGATATTGAATTGTATGGAAAAGAATATGTTAAAGAACTTAAAAATTAAACGGCGTTTAAATGCCGTTTAAAAGGTGTTTTATTAGTGTTCGAAAAATTACATTCGTTCGATATACCAGTTCGACATTCCAAAATGATTGAAATTCCAGTGTAATTCAAAATAAAAATTAAACTCCAAAGAATTGTCATCTTTGAAGTTCCAAGAATATTTATTTAATTGAGTTTTGCGATAGCTTTCAAATGCCTCCGTCTTGGATTATTCGGGGTGCCGGCGGAGTAACGTCCGACCGGCACCTTACGGGCTTGTTCGCTATCGCTCAACATCGCCCTACCGAAAATCCGCTGAATCTCTTTTGCAAATTTTATCCTAAATTCAGAATACGGAATATCCAACGTTTCTTTGGTTAATTTATTTTTCACTTTCATTTCGCTTCGCTCCATTACAGATACAGGCTCACAAGTTTCGGCTTCGCCTCAACTGTTCGCTTAGCAAAAATCATCTTCAAACCCTCTGATATTATCAAGCTCAATATTGTAGCGTTTGCCGGTTTTATCAACACAAGTTGCAAAGCGGATTTCTGTACGGCAACGACCGGATAGCGGGCAGATTGAGCTGACTATGCCGTTAGGCATAAAAGTGAAACTCTGCGAGCGTGGAAGAAATCCAAGACAATCTACAGTTTTATCAGCGAACTTGTTTTCCCATAAACAAATTAACAGTCCGATTTCCTGTGTTTTTAAGTTTAAAATCTTTGTCCCGTATAGCGGATTGGCGGCAGAGGGTGAAAGCGTGAGCGGTACCCGTTTAATGCCGCCAACCAAGCGCTTATAATCTTTATAAACCATATTATGTTCCTTTCAAGCTACATTATTCATCGCTCTTGCGTAAAGAAACATCAAGTATATGTGTCGGAAATTGTATCATTTCATTTTTGTAACAATTTATTCGCAATTGTAAATTTTTGCCCGAAAACCCTAAAGTTTTTGCAAAAAATGCCGATAAAAAATATGTAACACAACTACAATTTTGTTACATAAATAGCGAAAAATAGAAGGTAAAAGTAAAGAAATGGGTTTCAACGACTTTTGGATCAACAATAACGGTAAAAAGGAACATTTAAATAACGCAAAACACGGTGTGCGTAAAGAACAAGTGGACAAAAAATTCCATAACCTTTTTGATGCTTACGATGCCAATAGCGATGGAACTCTTGAAACAGAAGAATTAGACGGAGTTTTTAAAGGTTTAACAAAGTTTGCCGGAGCAGATAAAACTCTCGATGCCACTGAAAATAAACAAGTTGCAAGTTTATTTGAAAATCAAGCCGGAATTGAAGATGCAGATTTTATGGGATTTGTAAAGTCTATTTCTACGGCAAGTGAAGATATTCTGGAATCAAAAGAAACTCCAACCGCTGATGGTGGTCGTGAAGTTACAACAACTTACAAAGACGGTTCAGTTGAGACAATTTCTTACTATCCTGACGGGGAATACAAATTTAAAAAATTAGACCAAAAAGGAAATAATGAATCTTACTATATAATTGGAAATAATGATAGACATTTTACAGCTCAAGAAATAGAAAATCAATTAAAAACTAATTACAACAAATATTTATCTAATTTTAAACCGGGTGAAAATAAAAAGCCAATGGCATATCAAGAATTTAAAACAAATTCTATGTCTAAATTTAATATTAGAAAAATTAATTCAGATTTTGAACGTCATAATTTGGATTTATCTGAACGTGCTAAAAAAGATATAGAAGTTCGTGATTTTGTTTTAAATCATTATATTGAAACGCACAAAGCCGCTCAAGAAGCACTTGAGTCAATGGGTATATTAGATGATGTCGGTGCCGCAATCAATGCCGGAGCTGGCGAGCTTTGGAATTCAATTAAAAACGTATGGAACGGAACAGAAGAAGAATATCAAAATTTTTACGAATTATCTAAAAAGTTTGAGCCAAACTACAACAAAGCATTAAGAGAAAGCGGTAGTTTGGATGTAATGAGAAATAATCCTGAAATGTTTTTCAGAGGATTTGAAACAGATTTCAAAAAAGATACAGGACACAAATTTGATTTACAAACTGCAAGTGAATTTCAGGAAACAACTGAAAGATATCAAAATGCTACTATACTGAATCAAAGACTCGATATATTAAAAGATGCAATGTCTGAAATTAGATCTTATCAAAGCGAGCAAGATGCATTGGTTCACGCTCCTGCTCAAAATGAAGGTCTTAATCCTGCAAGCCACATTGTAAAGGCTAATAAATTATTATTGCAATATTTCAATAACGATCAGGAAGCAGTCGATATGATTCTTAACGGAACTATTGGAAACGCAGAAGCGACAATAAAAGCTATTTCTGGAATCAAAGAAGAGACTGAAACTCAAATGAAAAATATCATCGGGGATCGTTCCTATGATGATATGAAAAAAGAATATGAAACTCAGTATAAGGCAATGTACGGAACTGATTTTGTACCTGATGAATTAACCGACAAAGTTATGGATGCGAAAGCAACAGGCGGAATGGTTAAACTTGCCGCTATAACAATAGTTTCTATTTTAGTAACCCGCAGTCCGATTATGGCAGAAATTTCAGGAGCGGCGGCAGGAAGTGCAGAAGCAACAGGAGCGGCGGCAAATTTAGTTAGAACTCTTGTTGCAAAATACGGTCAAACAGCAGTTCAACAGGGTATTAAACTTGCAATGACAAGTGGAACTCTTGCCACAGATGTTGGTTTGACTTTAATGAACCAAGCTACAAGCGAACGTGGTGTAAATGGCGAAGAACTTTGGGAAAGTACCAAAGGTTCTGCTAAATATATTTTCTTCGGTGCATATGTCGGTGCTCCGATGGCACAGGCAGTTTCAAGATCACTTGGTAAAATCGGTGCAACTTCAAGATTATTTGAAGGTGGAACTAAAACTGCAAATGGTGCAATTCAAACAACAAGCATTTCCGGCGATAAGTTAATCCAAAATTTCGTTAAAGGTGGCAATAAAGTTCTTACAACTGGTGGTGCATTCTTGACAGATGTAGCGGCATTTACAGGATTAGAAGTCGCAACTGAGGGTGCAAATCTTCAAGATGCACTTTCTGAACAGGGACAGATGCTTTCTAAATTAAAATTAATGAACCACGTTTTAGAATATATGCTTGGTGCTAAAACACATACTGCAACTTCAAGAGCAAATTTAGATGCGGCAATTGAGAAATCAGGAGTTAAGAATTGGAATATAAAAGAAATTAAAACTCCTGAAAAAACTCAATATATTGTTGATATAGATGGACTTCCTGTAGGTAAATTTGAAGATGCAAATCAACTTGCAACAGCAATGCTTGAGAGAGTAACTGCGAATTACGATGAAACGGCAGTTCCTGAAATAAAGACAGAAATTGCAAAACCAAGAACAGAAGGAGAGCCTAAATCCGAAATTACACGACCACAGGGTATGAATGCTGAAGAAGATGCTTTAATTCAAAAAGCACGCAAAGAAAATCCTGCAACTATTGTTGAAGAAAAAGTACGCAAACAATGGCAACAACACGATATTGAAACTACTGCTCCTGATGAAAAAGTTGATTTATTTAATTTAGATCCAAACGCAGGGTTAAAAGAACCAGTACAAAATGTTGAAAATGAAGTTACATCTCTAATATTTAAAGGTAAATTAAATAAAATTTTAACACAACGTTACGATGAAATGGGCAGAGTGTTTACTGAAATTGCTAAAAAGCACTCCGCAGATATAGAACAACTTGCAAAACAAAATCCTAAAGATAAACAAGCAGTTGCAGACGGAATCGTAAAAATTCTTGCACAAGAACTCGGAATGGAAGGCTTTGAACCACCTATCGTATTTGCCGATACATCAGTAAAATTAGAAGATGGAACTACTGCAAAAACAGATGGTGGAGCAGATTGGCCTAACGGAAGAATAGTTATAAATGAGGATATAACAAATGTCAAAAAACTGACTTCAATAATTTCACACGAATTTGTCCATATGTTGCAATATAGAGATGTTTTGGCACAATATGGCGAACAAGGTTTGAGAGAATTGATTGCTAATGACAAATCTATTCCTGAAGATAAAAAAGAAAGTTATATCAAAGATGCATTAGAAAACAATTACAACAAACATTTACTACAGAGTTATAATTTCCAAAGAGCACAAGAAGGAACTGTAGAAGATTATTTAAGAAGAATTTATAAAGACGAATTTACAAATACAGTCGGTACAGAGGATATGCCGAGATACGTAGATCAAGCCTCAGAACGTGGAGCATACAGTTCACAAGAGAAAGTAGACAGAGGGCTTGATGAAAGCAATCTTGGAGAATTATCTGTTGGCGAATATGTCCCTAATGATGCCTCATTAGCTGCATTAAGAGCAAAAATGAAAGCTAAATTGCAAGCAGGTCAAGATGTAACCTCCAATAATCCGCTGAATAGAACTTCAGAACATACAGAAGATATAGAAATAAACTCTGACGGAACAGTAACACGCAAAGGAGTTCCTGCGGGAATTTCAACCATGTCAGATGCTGAGTTTGCAACACAGGGCAGAGAATTATGCCGCAGACCTGATGGAGCAGAAAGCCCTGCTGCAAGAGCACTATTAGAAGCTGTTAAAAACAGTGATTTATCAAATAATTCTTACGATGCAAATCATTTTAAACTTGATGATTTTAAGAAAATGACAAGAGATTATCAAGGAAACTTATATAGCGAGGAAATGCTTAGTTACGCAAAAGAAATAGTTGAAAGTATTCCAAAAGGTAAAGATGAATATCTTATTGAAGGTACCGATTTTTCAATTGGAAGTATAATAATGTTCCAATTAGAATATGCAAAACCCGAGGCAAAACGCCAAATCGTTGATGCAACAAAACAACTTATGTCAAATCCGACTGTTAGAAATAGTGTTGTTGATGAGATTATAAAAGTTTGTACTGAAGGTGATTCTAAAGAAGGTTATACATTCAACCAAAAAACATTTTTAAAAATAAGAGATATGCTATTTAACAAAACAGAAAATCATAAATATGATAATGATTATTCATACTCTTTAAGAGTTGCAGAAATGGCAAAAAGTTCTATAAAAGATGGGAAATTTAGTGATATATATTTTGAAATAGCAAAGCTTTATGACAAAACAAGTTCACACATTGTTCATATAACATTTGATCAGGATTTTACCTCTTTCGGTCAAAAAGATTTATCGTTTGATAAATTTGATAAATCTACTCAAGATGTTATGAAAAAAATGCTAATTGAGAAAATAAAACAAGATTATCGCAGCGCTTCATATGACATATTAAAAATTGCAGAAAGTGGCGGTTGGGGACCAACAGATTATAATTTACCTAAATTGTTTGCTTGTGATTATTTAATGAAGAATATAGATGGTCTGAAACCTTATGATTTAAAAAAAGTTGTAGATAGTTTTTCTTATGATAATCTACTAAATGATTTAGAAACATTTATAAATAATTATAAAAAATTGTCTGAAACAAATATTTGTAACAATGAGCATTCAAAATTTTATATTTTATCTGAATTAAAAGGTTTAGAAATAAAAGACATTATGCCATTTATTAGGAATAAAGATTTTAACAAATATGACTATTCAGATTTAAAGAAAATATTTGATTTATTGAGAGCTTTAAAAGGTATGGAAAATAGCACATACACTGTAGATAGGTGGCGTTTATTTGAAATTACTGACAGAATACTCCCAAATGCAGAATTAACCCAAGCATTTAAAGAAGCTGGGGTTGATGTTATTGCAGAACGAGAAAAATTAATGAATACACAAGTATATCAACAGGCAACAACTGAAAGCCCTGCAAACAAAAGTAATTTTATAGACAATATGCTTTCAAACAAGATAGATATAACGAAATTGGATAGTGCAGAATTGCTTAAACGAATAGAAGAGGGTATACCGGAATTTGCAAATATAAAAGATAAAGAAAAGTATGTTGATATGCTTAAAGATATTGTAAATTCACCCGAATTTGAAAATTTAGATAATACATCTAAATCCATTCTAAAGTATACAATTATTACTCTTCCTCTGAATCGAGATGTAACGCAATCAATACTCAAACAATATAGTCTTCCGGATTATCTTATAAATAGAATAAAGAAACTTAAAGAAATTACAAACATGACAAATCTTTCAGACTATTTTATTGATTATCAAGCATCATATCTACAAAATGGTCAAAGCTTCGACATATTTAAATTAATAGTTTCAAAAATGACAACAATAAATCCGGAATATAAAATTCCTGATTTACAAAAATTAGATGAAAAAATTAATCAAGCTCGCCAAAATACAAATATTCTATATCCATCAAAAATTATTAATCAAAGTTTAATTCCTACTCAAAATACCAATATTGGAGGAAATAATATACCTATTCAATATCTCGATTTGAGTTCAATTGACACAAAAACTGATCTCTCAAAATATGGCTTTAATCCTGGAACTACAGTTGAAAATGCATTACTTCTTTTGCATATGTTTAATTTTGATACAGGGGATGTGCAACCTAAATTTATTGATTTTAAAAATGCTGTAGATAATCCAAATAGTGATGGTATAACAGCATCTGCATCGGCTAAAAAGTTATTAAATGGAGGATTATTCGGAGATGGTGTTGGATTACTTATTGCCGGAAGTGAGAATTCATCTTATCCTGCAGCATTAGATGTAACTTTTCATAGTAATTTAAAAAAGACAGATATGACTTATTCACAATGGTTATTTGATTCTAGAAGAGGTGCTAGCCCTGAAGAAAATACAGAAAATTGTTATCAAGCAAAAGCCCTTTCATTTTTAAAAGATAATTTTTTGGCAGAATTAAAACAGAATAATATAGAGTTAACAAATGAAGAGTACGGTATACTTGTATCACAACTACCACGCTACAAAACTGCTATTAAAGATATTACAATTAGAGATAAAACTATACCTAAAGATATAATATTAAATGTGATTAATGCAACAGAAGATGCATTAACAAAGACGGGGGGAACAACTGAGGTTTTAGTAAATCAGCCTCAAATACAAGCTTTCGTAATAACGGAACCACTTGAAAATATTAGTTCTAGATATCCATCATTAGTTTTATTGTCAAATCAATATAATATTCCTATTATTCGTATTAAATAGTTTTATTAATTAATCTTAAGTTGGTTATTTTTATTTGATAAGATATTTCCTTTCGTCAATACGCACTTGAAAGAAATTTACCTTTCATCATATTTGGTGATTAATTTTTAGAATTTAATCATACTCAATTCCAAATAACTCTTTTTCAATTTGTTTGAAATGTTCCAGAGATAAAGTTTTTTGTTTTTGATTTTGTTTTGTCTCTGTTATTTGTTGTTTGACCTGCGGCAGATTTTTTAAGATATTCATCAGCGAATACATTTCTGCTTGTGGAGTTTGTTGATTGTTATCAATATCATTTGAAATTTTATCCATAATTTTTTGTGCAAAATTCAGTAGCTCCCGATTAAAAAGTTCCTGTTCTCTGCCTTTTTCAAACCTCTTTTTATCCCAGTCATATTCCTTTTTCCAATAAAATAAAGTCCTGCGCGAAATGTCAAGTTTTGCTCCAATTACATCAAGCGGTTGTTTTTCGTAAACATACAAATGCTCTGCTTGTTTTAATTTATCTAATTTTGTCATATTCTCTCCTTATTTACACATTGAATTTCTAACACCAAAATACGGATTATTTTTGATATAACCCTCCATAAATGCATATTTTAAAATACTGCCAAGCAACGTCACACCGTTACTTGCTGTCTTTGGTTTAAATTTTTTCTTCATAAATTCAACAAATTCTAATATCTTTTCATAAGTAATTTCATCAGCGTATAAACCCTCAAAAAACGGAATAATATTATATTTTAGCTGCGAACGGTAGCCTTTTAAAGTATCTTTTGTAAGTCTGCGATTATTCAAATATATAATTGCCATATTCTTAAACAAAATCCGCTCCCCGCTTTTATAAATTGGCTTTTCAAAAATATCAAAAGTCTTGAGTTTCTCCGGCTCTTTATATTTATACAAACCCTGTTCAAAGACTATTTTATTCTTGTTCAAAAGCTGTTCAAGTTCCGTTTTACAATCGCATTCTGCAATCATTTCAATTACATCTAAGGTAAATTCTTTTAAATGTCGCGCAAGTTTAAGTATGTTCATTTTTGTTCCTTTCTGTCTTGGATTATTCGGGGTGTCGGCGGAGTAACGTCCGACCGACACCTTACGGGCTGGGTTCGCTTACGCTCACACGGCGCTCTACCGAAAATCCACTTCATAATATTTGCTCCATAATTTCTTTTGATATTTCCGTTAAATTATTGTCTTTGGCAAATGTTTCCATTTGATTTATCAGCTGAACAATTTGTCTGAACCTGTTGTATTTTGAGTGGATATATTCAATAGCATCAGGAGTAAATGGAACTTCTGACAACTGAGCTATAATTTGACTCAAATCATTTACTCCAAATGTTTCAAACTTTAAAATTTCTGAGAACCTGTCATAAAGATGTTTATATCTTTCAAGCTTTCTGTGTGCCAAACCCATTCCGATAAAAATTATTGGGCAGCCGGTTTCATCATGAATATCCCTTAGTGTTTCAATAGTTTTGTAGTTATTCATCAGATAATCAATTTCATCAATAAAAATCACCTGCGGGTTTTGTTTCAGCTTTTTAACCACGATATTAAAATTATCGGAAGTCAAAAACCTTGGTATTTCATCAAGTTCTTTTACCATCTCTTCCAAAAGCCATCTGCCAGTCATAAGGTTTGATACTCTTAAATAGATTCCGTCATATTTGCAAGATAACCATAATGCTGTCTGAGATTTTCCAAGTCCGGGCTCACCGTAAACCAGTCCCATTTTTGGAATATTTTTCGGTTTGTTAATCAGATTTTCAACAAGTCCGATAAAGTTTTTGACATTCTGAGTTTTTATGAATTTTTTGTTCATGTGTTATCCTTTCTTGGCTTGCTCGCGTTAAACGGGCACGCTCACGCTTCGGCCCTCTGCTCGCAAGCCGCTATTCATACAATAATTTGTACTCCTTTGTATTTTTAAATTCAGTTATCCAAGAATTATTTGGGTCATTAGCAACCAAATACTCATATTTTTCTGAATTATTTTTGAACAGCATTTGCCCCCTTTTTGAATCCGATTTGAACACAGTTTGAATTTCGGTAGGCTCTATCTGTGTTTCAAGTAACTTTATATCTTCGTATTGAGGATATTTTTTAACAGATTCAACAGTTTTCTTTTTTAATTGTCTTTGTCTTACAATTTTTTGCTTGTAATCTTCGTAGTCTTTAACATCACCTAGTAATTTTGCCATCGGATGTGTTTCTGTTACACGTTCTGCGGTACACAAGTATTCGCCTTTTGGGGTGTAAACTTTAATACTAGTGAGGTCAAAAAGATTATATTTTATCAAGACTTTACTTTTAAAGCCGTACAACCTTTCATCAAAATAGTCACAATTTAAAAACCTAATTCCGTTTCTTTGAATTGTTTTTACTTCGGTTGCGAGCATTAAATCGTCAAGGGTATTTATATCAATATTTTGTCTTTTTCTTTCCGATAAAACTTCCGCAATTGTTTTATCCGGCGCATTCGAACAGGGCTGCGAGTTCTTAAAACTCAACCACATATCAATCATTTTTATTGTTTCTTCAATGGTCGGAATATATTCCTCTTGGTTGCTCGCGTTAAACGGGTCTGCACTTACGTTCCGCCCTCTGCTCGCAAT
This sequence comes from uncultured bacterium, assembly GCA_902792085.1. Classification (GTDB taxonomy): domain Bacteria; phylum Cyanobacteriota; class Vampirovibrionia; order Gastranaerophilales; family Gastranaerophilaceae; genus Zag111. Next base: position 9,295 of record CADAYE010000007.1, on the reverse strand, counting down.
CCGCTTATGCCAATTTTTATGGAATTTCTCATTCCGCATCATATAGGCAGGTTTATTTTGAATACTGCTTCCAATATAACTCGGCAGAAGTTTTTCAAAACCTTCCTGAAATTCTTTGAAAAATCTTTCTATGATTTTTGCTCTTGCATTATATGGTCGTGCAAAAACTGTTTCAATTCCGAGTTTTGAATACAATCCCTGAAAACCAAGTTCGGTGAATCCTTTATCGACAGTAAAATATTTTGCCCTAAAAGCTCTGCCATTATCTTGATATACAACTTTTGGTATCATATCAAGATTTATTATTGAATTACGCAGAGCACTTGCTATGCATTGGGTATTTTCTTCAAGCATAATTTCATAACCAACAAGTGCAGTTGACTTCCAATCAAGAAAACCCACTAATGTTGCTCGACAAGGTTTGCCCGTGAACGGATTTATTACTTGAAAGGCTAATTTATGCCCGTCTGCGACAAGAATATCCCCGACTTCTAAAAGCGAAGCATCACGTTTTATATATGGTTCGACTTTATCCGATAATGCTTTTTCTCCGTCACGAGCAAGAATCCATTTATCGTAATTATTATCTTTGAACCATTTTGCATAACGTCGGAATGTAATATCTGCCGGGATAAAACTTTGCCCTTGTTCTTTTAATCTGTATTTCGTTAATGCAATGGCTTTGCCGATTGAAAGTCTATTGGGATGCAAAAGCAACCCCATAAATATTTTTATTTCGTCATCATTAAGAACTGTTCTGTATTCCAGAACAGTTGAATATTTATATTGCGGCAAAAGTTTTGTGTAATCTTCCGTTCCATTTAGCATAGCAAGCCAGCGATGCAAACTGCCGCGGGATATTTTACCTAAAATCTCATAAAGATGTGAGTTTGAAGTATTATGCAATTTAACAAAATCATAATCGGCTTGAAGTTTATTTTGAGATTTCTTTCTGAACTCAAGCCATTGATGAACAATATCAAGTCTTGCTAAAGCTATTTGTTTACATTTTTCTGGAGTAAAATCTGCCATGCGTATGCTCCTTTGTATACACATTAATCACTCTTGTTCGCAGAAACATCAAGTCATGAAGCTCAATCTCAGAGACATTTTGACACATACCAAAATGCAAGATAATTTATTTTTGCACTATATTGCACTTATTTGCACTCGCTAAAAATCAAATAATGAGGGGGATAGACCCTGGGACAAGTTCAGCTTAACAGAATATTAGTGCAAAATAGTGCAAAATTTGTGACAAAAGTGCAAAAATAGTCCGGCAAATCTCTACACTACAAATCTCCCTCTGTCGCCCAATAATTAGGCAACTTCGCCTAAAAACTCCCATCACAACTGTCCTGAAAACCTATATACATACTGTTCTTGTAAAGACACACCCTATATGATTATTTGTAACAGTGTAGTTGATTATTAAACATAAAAAATATAATTAATTTGTGTTGTTTTTGAAAACTTTTTACTTAGACACCTAGTTGTGTATAAATCTAAGTTTTTTGTTGTATTTTTCTGTTTTATACTCATTATAATTATTGATTTTATGAAATTTTAGTGTAAAATATAAATAGGAATGCAGATTTATTTTACCGGAAATAAATATACTTATCGTTATATTGAAACCCTATCTGTATTTACCTCCGGGAAGAGAAAAAGATATGTCAATTAGAGTTGCAAAAACAAAAAAAATTTTATTTGCACTAATGTTGAGTGTGGCATTTACAACAAATGTTGCAAGTGCTGATTTGGCTGAAGATATAAAAAATTCTGGGGTAGGAGAGAGTGTACTTACCGAAAATTATACATTTAGTGCTCCTGCAGGTGCATTGGCAGGGTCAGGCAGAATCTATACTATAAAAAGTGCGGTTCAAGCTGCTATTGCAGGTGGAGGCTATGCAGGACTTTCTGTTGCTTCCGGGCAAACTCTTACGATACAAGATGTATCTTCTATAAGTGGATTTGCAGATACTGTAAATGGCGGATTTCTTACCAATGCCGGAACTGTCAATATAAATGCGATTAACAACAATATCACATTTACATCTAACAAAGTGAACGGTGTTTATAATGATGTTTATAATACGGGCACAATAAATCTCAATGCGGGCACATATCTTGAAGATGAAAAAACAAAACCACGTATAATTACTTTTGACGGTGTTGTTAATTATATTGATGATGATCATCCGGTTGACGGTTCAATTGTTCTCAATAGCGGAGATGAATCCGAAAGGGGCGGGGAATATCACTTCAACAGCGAACTTGGCGGAAAATTAAATCTTCTTAACGGTGCAGTAATAAGACTTGGCAGCAAAGAGCAGGAAAATGGCACAACCTATGGTGCTCTTAGACTTGTCGAATTCAACCCAGGCAGCGATACTGATCATAATATGGTTACTCTTGACCTCAGAAATGGCCATGTTGACAGGCATGATTTTGGTAAAGTTACACAAAATGCATCTGTAAACCATTTATTAGATGTTGACATGGATGCAACTGATGCGAAAAAAGCAGATTGGTTTACGGCTGAATCAACAACCGCAGTAAATGGCCAAATATTGCTTGGGGGATTCAATTTACTTTCCGGTTCAGGTTCAGAACAAAAAATAATAAATCTTTCCAGAAACTCTTTCAGATTTGCTATGGCTCTAAAACCGGGTTTTGATATTGCGACAAATATCACTTACGCAACTGAAGATCATTATGATGTTCGAACTATTGATTACGACTCCCTGAGCGGTAATTTGATTCTTAATGCTAAGGAATTTACACCAAACGGCGGAACAATAGACTTGGTTTACAAAACAAGCAAAGAATATTTAGAGGGATCTCATTATCATTATACTGATGCTGGTGCTAACCCTGATATTTCTTCAGGTTATGACGAGACTAATTATCCTTATGTTGTTGTTATTAACGGACAGGTTTTCTACTTTAAACCGAAAGAAGGTACGGAATCAAAAAATGATGCAATTATCGACCTTGCAGCGACAGGTTCTACAGCAATCAGGGAAGTTACAGCGGATGATAATTACGTATTTAGCCAAGATGGTCACTATTACAGCTACAGCATAAGTGCTCTCCCAAAATCAATCTGGGATAATACCGAAGCAACTAAAGACTCTTATAACTATTACAAAGTAGTATTCGATAATAATACAAATGAATACACTACTAAATATTATGATATAAATTTGCGTACAGATTTTATGTATGATATTGATACAACAAAATGGGAAAAGTCTGATTCTACTAAGGCTAAAGATTATTGGGGAACAGTTCCTCCTGCCAATATTCCAATTGCAAGCAGCATAAAACCAGATCCTGAAACCGGGGATTTGAACAGTGTAAGCGGTATGGTTGCTTTTTATATGCCTTATAAAGATTTCTCAACTGAAACCCGATACTATAAATATACATATACCGTTCCTGATGACTATACAAGACAAACGGAAAGAGAGGTATTAGAGAACGATTATATAACCAACAAATATTTCTACGGTTTGACTTCTAGCGATAATGGTGGAGCGGTTAAGAATTTATTAGCTAACGGCCTGAATATCAATGCTGATTTTATTGGGAATAAATCCACCGTAACAGGAGATAATAGTGGCGGAGGTGCTATTGGTAATGAAAGTCCAGGAACACTTGGTTTTGTTTCAGGAACATTTATAAACAATTCTGCTTCCAAAAGTGGTGGTGCAATCAATAACTATAAAGGGGATATCAAAGCAATAATTGGTAATTTTATAGGAAACAATGCGGGCAGAGCCGGCGGAGCTATTAGAAATATTAACGGAAAAATCGGAATGATACATGGCCAATTTATAGGTAACAGTGCTGCTGTCGGTAACGCTTCGCAAGGTTGGGGAGGTGCTATTGCCAGTAAGAACGACACTGGGACTGTGCCAGAGATTAAAATCATACAGGGTAACTTTATAGCAAATAATGTCGGAAAGGGCGGTGGCGCCATAGATATTAATGGTAAATTGGGGACCGTTATCGGTGATTTCATCGCTAATAAAGCAGGTAATGACGGTGGCGGAGCTATCCGTGTAGAAGATGGAGATATCGGCTCTATCACTGGGGATTTTATCGGTAATAGTGCTCATAAAGGTGGTGCTATTCAGTCTCAGACAAAGAACAGTAAATCACATTATGGAACAATATACGGTGATTTTATAGGCAACAAGGCAACAAAAGGAGACGGCGGTGCCATTAATAACGATTCAGGTTCTTCTACTTTTGATGCTATTTATGGGGATCTTATAAACAATAGCGCATCTGGTAATGGTGGAGCCATTAATACTAAAGGTAAAATAAACAGATTATCTGCTAATTTTATTGGTAATGTAGCAAATGGTAAAGGTGGTGCGATTTATCTAAATGGTACAAATTCAGTTGCTGCTATATGCGCAGATGCATATGGAGATAGCCTGTTTACAGCTAACAAAGCAGGTGATGTTTATAACGATGTTTATAATTATAAGGGTACTTTAAAACTTAATGCTGAGGCAGAATCTGATACCAAACAACACACGATAACATTTGACGGTACAATTGAAGGTGATGACGGTTCAATTCATATTAACAGTGACTCGGCATTAAATGGCGGTAAATATATATTTAATAATACAGTCAGCGGGAATAAGGTTTACCTTTATAATGATGCGGATGTTAAATTAGGTAGTGTTACTCAGGCTGACAATTCTGACAACATTGGTCATTTTGATATTAATATTTTGCAAAATGATACAAACCACGGAAGTATTGATTTACAAAACGGGTATATAGAACCTCAGACGCAGTCATTAGGCGATGTTACTCTTAAGTCAGACTTATATCTGAAAATTGATGCAGATTTACAAGATGCGCTTGCTGATACTTTTTCTGCTAAATCATTTACTTCATCGGGCGGAACGCATAAATTTATGATAAACAGTATAAACGTTCTGGCAGACAGCCCGAGTGATTCTGCTGTAGAAGTTAATGTTGCTGACGACATATTGCGCACGCACTTTGGACTTTCAAGCTCAGCAATTAATGTCGAAGGTTTGACTAAAAATTATTTTGTATCATATTCTACAGCTTCAGGTAATTTAAAATTCGCAGAAGAAGATTTATATCATACGGTTCATTCTGATGAAGCTGAACGCAGTTATAATATGTTATCTGATGAAGATCTCTGGTGTGATTTAGGTACTATGGAGGGGGCAGGATCAACCCTCACAATAAATGGCGGCGGTTTTGATATAAACGGTTATGATGATGTTAATCATTATTCAGGGATAACTGTTCAAAGCGGGCAGACACTGAATGTTAATAATGTCGGTGCTTGGAAGAATATGTCAGGCGAAGATGGTTCTGTTCTTAAAAATTCAGGTACTTTAAATATAACAAATACAAATTTTAAAGATAACGTTTCTACCTCAAAAGGTTTAATCTATAATACCAGTGATTCCGCCAATATGACAATAACAGACTCTTCCTTTACTAATAATACGGGTAGGGCTATCTATAATAATACTACTGCACATATTACAAATATGTCCGATGTTACGATTACAGGCGGAGGTTTTTCTACTGCAACAGAGTCAGGTGGGGCTATATATAATGCAGGGACCATTGATAATATAGAAAATGTTGTCATAAGAGATACTACTTCTAAAGTGGGTAGTGCTATATACAACATAGGCAAAATAGGTACTGTAAAAAATGTGACAATATCTAATTCAATATCTGCTGACAACATATTTGGTAATCAGGGAAAGGCTAAAATTGATTTAATTGATAATTTGACAATAGAAAATTCTTCCGGTGCAGGTTTAAGTTTCTATGGTGCATTTGCAACAACTATTCAAAATTCAACATTTACTGGTATGTATGGTACTCAGGAAAAAACAGGATTCGGGTTGCAAGTTACTTCTGTTCAAAACGGAACGGCTTCAATCGTTGATTTAATTGATAACGTAGTTGTTTCAAGTAACCAAAAATGTGGTTTGAGAATTGATGATAATAACGGCAGTACAAAATCCCGTGTTGGTTTGATTAAAAACTCCCAATTTACGGATAATGGCGGAACAGATTCTGCCAGAGCTGGCGGTATATGGGCTAAAACGGATATTCTTAATATCAGTGCCGATGGCGAAGGTAAAAAGACCGTTTTTAAAGGTAATAAAAGACAGGGTGCATCTGTTGGTATATGGATGGACAACAAAAATTCAACCCTTAATCTTAAACAGTTGAATAACGGTGAGATGTTTATGTATGACCGTATAGACGGTACATCGGACAAGTATTATGTAAACATAAGCGGTGATAAAACGGGGACTCTCCATTTATATGACGATATTTCAAATGGTATGGTTGATGTACAAAATACCAATATTAGTACGATCGACGGAAAAATTCATGATTATAAATTCACTACACTATCTTCCGATGCTAATTCAAAATACACTCTGGACATATTTTTTGACAATGCTGAAACAGATCCTCACTCTACCATTGATACATTTTCAATATCAAGTGCCAGTTTAGAACCGGAAACCGGTATTATAAAAAATACTTCCGGTAAAATTACTCTTAAAGCTTTGAATTTCTTAAATGATGTTGATTCTTCAATGATTGGAAAATCAGCAACTCTTCAAATTATCAAAGCTCCTGAAGGTAATTCCCTTGGGCTTGTAAACGGGTTTGAAAAAGATCCTGAAGGCTGGGTTCTTTTTACTCTGCAAAATGATGTACAAAAAGAGTATGATACGATTTCTGAAAACACTGACTGGGGCGATAAAATCAAAATTTATGATGTAACGACAAAAGTACTCGGTGATGTTGAGATTCTAACAAAACAAACAACAGATGATACTCTAAAAATAACAATTGCTGAATCTACAAAAAACAAAATCTGGACTGGTAATTATCAAGATACTCTTCTGGCTGTTAATCAGGCAGAACTTGATACAAGAAACTTTACAACAGATACCTCAAGTGCTGTTTATAACGTAACCGCAGATATGGGTGTAACAGCTGCAGGTAATTTTAATATCAAAGGCAAAGATTCTGAACTTTCCTTGATTGATTTCAGTGAAACAAATCATTATAAAGGTTTTGAACTAGAAAATGCTACCAATTTAACATTAGAAAATGTTGAAATTAAAAATTCTTCTCAACTTGTTTCAGGTATAGCAACAAATGCAACCATTCGTGCTTATAATTCATATCTTCACGACAACGGAGAAGGTATATATACTGCAGGAAATATGAATGTTGAAGGTACAACACGGATTGATGATAATGTTCACCTTATGGGAGATAATTCGGCTCTGACTATAACAGGTTTAATCGGTACAGATCCTGTTACAGCTAATGTTACTTTTAATGGTGAAGTCGGCGGCTCGGGAACTTCAAACTTTACCTTTGGCGCAGGAACAGTAAATCTCGGGAATCAGGCATCTGTTTCCAATACAAATTTGGCGTTGAGTAATACTACTCTTAATGTCGGGGCTAATAATGCATTTTCCGGTGTAAAATTAACAGGTGGAAATTCTACCCTGAACCTTAAAAACGAAAGTGTCGGAGTTCAGAATTTTGATTCTCTGACTCTTAATAATGATATAAATATCGGCTTAGATGTTGATTTGGCAAACTTAAGTACAGATAAAATTATTGTCCCTGCAGGCGATGTTGTTACCCCTGACGGACATAATATTATTATTAATTCAATATACTTGATGTCAGATGCTGAAAGCACTACTGCAAATGTTATCTTAACTGAAGACAGCCGATTCAGCGGAGTGTATAAACTCTCTAATGATATATTGGCTAATGTAACCAGAGCAGCTTCTGTTTCAGGTTCATATACTATTAATTACGCTGATTTTGATCCTGATGTCGATGCTGACAAAGGTATTTTGATATTTAATCGTGATGATTCTGATACACTTGCTACAATTATTGTCAAGGATATGGGTGAGTCAGCGGTAAAAGCTTATTTCTTACCTGCAGGCGGTGAAACAGTTGAGGATAATCTCGGAACATTAAACGGTGCAGAACTTGTTATTAATGGTAACGGACAAACTGATACAAACTTTATAAAAGGTGGAAATGCTCATACAGGAGTTGTTCTTGGCGATGGTAAAACACAAACTCTGGAAGTCAATAATGTAAAAGAATGGAGCGGATTTACTGATAGCGCTATTAAAAATAAATCTGACGGTACAGTTAAAATTTTAAATACAAATTTCTCCGGTAATACTGATTCTGATATTGATAACAGCGGGGTTTTAGAGTTTAGCGGAACTAATACTTTGGTAAAAGTTAACGATTCTGCTGCAACTGCTAACGGTACAATTGAAATAAAAGACGGAACAACAACTATCGCCAATGTTCAACAGAAATCAGTTACAATAACTAACGGAAAACTTGTTGTTTCAAATAGTCTGACTACAACAAGCGGAGTTACAAATAATAAAGTTAATGGTTTAGAAATAACAGGCGGAACCATAAATTCATCTGTTTCAGGTGCTTTGGGGTCAACAAAAATCAATTCCGAAGGAATTGTGTCTTTAACCGACGGTAAAACAATATCTCAACAGATAAATCTGGTTGCAGGTACATTTAATACAAGTGCTTCAGGTATTAAAGGCGGATTAAATATAACCGGCGGAAAAATAGAATTGACAGGAGGAACTCTTACTTCTGAAATAATGGGTACTACAGGTACAACCATAGTTAAAGGTGATGTAGCAATAGGCACTAACGGTTCTGTTGTTAATGATGTTAGTATTGAAGGTAAACTGACATCTTTAGCAAATCAAATAACCGGAGATATATCAAACGCAGGTAATTTGTACTTAACGGGCGGAGCTAATGCAAATGCAATCACAGGTGTAGGTACAACAACCTTCTCAAATGAATCATCAAACACTGCATCAATAGCAAACGCAGTTGTTAACACAGGAACATTAACAAATACAGGTTCAATAACAGGTAATGTAACAAACAGCGGTACATTGACATCATTAGCGAATAAAATAACCGGCGATATATCAAACGCAGGTAACCTTTACTTAACAGGCGGAGCGAATGCCAATGCAATCACAGGTGTTGGTACAACAACTTTCTCAAACACTTCATCAAACTCTGCAGCAATAGAAAATGCGGTAGTTAACTCAGGAACATTAACAAATACAGGCGCTATAACAGGTGACGTAACAAATAACGGCACATTAACAAGTTCAGTAAATAATTTGCAGGGTGCTATATCAAATGCGGGAAC